>NZ_CP017941.1 GCF_002764115.1 Phyllobacterium zundukense | reverse complement strand
CATTCGATCGACATTTTTCCTGTTGGTCATGGGACAACAACCGGGAAAGCTATCGACGTCAGAGACTACGATCAGCTGTTGATCTCATCTATGGATATCAGCCCACTGCAATTGTCCATTTGGCAGCTGTTGCGGCGCCTGCAGAAGCTCACAACGCTCCACGGCTTGCCTGGGACATTAATGCCACTGGGACTATGAATATGGCTTACGCAGCAATGGAAGCGGCTCCACAAGTCAGGTTCATTTTCATAAGTAGTTCAGAAACATATGGGATATCGTTCAACGAGTGCAAAGGTGAACCTATCAGCGAGAACGTTATCCTTAAACCTATAAACGCATACGGAGCGAGCAAGGCAGCTGCTGAGGCTGTAGTCGCACAACTTGCGAACGAAGGATTGAATACAATTCGGTTTCGTCCCTTCAATCACACTGGACCAGGCCAAACCGATGAGTATGTCGTCGCGGCTTTCGCGAAGCAATTGGCGGAAATTTCTGTTGGATTGAGGCCACCAGTTATTAAGTTGGCAATTTATCAGCACAACGAGATTTCTTGGATGTCCGTGACGTGGTTCGAGCCTATGCAGATGTCGCACTTTTCGATTTTCCCGGTGCGCGGGGAGAGGTGTTTAATGTTGCATCAGGTAAGACGCAACAGATAGAACTATTCTCAACGATTGATTGGATTGTCAGGCCAAAAGATAGATATTCAGCTTGACCCTAAGCGATTGCGCGCAAGCATAGTTTCAATTGCTTCGGGCAATGCAACTGCCGCGCTTCGTACAATAGGCTGGAAGCCAACAATCCCATTCACGAAAACGTTGATCGACGTGTTGGAGTATTGGAAAGAGCGCGTGAGTTGATACTTACGATTCGCATCTCCTGCCGTAAAACGTCTGGAAAATTCAGTTATGGTTAGTATTCGCAAGAGTGCTTTCGCTTGGAGCAAATATCTCGCCTGCAGGGAGTGACAGTATAGACTGAATTCAGACAATGAATTTGCTGTTACGAATCAAGATTGCTGATCTTACATTGCCAGTATCCCCTGTCTTATCAGCCATGAATGATCCCCGTAATGTTTACCATTCTTATTTCCCTGTAATTCCGAGTCGGTTTTCCAATGTTAAATGAAACAAAAGGTACAGTCCTATACTCAGCACCTACCCTGTGGTTGAGCCAACTCATGGTGGCCAATTACGCTATCAAACATTCAGCGTGCCTATGAAGCTGCGGGCTGGGAACCTCATCATTGGCGGTTTATTCAGAGGAAACATATAGAAAGGACAGGTTGGGCCAAACGATATTCTTTTTCCGACAACAAGTAGGTATAGATTGTTTAAAGGTCGAGATTTGCATTTTGCGTCTGACTTGCTGTCTGGACATTTGCTGTTGCAGAAGATGGCGGATGGTCTGAAGTGCTGAGGAATATTCCGATTAACATAGATGTTATTCACGTCGAGCAGCCTTGGCTCTGGCCTCTTGCCGTCAAAATTAAAGGCTTAAGAGCTTACACCTCCGTATTGCTCGTGTATGGATCTCAAAATATCGAAGAACCTTTGAAACGAGGAATTTTCGACAATTACAATGTCGATGATGCAGAGGATTTCTTAAATGAAGTTAACAACTTGGAAAGGCGAGCTGCCCGGGAAGCGGATTTGACCATTGCTGTCACTCAAGAAGAGGCTGATGTGCTTACAAGCTGGGCGTAAGAGATGTTCTTCTACTTCCGAATGGCATTGAACCGTGGCATGCAGACATAGACGGCATTACCGAATGGCGAAGGAAACTTCCCGAAGACCCATGGCTGCTTTACATAGCCAGTGCGCACCCACCAAATTTACAAATTTCGCGCAAGTTTTTGGTGGTTCCTTGGGTTGTTTCCCCCCTCTTAGTAGATTGGTGGTTGCGGAGGAGTGGCCGAGCACATCTATGCGGCCTTGCAACACAGCCGTTGGTCGAGCCTGAATCTTTCCCGATTGCATCTCCTTTCGAAATTATCTGACCGTGACCTCGCTGCAGTAAAGTCGCTGGCTCACGGTTTTGTATTACCTATTCCATTTGGTGGTGGATCGAATATTAAGACAGCTGAAGCGATTTATTCAGGTTCCTATGTTATTGGAACAAAGGCGGCATTTCGTGGATTCGAAGGATTTCTTAGTTTGCCGGAGATTAGGTCGGCTGATAACCCAAAGAGCTTTCATCGTCAGATACGTGAAGTACTAGCCTCTCCAAGAAGATCGGCGCCGCTCCCTGGCACAATCGGGTTTGACCAACGCCAAAGCATTACGTGGGCACGTTGTCTCGCTCAATTGCCTGTCGCTGTCGAGAAGGCGAAATATGACAAGGTGCCTAGTGAATAAAATCTGGTTCGACGTTACATCAATATTGCAATGGAACCGTCCAGCGGTCGGTGTAATACGCGTTCAAGCTGAATGTGCTAAATACGCCCTTAGACTGGGGTCGAAAATTGCGTTCTGTCGGTTTGAAAGGGAGATCGGCTACATCCCCGTCGATCTCGAAGATGTCCGGAAGACAATTGAACGTCTCGAAAATAGAGAACTTGTCAATGGAACGGCGTTGAATGGCGCTTTTGGTCGGAGCGTTCCTTTGATAAGCAGAATCGCCACAATCACGCGGCGTGCTTTGGGGTTCATGCCGAAATCGCTGAGCAATCGTATATTGCACTACCTTTACCACCGACGCGAAGCAGCTGAAGCTTCTATCAATGGTCTGCGCGAATTCCGCCGCGCTCTCTACGCTTGGCGCAATCCAGTCCGGCCAGCAGCTATTGCTGTGCCTGAGATACGGCAAAGTTTGGAGACTTCGCCTTTTTCGAAAGGTGACGTGCATATATCTTTAGGGCTTGACTGGGACCAAAAGAACAACAGCTTTATTGCGAAAGAGAAAAAGCTCAAGCAATTCAAAACAATATTTTGCTGCTATGACGTTATTCCAGTTAAATTTCCCCACCTTTGCGTTGGCGACGTTGCGGCGAAATTCGCGCACTATTTTGTAGATCTTGCTTGGTGCGCCGACGAGTTTGTAAGCATATCCGAATGCAGCAAGCGAGACTTGCTAGAGTTGTTGGAAGAATTGGGGGCACCATGCCCGGAGACGACCGTTATTAAATTGGGAAGTCATATTCCTCTGTCAAACGATGACGAGGTTTCTAAACAAACAAAGCAGGCAGCGGGTGAACGGTTCATCTTGTTTGTCTCGACGATCGAGCGACGGAAAAACCACGAGACACTATACCGTGCCTACACGCGTCTCTTGGATCGCGGCGTAACAAATCTTCCGAAACTAGTGTTTGTCGGTATGCCGGGATGGGGCGTCAACGATTTTCTCGCCGATCTTCGTTTTGATTGTCGTGTGAAGGGGTTAGTACAGGTACTCACCAATGTAAGTGACGCGGATTTGAACTGGCTTTACAAGAACACGCTTTTCACAGTTTTTCCATCTCTCTACGAAGGCTGGGGACTAGCCGTCGCCGAAAGTCTATCGGCAGGTAAGTTCTGTTTGGCTTCGAATGCGGCCTCCATTCCAGAAGTTGGGGGCGGCTTAATCGAATACCTTGATCCTTGGGACGTCCCAAAATGGGCTGAACGGCTTGAATGGTACTTCGACAACCCTGATGCCTTAGCGGATGCGGAAATTCGAATAAGGGAGACGTATAACGCGCCGACTTGGGAAGAAACTGCGGTCACAATATTTGATAGGGCCGAGGCACTACTTGCTCGTGACAATTAATTAGGATGGATTCGTCGCCCCGATGGCTCTGGTTGCCTGTGCGGAACCTTCAGGCCCTGTAAATCGGCGCGGAACATTGGCTCTTTTCTATTCGGCGCGGTTGCGTCAAGCGCTTTTCGTGCTTCCCGGTTGCCGATAATTGATATCATTCGCGAGCCCGTGCTTCTCTTCGGGATAGGCTGAATGGCCTTCCCATCATGGGATCTGAGAACGACGCGGTGCAATCTGACTCGCGTCCTAACCGTTGAAATGGCCGGTACAAGAGCCAAAAGGTATACATCCGGTTGCCACCGAAATATGGACGCAGGATACTTGCTGTGTTCGCGTCGCTACTGATTATTTCCTAACTGCAGAACCCGCTACCGGCTTACCATTTCGGTCAAAGTACGACTCCATGTTATCAGCGACGACCTTGAACAATTCTCCACAATCGTGGGCTTCGTTCTAGATCGGTGCAATAGTCATCGCATCGATCTATCAAGGAAGCCTTGCTGGCCATTTAGGCTAGCCTGGGCCAAACCATCACGCATGTGACAATACCATCAAAAAAGTTTTAGCGGATAAGTCGTGTAGAATATCAATGCTGAGCGCGCGAACTGCCAGATATGCCATAAACCTTTGCGTGCGGCGTGTCCGCCTCCATGGACGATCCTGACCGCTGGCACGTAAGCGATACGCGCTATTTTGCCTGTGCGAAGCGAAATGTCGAAATCTTCAAAGTAGAGCAGATAACGCGAATCGAAGCCGTTCAACTTTTGAAAAACACCGCCGCGAAAGAGCATGAAGCATCCGCTGACGATCGGCGGATCCCAGGCAACAGTATCGATGATCTGGTCGCGCATCTCGTACCTTTGTAGCCGCTCACGAAAAAACGCCTTGATCCAGCTCGGGGCAAACCCGCGCAAGAGCAGGTCAAAAACCGCAGGATATCGCTTGCAAAGGTACTGTTTGCTGCCGTCCGGGTTAAACGCCTCGGGTGTCACAAGGCCACAGTCTGGGTTTTCCGTCATGAACGCCAGTCCACGCTCCAGGGCTGCAGGCTCCATTTCAACGTCTGGATTGAGCACAAGATGGAGCTTGCCAACCCGATCCAGAACCATATTGTTCGCCTTGCCGAAACCGACGTTCCCGTGCCCCGCGATTATCTCGAATGTGAAACCCCGCAATATTGCGCGCAACCAATCATGCTCGGGAACACCGGGCGAGTTGTCGACGATATAGAGCTTGGCCTTGCACGGCGACATACGCTCAAGTGCGCCGCGGAGGCTTTCAAGTGTTTTTTCAAGCACTATCCGGTCGGGTTTGAAGATGACGACACAGATCGTAATTTCAAAATCTGTTTCTGCGGCAACGCTGCTCAATTCAATCATTGCCAGTTTTCTTTCCCATCTTGCCCACGAGTCCGTGGAAGATGCCGAGCATCATCATCTTGGCGTGTTGAATACGGGGTACGGTCATGAGGCTGTAGAACACAAACTTTCGCAAGAGACGCACCGCATCGACTGCCTTCCAGTTGGATCTCAACCATGGCTGACGATAAAGCCAGACAGCATTCCTGAAATGGTAATAGTGCCTCAGCGGACTATGAACCGGAATATATCTGCCGCGAAACAACGCGGGGTTGTCGCCGAGGTCATGCTGCATGCGGGCCGCACAGACACCAAAGGACTGGTAGCCCTTATGTTGCGCGCGCAATCCCCATTCGATATCGACGTAATCGATGAACAACTCCTCTTGCATTCCGCCAACGGCGTCAATCGTTGCCAATGGGATCAGACTGCCCGAAGCGATAAGGTAATCAACATCCACGACGGAGTCTTCCGATGTGCAGGTCTGGCGCTCGAGGCGAAGCCCCTTGATCCTGATGAATGGAGGGGGGTTCTTCTGTCGCGAATCCTCATATCGCGGGCCAACGCATCCAAGCCGCACGCCAGTGGCGATTTGAGCCTTTGCCGCCGACAGCAGCATGGCAACCATATCCGGCGCTGGAGTACTATCCTGGTCGAGCAACAGCACGTAGCCTGAGCCATTTGACCGCGCTCGATCGATGCCCGCATTCTGGGCTTTGGCAATGCCGTAATTTTCGCCGAGCGCTACGAAGGTAGTTTTGAAACCCTGTTGGGTAAGCCAAGGACCCAGGTCTGTTTTTGATCCGTTGTCGACAACCACCAAGTGATCCACTTGGGGACCGACTGCCATCAAAAGCCGTTTGAGACCAGCGAGGTCGGGATTATAGGTAACAATGATTCCACTGACTTCCGGTTGGCGCTCAATCTGCATTTAAAAACCTGTGTTGTAATGGCGTCGTCCGACGTAGCTATCAGATGGGATGGCGCTGTGGAATCATTAAGGGGCGGGGGGAAACTTGAGGTAAGCTGAACAGCGCTCTTGCTCGGTAGTGGTTGACTTGTCTTTCTGTTGACGCCAAATGTCTGCCACAATGATAGCCGAAGTGGGGCTCGCGCTTTTGGTTAAGTGGGTTTCTGATTGTCTACTACATTATTTTTTGGATTGCCTTGTATTGTTTGCATAGGGAAGTGGTCGCATGAAGGGAATAATACTGGCGGGTGGAAGCGGTACACGTCTCTATCCATTGACGATCGCGGTGTCGAAACAAATTCTGCCCATCTATGACAAGCCGATGATCTATTATCCGTTGAGTGTTCTCATGCTTGCCGGAATACGCGATATCCTCATTATCTCGACGCCTCACGATCTGCCGCTTTTCCAGAAATTGCTTGGTGACGGCCGCGATTTCGGCGTAAATTTTTCCTATGCCGAACAGCCGCAGCCTAACGGTTTGGCTGAAGCATTCATCATCGGGCGTGATTTCATTGGCAACGACAGCGTTGCGATGATCCTCGGTGACAATATCTATTTCGGCGATGGCCTCTCCAAGCTCTGCCAGCTTGCTTCTTCCGGGGACAAGGGCGGCACCGTTTTCGCCTATCACGTCGACGATCCGCAGCGGTACGGTGTCGTCGATTTCGACAAGGTAACGGGCCGGGCGCTTTCCATTGAGGAAAAACCGGCAAAACCCAAATCCAATTGGGCTGTTACCGGGCTCTATTTCTACGATAATGACGTTGTCAATATCGCTACCACCATCAAGCCCTCCGCTCGTGGTGAACTCGAAATCACCAGTATCAACAATATCTATCTTGAGCGAGGCGACCTGCGTGTTCAACAATTGGGGCGCGGCTATGCATGGCTCGATACAGGAACCCATGACAGTTTGCACGAGGCATCTTCGTTTGTTCGTACGATCGAGCATCGGCAAGGAATCAAAATTGCGTGCCCGGAAGAAATTGGCCTGGAGTGGGGCTGGTTGAGTTCCGAACAGGTTCGTGAACGAGCATCGAAAATGGGCAAAACCGAATATGGGGTTTACTTGCTCCGGCGCGCCGAAGAGGTAGGAAATGATTGAAGTCAGACCTCTCGCGCTGGAGGGGGTTCTTGAAATTTCCCCACGCAAATTTTGCGACGATCGAGGTTTCTTCTCCGAAACGTACAATGCGGAGAGTTTTGCCGAGGCTGGAATCACGCTGCAATTTGTGCAAGACAACCATTCTCTCTCGACCGCCAGGGGCGTACTGCGCGGTTTGCACTATCAGTTGCCCCCACGCGCTCAGGACAAACTCGTTCGTGTTGTGAAGGGTTCGATACTCGACGTGGTTGTTGATATCCGGAAAAACGCCCCGACATTCCGGAAATGGGTCTCGCTCGAGGTTTCGGCAAAGAAATGGAACCAGATTCTGGTGCCCAAAGGTTTCGCCCATGGTTTCGTGACCTTGGAAGAAAATACGGAAGTCGTTTACAAGGTGACGGACTACTATTCCCCCGAGCACGATCGCTCGCTGCGTTTCGACGATCCCTCGATCGGTATCGAATGGCCTTTCGAAGCCGCCGCAATTCAACTTTCGGACAAGGACCGGAAAGCACCATTGCTCGACGGCGCCGATATTTTCCCTTGAAGGAGCGGTTTCTCCAATGAATATTCTCGTCACGGGCGGCGCCGGTTTTATCGGTTCCGCGGTTTGCCGCCACCTCGCCGCCAACCCTCAAAACCATGTGGTCAACGTTGACAAGCTCACTTATGCGGGAAATCTCGCTTCGCTGCGCCAGATAGAGAATTATCCCAATTACAGTTTCGTCCAGGCAGACATTTGCGACGATGCGACCATTCTGGGAATTCTTCGAAACGAGAAGATCGATGCGGTCATGCATCTGGCTGCAGAAAGCCATGTCGATCGCTCGATTGACGGTCCAGCGGCTTTTATCGAGACGAACATCGTAGGTACGTTTCGCATGCTGAATGCGGCGCTTGCTTATTGGCGCGAGCTGCCGGAGCCTGCCAGATCGGCTTTCCGGTTTCACCATATCTCCACGGATGAAGTGTTCGGTGATCTGCCTTTCGACAGTGGCATCTTCACCGAAGAAACGTCTTACGCACCTTCTTCGCCGTATTCCGCTTCGAAGGCGTCATCCGATCATCTGGTCAGGGCGTGGCATGAGACCTATGGTTTGCCCGTAGTGCTGTCGAACTGCTCGAACAATTACGGTCCCTTCCATTTCCCGGAAAAGCTCATTCCGCTGGTAATCCTCAATGCGCTGGACGGCCAGCCTTTGCCGGTATACGGGGCGGGCGCTAATGTGCGTGACTGGCTTTTCGTAGAAGATCATGCACGTGCACTGGAGCTTGTCGTCACTAAAGGCAAGCCGGGCGAAAGCTATAATATTGGCGGCCGTGCGGAGCGCACCAATCTCGATGTCGTCGAGACAATCTGTGATATTCTCGACAAGAAGCGCCCGCGGGCGGGTGGTGCGCATTATCGCGATTTGATCACTTTTGTCACCGATCGGCCGGGACATGATCGTCGCTATGCCATCGACGCCACTAAGATCGAGCGGGAGCTTGGCTGGACGCCGGCCGAGACGTTTGAAACTGGCCTGGAGCGGACGGTGCAGTGGTATCTCGATAATGATTGGTGGTGGCAGCCCATCCGCGGCGAACGCTATGCGGGTGAACGGCTCGGCGCCTCGACCAAGGCATCGGTATGAGGATCGTCGTTACCGGACGGGAAGGGCAGGTTGTCCGCAGCTTGGTCGAAAGGGCGGCGCTGCATCCTTCCGTGGAACTCCTGCTTCTCGGGCGCCCGGAACTCGACCTGGCGCAGCCGGAAACTGTTTTCGAAACCATAAGCGCCACGCGGCCCGATCTGGTCGTCTCGGCAGCCGCGTACACGGCCGTCGATCAGGCCGAGGACGAACCCGAACTGGCACACGCGGTCAATGCGGCCGGAGCGGGAGCTGTTGCGCAAGCTGCCGCAGATATTGGCGCCCCTATTATCCATCTCTCTACGGACTATGTGTTTTCGGGGGACGG
The DNA here is from genome assembly GCF_002764115.1 of Phyllobacterium zundukense. Classification (NCBI taxonomy): domain Bacteria; kingdom Pseudomonadati; phylum Pseudomonadota; class Alphaproteobacteria; order Hyphomicrobiales; family Phyllobacteriaceae; genus Phyllobacterium; species Phyllobacterium zundukense. The sequence goes on along the minus strand of NZ_CP017941.1, from coordinate 630,925 downwards.
AAACGAGCCCTACACCGAGGATGATCCGACAGGACCCCGCAGCATTTACGGCCAGACCAAGCTCGACGGCGAAGTAGCAGTCGCCGCCGCCAATCCCCGCCATCTGATTTTGCGTACGGCCTGGGTCTACAGCCCGTTCGGCAAGAATTTCGTCAAGACAATGCTGCGGCTTGCAGAAGATCGTGACAGCGTTTCTGTCGTTGCCGACCAATGGGGCAATCCGACATCCGCCCTTGATATTGCCGACGGGATTCTATGTGCCGCGGATCGCCTTCACACGGATCGGCAATTCGATGCTTTCGGTATCTATCACCTTGCGGGAACGGGCAGCACCAATTGGAGCTCATTCGCGCGCGCAATTTTCAAAGCCAGCCAGGAAATGCAGGGGCCGTTCGCTGACGTTGCGGATATTCGGACGTCCGAATATCCAACGAAAGCCCGGCGGCCGTTGAATTCACGCCTTTCGACGGCGAAGTTCCATGACGTTTTCGGCTGGCGCGCGCCACAATGGGAACAATCGATGGAGACAGTCGTCGAGCAGATCTTGCAGGTGTGATCGGCGCTAGCCCCGCGCGGCCAATTCACTTTCTGCATGCCCCAGTCCCCATTTCAGCAACTGCTCAGCGCGCTCGTCGGTCGAAGCTTCGGCATAACAGCGCAGTTCCGGCGCATTGCCGGAGGCCCGATAGTGGATCACGTCACCGGTCGACAAAACTACCCTGACACCGTCGATGGCGTCATTTTCCCGGATTGTACCCACTTGGGCAAAGAAACGATCCCGCTGGTCATTGTCGAGCAGGCTTAGCAGCAGCGGGCCACTTTTTTCTGCGGGAACATGTTCGATGCGGCCACTTCGCGTGAAACGCGATGGCAGTCCATCCAGAAGTTTCGATAGCGCAACGCCGTCCTTAGCAGCCATGCCGAGAACACTGAGGATCGGCAGCATGGCATCGCGTGTTGGTAACGCATCCAATTGTCCACCATCCGTGGTGACGGATGAACCGAGCAGGACGCCGCCATTGGCTTCGAAACCCACAACCCGGCTATAGCCGTCCCTGATGGCCTGTTCCATGCCCTCGATGACATAGGGAGATCCAACGCGCGTGCGATAGACCTTTGCAAACAGGCCGCTGAGCTCGATGGCCGTATTGGAGGTCACGGGCGTAACGACCGCATCCGCGTTCAGAAAGCGCGCCGTCAAGAGCCCGACACTGTCGCCGCGCAGAAAGACGCCATGTTCATCGGCGACGAGAGGCCGATCCGCATCGCCATCGGTCGACACCAATGCATCGAGTTTGTATTTCTTGGCCGCAGCATCGGCGAACGCGACATCTTCAGGGCGCAGCGCTTCCGTATCCACGGGGACGAAAACATCTGAACGGCCCAGCGCCACGGCATCGGCTCCTAGCTCCTGCAGGATGGAGACAATGAGGTCGCGGGAAACCGAACTGTGCTGGTAGACGCCAATGCGTTTTCCAGCGAGGGCTTGTGGTCCGAGGAGCGCAATGCACCGTTGCGCATAGCCCGTCAATGCGTCCGGCACAATTGCCGCCGGTTCCATCGAGGAAGGCGATGCACCAGCATCAAGTTCAAGCACGGCGAGAATGCCGGCTTCGTCGGCTTTATCGATCTCACCGTCAGGACGATAGAATTTCAGGCCATTTCGGTCTGCCGGAATGTGACTGCCGGTCACCATGATGGCGGGAACCTTGAGGCTCATGGCTCGCAATGCGAGTGCTGGGGTTGGCAAGGGTCCGCAATTCTCAACGTTCATGCCGATTTCCTGCGCCGCGGAAATGCATGCCGCAGCGATCTGCGGGCTGCTGGACCGCAGGTCATATCCGACAAGCAGAACGCCATCAGCGGGAACCAAATGCGCACTTTGCATATGCTTAAGGAACGCGAGCGTATATGCGCTGCAAACAGCGTCCGGCAGTTCGGTGACCAGACCGCGAAGGCCACTCGTTCCAAATTTCAAACTACTCATTATTGTTTCATTATCTCGTCGATTTTGCGGAGAGACACATGCAAACATCACTCTTTCCCGACCGAAAGATAGAATGTAGGAACGCCCTCTATCCTTTATGCCAACAGATGACAACCACGACAAGCGAATTTCGGCTAAGGGCATACGATCCATGGATGTCCTTTTGCAGAGAGCAAGTAGGTCGAAATATTGGATTTCGACCGTGATTTTTGTGCTAGCTTCACTGCCCGCCACTGTCGGATGCGCGCGATATGAACACCGTACTGTCGGGATACAGCGATTCCTCGACTTGTCAGCTAAGCGTATGGGCTCCAGTTGCGTTTATGAGCGATATCGGCGGTTTGTTGCCGATGGCACTATGGGCCGGATGGAGAAAAGCATTCAAAGTGGTAGAACACAACGGCGGCTTCCTTTGGCTGGCTGCACCGGCCACAGCCTTCGCGACGTAAATGCAATTCTTGATTCTAACTATCTCAATCGCGATCCGGAACTCGGTGAATCGGCCATCCGGAAGCTCGAAAAGAGAACACGAATTCCCGACTAACCGCCCGACTGGCACGGTATGTTCTAACGATGAAACTGAAAAAACGCTTTGAAATCAACTGGCTGGGGAACCTGGATTCGAACCAGGACTAACGGAGTCAGAGTCCGTGGGTCTACCGTTAACCTATTCCCCAACGGCTGCCTGTAAACGGCAGCGGCAATAGCATGTGCGGTCGTCATATAGTTGAAATATCTAAGGATGCAAACCCCTGATCGCAGGTTTTATGGATTCTTTTTGCCCAAGGGTATTGATCCGGTACCAAACTCATTGCCGGGCTATGTCAGTGGTAAAATGATCGAGCCGAAGCACCATCTATGCGCGGTCGTTCGAGAGCTCGATGCTCTCGATGTAGATAAATCCGACGTAGAAGTTATTCTCGAACCGTCCGGGCATAAAATTTACTCGGCTCTGGGCTCAACGCGCCTGATCTTCTCTCGGCAATCAGATCAACACTGATACCAGCCGTTCGCCAGCGGGCGATCTTGCGGCGTTCATCCATGTCGATCTGGGAGTAGGTGCGTTTCATGGGCAAGTCCTTGCGAGTGATAAGCCATTGTTATCTATTGCAAGTCGCACTTCATCCTTGAACCCACCGCTGCTACTCGATGTGGCGGCAAGGTTGAAATGTCGCCGGTTGTGCAAAGTAAGAATGTCACTTTGCGCTGCCACGCGGCACGATGATCAGCCCCGATCTGGCCGGCTGGTCCGGATTGCAAGGACAGATCGGGGCGGGTGACGGGCACCCTTCGGCTTTAGCTTTTAGGGTTTCAATCATCGCGCTCCTGGGGAATGATCTGGATCGGATCGACACTCCAGTTGGGTCTGCCAGGATTACGCAATGCTTCCCAAAATTGAGCTGCTTGCCGACGTTGATGTACTGACCCTGTCACCGCTGGTTCGCGGCATGATCATGACCGTATCTTATGCCAACACCGAAGGGGGCATTGGACTGACAGCGACGGGGGCGATGAACCGCAAGTTCGTGCACTGGGCCGCTGTTCACTTCGAGTGGCCTGACTACACCTGTGAGGACCTGTACAGCGTCAACAAAGTTCTCAATGAAGCTGACATGCCGCCGCTTTGGGTGGTCCGAGACATGCTCAGCCATTTAAAACTTCTTCGGCGAAAAAAAGACACGCTGCTTCCCACCAAACGTGGCCGGGACTTTCTGGCAAGACCGCAGGCATTCTTCAATCTGATCGCGACGGATTATCTCTATGCTTATATCCACGATGGGCAGACGCAGCAGGATGTCCATGAGCGGATGCGTTGGTGGCACGTCTTTCTCAATCTTATCAATATCAAGGCAGGAAAGGGCTGTTCGCTGAACGACCTGGTGAACGAGTTATACCCGAGCGAGTCATACTCGGCGGAGCAAGCAGAATTGACTGTCGAAGCTTGGACGGTAAAGTCGGAGTTCCGCTACGACATCATTCGTCCCCTGTGCTGGTTGGGATTGCTACACGAAGATCGCGAGGGACTGACTATTCTGCAGGACGGAACCTACCACAAGACACCGTTGTGGGCTGCCTGTTTAAGGCTGGAATCAGACACGCAATCCGAATTTACCCTCCATTGAACTGTGTCGGGTAAGACTGCCCTTGCTCCATTGCACTTTGCTGGGAAAGCGCCCGTTGACGTCGAGCGATCACGGCCGGATCGTTCCCGAAATCTTTCGTCCGTCCAGGCTTTTGACCTCGCGGCTTATAGCCATTCTTCTCGCTATTGGTCTTGACCTTTGGCGTCTGCACCTCCTGCCGCTCCTTGATATAGGCCAGAACGTCGCCGAGGCGCTTGTTCTCGATGATCGCCGCATGCGTCACCCGTTGGTCCTTGTCGAACGTCCTGTAGGGCAGGGAATGCCCCTTCCAGCGAATGTCGAGTCGGCCGTCGGCGTAGGCGTAGGTCTCGACATAGCGACCGACCGGCCCGCGCGTCACCTCATTCTCCTCGAGCATGATCCGCTTGCGCTCGAACGAGAACGTCAGCTGCGCGCCGACGTAGCGCTGCTCGCGCTTGCATAGGATCTCCCGGAGCCGATCCAGCGCAAGATTGACGGGTCGATGCAGGTCGCCGGACCGGGCAGGGGTAACCGCAAACCGGGCGTTATAGCGCTCCATGAAGCCAGGCAAGAACGCATTACCGGCTTCCATGTCGCAGATGCCGGCCAGCCGCAATTCCTTGACCAGCCGATCCTGTAGCGTCCGGTTCATCCGCTCGACACGGCCCTTGGCCTAGCTCGAATTTGCACAAAGAATCTCGATGTTTAACTCCGACAGCGCCCGGCCGAACTGGGTCATGCCCTGACCACCTTTGGCATCCTTCTTCGCCACCCGAAACACCGAATGCTTGTCCGAATAAAAGGCAACCGGAGCGCCATGCGCCTTCAGATAAAGCTCCAGCGCCCCAAAATAGCTAAACGCACTTTCTGACCGCACGAAGCGCAACTGCATCAGCTTGCCGGTCGCATCGTCGATGAACACCAGCAGCGAACAGGGCGGCCCACGATCTTCAAACCAGCGATGCTCGGACCCGTCGATCTGCACCAGCTCGCCATAGGCTTCGCGCCGCAACCGAGGCTGATGAAACGTCCGGCGCTGCTGGCGTGACAACCATAATCCAGCCTCCGTCATCCAGCTACGCAGCGTCTCGCGCGACACCGTCAGCCCGTGCTCTTCGGCCAGCTTCTCTGCCGCCAAGGTCGGACCGAAATCGGCATAGCGCTCGCGCACAATCGCCACGGCATAGTCGCGCACGCCGTCGCAGATCCGGTTGTTCGACGGCCGGCCGCGGGCCCTGTGCCGGATCGAGGCCGCACCGTCCGCCCGGATCCGCTCCAGCAGTCGACGCACCTGGCGCGTGCTCAGCGCCAGCACACGGGCGGCCGAAATGATCGTCATTCGGCCGTCAATGACCTTCGACAAAACCTCAATCCTCTGCAGTTCACGCTCGCTCATCGCAATCAATCCCATTCGCAATCTCCCACGCCAATTAAAACGCGGGGAGAGTGACATTCTTACTTTGCAGGATCAGGACACTTCAACTTTGCGGCCACACTCGATTTGCGGCATAACGCGGATTATGGAACTGACAGATCGGATGGCAACCGACGAAGCACTCGAGCCGCATCTTCATTGGCTCACCCCCGATTGTTATCGCCGGCAACCGGCCGGCTTTTTCAACGAGTTAGCGTTGCGCTTAATTTGAGACGGTGTAATTTACTTGAGATTCCGGTGGCCATCACTGCAGGTAATTTGAGAAACAATCCCAACAACTTGGCGCTTGTTCGTTACGGGTGGGGGTGCGCCATCAGTAGTCACCCGCTCCGAAACAATTAACAATTTCAAGTGGATGCTTTTATGGGCCGTCATACTCGAATTCTCATTGTTGCAGCAAATTTGAGAATTTTGGCGTCCAGAATCTCATAATTGCGTGCAGCGATTCACATGAACGGCCGCATTCTTACGTCTAAGTACAGTCCGACAAGGTCTCCAGAAAGCGCAGGAATGCCGGGGCGTTTTGCAGATGATTGACGTCAGTTGGCGCCTCACGCCCCAAGAGCTCCAGTTCCTAAAGCATAGCGGAAGACGGTGTGGGGCGCGATTCACACGGATCATCCCGTTAGCCTGCACAGAACGTTTGCGTGCCGGCGACTGCGCTCGAACCACCACCGCATTTCATCATCGTGGCGCTGAAGGAGATCGGTACAGAATGACGCGCCCCGTTGGAATGATCTGGGAAAGATAATCGAAATCCCGGATGTTTCCGGTAAGCACACTCGCACCCAATTGCCGCGCCTGCAGGAAAATTAGAGCATCGTTGACAAACCGGCGCTCGTGACCCTCTCCCTTTGGCAAGTTGCTCAACCGAAAGAGCGAGCCGGCGAGGACGCCGGCTTGCCCCCAAATAGATGCGTCTGGGGCATAAAGTCTGTGCTCTGGGATGTCGTCTACCGTCGCCTGAATTGTTTCCAGGACCGACTTCGTTGAAGCATGTTTCGGATCCAGGCGGCCAAATGCGTGGGTCAGCTCAGAGAGACACACAGCCGAATGGTGACATACCCGATACGTTAGAAGCGCATCCACCTCTGCCGGCGATCGCCCCTGCAGCACGTCCAGATAGACGCTGGTGTCCAGAAACAATGGACCACCAATGGTTGGCTCGTCATCTACCCAAGGCAAATCATCATCGGCCCGACGTTCGAGCGTTCCCAGGCGTTTCTGGGGCTTCAGTGATCGGAGCGTCTCGAAGAGATCAAATCCCAAGATCGATGTCCGCTGGAATGCTGCCTTTCCGGCCGACGAGGCGGGCGCCAAAGTCGTCCTCCAGTGCCAACCGCGACAGTGCCAGTTCCAACAGTTCGGTGTCGGAAGTGACGTGAGCTCGCTTTTTCGCAGCGTCGATCAACTCCGATGGTACTCGCCCCGACAAACGTGTGTTTTTCGCGGTACCGAGCAGGCCAACGGCCCGCGCTTGCTCAAGCACCAGCTTGTTGCGGGTCAACGCAACCTTTGCCTCGCTTTCTGCAGCGGAACGGATTTGGGCACCCATGCTGGCCTCCTGTGTTGAACATAACATAGATACCGTTCAACATGAAAGCAAGGCGTATCTTTAAGCCGGCAGAGGGCTTTTTCTTTGTATGAGTGGCAATTTCTGGGCATGGGCCACGCGGTGGCGTCTAGCCAAAGCGAATGCTCCGGACTTCCAGGCCTTTCTTGCCCTGCCCGCATTCGACAAAAACCTTCTGTCCCTCCTCCAGCATGCTGAGCCCTGAACGGGTCAGCGCTGTGGCATGGACGAAGACGTCCTTCTCACCGTTATCGGGAGCAATGAATCCGAAGCCCTTTTCGGGATTGTACCATTTGACCGTGCCCGCGCGCTCCAGCTGGTCACCTGTCTTGGCAGTGGACTCTCCCGCGCGGTGCGTATGTGCCAGAGTTTTAGCGATCTGATGGCCTATTTCCAGGACTTGCACGACCTGATGGCCTCTGGAACTTTCTTCGACCGTGACCTTGAGACGCGTCCCCCCGGAAACACCGCGGCTTCCGGCTGCGTCCAACTGTCGGACGTGCAGATAAGCCTCCGTGCCATCCGACAGTTTGACGAAACCAAAACCCTTGCTGGCGTTGAACCAAATCAGCTCCGCGTCGACAGGGTCTGCGGTCATAGTCGACGGGCGCTGAAAGTAGCTTGGCTCGGACGTCCGCTCCGAAAAGGAAACGAGGTCATCGTCATGCCGATGCCGGCGTGGCTCGCGATGGTCTCGATATTTGCCCATGATCGTCTCGATTGGCATGGAGGGCACACTGCGCTTCCGTGACGATAATATCACCATCGGACACGCGGTCGTGTCAAATGCAATTATGGCGCATGTCTCGCTTTCGCAATGAGATCTGGGGCTGACCTGGAAACAGAAAGGATAGTTGACGAATGACCGATGCTAAACTCCTTCGAGCAGTATTGGCTATGGATGCCTATAATCAAGATGATGTCAGGGCTGTTGAATTGGGTGGCAGCCCGTTCGCCAATCAAATCGGTACGGCGGAGGTCATATTAAGGAATGCCCCAAACGATGTCGGCTTTAGCGCTGTTGCGTATCGAATCGGTCAAGTGATCGTCATCTCATATCGCGGGAACGACACTGATTCCTTCGGTAGTGCTTGGACCGACGCCGAGAGCTGGTTGGGAGGGGCTGGTTGGGAAGCTGCGCAGGCGAAGGCTGCAGCTCTATTTTATCAGGACGTGGTGTCGCTTGCCGGAGACAATATCGTATTAACTGGTCACTCTCTCGGTGGAGGGCTAGCGGGATTGATGGCTTCAATCCACAATAAGAATGCAATCGTGTTCGACAGCATGCCATATGCGGCGGCCGCAGCAAACGTATATTACAATGCCACCACTCCTCTAATCGATGTCTCCAATGTCTGGTTACTAATCCGTACTATCTTTCGCTGTAGAGAAGCCGTTGAAGCGCCGTATCTCTTTTGTTGATTGCATCAACTATATTCCTATGGATGGCCCGGAACTATGATTTATGATGATGCTATCAAGATATCGTAAACGTCGGTGGGCCACCTGACCACATCCCTTCATTAGTCGATTTGGCGCGCTTTGTTCGCAGGATGATAGCTCAACCGGTTCGCTGTAGATTATCGAGAACCCGTGAGACGAGCGCCAGCGGATCTTGGGTGCCATCAAGACGCAACACGGGAGCGGATTGCTTCTCCAGCCAATCCTCATGGCGGGCCAGATTTCGTCCGGGAAAACCGGGTTTGTCGTATTGAGCGGCCCAAGCCGCGAAATTGGTATGAATTTCGTACATGTCGCCCGACGGCAATATCCGGTTGCCGTAGCGTGCCCGTTCCCGTGCCAGGAGCCGTTCCATCCGAATTGCCGTCGGGGTGTAGATGAATACGATCAGATTGACGCGTTCAATGAGGGAGTCTCCCCAACCGTCAAACGATCCGGACAGTACCCAGCCCTCCTCTCCCAACGCTTCGCGGATCAGGCCGACTCGATCGGCAGGCGGACGTTTGGTCGTGAACGGGGGATTGGTTGAGAACCAATAGAAGTCATCGCAGTCGATATGACGCAATCCAATCGCTGAAGCCAGGCCGCGACCGAGCGTTGTCACCCCTGAACACGATGCACCGGTGACGTAGATCGAAGATTTCAGCGTATCCTCCATCCCAATCTTTCTACCTGGGTCAGCAGCCGCAAAATCCCCCCGACTGCACACTTCTCGTCTGATATAGCAAGTATCGCAAAATCGGCTGTTTGGGCTACTTTTGACTACGACGATTGGACCATAGCAACGATAATCTCGCTATTCGGGCGGTCCTTGGGTTTGATCGACGATCGGCCTTCGTTCATGAGTTCTTCGACAAACTTGTCGAATTCAGCATCGGAATCAACGACAGGCTTGATCAGTTCCGTCATGGCCTCAAAGTTCAAACGATTTGGGCCAGCGACGATCTCGCCGTTCGTGTAACTCGTGAGGGTAACGTCGGGCAGGTGTAGATTAATGGCATTTCTCCCCTTGGAGATCCTTGACTTAATTGCCTCGCCATAGCGCGGGATAAAGACGACGATGTGTCAAATGTAACTCATCAGGCCATCCTAATTGCTTGGATGATAAATTCTAATTGACCATGGTTCGCTTTCCGCCACGGCCCGCACCCTCCCTTCTTTGGAACCTTTTTTGCTCAAATGCATTTTCGAACTGCCGGGATGCGTGAGCGAGTTCACAAACCATCCCGACAGGGCCCAGCATCATCTACGTCTTGGTAAGTGATCTGGGCCTACGGCTGTTGGCTAACTTTAGGCCCGCTTTTCGAAACTCGTGTGGATGGGACTCGCTCATGATTTCTCGCCTACTCTTTGTGGTCTTTCTCGCGCTAACGGCAGCGGCACTTCCGACACGTGGGGAGACCAAGTCGCGTTCCGTGTCCGGTGATGACGTACCCATTGCGACAACATCCGCGACAACACCACGGAATGGAGCCACGGCGGCAGGGCGATCCCAACAAAAGGTTGGGCGGTATTTCATAGAGTTCCGCTCTCGCTATGCGCTCACCTACGGCCACACCTATGTGATTTTTGGGCGTCTGGACAAGTCGGGCAAGGTGATCGATCGTGATGTGGCCGGCCTCCACCCGGCTTCGAATAGTGCCGTTCCCTACGTTCTTGGCCATTACATCCCGGTGCCGGCCGAGACCGGAGCGAGCGACGGCGACCTGGACGACAGATACCGATCCGCGAGCTGGCGCGTCATGCTCAGCGAAGCCGAATACAGGCAAGTCGTCGCGTACATACGCAAGCTCCAGGCCCGTACCCATTTCTGGCAAGCAACCGTCAACAATTGCAATGCCTTCGTGGGGAACATCGCGCGCTCCATGGGGTACAAAACGCCGGGCATCTGGCTGCGCCCGCGAAACTATGTAATCAAGCTTCGAGACATGAACGGTGGGCCGAATGCGATCGGGTACACCGGGCCTCCAGGCTAGATTTTGAAGAAGGGCGTGTCCGAGCATCTGTCCGCCAGACCCGCCCTTGAGATCAGGCTTGTGGCGCGAAACACCTACCGCGATGTTTCGGTTCAAAATCGAGATCGACGACAAGGATATAGTGAATTCGATTAATTCCAAAAAAATAGCGCCAGCGGCTATGTGTAGCCGCTGGCGTCTTGCAACTTCGTCAGCATTTCCTCGGAGCCGCTGATAACAATCGGTTGCTCGGGGGTTACTTAATATCAGTGACCGTCAGTTTCCCGTTGACCTTCTCGGCAACAAACTCGATCGATGAGCCCTGTTTTGCCTTGGCAAGCAGGGCATCGTCGCTGACAACGAACACCATGGTCATTGCTGGCATATCCAAGCTTTTAAGCTCCTCATGCTTGATGGTGATTTTCTTCTGCTTGAGATCGATTTTCTTCACCTCGCCCTTAGTGAACTCAGCGGCCATTGACGCGCTCGAAATTGCAGCTGCGGCAAGTGCGATCAATACGGTCTTGATGATGGATTTCATTTCGGTTTCCTCTATCGATGGTTGCTTTTGGGAATGGATTTATGGAGCGACGGTGATGTCACCCTTCATGCCTGCCTCGTAGTGTCCGGGAATGAGGCAGGCGAAGCCGAATTCTCCGGCCTTGGCGAAAGTCCAGATGATTTCGCCGCTGCCCCCGGCGGCAAGGCGGATGGAGTTGGGGTCGGCATGTTCCATTTCCGGGAATTTCTCCATGAGAGCCTTATGCTCCTGAATGCCTTCGTAGCGGTCCATGACGAACTCATGGTCGGTTTCGCCGGTATTCTTGAATTTGAGGCGGATGGTTTCTCCCTTTTTGACCTTCAATACCGCCGGCTCGAAGACCATCGAGCCGTCGTCCTTCTCCTTCATCGAGATGGTGACGGTGCGTTTTACCGCTGCCTTGGTGCCGGGCTTGCCGATTTCCATGACATCATGGCCTCCAGCGTGATTGCCGGCAGCGAATGCCGGAGTGACGACTATTGCCGCCACTAAGGCGAGTACCAATTTCAACTCAGTTTTCATGCTTCGGTCTCCGTGTGATTGTTGATGCGGGTTTCCTCACCCCTTGTGCCCTTGGGAATGCTTGGTGGTGTCAGGCGTTTGGGTTTCAGGCCCGATAGCCTTCTCGGCAGCTGGCAGGTCACCAGTCCACTCAAAGGCGACAGTGCCTTTCGGATGCTGGTACCATCCGGGATCCGCGTAATCCTTTTCCGAAATGCCCTCGCGAACTTTGACGACCGAGAACATGCCGCCCATTTCGATGGGACCAAACTGCCCTGTCCCGGTCATCATGGGGATCGTGTTGTCCGGCAGGGGCATTTCCATTTCGCCCATATCAGCCATGCCGCGATTGCCCATGGGCATATATTCCGGCTGTACCTTGCGGATTTTCTCAGCCAGTTTTGACTTGTCGACACCAATAAACGTCGGCACGTCATGTCCCATGGCGTTCATCGTGTGGTGCGACTTGTGGCAGTGAATTGCCCAGTCGCCGGCGTAGATAGCGTCGAATTCGTAGGCCCGCATGGCCCCGACGGGAATGTCGATCGATACTTCCGGCCAACGGGCTTCGGGACGAACCCAGCCGCCATCCGTACAGGTAACTTCAAAGTCGTAACCATGCATATGGATTGGATGATTGGTCATCGTCAGATTGCCGACGCGCACCCTCACCTTGTCATTCTTCGACACGACGAGGGGATCGATGGCCGGAAAAATCCGGCTGTTCCAGCTCCAGATATTGAAGTCGGTCATTTCCATGACGCGTGGAACATAGGAGCCGGGGTCAATGTCATAGGCGTTGAGCAGGAATACGAAATCCCGGTCAACACGCATGAACTTCGGGTCTTTCGGATGGATGACGAAAAAGCCCATCATCCCCATCGCCATCTGTACCATTTCATCGGCGTGCGGGTGATACATAAAGGTGCCGCTCTTCACGAGATCGAACTCGTAGACGAATGTCTTACCCGACGGGATACCAGGTTGAGTGAGACCAACCACCCCGTCCATGCCCGAGGGCAGGATCATGCCATGCCAGTGGACGCTGGTGTGTTCGGGCAGTTTGTTGGTGACGAAGATGCGGACGCGGTCTCCTTCCACCGCTTCGATCGTCGGACCGGGCGACTGGCCGTTGTAGCCCCACAGATAGCCAGTCATGCCGGGCGCAAACTCCCGTTCAACGGGTTCGGCCACCAGATGAAACTCCTTTACGCCGTTGTTCATGCGGTGCGGCAGCGTCCAGCCGTTGAGCGTGGCGACGGGTTGGTAATCCGGACCTGAAGTCGGAAACAGCGGTGGTTGTGTTTCCGGCGCTTCCATGGTCGGAGCGTCGGGCAAACCCATGGCCGATGTTTTGGTCCAGGCAGCGGCGCCTGCTAGAACAGCTCCAGCGCCCAATAGTTGACGTCTTGAAAACATTGTCGGCTCCTTGTTCATTCTTCGCCTGCCTCCGCCGCGGCACTGGCGACTTCGGTCTCGCCGCTTCCGCCGCCGGAACCGCCGCCATAGATCGCGGTTCCGAGGTTGACTTCGGCCAGATAGAATTCGCGCTTGGCGTTGAGGGATAAAATGTTGGAAGTGATCTTGGCCCTGGTATCTGCCAGAAGTTCGAAAGTGTTGGTGATCATGCCGTTATAGGTGAGGACCGATTCCTCTTCGATTTTCGCCCGCAGCGGCAGGACGCTGTTGCGGTAATGCCGGGCGATATCGTAGTTGGACCGATAGGCCTGGTAGGCGGAGCGCGTCTCGGAGCGGACATTGACTGCCTTCTCCGCAACAAGATTTGCCGCGCGCATATAGGACAGTTCCGCCTTCCGCATACGCGCCTTTCCGGTATCGAAGATCGGGATGGTGAATTCCAGTTCGGCCGCACCCGAAACCACGTCCTTCTTCTCGCCTTCTTCTTCCTCTTGTTCGACTTCCACGCCGCCCATGAGCTGCAGATCGCTGACGTATCGCGTCGCGTTGGTAAGACCGTAGGATTTCGCGGTGGCTTCAAGTTCAAGTTTCGCCACGTCAAGATCGACCCGATTGCGCAGCGCTTCCGCCTCAATGCCGGATTTGGTCTTCGGCCCCTTCGGCAACGGCGGGAGAGCGTTGGGGACACTGTAGTCCACGTCCTGACCCCACAGCCCCATCAACCGGGTCAGTTCTTCCTTGGCCAGCCTTGCGTTAAGGCGCGCCTTTGCAGTTTCTCCGGTGAGTTCGGCATTGAACACATGTTCTCGTGCTTGTCCGGTCTTGGAAAACGCTCCGGTTTCGCCGAGCTTTTGCGCAAGGTCCGATGCGGCATCCGCCGCCACCTGGGAACGGTTGAGGTAGGACACGGTTTCCCACGCTGAAACCGCGTTGATCCAGGCGCGCCGCGTGTCAGCCGCTACCCGCAGCGTCTCCTCTGCCGCCTTCAACTGCGCCTGGCGGAAACGTGCATCGGCGACGCCGACGCGTCTGGACTGGGTGATCAGTGCGAGGATGTTGCCGGTGATCGCCGTTTCGATAATGCGGCCGATGCCGATGGAACTGTAGCTGACGGAGGCGGTCGGATTCACAGGCATCGTCTCTTGCCAGACGTCGGCAGCCGATATCCCGACCTCGGCATAGGCCGCCTGCAGGCCGCGATTGTTGAGAAGCGCCACTTGAACGGCGGTATCGGGACCAATCGTCTTCTTGTAGACAAGACTGCGAGTTCGCTCAGCCATTGCCCTGGTTTCGGCCTGGGTTTGTGCCCAGACCGCCTGTTTGCCAATTGCGCCTGTCGTCCTGGCTTGTACCGCGCTGAACCCAGCGGCAGGATCCGAAACCGAAGCTGTGGTAGCCGAAGCCACACAGCCCGAGACCACCAGAGGAACTGTGACAGCGACGACAATTTTCAAAAACGCCCGCCTCATGAACCTTCTCCTTTCGGAGCAAGATCTTTATTGAGCTGTCGCCAGTTCTTCGGATCAACGGGTTCCCTATGCTGATAGGAGCCCAACACAGAACGGTAGTGGCCGGAAGCCGTGCTAAACGACGGATTGGCGGCTGGTTCGTTAGCCAGATCGGCTAGCCGTGGTGATGCAGTGCATCCAGCACCAGCCAGCGCCGATGCCACCGCAAGAAATGCAGCGATTTTCATGCTCTAACCTGAATTTGAACGAGGTCTTGAAACCGCGCGAACAGACGTTTGCGCAGAGTTCACCCGTCGACAGACGGAAAGGTTAGATCAGGTGTTTGGGAGGGCGCGACTGGTCGTCGTAGGCACTCGACGTAAGGACGCGGTGCAAAACAGGCTCGAAACTGCGCTTGGACTGAAGCATCGGCTGGAAGTAGCTTGGAGCAAATGCGGCAAGCGGCGAACAATAAACTTCACAGTCCATATCCGCGGACGGATGTTCGGGAGAATGCTTTTCTACAGCCAAACCGGATTTCGAAACCGCGGGTTCATCAACATCTGCAGAATGATGGCCACCCTCATGAGAATGACCGCCCACTCGCGTTTGAACAGAACTGTATGTTTGCAAAATTTCCGCGCTGTTTTGAGCGTATGCCGCAAACTGCATGGAGGTCATGACCAGCAATGCGAGAGCCAGCAGCACCTTGAATGGCGCTGAACCGCTTCCCCAAAATCGGTGCATGAACCTTTTCATCATGTCTTTCCACAGGTGTTCGCAAAAATTGTCAACGCAAAAATGGCTGCAGCGCGGTCTCACGCTTAAGTTGTGATCGAACATTACGAAATTCACACAGTACGGCCCAATGTCGCCTTTCTTAGGCCCACAAATCGCCCCATTTCCGGCAGCGTTCCCTAGACTGTTCGATGGACATCTGACAACAGATCCTGGGTTTGAGTCCAACCCATACGCTCCAAATAAGCAATTCCGATTGTTCCACGCCGCCCGGAAAGTTCGACTTCATCCTTCCTTTTCCAGTCCGCGGCCGATAAGGACGCGGGAACGCGGCTCAACATTGCCGCTGACACAACAAGCGATGCCTCAAGGGTTTTCGTCATTGCTTCCAAGCGCTGCGCGACATTGACGACGTCGCCGAAAACCGTGAACTCATCGTGAAACCCGCTCTCAAGCACTCCGCCGATGATTGTGCCCATGTGCAAGCCGATGCCTGCGTCAAGTGCGGGCTTTCCTTCCTGGCGTCGCCACTTTGTCCAATCATCGAGAATTCGCACCAGCTGCAGTGCACATTGCAGCGCGCGCTCCGCGTCGTCCGGTGAAGGCTTCGGCTGACCGAACACGGCCATGATTCCGTCCCCCATGAACTTATCTACGGTGCCCCCTGTGCGAAACACTTCGCCAGCAACGATGCTGCGGTATTCTGCCAGGATTTCAGCAAGTGCGGCGGCGGGAGCGGTTTCGGTAAAACGCGTGAATTCCCGCAGATCCACGAACATGACGACCGCTTCCCGGCGTTCGAGGTCTAGGCTATCGCTAGCAACCTGCAGGTCCGAGACCACGGAGGGCGAGAAAAAACGCGAGAGATTCATGCGCCGCTCCTCGCTCTCAATCGCCACACGCATGATGGTCCGGTGGTCTCTCGTCAGGAGGTATACGACGATGGCGGCAAAGGCGAAGGCGGCCGCCAATCCGAGGTCTTCACCGAAGGATGTGACGAAGTGGGTATCGGTGTCGCTTGACCAATGCCGGGCGGTCATGAGCAGCAGCAGAAATAGCCATCCCGCAAGAACTATGCTGCTGAAGAGTATGACAAGCCAAGGCATGAGCCTGAGACCGACATGATTGAGAAGCAGAAAGGCGATCGCGAGGCTCGGCGTCGTGAGCCCGTGATCCTCCGTCACATCGAAGCGGAAAAGATGTTCATAAAGTACGATGATGACCAGCAGGGCATCGACGGAGACGAAGAACGTGTCCGTCCAGGGGGCTCCGCGTCTGGTGATCGCCATTCCCAGCGACAGGAGACTGAGCACCAGATAGCCAAGTACGACGGTCGTATGGACGGCGAAATTGTCGTGATCGTTGCCCAAAATGAGGTTAGTGAACAGAATGACGAGCACAGCGGCTCGCAAACCTGCGGACCGGATGTCCCTCGTCCACTGCCGTGTGTCGGTTGTCGTCGATTGAACGGGAGGTGTCATGGGTGTCTTCCCCCAAAACCGACAGAGATGCAGTCGTGCCATGCAGGCATCGCGCAGAAATCCAGAATCATGAGTGAGCTTCCAGGACAGGAGGACCGACGCGCGGCCTGAGTGGCCACGCGGTTACTTCGCCTTCCGGCGAATGGTCAGACGACTGTCTTGGGCGGTCGGTCGCTGGTTTCGGCGTGGCGACGCTTCAAATGTTGGTCGGCGAAAGTCACAACGAGCCTCGACGTGGCCTGTCCGGTGTTTGGGTCGCTATCAGGCAGGTAGAAGCCTGATAGGCAGTGTTGTTCGCAATTTTGTTCGATCGCGTCACCCAACAACGATGTTAAGTCACCCCCAACATTTAAGACCGTTGTTTCCCCGGCCGCGGCGGTTTTTCCGCTGCTTTGTTCGACATGGACATGCTGCAAGGTAGTCATCAGCGGGGTAGCGAAAACGGCCGATTGCATGATGGCTGTAATGACAAGCATGAACATCGAAGCCGTGTGAAAACCTGAACGCCAGTTTTTGCGGGAACCCATCATGCGTTTAATTCGGCAATCGTTCGAGGAGAATCATCGTCGCCTATGACATCGGAAACCAAAACGGCTATTCCGTGGCGGTGTATAAATTTCCGCCTCTAAGCCGGGCAGCCCTATTATTATTTGGGATCAGCGTATCCCCGCAAGGAATTGTATCGCTCAATCTGATCCACGGTCAGTATCAGCCTCGTTTTCAGATGTGCGGACAGATGGATATAACGCAACTTGCCTCGGCTTTCTTCGATTTTGGCGATCATTCTTGATAGGATTTCGTCGGTGATCGTCCCGTTTTTGAATTCGATGTCCAATGCGCTCTCGTAAGAAATTAGGCGGTTTCCTTCCGAAATCGCGTCCGAGCGCATGTGATCAAAGATTTTTTGTATGGCGGCGGTCTGTTGCGGGTCGAGTTGGATTTCGTCCTTCAACTGCAACAAATGTGAAGGTCCCGGTACGCCATTCAATTCCGCAGCCTTGGCCAAGCCGCTGCCAGCGCCTTTGCGTAAATCTGCGATTTCCTCGTCCGATAAGCTTTTGATCTCGCGGGTCTCTTCTCCCGCATATGCGGATGTTTCGCCATGCTGATGACCCTGAGCGTAAACTGCAGCGGGAAGCAACGCGGCTAGCAATATTAGAATGCGTACAAATTCCATGGTTTTGCGCTCCCAACGACTTTGATGCCCGAAGAGGTTGCCACGGGCTTTAAACTTGGGACATGATAGCGATCATGTCGGATCAAATGATTGAGCAGCTTCGAAAGTTGGCTTCGAACGAGATGCCGTTCGGTGAAGGCGAAGTCGTGTTCGCTCAAGGTTCCAAAGTCAGCTTTATTTATCTCGTTGTTCATGGGGCAGTCCGGTTGCTGCGGCATCAATCAGATGGCGCGGCGATCGTGATGCAACGCGCTACGGCCGGATCAATCCTGGCAGAAGCTTCTCTGTTTTCGGATCGCTATCATTGTGACGCGGTCGCGCTGCTTCCATCGAAACTGGTTTCGATCAGAAAAACGCTGTTAGTCGATCAAATATTCGGCAATCCGGAATTGGCGAAGATGTGGAACGCTTATATGGCCCGCGAAATTCAGAATGCCCGCCGCAGCGCGGAGATCATCTCGCTCAGGACGGTCGCGGCGCGGCTTGACGCCTGGATTGCATGGAATGATGGTAAGTTTCCTCCCAAGGGCGAATGGAAGACCGTTGCCGAAGATATGGGTACCAGCTCTGAAGCCCTTTACCGGGAACTCTCCAAACGCAGAGCGGTCCGTTCAAAGCGAGCCAATCCGGTTTAAAATCGGTCCGACACGGGACCGACACGCTGAAGAAGCGCAAAAACCTCAGTGCAAAATCTGACTGAGGAACAGCTTGGTGCGCTCATGCTGCGGATTGTCGAAGAACTCCGCGGGGGCGTTCTGCTCGACAATCTGGCCTTGATCCATGAAGATCACCCGGTTGGCCACCTGACGGGCGAACCCCATCTCGTGGGTGACGCAGACCATGGTCATCCCCTCTTCGGCAAGCTGAACCATCGTATCCAGCACTTCCTTGATCATCTCCGGATCGAGGGCCGAGGTCGGTTCGTCGAACAGCATGATGCGCGGGTTCATGCAGAGTGACCGGGCAATCGCCACACGCTGCTGCTGACCGCCGGAAAGCTGGCCCGGATACTTGTTGGCCTGCTCGGGAATCTTGACGCGCTCCAGATAATGCATCGCGATCTCGTCGGCCTTCTTCTTCGGCATCTTGCGCACCCAGATTGGTGCCAGCGTGCAGTTTTCGAGGATTGTCAGATGCGGGAACAGGTTGAAATGCTGGAATACCATGCCGACCTCGCGGCGCACCTCGTCGATCTTTTTCAGATCGTTGGTGAGTTCAATCCCATCAACAAGGATCTTGCCGCTTTGATGTTCTTCCAGCCGATTGATACACCGGATCATGGTGGACTTGCCCGAGCCGGACGGGCCGCAAGCGATAATTCGCTCGCCGCGCATCACCTTCAGGTTGATATCTTTCAGGACGTGAAAATCGCCATACCATTTGTTCACGCCCGTCAACGCGACGGCAACTTCATCATCCCGAGAAGCCTGCTGAGGACTGGGGTGGCTTGCGATGGAAAGTGTCATGCAACCTCTCAATAACCGATGTGACCACGCCGCTCCAGAAAATCGGAGAACCGGGCGAAGGAGAAGGACAGCGCGAAGAAGATCGCACCAATGAACAGGAAAGTTTCGGCTGCTGGTGATGGCCAAGCAGGGTCGGCCAACGCAGCCTTGCCTGAACTGATAAGGTCAAACAGGCCGACGACAAGCACCAAGCTGGTGTTCTTGATCATCACGATGATGGTATTTGCCAGCGCGGGGATAGCGACGCGGATTGCCTGTGGCAAAATCACCAATCGCTGCGTACGCCAGAACGAGAGGCCGAGAGCTTCGGCAGCCTCATATTGCCCACTTGGAACGGCTTGCAGTCCACCGCGGATCACCTCAGCCAAATATGCCGATGCAAACAGCGTCAGGGCGACCAACGCACGCACGAACTTATCCGGCAGGAGATAGTCCGGCAAGAATAGCGGTAGCATGATTGATGCGACGAACAGGATAGACAGCAGCGGCAATCCACGAATTCCTTCGATAAAGGCCACGGCGATGATCCGCATCGCAGGCATCGTCGTCGAGCGGCGTGCAAGTGCCAACAGGACGCCTATGGGGAAAGCGACCCCAATGGCCACAACGGTCAAGATCAACGTCACCGGAAGGCCGCCCCAGGATGACGTGGGAACCGGTGCCAGCCCAAGTCCGCCACCCATCAGCCATCCGACGAGCGCGAGGGCCGCGATCCAAAGCTGCAACAGTCGCGGTGTCCAACTGGCCGGCCGAACCGACCAGGCTAGGAGTGCAATGATGAGCACACACACCAATGCCGGACGCCAGCGTTCGTCGAACGGATAGATCCCGAAAAGCAGTTGACCGGATTTTGCGTAGATGAAACTCCAGCAGGCACCCGACGCCGCACGGCAGGCATTGGGATCAGGGTCGAACAGAACCGCGTCCAAAACGAACCACCGAAACATTGGAGGCACAACGGCAAACAAGACAGCGCCAAAAACTATGGTGAGTATTGCGTTCAGCGGCGTGCCGAAGAGGAGCTTGACCGTTTGCCGAACCTTGTCGGTGAATGCTCCTGATGAGACGGTAGGCACGATTGGCCGCCCGGCAAGTTCTGCCGACAACGATTTCATGATTATCGCTCCACTATTGCAATACGGCGGTTGTACCAATTGGCGACCGCCGACAAAGTCAGGTTCAGCGCAAGATAGACGCCGAGGATGATGAACAGCCCTTCGATAGAATGGCTAGACTTGCTGATGGTCGTGTTCATGACGGCAAGGAAGTCGGGATAGCCAACCGCTATCGCCAGCGTCGAATTCTTCACGACGTTGATGTACTGGCTGTTCAGAGGAGGCAGGATTATACGCAGCGTCTGCGGAATGACGATCAGTCGCAATATCTTGGCGCGGGACAGACCGAGTGAGCGGCCGGCATCCCATTGGCCCTTGCCGATGGCCAAGACGCCGCCCCGAACGATTTCAGCAACAAACCCGCTGGTGTAGATCGTCAAACCGACGAGAATTGTGCTGAGTTCCGGTGTCAGCCCAATTCCGCCCCGGAAACTAAACCCCGTAAAGATGGGCCAATCCACCTTGATTGACGTCTTTGCTGACCAGAAGCCGAGCACCGCTGCACCCAGCAGCGCAATGATGGCGACCCACTGTAAGCGCCTGAAGAACCTGCGGACTTGATGTGCGCCGATCAACAGGCCCGCAACTCCAAGGAGACCCCATCCGATCGATTGCAGGCTGGCGTCAACGGCCGGCATCACGAGACCACGCATTGACACGTAGACGCCGGGCGCAAGATTGAAGGCTTGGCCAATTGGCGGAAGAATCTTCCACCACAATGAATAGAGAAAGATGAGCAGGACAATCGGAGGCGTATTGCGCGCGATCTCGATCCACACCTTGCATGTGCCTGAGGCGAGCGGATTGCTGCTTAACCGCGTGATCCCCAGGATCAAGCCGATGATCGACGAGAAGATGATGACCAGCGCGGAAATAAGGATCGTGTTCCCTATTCCGACGATAATCGCCCAGTAGTAAGGATCACGTGACCCGTAGGTCAGAATTGACTCGGATATCACGAGCCTTGACGGCATCGTAAGGAAGTCAAACCCTATCGGAATGCCACGCGCCTCCAGATTTGCGACCGTCGTGGTAAAGAGGAGAGCGGTAAACCCAACGAGCGCAAATATCAAAACGCCCTGAATAGCGATCGCCCTGGCCTTCGCGTCGTTGAGCATCTAGCCCTCCTGTTTCGTGACCGTTGACTCCGATACGATCAGTTCCATGGCAGCGGGTAGTTCAGACCGCCGTCCTTGGCGAGAGCGTTCATGCCGCGTTCCACCTTCAGGGGACTGTTCATGCCGAGGTTGTTGTCCCAGATTTCCGCATAGTTCCCCATCTGCTTGACGACGTTGTAGACCCACTTGTCGTCAAGTCCGATCGGCTTGCCAAAACCGGGCTCCTCCCCCAAAACACGCTTCACTTCATCGCTTCCGGTCTTGAGCTTCTCATCAATGTTTTTCGAGTCGATACCGTTGGTCTCGGCCCAAAGCAACGCGTTGACCGTCCAGCGTACGATGTCGAAAAGCTGGTCGTCGCCGCGGGCAATGGCGACGCCGTTTGGTTCGACGGTGTGTCCCACTCTTATGATGGCGTAATCGTCCGGGTTCTTGGCGACCGAAGCGCGTTGTCCGGCGGCGGCAGTCCCGTCAGTGACGTAGCTGTCGCAGCGTCCCCCGAAAAAGGCATCCCGCGCTTGGATCGTGGAGTCGAAGTAGACCTTCTGCATCGATATGTTGTGCTCGTCTTCGGTCTCCTGAATTGCAGTCTCCGTGAGGCTTCCGCCACCTTGCAGGCACACCGTCCTGCCATCCAGTTGCTTGGGATCCGTGATGTTGTCGGCCTTTCGAACCAGAAGCCCGTCGACATCGTAGAGCGTCAGCCACACAAAGCGGACCACCATATCGCGGGTATAGGTCAATGTGGACGTACGGGAGAGGATATCGATCTCGCCAGTCTGCAGCGCTGAGAACCGCTGGCCTGCATTGAGGGGCACAAAACGGATCTTGTCCTTGTCGCCCAGAAGGGCGACCGCGAAGGCGCGGCAAATGTCGGAGTCGAAGCCGCGGTAATAGCCTTTCTCGTCCGGCCGCGAGAGCCCCGGCACGCCTTGGCTTGCGCCGCAGCTCACATAGCCGCGCTCTTTGATCTTGTTGACTACCGTTTGGGCTTCTGCCGACGCTCCGAGTAGAGCCGAAGCGGCGATTGCGACACTTGCTACTGCCAGCGATTTGAATGTTTTCAATTTCATGGCCATGTTCCCTTTTTTGTTAATTTGATATCTAGATCCCCTGCCGGATGGACGGCGTGAGAGGTTCCACCATTTCGGCTTCCAGTAGCCGAAATGCCCTTTCCAGATCGGCCAGCAGGTCGTCGACGTGCTCCAAGCCGATACTGAAACGGATCAGGGGGCCCTGTTCAGTGATCCTGGTCGCTGTACGAACCGGGGGCGGATCCATCACTGCCACGATGCTTTTCGTGCCACCCCAACTCGCACCGATGCTGAAGAACTCCAAGGACTCGATCACCGATGCAAGGTGCGGGCGCGTCCACGGTTGTAAAATGACTGAGAACAAGCCCGAAGACCCCAAGAAATCGCGCTGCCATAGTTCGTGCCCGGGATGGGAGGGGAGCGCCGGGTGAAGGACGTCGACGACCTCGGGACGATCCTCAAACCACTTTGCAATCGCCAAGGCATTCGCCTCTGACCGATCAAGCCGCACTGGAAGGGTCTCGATGCCGCGCAAAACAAGAGAGCAGTCTTCCGGTGAAACGCCATAACCGAGATAACGCGACACATCCCGAAGGCGTCTGTAGAGGACCTCATCGCGGACAGTCACAGACCCCATAAGCACGTCCGAATGACCGCCGAGATACTTTGATATTGCACAGATGGAAAAATCGATGCCCATATCGAGGGGTTTGAAGCGAAGTGGGGTTGCCCATGTGTTGTCGGCAGCCACGCGCGAACCGTTTGCCCGTGCGGCGCTTACAATCGCCGCCATATCCTGAATTTCCATCGTTGCCGAGCCAGGCGATTCAACCAAGACCAGCTTGACGCGGTCATCTATAAGTGCCGCGATCTCGCCCCCGATTAGCGGATCATAGTAGCCAACTTGAATTCCGAGAAAAGACAGAAAGTTGTCGGACAGTGTCCTTACCGGGTCATATACGCTGTCAGGCAGCAGCACCTGATCACCAGCTTTCGCTACCGCAAGAATTGTCAAAACAATGGCGGCAAGACCAGACGGCACTACGTGAGACGTGGCTCCATTTTCGAGCGAGGCGATCCGAGCTTCGAGCGCTCTTGAAGTTGGCGTGCCGTACAGTCCGTAGGAGTAACCGTCGTAGAATGTCTCACGCCTGCGTTGGTATGCTTCGACTGTGGGGAACACCACTGTGGACCCGCGGAAAACCGGAAACGATAGGCTTTGAAAGCCGGATGGCGCGGTGGCGTCGTCTATCTGCAGGCATCTGGTGTCGTCGTGCATGTTGAAATCCCTCGTCTGCTTCCGACAGTAGACTTGTGATAGACACGCCACAAATGCATAGTGATCACCAAATCATTCATCTTGGTTATAATGAATTGACATGAATCTTGCCCTGATTGAAATATTTAGCGCGGTGATGAAAACGGGCTCGACCACTAGGGCCGCCACCCTGCTGGGAATTTCACAGCCCGGGGTCAGTCGTGGTTTGAAGCGGCTCGAGGACACGACCAAACTCAAGCTGTTCGAACGGTCTGGTCCACGGCTCACGGCAACGCCTGAAGCCCTTCTGCTTTACCGCGAGGTCCAGGCGGCCCATGCTGGCCTGGACAGGTTGCGGCAGGCAGCCGCGCGGATACGAGAAGTGGGGACGGGTTCGCTGAAGGTAGCAAGTTCCGCTGCCCTTGGCCTCAGCTTCATGCCGCGGGTTATCGCTAAGTATTTGAAACGCCGACCTGCCGTGTCGATTACGTTCGAAATCTCAGGTTCGTCTGCAGTTCGTGATTTGGTGGCCAGCGGCTTATTCGATTTTGGGCTTTGTGCAGACGAAATCGATACGACCAATCTGGTCGCCGAGCCTTTCATCGAAAGTTACGGCGTATGTGTGTTTCGGAGAGGCCACGCCCTGGAGAGTAAACGCATTGTGAGCCCGAGTGATCTCCATCAGGAGCGCCTGATTTGTCTCGCGCCTGAGGACACTGCCCGAAAACAGCTCGACCGTCATCTGGCTGTCGCGGGTATTTCGCCCCGCATGATCGTGGAAACGCAATTTTCCGCCACCGTCTGCCAACTGGCGCTCGAAGGCGCGGGCGTGGGCGTCGCCAACGTTCTCAGCTATGTCTCGGAGGGGTATGAAAAAGCAGGACTTATTGCCCGCCCCTTAGTTCCCACCGTCAACTTCGTGACACTGCAGATCGTGCCGCCACAGAGGGCAAGATCGAGGCTCGTGGATGAGTTTGCAGCAGACCTCATTCAGGAACGCGATAAACTCCTGCAGGATTGCAGCCAATACCATCCCGATAGAGTTTTGTGATACAAAACTCCCTGATCAAGTTGGTAATTTTACACCATTGGATTCGTTCGAAAGGCGAACTGGCTTCCATGAGGCCGGCCCCACTGGCTAGCCCAAAACGACGACCGTGGCACCGACGCCGACATAGTCGTACAATTCGATGACGTGATCATTTATCATTCGGATGCATCCATTCGATACCGCTTTTCCGATGGTCCATGGTTCATTTGTGCCATGTATGCGGTAGTAGGTATCGCGGTTATCGCGAAACAGGTAAAGAGCACGCGCCCCGAGCGGATTTTCCGGACCGCCATCCACGCCCACTGCATATTTTCCGTATTTGGCAGGGTCCCTTGTTATCATGTCATCTGTAGGGATCCACCGTGGCCAGACGGCCTTTCGGCCCACGACCGCTTCACCTGACCATGCAAGACCTGCACGACCAACGCCGATGCCGTAGCGGTGTGCGCTGTACGGATTTTCGATGAGGTAGAGGAACTTGTTTTTCGGGTCGACCACCACCGATCCGGCAGGCAGATCCGTTTCGTAAGGAACACTGTGCGGCTCGAACTTCGGATCCAACTCGAAGGGCCTTTTCTTTGACTGGGCCAAGGCGCTGCCCGGCGCAAGCACCGTTATCGCTAATCCTGCAATGAACCATCGTCTAGTGATCATGACATCCTCGGGCGACGCGGCAGTCCTAATACCGGGCAGACCAAAAACGGTGCCTGATAGATAGCGCCAACAAATTGTCATTGTGTAGACAACGCTCCCATCATTTCGTTATTGCATGCCTCGAATTGAGGAGGATAGCGCACTGATGGAGCGTTCTTGACCTTCCCACGATAGGAAGCTGTATGTTCCATCCTGATCATATATGACGTACCTGAAAGGTCGGTATAATGGCGCAGGAAACGCACAATCATCCCCACGTCATCGATGCGAAGACTGATGCTTTTCGCGATCCCGTTTGTGGAATGACGGTCGATCCGAAGGCTGGCAAACCGACGGCGGAATATAAGGGCAAAATATTCCATTTCTGCTCGTCTGGTTGTCAGCAGAAATTCACGGCAGATCCGGAGGAATACCTGGACAGCCGGACTTTGCCGCCCAAAGCAGTACCGATTGGGACGCTCTATACTTGCCCGATGCATCCTCAAATCATTCGCGACAAGCCGGGCTCCTGCCCGATCTGCGGTATGGCCCTGGAGCCGATGGGCGTACCGACTGGCGACGAAGGCCCCAATCCGGAACTGGTCGATTTCACGCGGCGGTTATGGGTGAGCGGCGTGTGTTCGATCCCGCTGCTCATACTAACCATGGGGCCGATGTTCGGTCTGCCAGTTCGCGACTGGATCGGCGAACGCCTCGCAGCCTGGTTCGAATTGGCGTTAGCTGTGCCCGTCGTCCTCTGGGCCGCGCTCCCGTTCTTTAAGCGCGGTTGGGACTCAATCGTCAATCGCAGCCCGAATATGTGGACATTGATCTCGATCGGGGTCGGCGCGGCCTTCGCCTACAGTGTGGTGGCAACGCTTTTCCCGGATATCTTTCCCCATTCCTTCCGTGGTCATGGCGGGTCAGTGCCAACTTATTTTGAGGCAGCAGCCGTCATCGTTGCGCTCCTTTTCGTGGGACAGGTGCTCGAACTGCGGGCGCGTGAACGCACGGGATCGGCTATTCGTGCGTTGCTGGACCTTGCGCCAAAAACCGCGCGGCGTATCGCCGAAGACGGCACGGAAACGGATGTTCCTCTGGATGAGGTGCTATCAGGTGATCGGCTGCGCATCCGCCCTGGTGACAGTGTTCCCGTCGATGGCGTTGTCATTGAGGGCCGCTCCTCGATCGACGAATCGATGATCACTGGCGAGCCTGTTCCGGTCGAGAAGACGCCAGGTGATAACGTGACCGGGGGAACGCTCAACAAGAGCGGCTCACTGATCATGCGGGCGGAAAAGGTCGGATCCGACACTATGCTTTCGCAGATCGTGGACATGGTGGCCAAGGCGCAGCGTTCGCGCGCACCGATACAGGGATTGGCAGATGCGGTCTCGTTTTATTTCGTGCCGGCGGTGATATTGATCGCCATCGTATCCTTTGTCATCTGGGCCCTGCTCGGCCCTGAGCCGCGCATGATCTATGCTTTCGTTTCAGCAGTGTCGGTGCTGATTATCGCCTGTCCGTGTGCTCTGGGCCTTGCAACGCCTATGTCAATCATGACGGCGACGGGTCGCGGCGCTCAAGCCGGCGTTCTCATCAAGGACGCCGAAGCGCTGGAGCGTTTCGCCAAGGTCGATACATTGCTTGTCGACAAAACGGGCACGCTCACCGAGGGTAAGCCCAAGCTCACCGACGTCCTCGTGGTAAATGGTTTTGAGGAAAGCGATTTGCTGGCGCTCGCCGCAAGCCTTGAAAAAGGCTCCGAGCATCCGCTGGCGGAGGCCATCGTAGAGGGCGCAAACGAACGCGGCGTCAAACTGTCCAACGTCGCCGATTTCGATGCGATCACCGGGAAGGGTGTTACGGGCGAGGTTTCCGGCAAGACCGTGGTACTCGGCAATGCGGCGATGATGGAGGAACTGAAGCTCGATACCAAGTCACTCCAGGACCTGGCGGATAAGTTGCGCTCGGACGGCAAGACGGCGATGTTCGTGGCGATCGACGGCAAGCTCGCAGGCCTTGTTGCCGTTGCCGATCCGATCAAACAAACGGCTGCGGAGGCAATCCGCGCCCTGCACGAGAGCGGCTTGAGGATCATCATGGCTACGGGCGACAATGAGCGCACGGCGAAGGCGGTCGCCGCAAGGGTAGGCATAGACGAAGTGCGCGCCGACATCTTGCCGGAAGGCAAGAAGGCACTGGTCGATGAACTTCAGGCAAAGGGCGCGAAGGTCGCCATGGCAGGCGATGGCGTCAACGACGCGCCGGCGCTGGCTGCCGCCCATGTGGGCATCGCTATGGGAACTGGTGCCGACGTCGCTATGGAAAGCGCCGGCATTACACTGGTCAAGGGCGATCTGACTGGCATTGTTCGTGCCCGGCATCTGGCGGAGGCGACGATCCGCAATATCAAGCAGAACCTGTTCTTCGCCTTCATATATAATGTGCTTGGCGTGCCCGTCGCCGCAGGTGTCCTCTATCCGATTTTCGGGATGTTGCTTTCGCCGATGATCGCGGCAGCGGCGATGAGTGTATCTTCCGTGTCCGTGGTCGCCAACGCGCTACGCCTGAGGACTGTGAAATTGTAAGCTGGGCCCTGCCTGAGGGAGTTAGCGTTTCTCCGGCTGGGCTCCTGCAGTGAAGTGATATCGGTCCTTGAGTCCAGCCTAAGTGACGGTCACCGCCGCCGCTGATACTCAGTTCTTGGGTCTGACCTGGTAATAAACCGACGTCTTCTGCTCTGGCCCTTTGGCGACGGCGTAGACATCATA
Organism: Phyllobacterium zundukense; assembly: GCF_002764115.1. Taxonomy (NCBI): domain Bacteria; kingdom Pseudomonadati; phylum Pseudomonadota; class Alphaproteobacteria; order Hyphomicrobiales; family Phyllobacteriaceae; genus Phyllobacterium; species Phyllobacterium zundukense. The sequence continues at coordinate 602,655 of NZ_CP017941.1, read as the reverse complement.
GCTGGCGTTCGGATCGCTGCCCATGCCGAGCGATCCCGCAGGCATGCCAGGCACCGCCAATCCGGCGAGATCGGGCCGCTCGTAAAGCAGTTTTGCCACCACCTCCAACGGTACATGCCCCTCTAGAAAATAGCCGCCGACAACCGCCGTATGGCAGCCCTCGACTGCAGCGGGCACGCCAAAGCGCCTCTTGACGGCGGGCAAATCGTCAGTATCCACCCGATAGACTGTGAACCCGGCGTTTTCCATGGCCTTGGACCAGAGGTTACAGCATCCGCAGTTTGGATCCTTGTAAACGGTCATCGACCAATGTTGCTCCGCACCTGCCTTTTCCGCGGTTAGCGCCACGGCAATCGCCGCCATGCCCGTGCATATGAATTCACGTCTCTTCATCAGATTGTCCTTCATCACCCCTTCTTGTCGGGTTGCATCGGCATATTCATGGGGCCTTGCTCGTTGGGCTTCCCGGAATCGGGCATGCTTTGCATCATCTTGTTGCAGCTTTCCATCATCTGGCTCATCTGCTGCATCATGTTCATCATGCCGCCGTGCTCCATCATGCCAGATCCCATGTTTGATCCGGGAGACTGATTGTCATCGGCAGCAACGATCGGTGATGCGAGGGCAAGCCCAGCCCCTATTGTGGCGGCCAACCCAAGGAATTTCAATGAACGGTACATTGCGGACCTCCTTTCATTTGTAACTGTCTGAACGGGCTCCGGGAGCCTCCCTATACACGTGCGGACTTTTACCCACCGGGAACGAACATTGGCACCAGTTCCTGGTATTGCTTGTACTGAATGCCGTATCGCCCGATCAGGTCGGCCTCTTCCCTCTTGGCCAGACGCTCATACAGCCACACGATCAGCGGAGTGAGGAGCAATGTCGGGATCGTCGGCCAATGGATCAGCGTCCCGCAGACCACCAGAAAGATGCCTGCATATTGCGGATGCCTTACAACGCCGTAGACACCCTCGGTGATCAACCTGTCGCCATGAAAATAGACCTCTGCCCAACCTTTGACAATCAGAAGCATCCCGGCAAACACTAACACCGAGCCGAGCATCATTTCGAGCACCATGGCGAACGTCCCATAATCCAACAGGGTCGCCCAAACGTGACCGCTGGAACGAACCGCCGGGATGTCGATGGGCACAATGGTTGTCAGAAAATAGTGGGTGAGCGGAAACCCGTACATCTGCGCGACGATGAAAACCTGCAACAACGCTGCGCCGACCCACTCGGGCCAGCTTGAAGGTGCAAGGAAAAGATGGATCGCCCAGGCTGCCAGGACAATCAAGAGCAGCCCGTAAGGCCAAAGTGCTGTCCACTCACTGCTGTCGGCATCCATTCTTTCTGACACCTCCCTTCCGAACCGAACCAGCCAGTTGTCGCTTCGACCGTCATTCGGCGGCCACCTTCAGACCGTCTGTACGGCTTTCACGAACAGTCCCATCCGCCGCCTGCAAGACAGGCAAGCGCCAACCCTTCACCAGGCCGTAAATTGCCGGGATGACGACGAGGGTTAAAAGCGTCGACGACACCATGCCGCCGATCATCGGCACGGCGATGCGCTGCATGATCTCGGACCCTGCTCCGGTGCTCCACAGGATTGGGATCAGACCCGCCATGATTGCGACGACGGTCATCATTTTCGGCCGCACGCGCTCGACGGCACCCTCCATGATGGCGTGATGCAGGTCCGAACGGTTGAAACTCCGGCCTTGAGCCTTTGCCGCGTCTCGCTGCTCGTTCAGCGCCTGATCGAGGTAGATCAGCATGATGACGCCCGTTTCGGCGGCAACGCCAGCAAGCGCGATGAAGCCGACGGCGACGGCAACCGACATGTTGAAGCCGAGCCACCACATCAGCCACAGACCGCCGACCAGTGCGAAGGGAAGCGACAGCATGACGATCAGCGTTTCGGTCAGCCTGCGGAAGTTGAGATAGAGCAGCAGGAAGATGATCAGCAGCGTCACCGGAACGACGATCTTCAGTCGCGCCTTTGCCCGCTCCAGATATTCGAACTGGCCGCTCCAGGCGACATAGGTTCCTTGCGGGAAAACCACGTCCTTCGCAACCGCATCGCGCGCCGCGGCCACATAGCTGCCGAGATCACGCCCGGCGATGTCCACGAAGATGTAGATCGCGAGCTGGCCGTTTTCCGTTCGGATCGAGGTTGCGCCACGCGTGAGCTGAACACTGGCAACCTCGCCGAGCGGCACTGTGCCACTATTCGGCAAGGGCACGAGTACGTTCTGGGCGATCGATTGCGGATCGCTGCGGAAGTCGCGGGGGTAGCGGACATTGACCGTATAGCGTTCACGACCTTCCACCGTCGTTGTCACCGCCTCACCGCCAAGGGCGGTGGCGATCACGTCCTGCACGTCATTGATCATCAGGCCATAGCGGGCGAGCGACGCCCGGTCCGGAACGATGTCGAGGTAGTAACCGCCGATGACGCGTTCGGCATAGGCGCTTGATGTACCAGGCACGGCCTTGACGACGGTTTCGACCTGGCGTGCCACCTGTTCCATCTGGGTGAGGTCCGTGCCAAACACCTTGATGCCGACAGGCGTGCGGATCCCCGTCGACAGCATATCAATGCGCGCCCGGATCGGCATGGTCCAGGCATTGGAGACACCGGGAAACTGAAGTGCCTTGTCCATCTCTTGCTTGAGGCTGTCGATGGTGACGCCGTGCCGCCATTGCTCCTTCGGTTTCAGGTTGATGATGGTCTCGAACATTTCGGTCGGTGCGGGATCGGTGGCGGTCGCCGCCCGGCCAGCCTTGCCGTAGACGGACGCTACTTCCGGGAAGGATGTGATGATGCGGTCCTGGGTTTGCAGAAGTTCGGCTGCCTTGGTGATCGAGATGCCCGGCAGGGTTGTCGGCATATACATCAGCGTTCCCTCATTAAGGGTCGGCATGAATTCCGAGCCGATTTGTTTGGCGGGCCAGAACGAGACGCCAAGTACCACCAGTGCAAGGAAAATGGTCAGCAGCTTGGCACGCAGCACACCGCTGATGACCGGGCGGTAGATCCAGATCAGGAAGCGGTTGATCGGGTTTTTGTGTTCGGGAACGATGCGGCCGCGCACGAAGATCACCATCAGCGCGGGCACCAATGTCACCGACAGCAGCGCGGCCGCCGCCATGGCGAAGGTCTTGGTGAAGGCGAGCGGTCCGAACATCCGCCCCTCCTGCGATTCCAGCGTGAAGATCGGCAGGAACGAGACTGTGATGATCAACAGGCTGAAGAACAAAGCAGGACCGACTTCCCTTGCGGCGTCGATCAGCACCTCGATGCGCGGCTTGTCCTCGGGAGCGCGTTCAAGATGCTTGTGGGCGTTCTCGATCATGACGATGGCCGCATCGATCATGGCACCGACCGCAATGGCGATGCCGCCGAGGCTCATGATGTTGGAGCCAAGCCCAAGAAGACGCATCGCGGCGAATGCCATCAGCACGCCCACGGGCAGCATCAGGATGGCGACCAGCGCGCTGCGGACATGCAACAGAAATACTATCGAGACGAGTGCAACAATGACGCTTTCTTCAAAGAGTGTGCTCTTCAGCGTTTCGATCGCCGCCTCGATCAGTTGCGAACGGTCGTAGACCGGAACGATTTCCGTACCCTTCGGCAGGCTTGGCACAATCTCGGCAAGGCTTGCCTTGACGTTTTCGATCACCGTAAGCGCGTTCGCCCCGAAGCGCTGCAAGGCGATGCCGCTCGCGACCTCCCCTTCACCGTTGAGTTCGGTGACACCGCGCCGTTCGTCAGGCCCAAGCTCTACATGCGCCACATCGCGCATCAGCACGGGCGTGCCGCCGTCGCTTTTCAGCACGATTTGTTCGAGGTCGCTGATGCCTTTGAGATAACCGCGTCCGCGGACCATGAATTCGAACTCGGAGAGTTCCACCGAACGCCCGCCCGTGTCCATATTGCTATTGCGCACGGCGTCCTTGACGGTCTGGAGCGGGATGCCGAACGAGCGCAGGCGCTGCGGATCGACCACGACATTGTACTGTTTGACGAACCCGCCAACGCTGGCAACTTCGGCCACGCCTTCCGCCTTGGACGCGGCATAACGGACGACCCAGTCCTGCAGCGACCGCAGTTCGGCAAGGGTTTGGTCCTTGGCGACCACCGCATATTGATAGACCCAGCCGACGCCGGTCGCATCCGGGCCGAGACCGGGCGTGACACCCTGCGGCAGCCGTTGTGCTGCGGCGTTCAGATATTCAAGCACGCGGCTGCGTGCCCAATAGGGATCGGTGCCGTCCTCGAAGATCACATAGACAAAGGAGACGCCGAAGAAGGAGAAACCGCGGACGACCTTCGACTTCGGCACGGTCAGCATCGCCGTCGTCAGCGGATAAGTCACCTGATCCTCGACAACCTGCGGTCCTTGGCCGGGATAGTCGGTGTAGACGATGACCTGGACGTCGGAGAGATCCGGAATGGCGTCGAGCGGCGACGTCTTGAGCGCATAGACACCCGCGGCGACGGCAAAGACCGTGCCGATCAGGACCAGCATCAGGTTGCGTGCCGACCAGGCGATGAGATGGCCGATCATAACGGCTTCTCCTTTGGCTGGTCCGGTTTCTGGGCATCCGAACTTAACCCGCGCAAAGCCGCCTTGAGATTGCTTTCGGCGTCAATCAGGAAGTTGGCCGCGACCACAACGTCGTCGCCGGGGGCGATCCCTTCGCGGATTTCGACATAATCCGTGCCTCTGCGCCCAACCGTCACCACACGTGGTTCGAAGCGGCCCTCGCCCTTGTCGATCAGCACGACCTGGCGGGTGCCGCTGTCAATCACCGCACTTGCAGGTACGGCTGTGACAGGCATTTCGGTTCCGGTTGCAATCTCGGCTTCGACATACATGTCCGGCCGCAGGATGCCGTCGGGGTTCGCCAGTTCCACCCGTACGCGCGTCGTGCGGGTCTCCTTGTTGACCTGCGGATAGATGAGCGAGACCTTGCCTGCAAACAACCGGTCATCGAAGCCCCGCACCCGCACCGCCACGTCCTGGCCGGGTGCGATTCTGGGCAGATCGCGTTCGGCTATGTCTGCCAGTGCCCAGACCGTCGAAACGTCGGCAATGCGGAAGAGAACGTCACCGGGCGCCGCCTTCATGCCGTCGATGGCGTTGCGCTCAAGCACGATCCCGTCCTGCGAAGCAGTCCAGGTTACGGCCAGCGGAACCTTGCGTGTGCGCTCGATTTCCTTGATCAGGTCAGCAGGTGCCCCGAGGTTCTCGAGCCGTTGCCGGGCACCGCCCAGGACAGACCTGCGCTCCGGATCACTGAGTTCGGTGACATATTGTGCTCCCGCCGTCGCGATGTCGGGTGAATAGAGGCGGACCAGATCCTGCCCCTTCGCAACCTTGTCTCCCGTGGTGACATCGGACACCTTCTCGATGAAGGCGTCGGACCGCGTGGCAACAACCGAAATCCTGCGTTCGTCGAGTTGGATCGTGCCCGACGCCCGCACGGGTACCGACAACACCCTGCTTGCAGCTCGCTCGGAACGCACGCCCGTGCGCTGCATCTTGCCGAGACTGATCTTCAGGGTTCCGTCGTCACTGTCCTCGCCATCGTAAACGGGGAGATAATCCATCCCCATCGAATCCTTCTTCGGCACGGGCGATGTATCGGGCAGCCCCATCGGATTGCGGTAGTACAGGATCTTCCTTGCGGACGCTGCCGAGGGTTCTGCGCCAGTAGCGGACGGCTTTTCCTTCAACGAAGCCTGGTCGTCGAAGTTGAGATCTTCGCTGGCAAGGACAGGCAGAAAATCGCGCCCCTCCGCCGTCTTGCGAGGACTCGCCGCATAGAACGGTTTACCGTCCGGGTCGCGGTAATAGATCACCGGACCGGTTGCGCTGGCAGATGCAGGCTTGGACGTCGCCGGGCCGGAGAATGCCAACCCCTCCACGCGAAATCCGTTGCTGCCGGCGTAATAACCCCCTGCCCCCGCCGCCGATATGGCGACGAGGGTGAGGAACACCGAAGTGATCCGGATGCTCATTGTGTGGCCTGAAGCACCAGCTTGTTTTCGACCGTTCCGGCCTCACCCTGCACTTTCGCGCCGAGTGACAACCGCCAGCCGCCAGCCATGCTGATCTGCGCCTTGAACCGATAGATGCCGGGTTCGGTCGAGGGCAACTCCTCGATAGGAGCGGTCATCATTTCCATCCCGTCCGGTGCCATGTCGATGCGTTTGGCGAAGATCACCGCGTCCGGCACTGACCTGCCGGATCGCTTGTCGACAAGACGGACGTCAAGGATCGCTTCACCGCTCTTCGCTTCCGGCTGAACCAGCTGGAATTCATAGTCAGAAGGTGCGGCATACGCCATGGGTGAGGATGCGAGGATGGAAGCGAGCGCCAGGCCCGCGATGAGTCTACCGATATTTGTCATATTTCCAGTTTCCGATAATCATCAGCCGTGTTTCGCGTACGGCAATCAACGCGGCAAAGGCCACGCAGTTTTCACCGACGGCTTCCGCCGTACGGTTAGTTGGCGCTCAAGCGCCGATGACAATCAGATGCTGGGTGGTCTGTGCGGAGGATCGCCTGCCCACGAAGCAAGAACTTCCGTGGCGAGAGGATGGAACAAATCCTTTTGCAATGGGAACGAAAATGCATTCAGGGGTGCCGACGAGAGGCTCGCAAGTCCTGAGAGGCATAAAACGTTCAGCGGACAGCCCTTCGCGCAGTCGGGGACTTTGGCCTGTTTCTCGGGGCAGCATGGCATGTCGTCAGGCATGCTTGCCATGTCCGCCATGTTGCCCATGCCGGACATGGTCTGGTCGGCCATTGCCGCACCGCTCATGGAGACAGCCACCGGCCCGAGCAGAAGCCCGAGCAATGCGAAAGCAAACATGAAAGTACGGATGGCGGAGTGTCTCGTCATTGGCCCGAATGTGTCACAGGCGGCCGTTCGTGACCAGCCACTCACTGGAATTTGATGGATTTAAGGAAATGTCGTGTTGGCGCGGTGACAGGAGCCGTTTCACGTTGGCACGAATTCGCCGATGCCGCAAAGGTTGACGGAAATTGGCGGGAGCAGATTGGGTCGAGCTTATGATTGGATTTCGAATGGCCCTCGACCCACTCCTCATTTTGCTGCTTTGTCCTTCAGCTCGTAGGCCTGGTTCAGCTTGTCGTGCCTGATTTGCATGTCTTCGGGCCACTGGGACTTGATGTAGGATAAGACAGCAATGATGTCGTCATCGCTCAAGGTATTCTCGAAGGCTGCCATCCTGGTCTTGTAGTCCTTCAGATTGGCTGCCTTTGCTGTTCCAAGTTTGACAATGTTGAACAGCAGTTGGTCCGGGTGGTGCCAGGTGTGCCCGGTTTTATCATGCGGGGGAGCCGGCAGGTAACCGTCAGCATCGACGCCACGCCAGTTCGGCTGGCCTTCAAGATGGCGTCCATGGCATGCAGCGCATTGGGCAAGATAAAGGCCTTCCCCTCGGGCGACGAGCATGCGGTTGTGTGGATCAAGCAATCCGGTCGCTCTGCTCGGCAACAACACATAGCCGCCAATGACAGCGGCCATCGCCGCGCTTGCAACCAACAAGAAAAGCGGGAGCCGTCTCATTGGTCGTGTTTGCCTAGCCGCCCAGGACCGTCCACTTGATGCCGCCATCAGTGCTGACAAGAATGTCGCTTTTATGGGTCGCAACGAACATCCGCTTTGCGTTTGCCGGATCAACGGCAAGGTGCAGCGGAATACGATTGCCCCAGTCGTTGGAGACGGTTTCGGGCTTTGGTTTATCCTCGTGAAACCGCACAAAGCCGCGTCCAAGAATAAAGGCATAAGCGGTTCCGTCACCTGTCACCTCGACGAAACTCACAGGAGCACCGTCAAGAATTGCCTTCCAGGTTCGGCCCTCGTCCTTGCTGACCGAGAACCCGAATTCTGTTGCAGCGTATAGCGTTTTCGAGTCCTTGGCAGATGCGGCGATGTCGATGAGATTGTCGGGCAAGGGACCGACCTCGGACCAGGTTTTGCCGGCATCGCGGCTCATCTGCAGCACACCATAGGCACCGTAGACAACCTTCGGGTCGGCGAGACTGACGGTCATTTGGTGAAAGTCAACCGGGCCGCCAACACCGGGCGACACCTGCTGCCAGGTTTCGCCGTTGTCCGTGGAAGTGATGAACCCGAGATTGCCGCCGCCAGCAGGATGGCCGCTGGCGAAAAGACTGTTGGGCTCAGACGGGTCTGGGGTGAAGCCCATAAAGTCCTGAACGACGGAGATGAGCTTGGCATTCCCGTCGACCGCGACACGATAAAGTCCGTGATGGGTCGCAACCAAAAGTTGGCTTGGATCCTTCCGGTCAACTGCTAGCCCGTGGATGTGGGTATGTTCCTTAAGGTCAACTGCACGCATATCTTGGGCAACGGCCAAATCAGCATGAGTCGATAAAACGATCAAAAAGGTGAGGCTCAGGCAAAATTGTGCTAGCCGTTTCAAACCTGATCGCATCCGTAGCTCCTCCGGCTGGTTACTTTCGACATTATCCGGCGGTTTGGTTCGGATATCCAGCGGCTTCGATGGCTTTAGAAATGCTCGCTGCCTCCTCCCCGGTCTCGATTGTCACCGTTTTGGCAGTCAAATCGACGGTCACGGTAGCGTCTGTATCGACGCTTTTGACGGCCTTGGTTATCGTACCAACACAGTGTCCGCAGCTCATGTCTGGGACCGTAAACTTCAGCATCTGTATTCTCCTTTGACGATCGGCATCCTTGCTGAAAAGAAGCATGCACCTTCCAATCGCCGGAAGGTCAAATGCGAAGTTCATCACGAATGCGTTATAGAATGGACGCGTTGAGAGACGCGCCCGAGCAGATACGCTGGATCTACGGCTTCGACAGTGCAAGCTGATCGTGCTGCTTTCGCGCTCCGTGCCTGGTCCTGCCCCGCGGCTTGTATACCGACAGCACCACTGGCAAAAGCAACACCAGCAGACCGCCGGCGGCGTGGGCCACGAGTGAAATCCTCGCCTCAAAGAGATCCGCACTGGACAATGTCGTCTCTGCAGCCACCCTCGCCGTGTGGCTGATAAGCCCCATCTGCAGAAGCAAGACGATCGTGACAAGGATCGTTAGCAGGAGTTTCGCCACAACCCAATAGTGCCGAAACAATCCCCAAGTTGTGCCCAGTGACTGGATAATTCCGGTTATTAGCGAGGCAAAGGTCAACGGCACGATGACGTACCAAGCGGTCACATCCATCGCGACATAGGCTCCACGCACGATTTGCGCATCCCGGCCGATCAGGCCGGCAACAGCGAGAGCGAGGAAGCCGGCGACCGCACCAAGCAAGGAAACCGAGAACGTGACATGCACGGTTAGTGCGAACTTGCTGAGGCGGGGTGTCATGATCATCCGTCGTTCCCCGCAATCAAAAATCTGCCGCAAGCAATTCCGGAGAGCTGTTCGACATCCCAGCAATATGGCGTCCGGGTCCGTGGCCCAGCAACAACATGATGACAATCATCAGGGTGAGAAGGCCCCCTACGACAGCCGACACTTTTACCCATCGAGGCATACGATCATCGGGAGGCGGGCTTGCCATATGTGTCTCCTTGGCCGCGTGTCGTTGTCAAAACCTTTAGACCGCGACAATTTATCAAGACAATCTGTCTTTATCAAGTCGAAGTGTCTCGATTGACACCACATCGTCTCTACGTATATTTGAGCGATGCCGAAACTGTGGAACGAGACGATCAAGGCCCACCGCCGCGCGGTGCGAGACGCGACCCTGAACACCACTGCGACGCTGGTGGCTGAGCACGGGCTGGCCTCCGTGACGATGTCGCAAATCGCCGAAGCGACTGGCATCGGACGTGCGACGCTGTATAAATACTTCTCGGATGTCGAAGCGATCCTGATCGCCTGGCACGAACGCCAGGTCAACGGCCACCTCGAACAACTTGCCGCAATCCGGGATCAACCTGGCAACGCCAGTCAACGACTGGAAGCCGTGCTCGAGGCTTTCGCGCTCATTTCCCACGAGCACCACGGCACCGAACTCGCGGCACTTCTGCATCAAGGCGCGCATGTCGCCCGTGCGCAGCAGCGGCTTAACAACTTCATCCGAGATCTGTTGATCGAAGGCGCGAAGGAAGGTGATCTTCGGGATGACGTTGCGCCCGATGAACTTGCGAGCTTCTGCCTCCACGCCCTCACAGCTGCCAGCAGCTTGCCGGGCAAGGCCGCAGTCCGCCGGCTCGTCGCGGTAACACTGACTGGATTGCGCCCCCCGCGATGACTCGCTCCAATGCATGTGGACCATTCGCGGCAACCTCTTAGTGACATCTTGAGCTATTCCACCTCAACGACGAGCATGAGCCCGCCGCCACCCTTCGTCTCGACATTGTTGTTGGTGGTGTGATGCGGGATGTGGCAGTGAACAAGCCATTTGCCGGGTCGTTGAGCCCTCCAGAGAACATCGTACCGTTGACCGGGAGCAACATTGACGGTGTCCGCCATATACCGGGCTGAGTCCTGCAGCGTTTCACCATCGATCGCCGCCACCTGAAACGGCCCGCCATGAATGTGCATCGGATGGATGGCTGTAGTGTGAGACCCGATGAAGCGGACCTTCAGCAACTGCCCGACCTTCATCATGACGGTGTCGGTTGCGGGGAAAGCCTTGCCGTTGATCGTGAAGAAGTTCGGCTGGCCGCCCTCCATCGGCATCGACGGATAGGTCAACCATTCCCGCTTCAACCATTCTTGCAGCTCATGGGTGTGATAGAAATAAGTGCCGTGCTGACCGACCGTGTATTCGTAAGAGAAGGTCTTGCCGGGCTGGATTGGTTCTTGCGTGATTTCAGCGGGGCCGTCCATTTCATTGGGCAGGATCAGGCCATGCCAGTGCACTGTCGTGCTTTCCGGAAGCTTGTTGGTCACGTTGATGCGAACCCGATCTCCTTCGGTCACGCGTAATGTCGGTCCCGGCACCTGATTGTTGTAGGCATAAGCCTCGACCGTTTCACCCGGCAGGATCGACCAACGGATGACCGAGGCTTCGAGATCGAACACTTTTACCCCGTTCTCCAGGCGGGGCTCCAGAACCTGGCCACCCTGTGATGCCGCGTCGGCTTTGAAGGCCGTCAGACGGGGATCTATCGCCGCCATGTCCCGCATGGAGTCCGCCGGCGTGTCGAAATCCATGATCATTCCGGGTGCCATAATCACGTCGCCGACCTCATGCGCGGTGAGATACATGTTGACCTTGGTGAACGGATAAGCAAACCCGCCGACAAGCATCAGGGTGGTAAAGGTCGCGACGGCCGTAACCTGGGTCCGTGTCGGGGCGAAGGCTGGGGGCAATGCACCGCCATGGGTACCGTGGCCGCCGCCCCTGCCCTGTTGATGCTTCTCATGCGACGATCCGTGATGTTCCCTCGAGTTTGCATGCCCTCCGTGCGCCCCCACTTTCGCGGGTGCATGGTGGGCATGGGCTGCTTCGGGCTTCAGCTTCTGTTCTTGCCGCTCGGTCATCAGGCCATGTTTGAGACCCTTGGAAACGAGCCAGACGTTGAACGGATAGGCCGTCAGGAAACCAACACCGATGCCGAGGGCCATGACGCCCCAGAACAAGAGTTCCCCTGGCCACATGGCGCGCATGTCGCGGCCCATCATCAGGACAGCCATCACCGGGGCCATTCCGGCCATCATGGCATTCATACTAATGAACTCCGGCATGAAGGAGTTGCGGACATTCTCCCAGTATGTGCCGCCCATCATGTTCTTCATGAACAGGGCCTGGAAGATGAACAGACCCAAGGCGAAACCAGCAATATACTCGATGATGATATCAACCCACATCGGGAAACCGATCATGGCGGTAATGACGGCGGCGATGATGATGCCCGTGGCGTCGCCCGCGACGCAGTGGATGGTGCTGCCGATACCCTGTTTCCAAAGCGGTTGGATGAACTCTTCGTGCGTGCCCGGTCGCGGCTCCTTGTCGGCGAGAACGTAGAGGAGAAGGCCCACTGGTCCGAGATACAGCGTAACCAGAATGAAGCCCCACTTCATCACAGCCGGCTCGGGATTGTTGCGGAATTGATCCCAGGCAACATAAGCCGTGCTCACGGCCGCCAGCACAAACCAGCCAGCGAGGATGTAGTCGATTGGTTGGACGAACATTGCGGGGCTTTCCTCGGGTTTGAATGAACGGCATCAAAGGTTGCAGCTTATTTGACTTTTTCCCTGAACTTGGCGTGGCAGCTCGAGCACTCCTGGAGCATCAAATGAAAGGCATGTTCGGCCGGCAGTTTGGCAATGTCTGCTTCGCCGGGCACTTGGCGTTTTCCCAAGAGGCTGCTGCCCATGCTGGAGGATGATCCCATTCTCATATCCTGTGTGATGCCGTTTGGGGCTTTGTCGGCTGCCGCAGAAATCACTGTGGCGAACGACGCGACTTTTCGGGCCAGGGCGTCAAACTCCTCGCGTGACTGGTCGATTTCGGATTTGGCCGCTGACGGGGGGCCGAGCGTTGTCGCAGGAAACTCAATGACCATCGCATCGCCGGAATGCCGGCTGATTGTCTCCGCCGATTTTTTGAAAGCCGCCGCGTCATAGGGAAGCTTGCCCTCGAACATGCCGGCAATCGTCTTGCCGGCCTCGGCCATGGCCTTCATGGAAGCTTGACGTGCCTTGATAATGTCCGATGGCGAGTTCGGATCAGCCGATGCGCCGACGACTAAAACTGTTGCGATGGCAAGAACTGCACCCGCGCGCAAGGACCTCAACAAAACGTCGCAATCGGCTTTCCGGGATAGCATCTCTGCTCCTTGCAACTTTGAAGATCAGGTGGACTTCCGCCTGTTGGAAACTACAGGCCCCTTCGCGGGTGGCGGAGCGATTCCGCCACCCGTTTGTTGTCGTGATGTCAGGCGGCCATCTTGTTGCAAGATTCCGCACAGCGACGGCAGGCGTCGACGCAGTCCTGCATGTCGCCTATGCGCTCGCAGTCGTCCGCGCATTCGCTACAGATCTCGGCACATTCCCGGCATGTGTGCTTGTGATGGGGTGAACCGATCAGCATGAAATGCGCCGAAGTCCGGCAAATCTCGGCGCAGGCGAGCATCAAGGTAAAATGTTTCTTCTCCGTGTGCTTGCCACCCAATTCGAGGCAATGACCCGTCGCCATCGAGAGACAAGTTGCGTAACATGCCAAGCATTCATCGATGCAGGCTTTCATATCGGCGTCAGTGTGGTGCATCATGATGTTTCTCCTCTTTGAATGTCACTTGGCTTGTTTTTCCAGCCAGGCGGTCATGTCGGCGATTTCCTTGGTCTGAGCATCGATGACCTTCTGGGCCATGTCCTTCGCCCATTTGTCGTCGCCGTTCTTGAGTTCAGCATTGGCCATGTCGATGGCACCTTGATGATGGACGATCATGCCACACACGAATGCGACATCGGGGTCTTTTGCCATCATGCCCTGCATGGCGGCCGGCTTCACCATGCCCATCATGGCGTCCATCAGTTCCGCATGGGCGGCGTCCATTTTGGGTGCTTTGGGCATGGTCATGCGGTGGTTGGCCATTTTCTTTCCATCGGTCGCTTTGCAGGCCGCAGGCATCATTCCGCCGGACATGTCGTGATCCTCGCCCATTGCTTCCTGAGCGATAGCGATTGAGCTGCCACTGATGAGGATTGCGACGGCCAAGACTGGTGTAAGAATACGCATCTTGAATTTCCTTCATTTGCTATTGAACTCACGCACCTGTCCGCGAGGACAGGCGTGTCGAAAATGAACTGGAAAATCAAAGGCGTTGTGGAGGTTTTTCGAGCTGTGTCGAGACCGGAATGACTGCGATCTGTTGAGTGAGGTCTGCGACACGAAATCCCGGCAGTTCAACCGTCATAGCGGGTACTTCTGTTTGCATGGCAACCCAGCAATGGCCGATTGAGCAACAGTGTGAGGCGATTCCGGAATGATGTTTGCTGGAAAACGTTTCGATGCGGAAAGCGTGTTGGATCCCCATACAATCAGCGGTCGCCCTGCCCTCGGGCGAGCGAATTTCAGCCCCCGCACTTGATGTCGCCAGTACGAGTGCCAACAGACCTACGAAAAGAATTTGAGTGAACTTGCGGATACATCCCATACTTCGGTGCGGCCTCCGTCTTCGTAACGGTAACACCGGAATAAAGTTCCGCCAAATAGATCAACATGCCCCCGATCCGGCGTCATCTAAGATGGCCCGGCACTCGTTGGAAAGATTTCCGCTGTCAGTCCCATCAACCTGTAACTGACCAATCCCAGCCATTCGTGGGCAGCGAGGTCAGAGGCCGCGAGACCCGCGGCAATCGAAACGACGGGCCTGTAAAGGTCGTCATCGCCCCGGGTGCGGTAGTCGACCGGATAGGGAACGATGTTTGCGCCGGCCGACCGGAAGCATGCCACCGCCCGTGGCATGTGGGCCGCGGATGTCACCAGCAGCCATTGTTCGCCGGGTTTCGACTGGAATGCCGCGGCGCTTTCTGATCCGTTTTCGCAGGTGTTTCGGGATATGTCTTCGGTCGTTATGCGGGATTCTGGCACGCCGATGCTGATGAGAACATCTTTGGCGATCTGGGATTCCGTTGGTGTGTTGTCGTGTACGAGATGGTTCGCGCCACCCGAAAGAAGGACTCTGGCGGTGGGATAGAGCCGGCTGAGTTCAGCGGTTGCCGTCAGCCGTTCCGCAGCCTCGTTGAGAGCCGGGCTTTCCCGCTCGCCCGTTATGTGCGTGTCGACCGCTCCTCCCAACATCACAATTCCGGCGACCGGACCGGAAAGCGCCGGACGCGGGAAGCGATCCTCAAGAACCATCAATGCCGCGGGACCTAAGGGAGACCAGCCGACGATGGCCAACAGGACAGCGGAAATCACCAAAAGCGAGACGCCAGTTCGCCGACGTCCAACGACCAACGCCAGGATGCCGGCAGCTCCAAGCAAGCCAATGACGTTCGACGGGAGCACGAGATAGCCGAGGACTTTCGATACGAGGAAAAACATCAAAGGCTCCGGAGCTCACGCGGCAGATGTGACTATCGGGGCAAGTTATGCTGTTTTGTGCCGGAATTGTCCATCACGATCGCTGGGCAACGAGACGGCCCGAACGGATAGGGTCAAGAGACAGGCGGTTCCAGACAGATCGCCCGCCAGAGATCGTTTTTCCATTTGTCCGGTGCTGAGGCATCCCTCTCTGGGACAACCCTGTATTCCTTGCCTCCAACGAATATCTTTCCGGGATCTTCTCGGCATTTCACCAGTGCTTTGTGCAAGCCATTGTCATGATAGACCAGCCCAGTAGCGTCGGTTTCTATAAGGTTGATCGTGACACCGTAGTCGTATTCCTGTTGCGACAACGCGGAACTTGAAGTCACCGCCATTGTAACAGTCGTCTGGTCGCTGAATGTTTGTGTATGAAACGTGATGGGTTCTGCATACGCAACATTCGCTCCGAGTAGCGATGCCGCAAGCATGCACTTCGATAAGTTGCGCATGACCGAACTCCTCCCAATTTTCCTCCAGCGATATTGTAGCAGATTTTGAAGTTTGGCCGAACGGAAACCTGACCCGCGCCCCGAAATGATGAAACCCGTCGTATCGCCGACTTTCATCGATAACAGGCTCCCCTGTCGCGCCTGCGCAGCGCGTTAAGACATTTGGATGAACCGCTGGACCTCGTGATCAGTTACGAGCTGGAATGGTTGGAAACCGGGGTAGCTCGCACGGCGATGGTGGTCTGCGGACGGTTGGCTGACCGCCACACCCTTGTTGCTTGGCGGGAAACAGTGGCTCCGGAAAACTGGAGTGCTATAAAATATAGTTAATCAGGATCAACGTGATGGCCCATTCCATGCGCCTTATTGTCGTTGTTGCATTCAGCCGTGCCGACAACGGTGAACTCGTGCCCGCCTACAACCCGATGCAATTAAATTCCGAGGAAGATGCCGTCAGTATGGCCCGCTATTTGGCGCGTCAACACGCTGGCGTCCTGGCATGGACCTTCGAGGAGCAATCTGGCACGGGTGAATATGGGCCGCCAACCGTCTTGTTTCAGTCAAGTGAAGTGCCAACTTTTATCGGTAACTGACGGCACTACCAAGGTAGCTGTTCCTGCATGGCATTGCGGGCGAGAATGCAGAAAATCGCAGGGAACCGCTTCTACGATATCCTACTGACTTCATTGATTGACTTCCATCTCCCCGGGCGGCACATCACATCACAACTTCAGCAGTCTTGGAGGACTCAAATGGCAGCTCAGCACGTCAAGGAAATCGATGCGGCGATAAAGGAGTTGATATTTTCGCGTCGCCAAGAAATCCTGCAGATTGCACAAAACGGTGCAAACCCGGGACCGCTCAAGAACCTGGTGGACATCCAGACGGCTATCGACGCTCTCTACCGAGCACGCGAACAGGAAGGAGCACATTCCTGACTAAGCGGACGCAGTTGGTCAGACGGCTATGAAATTGGACCACACCCGGCCCTCACTTGTGCTCGATGGCGATCAAGCGCCCACGTACGGAAACAACACCGATCAACGTAATCATCGCAAATGCTGCCCCCGTCAGGAACGTGCTCTGCGCGCCCAGCAGTTCCCATACGGCACCTGCGATGATGCTTGCGGCAAGAAGCGCCAGTCCGGTGAGTAGATTGAACATGCCAAAAGCAGTTCCGCGGAGTTCCTCGGGTGCGGCGTCGGCAATCAGTGTGGCAAGTAAGCCTTGTGTACACCCCATATGCAGCCCCCACAGAGCCACACCCACGCCGACCCAAACAATGTCAGTCGCAAATACCAGAACCACATCGGCAACCAGCAGAAGCACCAGACCGACGGCGAGGAGTGGAATCCGGTCGATACGGTCCGACAGGATACCCATCGGAAACGCCGACACCGAATAGGCAATGTTCATGATTACCAGAACGACAGGAACCAGCATCAGGGGCAGACCGATTGACTGTGCCCGAAGCACCAGAAATGCCTCACTGAATCTTGCCAAGGTGAACACGACTGCGATGGCGACGACCCACCAATAGGTTGTGCCCAGCCGCCTCAGTTCACTGCGATGCAATGGCATGGCAACGCGGCGCAGATTTCTTGGGCGCTCCGGTTCGCGGACAGCTACGACAAGTACCCCGACCGACAAAAATGCCGGAATGACGGCAATCCAGAAAACCGCTTGGAATTGGTCCGCCGTCATCCACATCAGGCCGATGGCTAAAACCGGTCCGAGGAAAGCCCCAACCGTATCGAGCGACTGCCTGAGGCCAAAACTGGCTCCGCGCAAATGAACAGGGCTGATGTCGGCAACAAGCGCGTCTCTGGGCGCTCCCCGAATGCCTTTGCCGATACGGTCAATGAACCGGGCCGCAATCAGCCATTCAACCGAGGCAGCGAGCGGAAAGATCGGCTTGGTTAATGCCGCCAAACCATAGCCGATGATGGCCAGGAGCTTGCGCTTGCCAAGCCAGTCACTCAGTGCACCCGAAAAGACCTTGGTGACCGAGGCGGTCGCTTCGGCAATGCCTTCGATAATGCCGACGGTCAGCGCCGACGTGCCGAGCACCGTCACCATGTACACGGGCAACAGTGCGTGAACCATTTCCGAAGAGATATCCATCAGCAGGGAAACGAACCCCAGCGCCCACACGCCCGTTGGAAGATTGCGCCAAGTCGCCTGTGGCGTTGCAATACTGTCTGTCATCGGATGCTGCCGATCTTCCAGTTTCATTTGTTTTCATCGTGGGCATCGAAGACGCGCTGTGCGTAGCTTTCCAGCAACGCCTCGCAGCCCCGAAGCCTTTCGGCAGCCTCGTCAGCCAATGTGGCTCCGTAAAAATCAAGCTTTCGGATCTTTTCCAGCCAGCCCTGGAGCTTCTTCAGGTCGGTATCTTCTTCCTCGAGCTCTGCGTAGGTAAATTTGTTGATCGCGATCTCCTTGGCGATCTCGGCCTCAAAATCGGCGCATCGGCCAAGAAATTCACGATACTGCTCGTCCCGGTCGTCCTTGAAGCGGGCTACGACCTTGTCTTCCTGACTGCGATCCAATGCGACAGTCTCCAAAATCACGGCCTCGCCGCCCATCTCGGCAATATCGTTCCCGAGCATCTTGAGCCGTCGAACATGGTCGTCGGCCTTGGGCAGCAGGCAAACGCCGTTCTGCAGATATATCGCCCCCATACCCTTTAGCCGACGCCACAGCGCGACCCGTTTGGAGGCCGGATCAGGTGGAACCTTATAGGTGAGCAGCAGCCAAGTGATTTTAACCATCGCTACTTCATAATGTAACGGTCGTAACAAATCAATTGGACGAAATGATGTAGATCAATTGCACACCGCGGGTGCCTAGCGGGACTCGCCTGATGTCCGGTGCGCCCGGGCAAGGATGGGATGAGTGACGGCTTTCGCGAGCAGGCGAATACCACGAAGTCGATCTAGCCAGGATTGAAGTTCAAGCCGCCTTCGGCTCGACTTCGACCGTCACGTGAGAGAGATCATGGATATGGGCAAGTTTGGCGCGATAGGATGAAGGGGCTTTCGGATTGTCGCTGACCAGCGAAACGATCGCGCCATGGTGTCCAGGACCAAGCTGCCAGACATGCAGATCGGTGATCACATCGCCCTCTTCCTCGATGGCGACACGGATTTCTTCCGGCAGATCTTCGCTCGAAGGAACATAGTCCAGCAACACGCCGCCTGCATCGCGTATGAGACCCCACGACCATTTTGCGATGACAAGCGCACCGATAATGCCCATCGCCGGATCGAGCCAAAGCCAGCCGTAGACGCTTCCAGCAAGAAGCGCGGCAATGGCGAGGACGGACGTCAAGGCGTCGGCGAGAACATGCAGATAGGCCGCACGCAAATTGTTGTCATGACCGTGACCATGATGATGGTCATCATGGTAGTGTCCGTGGCCGTGGTGTGAATGGTCGTCGCGCAAGAGCCAAGCGCAGATAAGATTGACGGCAAGACCGATCACGGCGACGGAAATGGCCTGGGGAAAGCTGATCGGAATCGGGTTGGCAAGGCGCAGAAAGCTCTCCCATCCGATCAGCAGTGCGATCAGGGCAAGCACGACCGCACTAGCAAAGGCGGCAAGATCGCCGAACTTTCCGGTCCCGAAAGTGAACCTCGGATTGCGGGCGTTCTTGCGCGCATAGAGATAGGCAAACGCCGCAATCAGCATGGCGGCCGCGTGCGTGGACATGTGCCAGCCGTCAGCGACCAGCGCCATCGAGCCGAACACCGTTCCCGCCGCGATCTCCGCCACCATCATCGTTGCGGTCAAGGCAATGACGAGCCACGTGCGGCGTTCGTTGCGCTCATGATTGTCACCGAGAAAAACATGGTCGTGAGCACCTGCCTCCGGATGCACTGTGTGGTCATGGGTCATTTGAGATACTTCCTCACAACATCGATGAGTTCTGCTGCACCCTGGGCGCGCTCCGCATCGGCTTCCTTGTCGGGATCCACGACATGCATGCGGATATGATCCTCGATGAGTTCGCCCATTAGGCCATTCACAGCGCCGCGCACCGAAGCGACAAGGTTCAGGATGTCGCCACAGGGCGCTTCGGCTTCCAGAGCCCGCTCCACGGCCTCCATCTGCCCCTTGAGGCGACGGATGCGTCCGAGCAGCTTGGCTTTTTCCTTGGTTGTATGTGACATAGCATAACCCCCTACCCTATATTTTATGAATTTGCAAGTAACGTGACATCCTGTCTGGAGGTATTTCAAGCCGGGTGGATTCTGATTCAAGGCGGCATGACGAGGCACGACATGTTCAAGCGACGCCCTTGAAAGCTCTGTGGGACCGGCCGTCGGACCGCTATGGGTAGATGGCCACATTCTGTTACGATGGAACCATGGAACTATAGGTTGCGACTCCGGCGGAGAAAGAGCAGCAGCGCGAAACCTCTTTTTCGCTCCGTGTAAAAATCAGTTTAGTGAGATCGCTACAGATGTGCCTCTATATGTCGAGCTAAAGATGAGGGCTGCTGCGGTGACCGCCTTGATGGGAATTGAACCATCGATCTGAAACGATATGCGGAGATGATTCAGCGGCATAACTGCAGCTTAGGGAATGGCCATCTCAGACGCGTTACATTCCTAGCGGTTAACTCTAAATTTAACTGCGCTTGTATGTTCAATCGGCGGACCCTAAGCAGGTTCGCTGGCCCAATCTTCATGTCCATGGCCTATTCGGATCACGAAAATGGTTCCATTCTCTTCGATACGGTAGACAATCAGATGGGCTTTGAACGGATGGATCCTAACCGGCGGCGAAATCTCTTCTCGCTCACGAGCCATTCGGGGATTCGCGGCGATCAGTTCAAGTACCGCGAACAAGTCGTCATGGTACCGCCTAGCCTGTAGAGATCCGAACATCCGGATACCTTGCTCGGTGATGACAATGATGTCCTCTTCCGCTTCGACAGAAAGGCTAAAACGCATTATCTGCTGCCGCGCGCCGTTTCCGTGCGCGCGGCAGCCGCGGCGAAGAGTTCGTCCTTCGATCGGCCGCCAACACCACTTTTGAGACCGTCATCGACGAAGCGTTGCATGGCAGCAATCTTATCACTACGCGTTTGGTCCCTTCGAATCAGGTCGCGCACATAGTCACTAGCATTGGAATATCGCCCGGTCCTTGCTTGGGCTTCGACCCAATCTTTCATTGGGTCCGGTAGAGACACGTTCATAGTAGCCATACAAGCCTCCATTTGCGCCCAGATTAACTGAGTTTGGCAAAGTTTGTCAAACTGATCTACTTGGACCCAAACCTGCAGACGGGCAGAGTTCATTCTGACACCCATTACGCCCCACCGCGAGCCACCATTATTAAAACGGTGAGCTAGGTGGTAGGCCTTGAGCGGTATCGAACCCACCTCCCAACAGGTAAATCTTGACCATCCTTGCTCAGGATTCGGCATTTGTTCATTACAAAACCTGTCAGGAAACCTTCGTTTGAAAATGCCGATAATAACGGATTTTTAGTCGAATCCGATTGGCGCCAAAAAATCTACAATCGCCGAGCTGCTGCAAGAAACGTCTAGCTTATTATGTTTGAAAGTCGCGGCCAACAGCGGTCGTTTGTCTGGTTTATCGCGGAAGAACCGTATTTGGGAGACATCGCCCAAAAGAGTCAGTTACGGAGAGCATCTGGTTTGGCACGGAAACGCAATTCCCAATTTTGACTCTCGAAATCGCCCATCTTTGCCGTTTTAGGTTCAATGGCTGCGGCGATGGCCGGGTCAAGACCCAAGGCGAACAATACAGTCTCCAAAGTACCTTTAGGCTCTTGAGAAAGTGCCTCGTAGGTGAGACGTACGGGCTCAATCCGATTATCCACGAACCAATCGGTCCAAGCTTGGTCCTGTACCGTCAGTTCTTCAACATATTTCCCGATGCAGTCACGATCATATACGGCGTCCCGGGCAGGGCCGGTTCGCTCCCGTTCGGACCCATCGGAGCCTACGTGCCATAGCCCGGTCTGCATGGCTTTGACTCGCGAAATGGCCTGGGACACTTTGTCGGTGCGTGATAGATGGATGAACAGCATTGGTCCAAATGCCCTTTCGAAGCGAGCATGATCATCTTTCAGTCCCGGAAAGAGGGCGTCGAGCCGCCTCGACAATTCATCGACACTTTCCCACATCAGGCGAAGGCCGAATACGTCGGTCCCACCCCTACCGGCTTTCATCACGGCATTGATATAGCTACAATCAAAATCGGCCGGAGGCGCATCTTCCGTGATCGGAACGTTCAAGCGGTGGCTCCATCGCGGTATCGACTGGCTTCGAAAGTACGAAGCGGGTCGACCAGCCAATCCTGTGCTCTCCAAGAGATCGCACAAGAGCGTGCTACCGCTTCTTGGTGTCCCGCATATGACGTATGATTTAGGTGCCAGCATACCACGATCCCGTATCCGATACGTGGAAACGGGCCTATCGGCGCTTGATGAAGGTTCTATGACATCGCGAACAAATGTTGGCTTTGGGCCACAACCAAAACGTTATAATCGCCTTGGGCGTAATCCAACCGCAGAGCCACTTATGGTTTCTGAAATGCGGTTCCGTACGAGCCATTATGCGATTTTGACCAGCTATGGATGGAGTTCTCATGAAGAAGGCTGTCGTTAGGGTTGTCTGTGCCATCGGCCAAGCGGGGCAGCTCGGCCTCAAAGGCGGCCTTCCATGGGAAGGCGACCGGTCGCCGGAGTTCGTCGCTGACGTTGCACGGTTTTTCGACGTCACGAGAGGACACGTCTTGCTCGCCGGCCCCAAGACGATCGCGAGCGTTCCGGATTTTGCTCGGGTGGATCGGGAACTTGTCGTCGTTCGCTCCAGCATGGATCCCGAGGACACGCTCAGGCGCTTTGCTGGCCGTGTCGTCTTCATCGGCGGCGGCCCACCGGTCTGGGACGCCTACGCACGCTTCGTCAGCCACTGGGATGTCACGCGGCTGCCCTATAACGGTCCGGCGGACCGCTGGTTTGATGCAAGATGGCTTACGGGGGGTGGCGAAGTTGCCAGAAATCACCGCGACCAATGAAGGCCGGCTCGTATCGATCTGGGATTATTTCCTATTTCTCTATGAAACGAGCAACCGACGGCGTGTCACCAGCATCAGAGCTCTTCCGGAAAACAAGCAATGCCAGATGGGACATGGATGGATGATATCTCAAGCTAGCGAATGACGCACCCGCAGGAGCGCTCCCTCCGCGAGTGGAAGGTAGCGGATCAGGCAGTTTCCGGAGCCTTCGCGCGCGCCAAGTCACTTAAGAACTGGTCCATCAGCGGCCTGTCGCCGAACCGGCGATAAGCGCGCTCTGCTTCCAACGAGAAAGTCGGATGGGCCTCTATCAGGTTCGCTATGGTCAGCTGCGCTGCCTCTATGTCACCGCGAGCGCTCTGCAAAACCGCCTGTATCAGCAGGCAGTTGGTGTCCCGGGGTGCCCTCACAAGACACTCCGAGATGACAGTGTCGGCCTCTTCGCGCCGTTCGGCGGCGTAAAGGGCCTGACCATGCACGTAGGCATAGTACTCCGGAGCCATGGGGTGGAGCCGGCGTGCCCGCTCGGCATTAACGACGGCGTCATCATATTCACCGAACCGGACCTGGGCCTTCGCGAGCGCCATCATGCTGTCCGGGTCGTTGGGGTTGAGTTCTACCGCGCGTTTTGCGGCCTGCAACCCACCTGAGTAGTCGCCCTGCACCGCGAGTCCGAAGCTGATCACCTGATAGCCGAGAGCGAGATTAGGATCGAGGCGCACGGCCTGGCGCGCTTCACTGAGACCGGTATCCAGTCCGCCAGTTTGGCCGTCCGGCCGCTGCGCGACTTCAGCGATATAGGTCAGGGCCAGACCCGCCCGAGCGGCGGCATAGGCCGGGTCCATTTCCAGTGCGCGCTGATAAAGGGCGCGCGCCTCCAAAAGGCCTTTGGCATCGTTAGCGCCATGCCGGTAACGATTACGGGCCTGCAGCACAAGATCATAGGCCTGCAGATTGTCTGTCGGGCGCTGCGCGGCGGCGGCCGCTTCACTCCTCCCGATATACGGCGCGAGCTGCGCGACGATTTCCGTTGTCAGTTCGCTTTGGACCGTAAAGACGTCCGCAACCTGCCTGTCAAAGCTGCGCGACCACAGATGCGCGCCGGTCTTGACGTCAATCAGCTGTGCCGAGACGCGAAGCCTGTCACCCTCGCGCCGGGCACTGCCTTCGACCACGTAGGAAACGCCCAGCCTTTGCCCCAGCTTGCGCACATCACTATCCTGCCCGCGCACGGCGTAGGTTGAGTCGCGCGCGATAACCTGAAGTTCTGAGTTCCGGGCGAGCGCCGTGGTCACATCCTCCGTCAAACCGTCTGCAAAGTATGACTGTTCCTGTCCCCCGCCGCTCATCGTGGTAAACGGCATGACCGCAACCGACGGTCTCGGGTCCTCGCGAGTCTGGTTAGGGAACAGGGCAGCCGGAATACGGCTGACCATTGCCGCCAGCGGCAGGGGCGCGATCTGGGTGCCGATGAGAATGAGGGCTGTGGCGGCGACGCCGTAAGACCAGCGGGCGGCGGTGCCGCGCAGAACGTGTGGCAGCCTCCGCCAGGCTGACCACGGCGAATCCATGCGCCGCACGCGGTACACGTTGAGGAGCTCGGGAATGTTCTTTGCACGCCTGCGGCCCACACGAGCGAAAATACCGGCGCGGTTGCGGTCAGCGGCCATTACAACAGCATCGCTGACGAAGATCTGGCCGGGTTCGGTCATGGCCTCAAGACGGGCGGCAACGTTGACGCCATCGCCATACACATCGCCATTGTCTTCGATAACGTCGCCGAGATTGATACCGATGCGCAGCTTGAACGGCCCCTTGTCGAAACCCTGCTGGATGGCTAGGGCCGCATCAACGGCCTCGTTGACGCTCGGAAATATCGCGAGAAAGCCGTCGCCGGTTGTTTTGAAAGTGCGGCCGCCGTGCCGCACGACTGTGGGGCCGATGAGATCGTCGAACACCGTGCGCAGGTCCGCGTAAGTGGACGCCTCGTTTTCAGCCATCAGCCGGCTGTAGCCGACAACGTCAGCGGCCATGATTGCGGCAAGTTTGCGTTCCATCATCGATCTCCCAAAGGGGGGGGCCAGGCACGGGGTTGGCGTTAGGGACATTTAATGCGCTGTAGTCATTCATTTTAGACCTGAAAACTGGAATGCCCTTATCAATTCAGCTCATAAATGCGTGAATATTGAGACCCGTCATGCACTCACCCGGTCAGCCTTTAATTCTGCTTCGTCGCGGCGAGCTGACGGTTAGTCAGGACGTACAGAAATCGAGCACTCCTCACAAACTGTAGGGTCTAGGAGATGACTAGTCGCGAAGAAATGATCTCGTCTTACGAGGTTCTGATAAATTTACACCACGGAAGTATCTTGGCCGACTCGCGGTATCAGGACCTGCGGTAGATAAAGAATACGTCGATTTGGAGCGGGTCGAGATGGAGCGAGAGTGGAAGGAACCGTGGGGTAACGAATAGGCCGTAGACCCATGCCGTCTTTTGAACGGAGCAGACGGTGGATGGGCAAAGTGGGAGAGCAGCGGCCCCGTTATTGCATTTGCCAAGGCCGACATTGAAATCACCCAAGAACCGGCAAAACTCGCAGGCATCAAAATATTCGTTTCCGATTACACGGGAGCGGAAGACGGATACAAGCCATTCAACAAACATATCGAGGAAATGTTTTATAGCTTGGGTGACGGAACGTACGGACCAAAGCTAGATATTCTATCCGGCGACCTACGGCACTTGCACATCATCACCCAGAAGACGATCCTGGCAATTGGCGATCTGCTGCGAGGATAGCAAAGCCAATTGCGGCAGTATTTAACATACCAACTGTGCATATCCGTGTATCTGCGGAGTAGTGTCCACTGTGAATCAGTGCATTCTGCTATGGTAGGTTGCAGGAGACGATATGTCAGAAAACGATTCGAATGCCGCGCAAGAATTATTGAAATCACCGCTCGCACTAGCGGAAATATTTCAAAACATAAATTCAATGCTTCAGTTTGCCGAGTCAAAAAACGGCGCTCTTGCAGTACTAAACTTCACGATCATAGTTGGTATTGGTGCGGCGTGGAACGTGGGCATCTTCGACAACTTCTGGGTAAAGATTTACGTCGAAGTGCTCGTCGCCTTTCTTTCCGTCTCTGGAATATTGGCCTTCTCGACATTCTATCCTAGGACTTCGCTTCATCGCGAATCTGGCGAATGGTACAATCGAGAACCTGCGAGCCTTCTCTTCTTCGGGGATATAGCGGAGGTATAGGTGGATACGCCAGAGAGCTAGCAAAATATGGGCTAGTTGGGGATCCCCCCAATCCCATGGAAAGGTCGCTTATCCAACAGATGATCGTAAATTCCAGAATAGCGGCAAAGAAATTTCGGCTGTTCCGGTATGCCATTTCGATAGCACTGATCGGTTGGCTAACGCCTCCAATTGCTCTCCTGTTCTACTGGTTTTTCATAGATGAGCATCTTTAAGCGGACGATTGCAACGGGGATTTGAATGGTAACGATACCAGAAATACGCGACGAGCTGCTCGAAGAAGTGGCAACCATTTTATCTAACAGTTTTACGATCGACGTGACCAACACCAATAGCGTCCCGCATTCGGGCGACCCGTCAATAACGTTCCCAAACCTAGATGCGCAAACGCAGGGATGCAAACTTATCGAGACGTGTGTGTTGTATATCGATATTCGCAGGTCGACGGAGTTGAATCTCACCCATAAAGCCAAAACGGTCGCAAAACTTTATTCGTCGTTCGTGCGAGCTATGACAAAGTGCGCGCGGCATTACGGAGGGCACGTACGCGGCATTATCGGCGACAGGGTGATGGTCATATTTGACAAAGAGAATGCGTACGCGAACGCAGTCGACACAGCCATTCTGATGAATTCGACGGCTAGGTATGTCATAAACAAGCACTTCAAGAGTGACGAAGTAAAATGTGGTATCGGCATCGATGCAGGAAGAATGTTAGCGACTAAGACCGGATTTCGGCGAAAAGGAGTTGAACAGAACAACTATAGAAATCTTGTTTGGCTAGGTCGCGCCGCGAACGTTGCATCCAAGCTAACTGATTTGGCCAACAAATCAGGAGAGGTCTTTAACTACGCTATCGTTAGCGCAGCTTACGACTATGGATCGGGCTGGACCTGGCAGGAAGAAGACCACACCGATTTCTTGTTGAATTTGGAGGTGCAGCATTCAGGCGGTCGCCCTTGGATATCTCACCGAAACCAATATTGGAAAAGCTTCATTCGAACGACAAAGCCAGTAACCATCCGCGCGACCACCCCAGAAATACTGATGACTAATGACGTTTATGAAGGTTTCAAAGCCAGTCGACCGGATTCCTTATCGATCAAAAACGGGTGGTTCAAAAAAATCAATGTGAAAGTTCCAGGCTATGAAGGGGAAGTATACGGGGGTGACGTTTTTTATACCGCATTCCAAGAGGCGTAGCCTGTGGCAAAGAGCTGACCAACAAGCCGATTAGTCGTGGTGCGAGGCCTTAATGGTCGCCTCGCCGCTGTTCCGATCAGGCGTCAGGATGGGGCGAGACATGTGGCTCTCGCTCGCCCCGAATCTGTGGTGGTTTCATTTGGCGAACACGACAGGACTTGAACCTGTAACCCAGGGTGTAGAAAACCCTTGCGCTAACTGCTTGATCGTTTTGGTAGCGGCCTCGCACGTGCTCATTCATGCACCGGACGCCAGACGATTCGCTTCTTGTTGACGCGGTCACGGTCATCTTCAAAGGGAATTGCCTCGCAATCGACGACATCACATTCCCTGCACCGAAATTTCAGGCTTCTGAATGTACGACCGTGGCCGTTGACGGTGGCAAGATCGCTGGCAACAAAGAAACCAGTCTTCTCGCATTTGCGGCACATCACCTGTACCAACATGCCTTGGCGCGCCGCCTGCCCCAGAGTCTTCATGGTTCTTGTCATGGGAACAAAATGAGAACATATTCCCATTTCGTCAAGGTCGAAGATGCGGCCGTTAGCCCGCTTGCGATGAATGGAAGATCAATTATCATCAGCTTCCATGTAATCCTGCGAGCGCTCCCGCCGTACACAATGTTGAACCCATCACACAGAAGGCCTGAACAGTTGCATACGTCCACAATCCACGAGTTCGGCTTGTCGCGGTTAAAGATCGCGTTGATTATTCTCGGGCTGGTAGTCGTGACATTCTCTAGCGGCAGAATTGTCTTTGGCTATAGCGAGCTCGTCTACCGACCCGAATGGGGATATTTCATTTCAACAGTCTGTATGCCGATTGGGGTATGCGGCATCGGTTTGATGTTATGCTCGTTAATAACAGCACCAAAAAACCTTGTGACGATCAATGCTCAAGGCATTAAGGATATGCGGGTATCGCCGGACGTTATTCCGTGGACAAGAATTCAGAGCATCGAAACTCGAAAGATCGATCGTGCGTGGCAAATACTGCTTCGCGTTAATAATGCCAGCCAGCTAGCATTCTCTCCAACTTACAAGGGCTTTCGCGGCGACTTCGATCCAGAATCGGACACTAGGACGATTAACATTTCACCAGCGATGTTGAACGTAAATCGCCTGGTACTGGAAGATATTCTGAGAGTGTATCAGCGCGCGCTTGGTCTTGGTTAACGCGCACGGGTATTGCAGCCGAGCACAAAATAGACAGCGAGAACTGAATGGATATCTTCTTTGATTTCTTGACCGAAAAACTACTTGGCGTGGCAAAACGCGGTTATCTCGCAAAAATCCTTACCTGGACCGGTATTGGTCTATTGATGGCCATTTCCTTGCTATATTCATACGACCGCCTAGTCGAATTCGTTAACTTTTATTTTGGAACAGATCTCTGACAAGCAGTACCTAACCGATCTGACTTGTATTTCTTCGAAGCTGAGATACATATTGCCTCTAGTGAACGCGCTATAGGGGATAACCTACTTGCTCTTCATATTTCTTCTGTTTCTGGCCGTCTTCCTGCATTCGATCTGGAAGGCTTACCAGGACTTTGCATTCTATCGAAACAACGACTGGGACTATTCAGTCGATAGCGGCGTCGAAATCTATCACGGGGATTCCACCGACAAAGAAGCCAGAATGGGCAACCGAGACCGGCTTATCTATGGCCATGCATTCATGCTGGTGGTGAGTGGAATCTCCTGTTTGGTGTCTTGGCTTTTATGGGATTCAGGAACAACTGGAACGGCGCCCTAATCCGAAGGGACTAGTGTCGGAACATGCGCGTTCTGCTACCGTTTCGTGACGATGGAAGACTACAAGCCGTTCAAAATCGTATCAGTTCTGCGCAATGGCAAGGCCGTAGGTATTACTTCCGCCTATGTCGGACGTCATCGATGATGGCGAGCAATCCTTAATAAGATAGCGTGGGGAGCGGCAGGAACGCTCCCCACGGGATACGCCGTTATTCGGCGAGTTCGCGCATGACCTTGATCAGGTCGGACTTGCCTTCGAAGCCGATACCCGGCAGTTCCGGCATCGTGATGTGGCCGTCGATGACCTTCACGCCGTCCGGGAAGCCGCCGTATGGCTGAAAGAGATCCGGATAGCTCTCGTTGCCGCCGAGGCCGAGGCCCGCCGCGATGTTAAGCGACATCTGGTGACCGCCATGCGGGATGCAGCGGGACGGTGACCAACCGAACTGGCGAAGGACGTCAAGCGTGCGCAGGTACTCGACAAGACCGTAGGACAAGGCGCAGTCGAACTGCAGGAAGTCGCGGTCGGCGCGCATGCCGCCGTAGCGAAGCAGGTTGCGGGCATCCTGGTGGGAGAAGAGGTTCTCCCCGGTTGCCATCGGGCCATCGTAGAATTCGGAGATCGCGGCCTGCAGCGCGTAGTCGAGCGGATCGCCGATTTCCTCGTACCAGAAGAGCGGATAGTCGCGCAGCATCTTGGCGTAGGCGATGCCGGTCTCCAGATCGAATCGGCCGTTCGCATCGACCGCCAGTTTCGCCTGCGAGCCAATTTCCTCCAGGACGGATTCGATCCGGCCGCGGTCTTCCTCGATCGAGGCGCCGCCGATCTTCATCTTGACGACGTTGTAGCCGCGGTCGAGATAGCCGCGCATCTCGTTGCGGAGCGCACTGTTGTCCTTGCCGGGGTAGTAGTAGCCGCCGGCCGCATAGACGAAGACCTTGGGATTGGCTTCCCGGCCCTTCATTTCGGCGAGCAGGCGGAAGAGCGGCTTACCCTCAATCTTGGCAACCGCATCCCAGATCGCCATGTCGATGGTGCCGACGGCGACCGAGCGCTCGCCGTGACCGCCGGGCTTCTCGTTCATCATCATGGTCGACCAGATCTTGTGCGGATCGAGGTTGGTGCCAGCGTCGTTGATCAGGCTTTCGGGATCCGCCTGCAGGATGCGATCCTTGAACCGCTCGCGGATCAGGCCGCCCTGGCCATATCGGCCGTTCGAGTTGAAGCCGTAGCCGACGACGCGGCGGCCGTCCCTGACGACATCGGTCACGACGGCAACGAGACTGGCCGTCATCTTCGAGAAGTCTATATAGGCGTTGCGGATGGGCGACGCGATAGGCTTGGTAACTTCGCAGACGTCTACGATACGCATTTTGATCTCCGGTTTCTAAGCATTTGGATGTCTGACTACCCCCGCAGTGATCGGACAAACCGATCGTAGCCTTAGTAGTAGAACGACGTCGAACATTCCAATGCCGGAATGATTTGTATTGGTGCCGAATTGGCATTGCCGAAGTATATTGTGTGTGATGGAAATCTCACCATTAGACTTGAATAACTGGGCTGTATGGGTCGATCCGTCTCCACACGTCGATATGCTCGCAATGCCATGTTGGCTTCAATGCACGCCGCAGCGCCCTTCGCGATGCCGCAGCGGAGCTTTCAGCGGAGGGTTTCCGCAACAGCCTTTCCGCATGTGACAGTATCCGCTTGTCCACCCAAGTCGCGTGTTCGAAGCCTTTCATCAGCGAGAACTGTCTCGATGCCGGCCATCACCGCAGCGCTGGCTTCACGCTCGCCGAGGTGATCCAGCATCATTGCCGCCGACCATATTTGCCCAATAGGATTTGCAATCTCCTGCCCTGCGATGTCCGGGGCCGTTCCGTGAACGGGCTCGAAAAGCGAAGGAAATTTCCGCTCCGGGTTGATATTTCCCGAAGGCGCGATGCCGATCGTACCCGTGCAGGCCGGCCCCAGATCCGAAAGGATGTCGCCGAACAGGTTCGATGCCACGACCACGTCGAAGCGGTCGGGGTTCAGTACGAAATGGGCGCAGAGTATATCGATGTGATATTTGTCCCAGGTGATATCCGGATAGGACTTTGCCATTTCCTCCACCCGCTCGTCCCAATACGGCATCGAGATGGAGATGCCATTTGACTTGGTCGCGGAGGTGAGCCGTCTGCGAGGGCGGGTCTGGGCGAGATCAAAGGCAAATTTCAGGATTCGATCGACGCCAATCCGCGTCATCACCGTTTCCTGGAGAACCGTTTCCCGCTCGGTTCCCGGGAAGATGCGTCCGCCGATCGACGAATATTCACCTTCGGTGTTCTCACGGACGACATAGAAGTCGATGTCGCCTGGGCCACGCCCGGCCAGAGGCGACGTAACGCCGGGCATCAGCCGCACAGGCCGAAGACTGACATACTGGTCGAATTCACGCCGGAACTGGATCAGGGAACCCCAGAGGGAAATATGATCCGGGACGAGGTCCGGCCAGCCGACCGCTCCGAAGAAAATGGCGTCGTGACCACCGATCTGCGACTTCCAGTCCTCCGGCATCATCTGCCCGTGCTTCACGTAATAATCGCAGGATGCGAAGTCGAAGCTGTCGATCCGGAGCTCGAAGCCGAACTTTTTCGATGCCGCTTCGAGGACCCTGATGCCTTCGGGAACGACCTCCTTCCCGATCCCGTCTCCGGCGATGGAGGCGATCTTGTGTACGCGGTTGGTTCTGTTTTCCAAGGCTATGCTCCAATTCGATCAGTCTTCCTCGACAAAGACCTCGTTGCGACGTCTCGCGATGTTGGGGACAAAGGCGACGACCAGCACCATGAGGGCGACCGCCAGAAGCCCTACGCTGATGGGCCCGTGACGAAGACGGAGATGTCGCCGTGCGAAATCGTCATCGCCCTGCGCAGATGCTCTTCCAGCAGGGGGCCGAGGACGAAGCCCAGCAGCATGGGCGCAGGCTCGAAATCCAGTTTCGACAAAGCGTAGCCGAACACGCCGAACGCTGCCATCACGTAAAGATCGAACGTGTTGGAATTCACGCTGTAGACGCCGATGGAGGCGAAGGCGAGGATCGCGGGGAAAAGCACCGTGTAGGGAACCGTCAGAAGCTTCACCCACAGGCCGATCAAAGGCAGGTTGAGGACGACGAGAAGCAGGTTGCCGATCCACATCGAGGCGATGAGTCCCCAAAACAGGACGGGTTGTTCGGTCGCGACCTGAGGGCCGGGAACGATGCCCTGAATGATCATGGCGCCGAACATGAGCGCCATGACGGGATTGGCGGGCACGCCGAGGGTTAGCATCGGGATGAACGACGTCTGAGCCCCGGCATTGTTCGCGGCCTCCGGTCCCGCAACGCCCTCGATCGCGCCATTGCCGAAGCGCTCCGGCGTCTTGGAGATCTTCTTTTCCAGCGCATAGGATGCGAAGGACGCCAGGATCGCGCCTCCACCCGGGAGAACGCCGAGGGCGGAGCCGAGCAACGTGCCCCGGAATGCCGGCCCGATCATGGCCTTCAGATCCGCGCGGCTCGGCCAGAGACCCGCCACGCGTTTCACGACGGCGGTTCGCTCCATCGTCGTTTCCAGGTTTCGCAGGATTTCGGCGATCCCGAAGAGACCGACGGCAACGGCGACGAAATTCAGACCGTCCGCCAGTTCCGGCCGGCCGAGCGTGAAACGCATCGCCCCGGTATTGATGTCCGTTCCCACAAGCCCGAAGACGAGCCCCATCGAGACCATGGCGATCGTCTTCGGCACCGATCCGCGCGCAAGAACGATGGAGGCGGCAAGCCCGAGCACCATCAGGCCGAAATATTCGGGCGAGCCGAATTTCAAGGCGATCGATGTCAGGGGCGGTGCAAGCGCGGCCACGACCACGGTCGCGATCGTCCCGGCGAAGAAGGAACTCAACGCCGCGGCGGCAAGCGCCGGCCCTGCCCTCCCCTGCCGGGCCATCTGGTATCCGTCCAGAGCCGTCACGGCAGACGAGGACTCGCCCGGCAGATTGATGAGGATCGCCGTCGTCGAGCCGCCGTACTGCGCACCGTAGTAGATGCCGGCAAGCATGATCAGGGATGTCTCGGGCGAAAGCGACAGCGTAATCGGCAGAAGCATGGCGATCGTCGCCGTCGGGCCGATCCCCGGGAGAACGCCGACCAGCGTTCCGAGCAGCGTGCCCACGAAGCAGAAGAGAATGTTGTAGGGCGTGAGGGCGGCGCTCAGGCCGAGCGCGAGATTACCGATGAGGTCCATCATGGCCTAAACTCTCAACCAAGGGCCGATAAGACGGACGGGGAGTCCGAGCCCATAGTAGAATACGCCCAGACAGAACACAGTGATGCCCAAAGTGATTGCAAGAACGATGTGCGGTCTTTGCCCTGTCACCGCGGATGCAGCAGACAACGTGGTGAGCGCCACCGCCGGGACGAACCCCAAGCCACGGACCGTAAGGCCGAAAAGGATAGGGGCGATGATGATAAACCCCAGAGCCCGCCAGGGGGCGATCTGCAGGCGAAACCTTTCGGTCTCCGTGAGGGCCTTCATGCCGATGGCGACCCCGATCACCGTTATGACGGTCGACAGTATCAGGGGGAAATAGCCCGGCCCCATTCTGAACGCCGATCCGACGTCCATTGTAAATATGGACGCAAGGCCGAACCCGATCCCGACAGCCAGCAGCGTGCCGGAGGCGGCGATGTTTTTAGTATCCATGAAAGACCTCCGTTCGACTGCGGGGCTCTTCCCCGCAGTCGAACCATCACCGTTAATCTGCGAACTGACCGGCAGCCTTGATGATGGGATCCCACCGTTTGATTTCGGTGTCGAGCTTGGTGCGGAGCGCCTCCTGGGTCGCCTGTTCCTTGGTCGCGGGCATGGTCGCGATCTGCGCGAAGCGTTCTTTCAGGTCAGCGTCGTCCATTGCAGCCTGAAGAGCCGACGTCAGCTTGTCGACGACCTCTTTCGGTGTGCCTTTGGGCGCGTACAGGCCATGCCAGACGCCGAGTTTGAACTCAGGCAATCCTGCCTCGGTCGTCGTCGGCACGTCGGGCAATGTGTCAGCCCGCTCTTCCCCGGTGATCGCGTAGGCCTTGACTTGCTTTTGCGTAATCGGCCCGACGGTATTCGTTGCCTGGTCACAGGTCATATCGATCTGGCCACCGATCAGGTCCGTCATGATCGGGCCATTTCCCTTGTAAGGAACTGTCGTCATCTGGGTTCCGATTGTTGCCATGAACAACGTGCCGCAGACATGGGATGCTGCTCCAATCCCGGCATGGGCATAGGTAACCTTGGTGCCGTTCTGCTTGATGTACGCAACGAGTTCCTGAAATGTCTCGGCGGGGAACTCGTTGCGCGCGATCACCGTCATCGCAGCGTCGCTGACGAGGCCGATCGGCTCAAAGGCTTCCGTTGGCTTATAGGGTAGCTGCCTGTAAAGCGCGGGAGCCGTCGCCATCCCGATATGATGAACGAGAATCGTGTACCCGTCGGGGTCGGCGTCCGCGACACGTCGGGCACCGATCGTTCCACCTGCGCCTGCGACGTTTTCCACGACAATCTGCTTGCCGAGAGACTTCGACATGGCGGCTGCGGTGAGTCGAGCAATGGTATCGGTTGGTCCGCCCGTTGCGTAGGGAACCACCATGAAAATGTTGCGCTCCGGGTAATCGGCCGCAAAAGCCGAGGTGACGGACAGCGTAAGTGCAGCTATGATCGATAGTAACTTCATTTCTTCCTCCCATTGCCGTCGTCTCCAACAACGGCGTTCCTCAACGCAACATTCGCGAACAAGCGATTGACGGTCCAATGCCATTTCGGCTTCAATTGATGCCGTAGGTGAGAGGATGAGATGGATACTGCCTGGCTTTTAGATTTGCGAGCTCTCGCCGACACCCTCAATTTTTCGAGGGCGGCGGAGTTGCGGAATATCACGCAGCCCGCTTTCGGTCGCCGGATAAAGGCATTCGAGGAGTGGAGCGGATCCGTTTTGATCGATCGATCGACGCACCGCATAAGGATTACCCCGGCGGGCGAAATCATGCTGGATGCCGCAAATGATATTCTTCAAAGGATCGAGAGGGCAACCCATGACTTGAGCCAGGAACGATCTGCCACTGCGACCCTGACGTTCTCAGCGACGCACGCTCTATCCTTCACCTTTTTTCCTGGTTGGGTGCAAAGTCTGGGCTCGTCGGTATCGACGGTGCCAATCCGGCTTCTTTCCGACAATATGAATGAGTGCGAAAAGATGATGGCGGAAGGCAGGGCTCAGTTTCTCCTGTGCCACTTTCATCCAAACAGCGAAATTCGGCTGCATGAAGCCGACTTCAAGCATGTGGAACTGGCCAGCGACCTTCTTGTCCCGGTCGCGCAAAGAGGTAAGGAGGGCGCGCCAATCCATCAACTGCCCGGCACACCATCGAACCCTGTCCCTCATATATCGTTCGACGAGAAATCAGGAATGGGCCGGATACTGGTGGCCAACTTGACCTACGTTGGCAGCGAATTGCATTTGGCTCGTGTATTTACATCTCATTTGGCAATGGTTCTGAAAGCGTTGGCGCTCGAGGGGAAAGGCGTCGCCTGGATACCGCGCAGCCTTGCCAGTTCCGAGTTGGAACCAGAAGGAAAGCTTGCAATAGCCGGCGACGAGAAGTGGATGGTACCTGTCAAGATCGTGCTGATCCGATCCAGGAGTAGGATGACGGAGTTGGCTGAAAAATTCTGGACGACGGTCGAAAGTACCTCGAAGCGGAAGTCAGCTTGATGATTGTCTTTGCTGCCCCGGACCTAGAAACGATCGGCGCCGGGGTATTCGCATCAGGCGGTCGGGCTGTCACGGGCCCTCGTTGCTAAGATCAACGCCTTCGCGCACTTAGGCAATGAGACCTCGACGTTGGCATACGAGACGCGGCGTTTCGTGCTTACCGACAACTAAATGTTGTTTTCGATGCCGGTTAACCCTATCGAGAACCGCAGCACCTAGAGGTTGAGACGTCATTATCTCGATGCCGTAAAATTCGCCTGAACTCATTTGATTGTATATGTCGCTGTCAGGCGGCAGACGAATCAGGCCGTCGCTGTTCCCTCTTTGGAAGTCAGGGCCTATCAATACTGAGAGCGTGTGGCTTCCGGCTCAGCCGCGTCAAACACGATCCTTTTCAGCTGTACTGACCAGCTTTGCGGCATGCTCGTCTTCGGTCGGCGAGAGACGCGCCGAGCTATTTCACCGCGCCGGCCGTCAGGCCCTTCACGATGTAACGCTCGAGGAATATGCCGATGAGCACGAGCGGCAGAATGGCGGCACTCGCGATCGCTGCCATGGACCACCAGTTGATGCCCTGCGATCCGGAGGCATCAACCAATACAGAAACCCAGCGAGCGCTGTATCTGGGTACAGGTTCGCCAACACCACACAGCCCATGCCAAACAATGCGATGACGCTGAAGAGTGCGAATGCGCAACGGACCAGGAGCGCCACTCCCTGCCCTGCGATTTTCATCAAGTAGAAAATACCGCAGTGGAGCATTAGCAGCCTTCTTGGTAGCAATTTGACCGTTCCCATTTTATCGCCTCGCGACTATTGGAAATCATACTAGAGTGTGATAATGTGGTATCTAGAGTGTGATTTTGTTGGGAATACGTTGCTTTCGGCGGAAAATGGCAAGTCCTCGATGAGAAAAATGCGATCCAATTTCACCACCTTCTTTGCGATGGCACTCGCCATTTCCGGTACGGCATTCGCGCAGGACTCAACTGGCCGCAACAGCGCGGCTGAGAAATTCGTACGCTACGACACTATAGCCTATAGTCAGGGGCAAGACCCAATTTCGCGCACGCCCTCACCAATCAAATTTGCCGAATGCTTCGTCGAAGACAGCGACGCCAACATTGTCAGCCTATCGAGTTATCTCGTGCTTGCCGGGAAAGCTTTTCCCGCCAGAGACGGAACTGAAAAACCACTGATCGCCATTAATGCCTGGTTCGAGGCCAAGGCTAAGCAAGCGAAATCGGGCATCTGGTCGGACACCCTCTTCACTCATCCGTACGGTGAGAGATGCCGAAATAACCCGATTAACCGCTAAGAAATGCGCATAAACACCATGATCTTTGGTTTAACAATGGCTGGGTCTATGATTATCGCCGTAGGTACAATCCTAGCGCCACCACCGATCATGATGGTTCAAGCGCAGGATGGTCAGGGTACGAAACTCTCGACACGGCGAGCACCCGTGTCCTCCCACTTCACCTCTTTTCCGGAGGATGCCTCGTTCGAAACTGGCGACACATGGGTGTCTAAAGGCAAGCGCTATCGGCTATACGGATTGCAATCCTGCATTCGCGGGACACAGGTGACCATTTCGCAGGGCCCGAAGCGCGATTGCGGCGAGCTCAATCTAATCATGGCTCAAGCGCTGATCAGGGATACAAAGCCCGTCTGTACGAGCATACGGTCTCTCGATGAGCACAACGATGTCGTTATTTGTCAGACTACGGCGGGCAATCGCGGATATGACCTTGCAACGTATATGATTGCTCAAGGATGGGGTTTTGCGGCTGTCGCCAGCAATGGAACGCTAGTCGTACCCGCCTATCGGACTGCTGAAGAAACCGCACGTGAAACGCGTGCTGGGCTTTGGGCTTTTTCAGACATGCCTCACCCACTGGGGGTCTTGTATCTGCAAAAATCAGTAGGTCAACAATGACCCAATTCCGGATCGCGATCATTCTCACGGCGCTTCTGACCGGAACTAACCAACCAGCCCAGGCGCAAGATTCGAGTAAGGCCAAACCTTTACCAGGACAGATGTATGGCCGCGTGCGCGTAATCGACGGGAAGTCGCTCGCCTTTGCCGAACAAAAGGAAACAGTTCGGCTGGCCGGCTACGAAGCGCCAGAAATCGAACAGACCGCCAGCAGCGACGGTATCGAATGGCCAGCCGGTCAGCTTTCAAGATCTTGGCTGATCCTGCATACGCTGCGTCGCGATGTAAATTGCCGCCCTCTTCAGCGTGATGGCAACAATGTAATCATTGCTCACTGCTTTGTTGGTGATGTTAACCTGGCCGCCGCTGCGATTTCCAATGGCATTGGGTATGCTTACAATTATCCGCATGAGCCACAGGTCCCGGCTTATTTTGACCTTGAACGCAAAGCGCGAGGTTTGGGTTTTGGCGTGTGGTCCGCTCAGGGTCTCCTGCCGCCGTGGCAGTATCGCTATCAGACATCAAAGCCGCGGGCGTTGAAATCGCTCGGCGATGGCGGGGCAACGCTGCCTCCCCTCCCCTTACCTCCTGTCTTGCGCAGCGTTGCAGGGCAGGAAAAGATATCACGCCAGGAGAACTTACGATGAGGAACCGCCTCACCATTACAACTGCCCTTGTTGCAACGGCTTTACTATCTGCCGTCGCATCAACTTCAGCACAAATTCCCACTACCGATAGCGCGCAACAACCCGCGCAGCCGGCACAGAAACTCAATCCCGGAGAATGTGGTGCTGCTGGTCGAGGCTGCGCTACGGACCGTGAACAAGAATACATGCACCTCGGCTACAAGCTGTTACCGCAGGCGTCATCATCGGCCATCGCCAACTACGCACATGCATGCGCCACCAAGCCGGCGTGGCGCAATGATTGCGAGAAAAACCCGAGCGTTATCCTCCAGCGACTTGGCCTTACAACAGAGGATTAATCGGAAATGATCAGCTCACAAACCATCATCACCATCGCCGCACTAAGTATTGGCTTCGGCGCCGGTTATGGCGTCCGCGGCATGTCCGTAGAATCCGTCACTGCTGTTCCGCAATTGGATGTGCCTACAAACGAGCAAGCTACCGCAGCGATGCGGAAAGTTTCGGTTGCGGAGACCGGTAAGATTCTCTGGCCCAACGCGACCGTGAAGCTAGGACAATGTAATCCATTCCCAAATGCAGCTGGCGTCGTCTGTATTGCCGAATTCAATGGCGGCAACGGCGGTCAAATCAGAACGAAGCAACTACAGTTTGCCAAGATCAACAATGAATGGGTCGCGCCCTGAGAGCCTGCCTCAAATCTAACCGAGAGAGGACACCCGCATGAAATCGCATTTTATAGCTGCAGCGGTCGCCCTGACAGCCATTATCTGGCTTACCCCGACCGAGACTCGAGCCGACAATGCGTCCTGGGGATGTCAGGTGCTCTTATGTGCTGCATCGTCGAATCCGTCATGGCACGGTGTTCCCTACTGCAAACCGCCAATGTACAAGCTGATCGCGGCGATGGCCAAGCCCGGCTTCTCCTGGCCGATCTGCCCCAGATCCGGAACCGGCAAGCCCGGTCGGGAAGAGTACGAAGAATGCCCTGCCGGCTTCAAAGTGGCGTATTCCGCCCTGGGACACGAAGGCAATCACTCGGAACCCAACCGTTGCGAAAAAACCTTCAATGTTTGCCAAGACAGGAATGCTTTGAAGAATTTGGGTAAAAAGGTTCAGTACCGCCGCGCCGCCGGAGATGGGGAAAACAGTTGCACGCAGACCATTTCACATCCGCGGAAGCGCCGCGCCGACCCTTACTTCTTTGATTTAAAGAACGATCAAGGCGTCAAACAACGCTATTGGTTCAATCTAAACCATTGACCGTCAGCAGGTCAGGAATTTCAGGTCGTTGCGCCCGAAATTGGCGGCACATGTTATGCAGACATCAGCGTTGGCGATCCTCTTGATCCAGAGCTGTAAACGTGACAGACCGGAGTTGTGTCTGGCTCTCCTCGGGTACGGAGAATTCGGTAAGGAGACGCCTCCCCCATGATGAAATCCAGTATTGATCATCTGCCTGAACGCAAACAGCGCGAACTTGCCCGCATCGTCGAAATCCTGCTTGAGGAATTCGACGATGCGTTGAAAGATGCAACCGCCGATTTCAAAAAGAAAGGCCGCATCCTCAAAGTCATTCTGTTTGGTTCCTACGCCCGCAACGACTGGGTGGACGAACCCCACACCATGAAAGGCTATCGCTCGGACTACGATCTGCTGGTTGTCGTCAACAACCGGAAGCTCACCGACTTTGCCACCTATTGGTATAAGGCAGCCGACAGACTTCTGCACGATCGGGGCGTAAAGACCCAGGTTGGCTTCATTGTTCACTCGCGCCGTGAGGTGAACACTGCCCTGAGGGAAGGTCAATATTTCTTCTCCGACATCCGCCGCGAAGGCATTGTTCTTTATGAACTGGATGATGAACCCCTAGCAGAACCGAGACCGATGACGGCGGCGGATGAATACAAAGTGGCAAACGAACATTTCGCAACTCGGTTTCCCGCATCGATGGGGTTTCTCGATACGTCCAGTTATGCTTTGAGTAAGACACGCAAGAACGAGGCGGCCTTCCTCCTGCATCAGTCTGTCGAACATGCCTATTCTGCGTTGCTCTTGACCCTGACAAACTATGGTCCTCCATCCCACAACTTGAATTTCCTACGGACCTTGGCCGAAGGCCGCGACCGCCGCTTAGCGGAGGCCTGGCCGCGCGATCAGCAGCGTTACCGTGCGTGGTTCAACACGGTCAACGAAGCCTATGTGAAAGCGCGTTATTCAGAACACTATGAAATCAGTGAAGAGGCCCTACGCTGGATTGGCGATCGGACCGCAATCTTGCATGAACTCGTTGAGGCAATCTGCAGAGAGTATTTGGCAAAATTGAAAGACGCAGTCGGCAATTAGGCACCACGCCAGTTTCATGCTCAGCCTAACGAGCTTCACGTCAGATCATCGAAAGCAACAGTAATTCCAGTGCGGTTTTATCCAGTTCATCACCTTTGGCCAGCGAGCGTGATTGGCTTTTGCCCGAGCATCCACAAGGCTCTCGATCGGATAACTCAAAAATGCCAACCGTGCTTTTTCTTTGTGCTCAACGGCCTTCTCAAGACCGCCATCTAACCATTCCACTTCCCTTCCAGAAATAGTGCGGTCTGGAAGCGCGTCGATCGTTCTGTCAATTTTCCGTTGATCTGTGATGCTCAATGGCATTGCGAAGTTCATTCCTGTAAATGCCTTCCAGGCGTTGATTTAGAGAACAAATTTCGTACTCGTCATCTGTATGAGCTCCCTGAAGTGCCAAAGGACGAATCTAATCTGGCTCTCTTCATGCACTATTATTTGGCGGGCGGCATGTGTACTGATTTTTTCCCCCTGGAAGCCTTTCTCAAGCTGCTGGCTGACTATGTTTGATTTTAAATCCGATGGTCTTACGGCTCGGCGGTTTGCGAATCTCTGATTTTGTACCCTTTGGGTTTATAAAAGCGGTAAAACGCAAACTTGATTTTGGTTTGGAAAAGCCATATAATATAAACCATGAGTAAAGAATCTCCTGGAAAGCTAAACTATCTGCAGCGCGAACTCCCGGAAGGGCTGGTCGTAGATGCCGCGTGGCTGAAAGAGCGCGGATATTCCCCGCAGCTTTGCCGGAAATACGTAATGAACGGGTGGCTGGAACGCGAGGCACATGGCGTGTACCGGAAACCCGGCGGCAAACTCCTGTGGGAGCATGTCGTCATATCACTACAGACCCTTCTCATGAAACCTCTTCTCGTGGGCGGCGGCACGGCGCTGTCGCTTCACGGCTTCTCGCACTACCTCAGACGGGAAGAAAAAGAGGTTCATCTCTACGGTCCCGAGGAAGCGCCCAACTGGCTGAACAAGCTGCCCCTGCAGATCAGCTTCGTTTATCACAACAGCGCGGCCTTGTTCCGCAACGACCCGATAACGTTCGGGCTCACCAGTCTCGGATGGAACTTGAAGGATGCCAGACATGCCAGCGCCGACAATCTCCACGGTGGTTCGTTCCGGGTCATGCCGTGGGGACAATGGGAATGGCCGCTGACACTTTCGACGCCCGAACGCGCCATCCTTGAAATGCTGGACGGGCTGCCCGCCCATGAGAGTTTCGACCAGGCCGACAAGATCATAGAGGGACTGACCACCCTCAGTCCCCGCAAGCTGCAAAAGCTGCTGATTGATTGCAAGAGCATCAAGGTCAAACGCCTGTTCTTCTTCTTTGCCGACCGCTACAATCATGCGTGGCGCAAGCATCTCGACAAAGACGTCATCAATTTCGGAACAGGAAAACGAATGCTTGTGCCGGGCGGCCGCCTCGACCCTACCTACCTGATCACCGTGCCGGAGGAACTCTGTGCCGGTCAATGAACGGTACACAACAGGTGCTGCAGGTGATCAAGCGTGGCCTGGGTTTCGGCATGTACCGTGCGTGGTTCAACACAATAAACGAAGCCTATGTTAAAGCGTGCTATTCGCAGCACTATGAAATCAGTGAAGAGGCCCTGCGCTGGCTTGGCAATCGGACCGCAATCTTGCATGAACTCGTTGAGGCAATCTGCAGAGAGCATTTGGCGAAGCTGAAAGACGCAGTCGGCAGTTAAGGCCAGCACGCCAATTCCTGCTCAGCCCAATGAGCTTCACTTCAGACCATCGAAAGCAACAACAATTCCAGCTCAGTTTTGTCGAGTTCGTCGCCTTCCGCTAGGAGTAAGCGAACATGATTGGCTTTTGCCCTAACATCCTCAAGACTCTCAACCGGATAACTCAAAAATGCCAACCGCGCCTTTTCCTCATCCTCTACTGCATTCTCAAGATCGCCATCTAACCATAGCATTTCGCTTTCAGAAATACTGTCATCTGGAAGTGCGTCGATCGTGATGTCAATTTTGCGTCTCGTTGACCTGTGATGCTCGATGGCATTGCCAAGTTTGTTCTCGTAAGTACCTTCCAGGCGTTGATTATAGAGAACAAATTTCGTACTCGTCATCTGTGTGAGCTCCCTGAAGTGCCAAAGGACGAATCTAATCGGGCTCTCTTCATGCACTATTATTCGGCGGGCGGCATGTCCGAGAGGCATAAGTCAACTTCGCCGCGTCAGGCCGTACAAGACATAAGAAGAAGCGATTGACCGCAAGTGATGGATGCGAAACTCATTTCGTTTCTCCCGATCCAGTGCTATGGG
This sequence comes from Phyllobacterium zundukense, assembly GCF_002764115.1. NCBI lineage: Bacteria > Pseudomonadati > Pseudomonadota > Alphaproteobacteria > Hyphomicrobiales > Phyllobacteriaceae > Phyllobacterium > Phyllobacterium zundukense. Next base: position 559,829 of record NZ_CP017941.1, on the reverse strand, counting down.
ATATAACGCGAACCAATAATTTAACTCACTTATATAGGGCAGTTAATGCTATGCCAAGCCCCCTTGCGTCTCAATGGAAAAATCTCGCTTTTTCTGCGCTGGTTCTGCGTCTGATCATGGACAACCCGCGGGACGGTGAGACCGCCCAATCTAGATTGAAGCAGGTTGGGATGATAAGCATTCTCTATCACATGCACATTGGGCAGGTGCCGCTGACGCTCACCAATATTGTTGAGGAAACCGGCCTGACGCGAACGGGCGTGGCCGAAACAGTCGATCAGCTGGTTCAAAGGAAGATACTCACTGAAACGCTCGAAAAGAATATGCTCGGTCGGGGTACCGCAAGACGTTTTCACATAGCCCCTACCCTTTTCGAGCGCTTGAAATCGGACGAGATCTTGTAACGATAACGACCGGTTGCCAACGCTTGACAAATCCCTGAGCGAGGAACGTCCTGTGAGTGGAGAGAAGCGGGAGCCAGAAACGCTTCGAACAGCCAAATCGCCACATCATATGCCTCCGCAACAAGCTGGATAGAGTTCTGCCCTCCGAAACCGTAGGTCGTGTTTTAAATCACATCGGGGATGCCACTGATAATTCAATAGTTTAGCTTTTAACTATGGAAAGAAATTGGAATATTCCACCCAATTCACCACAAAAAAAGCGATCCGTTGTAACCCGCAGAAATCCGCCATTCTCTGAATTGGGCTTTTTCAGCTTGTGGCGAACTGATCCGGCTAATAGCGACCGCCTTTGCTCAATGCGGAGATAACGAGGGCTACAAGTTCTTCACCGATCTGTTCCGCAATGCATTCTTCAGAAAGGCGTTCGTGAGGGCGTATTTGAAATCTGGGCCGACGACCATATCAGTCAAATTCTGATCAGCCCGGCACTGACCTACGCAATCGATATGCTCCTGGGAGGCGATTCAACTCTGCCGGAACTTAAGATCTATGTGAACACGCACTACGAAATGGTGATGCGCACTATTCGTAAAGCGTCGGCTTGACGTTCTCTGACAGACCGGGCTTCGCGACAACGACCGCCTTGATGGAGCCGGAGCCGCAGCCCCACTGAATGCGGCACAATGAGGGTAGGCCCAGACGAATCTTGGCCCGTTGGTCTGGCTTATTCCAGCCGCCTATTGCTCTCGAAATGCACGACTGAATTGGTCTGCAAGTGGTTTGGCGAGGAACGACATTGCGGTGCGCTCTTCTGTTGAAATGAAGACTTCCACAGGCATGCCTGGCAGCAGTCTGTTATCTCCAAGCTTTTCGAGCTCCTCGGCAGGAACAACTACGTCTGCCAGATAATATACCTGACCGGTGGCGGGATCGCTGCTTGTCGCCGCCGAGACATAGGCGATGCGTCCATGCAATTCAGGCGTAGTGCGCTGGTTGAATGCGGAAAAGCGCAGCTTTGACGGCTGACCGACAAATACCTGGTCGATATCGGTCGGTGACAGTTTCGCCTCTATCTTCAGCGCCGCATCCGCAGGTACAAGTGTCACCAGCTTTTCAGCCGGCGTAATTACGCCCCCAATCGTGTGGACCGAGAGCTCATTCACGGTGCCGGAAAGCGGAGCGCGGATATCGGTCCGCGACAGACGGTCTTCGATCGCTACGCGGCGCTCGCGCAATTCGGACAGCTTCGGTTCGATCGAACTCAACTCGCGCTGCGCCTCGGTGCGTGCAGTTTCATCGACAGCTATGATCTGTATCTGGATTTCGCTCATGCGAGCCTTGGCCCGGGCGATATTGGCCTCTATCTCGCCCTTCTCGCCAACGAGCTTGGCCATTTCGCGGTCGATGATATACTTACGCGAAGTCTCAATCAGCCGCTTGTCGGTCAGCCCCTTGATCTTGCCATGTTCGATTTCGACAAGGGCGATCTCGTCGACCTTGGCGCCATGCTGGGACTGTAGTCCTTTGATTTCCTCACCCAACTGGTCGATACCCAATTGCAACTGTTCTTTTTGACTGTCGCGATGTCGGCGATTTCCCTCGAACAGGCGATTCTCGCCAAAGAAGATATGGCTGAAGTCATCAACTCGCTGGCCAAGCTCTTCAGAAAGAATGATTGCACCCAAATTGTCGCGCTCGGCGATCAGTCGAGCCTGCTTCGCCATCAACTCAACCAACTGTGTCCTGACAATGGAGAGCTCGGCACGCGTTTCGGCGTCATCAAGCCTTAACATGACCTGACCGCTCGTAACGAAGTCGCCTTCCCTAACATTGATCTCGCTTACGATACCGCCGTCGCGATGCTGTATGGATTTCAGATTCTGGTCGACCTTGACCATGCCAGGGGCGATCACCGCCCCGGTCAGCTGAGCGGTCGCCGCCCAGCCGCCGGCGCCAGCGAAAAGCAGTAACCCAAGCGTAACACCCGCGAAGACCCGCGCTCCCACCGGAAAGCTGTCGTTGTCTGCCTCGGTCGGCATTGGCGAGCCGTTGGCATTGTTTTTTTGTTTTTGTCGGCCGAACATCATTCACTCCCGTTCACGTCACAATGGCATTTTCACTCAAAGGATTTTCGATAATCATCAGCATGTGATGACCGCTCAGATTGATCGTCATTTCGTAGTGGTCATCGCGATCCATATCGACCTCGATCAAGGTCTGCTCCAGTTCGTCCGTTCCCTCGTGACGAACACGGATCGGCAGAGGCTGTGCAGCAGCCTGGTCGCCATAAGCTTCCTCAAACCGATCCTCCAAACTGTCGATAACGTCTTCAAATATCTCATACCTCGACATTTCGATGCGGTCGCCGACCATGAAGTCGAGGATCTGGTGGATGACCTCGGCGCTGGAGCTTCCCTCCGGAATGTGGAACTCGAACGTGTCCGCGCCCCCGCCACCCTCGATCACCATTGCATTGGTTCCAACGATGATAGTGTCGTCGCCGCTGCCGGTCACGACTTTTTCAAATCCGCTGATAGTATCCTGACCGATGTCGAAGCCAGTTGCTGCGCCGGTATCCAGGTCGACAAGGACCCCGAGCGCCGACTGCGAATAATCGAGTGTATCGGATCCAGCCTGACCCGAATATATGTCATCGCTGGCATCAGCAGCAGCTTGCACCACATCATCGCCGCTCCCGGCCTCAACGGAATCGGATCCTTCGCCATCAGCAATCACGTCGTTCCCCGCGCCACCCGATAATGTGTCGCTACCGCTGCCTCCGGAGATGGTATCATCCCCCCCATTCCCGAAGATGCTTTCGCTGGCGGTGCTGCCGCCGATTTCGTCGGCGCCTTCACCCGTCTTGATCACCTCGAAGTTCGTCACACTGTCAGTGCCGATTTCGGCGCCGCTGGCATTGGCGGCCACAAGATCAATGATGACGGACATGAGGGCAGCCGAGTAATCGAGCGTGTCCATTCCTGTACCGCCATCATAGCTATCATCAGTTGCATCCAGAGCAGCTGTAACACTGTCAGTGCCGGCGTCGCCGCTGACGGTATCTGCGCCCGAACCATCGGACAGTTGATCGTTGCCAGCACCACCGGACACAACGTCAGCGCCCCCTGCACCATCGATGACGTCATCACCGGCATTGCCATAGATCGTTTCGTCGGCATCGCTTCCCTGGACGTCGTCATCCCCTGCTCCAGCGGCGAGAATTTCAAAGCCTGAGATTGTATCGAAGCCAATTTCCGTACTGCTTGCTGTGCCGTGCTCGAGATCGACCGTGCTGCCATGCAAAACGGCGGAATAGTCCAGTGTGTCGATGCCCGTGCCGCCATCATAGATGTCAGCTACCTGGTCGGCTTCGCCCGCAACGACATCCGCGCCGTCACCACCACGAACAACATCCACACCCTGACCGCCGCTGACGAAATCGTCGCCGGCACCGCCGTCAACCGTATCCTCCCCGGCTTGTCCGAGAACGATATCGTTATCGCCCCCGCCATCGAGTTTGTCATTGCCGCTGTCGCCGTGGATCGTATCGCGGCCAAGGTCACCGGTGACGATGTCGTTGCCCTCGCCTCCGAACAGCAGATCATCGCCATCACCGCCACTGATTGCATCATCACCGCTTTCGCCGAAAATGGTGTCACGACCCTCATCACCAAACAGCCGGTCATTGCCACTGCCGCCCCAGATCTGATCGTCACCGACGCCGCCCAGAACAATGTCGTCACCAAGGCCCGCCAGGATAATGTCATTGCCGCTGCCAGCGACGATATGATCGTCACCGCTGCCGCCATTCACCGTGTCGCTTCCACCCCGGCTGTCGATATTGTCATTTCCCTCGCGTCCGTCGATATCATCGGCGCAGTCGGTTCCGATCAGCAGATCGTCGCCCGCAGTTCCGATGACCGGCGGGTTCCTGAGCACCGAGAATTGCGCGGTCTGCAGCACGGAGAGTTTGCCATCGGTAACCAGATAGGTAACCGTCACAGGCCCGAGCATTGCCGCATCGAAATACCAGCCGCCGGCCGTCTGGGTCAGCGTTCCCGAGGAAACCGTTATATTCTGGATCAGAAGTGGATCGCCATCCGGATCGACGGCACCGCGCAACAGATCGGAAAGTCCGATCAGAGCAACGGCACAGCCAAAGACATCCGCCAGATAGACCGGTCCGTTGACCCGAGGCGCGCGGTTTGAAACATCGTCGGTGTCGGTGTCTGTGTCTTCGTCTTCGTCCTCGTCGGTATCGTTGTCGATATCGATATCGTGTTCCGGTAAAGCCTGGGGATTTGAACCGCCACTGCCAACTGACGGCAGCCTTGACATCCCGCCGCCGCCCCATTGATTGTCATTGGCAGCGTGGAAGGAAAACGACATCCCTCCAAAACTCTTCAAGAGCGCGAGGCTGGGCAGACTGAGATTTTGAACATCGATCAGCGGTGAATCGTCCAGCTCAAAGCGCGAATTTGCGGAATCGAACAGGCGCCCGCCAGAACCGATCTTCTTTTCCCTGGCTTCTTCATGCATATCGATCGTTACAGGAGGCGCCCCAACCTCGACCGCATTTGCGGCCGCCGCCTCATCCTGGGGCGGAGTTTTGGCTTCGGCTTCGGGTTCGGGGTTGCTCAGACGCGGGAATGCGCTCTTTAGATAGAGCGCAAGCCCCGTCAGGAAGACCGTGAAGAAGAGTGGCGCACTTGACCGTTTGTCCTGGTTTTTCAGAACATACTGCTCATAGGAGTCCTCAGTGTCCGGCTTGGCTGACTTGGTACCCTTGACCTCGATCGTCATGCTGAAACCCTCGATGTGACGCGCGGCGCATTTTCTGCGGCAGGCGCGGGTCTGTTGACTGTCTCTGCGGGTGCGGACGGCTTGAGAACCTCGTCCTTTGGCCCGAAGGCCACCATCTTGCCGTTCTGGATAACGGCCACCATATCGACCGCAGCCAGAGCGCTTGGCCGATGGGCGATGACAATGGCTATGCCGCCGCGCTCCCGAATGGATTTGATCGCCTGGGTAAGTGCCATCTCCCCCTCGCCGTCGAGGTTCGAGTTGGGCTCATCCATGATAACGATGAAGGGATTCCGATAAAGGGCGCGTGCAAGCCCGATACGCTGGCGCTGCCCAGCCGAAAGGGACGCGCCCTGCGGACCCAATGCAGTGCGGTAACCATCGGGCATACGCACGATCATTTCGTGGATGCCTGTGATCTGTGCGGCCTCGACGATCGCACGAGGATCGACCTTGGGTTCGAGACGGGAGATATTTTCTTCCACCGTGGCGTCGAGTAACGCTACATCCTGCGGGAGATAGCCGACATATTGGCCGAGGTTGCTGTCTGACCACTGCGTCAGTTCTGCGTCGTCCAGCCGGACGCTGCCACGCAACGTCGGCCAGATGCCGGTCAGGGCCCGGGCGAGTGTGGTCTTGCCGCCGCCGCTCGGGCCGATGATTCCAAGCGCCTGCCCCGCCGCGATCTCGAAACTCACCTCGCTCAACAGGACTCGTCCCGAGCCGGGCGCGGCAACCGTAATCTTCTCAACTTTCAGCGAGCCCACGGGAGCGGGCAAATCCATCGGCGCCTCGACGGAAGAAAGCGCGACGACGGTTTCCTTGAGCCTATTAAATGCCGTACGAGCCGCCACAACGCTCTTCCAGTTGCCGATGGCAAGGTCGACAGGAGCGAGCGCACGGGCCGAGGCAACCGATGCTGCAATAATGGCGCCGGCCGACAATTCACCCTGGATTGTGAGCCAGGCGCCGAGGCCAAGCACGGCCGACTGCAGCACCATTCTGAGCACGCGGGAAAGTGCACCGAATGTCCCACTGATGTCGTTGGTGCGCGTTTGAAGTTCGAGGTGTTCCTGATTGGCGCGGTTGAAGCGATCCACGGCCCTTCCTGCAAAGCCCATGGCCTTCAATATTTCGGCGTTGCGGGCATTGGAATCGGCAATCGCATTGCGCGTTATCGCTGCCTGATGGGTGGAGCTCGCGAGACGGCGGGTCATGAGCTCTGTTGCGATCGTCAACATGGACAGAATGAAGGCGCCTGCAAATGTAAGTGCGCCGAGATAAGGGTGCAGCATGTAGACAAAAATCAGATAAAGCGGCATCCATGGCAGATCGAACAGGGCGACAGGCCCCTGGCTGCCCAGGAATCCACGGACCGTATCGACATCGCGGCCACGCTCCAAAGCCTCGGCAGTGGAAAAGCCAAAACGTGGCATGTCGATTGCTACCTGATGCGCCATGGGCGCGATCCTGCTATCGAGACGCGATCCCACGCGGACGAGCACTTGCGACCGGATGATGTCAAACAGGCCCTGAAACAGATACAGGCCTATCGCCAGGGCCGAAAGCGCCAGCAGCGTCGGAACGCTGCCGCTGGTCAAGGCCCGGTCGTAAATCTGCAACATGTAAAACGAGCCGGTCAGCGCGAGGATATTGATGATCCCGGAAGTGGTGAAGAGAAACACGAATATCCCGCGAAAGCCTTGTGTCAGCTTCTCTGCATTTTTCCGCTTGATGCCGGTTAAAGGGGTTTTGTTACGCATTTTTCTCTACCGTTTTTGTTGTTGAGTTGCATGGTTCCCTGACAAACCAGCGAATCCGCGAAAGCGCGGCTGCAGGTTCTTGTGAAGATCCGCGACGTCGTGCGTGCCCTTGATGCTGAGCACGAATTGCGCCTCGACATCTCCCTTCACACTGCCGTGGATGACCGTGTACGGCCCATCCGACCGATGCTCATAGGTGACGACCCAGCGAGCTTCACTGCTTGCGAAGCCCATGGACTCCAGCAGATCCGCATTGCGCTCGTAGCTCTGGAGCAATGAAATATGCGAGGTGATCGCCTGATTGCTCACTGCGGTCAGGCGCAGCGTTATCAACTCGGCGGCGACCACGATGATCGCCATGGTGAGTGCAGCAATGATCAAGGCGGGTTCGTCATGGAAGGCATAAACCGCGATGAGAAAGAGAGGCAGCCAGGGTAAATCGAACAGGGCGATCGGCCCTTGACGGCCGGGCACCCTGCATGCTGCACCCTCGTTTCGCGCATTCTCACTCGTGTTACGTGCCAGGCTGTTTATGAGGCTCATGATCATCACCGCGCTATTGCTGCATGTTTGGGGCGAGCCGGCAGTGCCGGCTCGCCCCGTTCGGATTACAGATTGAAATCCGTGCTGGTGAGGTTGTGGTTACCCTTGATGCTGAGGCGCAGCTCTGCCCCACTATCCCCATCGACGCTGCCTTGGACGATCGTGTAGTCGCCGTCTTCGCGGGTTTCATGCGTGACGACCAGTTGCGCGGCGCCACTCAGTGTCGAAGCTGCAACCAGCGTGAAGGACTGGTTTCCGCCCGAACCGTTATTGGCGTCGATACCGCTGAGGTCGATCTTGTCTCCCGGCTGGAAGCCCGCGATCGTATCCCCATCCGCGTCCCCTTCGGAAAGGAAGCGGAACGTATCATTGCCGGCACCGCCATCGATGATATTGACTGCTTTACTCGCCGTGATCGTATCTGCACCCGATCCGGTCACGACATTCTCGACGTTCCATAGCGTGTCACTTCCCGATTGACTGCTCGATGCGCTTCCTCGGCCCGAGAACCCGGTTCCGAGATCGACGGTGAGACTTGCGGTGATTGCAGCCATGTCGAGCGTGTCATTGCCGGCATCGCCATAGTAGCTGTCGGTACCGTCGCTGGCTTCAGCCACGAACGTGTCGTTGCCAGCCCCGCCATAGGCCGTGTCATTACCCGTACCGGCATTGATCAGGTCATTTCCTGCATCGCCAAAGAGGCGATCTGACCCGGCATCACCGTAGAGCATGTCATTTCCGTCGCCGCCGAGGACATCGTCATTACCGGCACCACCGAAGGCCATATCGTTGCCGCCTTCAGCGCTGAGGAAGTCATCCCCGTCATCGCCGCGCATGACATCCGCTCCAGCGCCACCCAAAGCAGTGTCGTTGCCACCAAGAGCGATCATGGTCTCGCCATTGGCTGTGCCCAGCAGAACATCGGCACTGGCAGTACCCACGACGGGTACCCCTGGTGCGTCCGAACCTGTTCCTGGTGCAGGAACATCGTTATCATCCTCCGGGTCCCCGCCGATCTGCGGCATGCCATCGGGGGCAGTAAACGTAATGGTATGTGCGCTGCTGGTTAGTGTGGTGACGCCGCCTTCGATCGTCGCCTCGTAATCGGCGACGGTCGCCCCGTTTGGCAGTTCGATCACGTCCTGGGGTCGGAGGTTACCGACGATCGTGTCGTTACCACCGTTGGACCTGAAGACGATGCGATGAGCCGAATCCAGGGACGAGATATCGATCGTGTCGTCCCCGGCGTTGCCATCGATGGTGATCGTGCTGAAGCTGAGGCTGGTGAACGGGGCATTGAAGTCGCCGATCACCTGGATCGTATCGCCGTTGCTCGTCCCGCCGTCCGGCAGCGTTGTACTGTTGCCGTTGTTGGCCGTCGTATTTAGTGTGTTGACCGTGATCTCTTCGATGTTATCGAGTTCTGCAATCACTGTCGTGGTCAGGCCGACAGTGCGCGTAATGATGATCTCAGTATCGGCTCCGATCACCGCAATGCCAGCCGCAATGGCGGCTGCCCTTGCGTAGATGCGGAACGTCTCGGTTTCAGAGGCCCGCCCGTTCACGATAAAGGTGTCGGCACCGCCTGCCTCGCCATTGACCATGTCGAAGCCATCGGTGTCACCCGTCGCGTTGGCATTCCAGGTAATGGTATCAATGCCCGTGCCGGCGAGGATGACGTCGTTGCCGGTGCCACCGCTGATCGTATCGCCGCCGTCACCGGCATTGATGTTATCGTTGCCACCACCGCCATTGATGGTCGTCCCATTGAGGTCACCGACGATGATTTCGCTGGCGGCGCCGCCGTTGATGGTGCCGACGACCCGGGTGACGTTCACCGTCGTTGTCGGATCGGTCAGCGTCCCATCACTGGCGACATAGTTGAAGCTACCTCCGGGGGTTAACCCATCGGACACGGTTACTGCGGTCGCTCCAAGAGTGGCGGCGTTGAGACCGTTCGGGGTATTCACCGCCGTGATCGTCACCGGAGAACCCTCAGGGTCAGTGTCGTTCGCCAGAAGGGCCGACAGAGCGATGGCGAAGTTCACGTTTGGAGCGACATTGGTGATTACCGTGTCGGTGTTCCCGACCGGCGCATCGTTCGCGGCGATGACGTTGACCGTCGCCGTGGCAACGTTGCTGTTCAACAGGCCGTCATTGACAGTCACCTGGAGAATTCGGGCGGCGGGATTTGGGTTATCCGACGTGCTCGAGTATCGCACCTGCTGGATCGCTGTCCGGTAGTTGGCGATCGAGGTTGTGCCGGTGAGGTTCAGAGTGAGCTGACCGGCGACAGAAGCGTCCACCGACGATGTGATGCCACCTGGGAGCCCGCCCAATACCGACAGGACATCACCTGCGCTGGCATTGGTCAGAACGACGCGGGCCGAAGCCATGGTCGTGCCGTCGTCGGTGATCAGCGTGCCGGCGGCAATTGCGACGCCAAGACCATTTTCATTATAGGTGGTTTGGTAGTTGTTGCCCGGTGTGCCAGGAACTGTCGTGGTCGTGCTTGTCGTCGTCGCAATATTGACGTTGTTGATCCGAACCTCTTCGCCCGCCGTGCTGATCGCCGAGGAAACAAATCGGATGGCCGAGTTCGCCCCCGCTCCCGTGAGGTTCAGGTTAAAACTGCTCGTATCAGCACCATCAAAGCCTCCGGAGTTGTTATCGATCGTTTGCAGTACGACGAAATTTCCGGCTGTAAACGAACCTGATGCTGAGTACTGCACCTGGACCGTCTCGCCACCGTCGATACTGTTACCGTTGTTCAACCGATCATAGTCAAACGACAGGGTCGCCGTCGTCAGGCCGCTGAGATTGACCGTGCGTGCGATCGACGCGCCGTCCGAGGCCGCGCCGCCGAGGAAGCGCAGTTCGTTGGAGTTACCTGCATCAATCTGGATCTGACCAGTCGTGACGCCGCCGCTGTCGCCGGTCTCCACCCAAGGCGTCGCCGCCCAGCCCACGGTGCCATTGCTATTGTTAAGCGCCGCCGTATCGAAGGTATCACGATAAGCCTGAGGTGCGGATACGGTCGTCGTGGTGGTAACATCGCCGTGGAGATCCAGCGTCGGTGCCTGTAGCGAGATGTCCTGATCGGTAAAATCCAGGATCTCGATATTGCGCAGAGTGTCCGTGCCGTCGGTCGCAAGACCGCCGGTATGCGCTACAGTGATGGTTCCATCGGTGTTGAAGTCGATGTCGTACTCTGCCAGTGCGCCGGAGAAAACTGCGCGATCGACATCGCCGGTCCCGTCCGCCGTCTTGATCGTGCGGACGATACCGAGCTGGCCCGGATTAATCGTGCCGGCGAACATGGCGCTGGCGAGCGTTGTCATGCTTTTGTGCAATGCGATTGGGGTCCCGGTGTGCTCGGGATCATTGGCTGCAAATACGCCGATCTGCACGTCGAGCCACTTGTCGCCGTCGATGATATCGTCGCCCATCTGGCCGGTGATAGTGTCGCTGCCGTCACCGCCGAGGATGATGTCGCCGGCGGAGAAGGATGTCACCCCGGCGCCGAGTACCGCCTGGAGCCCGCTGATGAGGGCGATGCCCTCAGCGTCGAGCGCGCTGCCCTGATAGCCTTCCAGCGGGGTCGGGTTGGTAATCGCGTCGAACGGAAGCCGTTCGTCGGCGAGGATATTGGAACCCCGCAGAATGTCGTTGCCGGCAGACCCCGACAGACCTTCCATCGACTGGTACTCGTCGAGAGCCGCGTTGGAGGGGATCGTCGGCGCTTCGTCGAAGATGATTGGGATCGACAGATCGGCGTTGACGCCGGCGGTGCCGACTGCGCTGTCCTTGTACGTCGCCCAGTCGAAGCCGGACATGCCCACCATCTTGCCGCGGCCGGTGCTGCCGACCATGATGTCGTCGCCGCCTTCGCCGATGAACTCATCGAATCCGCCGTCGCCAAGGAACACGTCGTGTCCGTTGATGCCGTCATGGGCGAAGATTTCGTCGAAGTTGTCGCCTGGGGCGCCGTCGAAGGTGCCGGTCTCGATCCAGTCGTTGCCCTCATTGCCGAGGATGCGCTCGGCATTCCGGTTGCCGTAGATGAAGTCGTTGCCTTCGCCGGCGAAAACTTCTGAACCTTCGTCAGTGCCCAGGAAGACAAAGTCCTGCCCTGCACCACCCATCACCAGGTCGAGGCCGGGACCCGCATGGACAACGTCGTTGCCGCTACCGGCCTTGATGTTGTCGTCGCCGCCGGAGTCGACGATGATGTCGTCGCCGTCACCGCCGTTGAGGATGTCGTTGCCGAAGCCGCCATCCATGCGGTCGTTGCCGGCATCGCCGAAGAGGGTGTCGTCACCGATGCCCGCCGTTAGGACGTTGTTGGCAGCGGTACCGCCGAGGACGACGTGCTCGTCGCCATTGTAGCGCAGGTTATTCGGGCTGTTGCGGACAACCAGCTGCGTGAGGATGCCGGATCCGACCGGATCCAGACTGTCGAGGATGCCATCGCCGTTCGAGTCGTTGAACTGCCTGGTCTGATCGACCTCGAGGATGAGGCCCGGCGTCGAGAACACGTCCGAAGGCAGATGCGTCGCGTCGGTATTGCGCATGATCATCGCCGCGAAGGAGTTGTTCTCCATCTCACCGAACAGGTGCAGGCCGTCGAGGCGCTGGAGGTAGTAGAAGCGATCGCCGCTCTGCAGTTTCTCCATCTGGACCTCGAAGACGAAGTTGAACGTCGAGCCCAGCATGCCGCCGAAGGGCATGGTTTCCTCGGCGAGGCCGCCGATCCAGAGATCGATATTCTCGAGCCCGCCGAGGCTGCCCGGAACCTCGCCGGCATAGGGTCCGGTCGCGTTCAGGAAGGCCAGACGGTCGGCCGGGACGATCATGCCGCCGACGGAAACGCCGGTGATGATGGTCAGGGCCGCGTCACGCTTGCCGTCGATCGTCGATTCCGCCGTGATCAGGGCGTGATCGCCGTAGGCCGCGATGAAGTTGATGATCGAGGCCTCGTTCTTCAGGTGGCCGGCGAAATCGACCCAGCTCTCATAGGGTTTGAGCAGGATGTTCTGTTGCGAGGCCTCGTAGAACTCGCGGCGGGCCTCGTTGAGCGACGGCACGCCGGTGTCACGGCCGCGGGCAAGGTTGATGGTGGCGAGATCGAGGGGCAGGCCCAGCAGGTTGTTGCGGAGCGCGCTGGTCACGAACTCGTCGATCTGGTTGCCTGCCTGACGCGTCATGCCGCGGATGATGGCGCCGGCCGCGATGTCAGCGTCGACAGTCGCGACTCCGCCGTTGTTTTGGAACTGCAGCGGGTTGAGGAAGCCTTCGATCAGGCTGATCTGATCGGGCGTCATCGTCGGATCGAACCGGTCGATCGTCTCGGTCAGCATCGAATGGCCGAAGCGGTACACAACGTGGGCGAACTCGGCGACGATCGAGGCGTCGATGGTGACGTCATAGCCGTCCGGAACGAGGAAGGTGTTGATCGCCGGCTGGATCTTGCGGGCAAATTCCTCGAAGACAAGGTGCTGGTACTGCATCTCGGTGCCGAACTTGGCCGCCTGGAACAGGCGTTCGCCATCCCAGACCAAGCCCGCCGGGCCGGCCGGAACGGTGGCTACGTCGTTGATGAGCCATTCGTTCAGGAACGCCACGGCCTCCGCCTCGGATGAACCGTTTGCCAGCATCGCCTGAGCATCGGCCAGGGTGACCGCCTTGGTGTGCTCGACCAGCCGGTTGTGCTCGGAGTGGAACACGTGGTGAACCGCGGTCAGGCCGATGTTTTCATTCACCCGGCCGTCGCCGGCGATGAAGTGGGCGTCGAGCAGTTCGTTGTCATAGAAGCCGTCGGTCGACAGACCGCCGTTTTCGAGGCCGATCGTGATGTCGCCATCCTCAAGGCCGTCCGGGACCGCGGTGTGTGCGATGTCGGCCAGGAAGGCGTGGCCGGTCTGGATGGCGCCCACGATCGAGATGCCCAGCCCGCCATTGGCGGCCGGATTACCTTCGACGAGGACCGGCGGATCACCGGGGTTAGCGCCAGGGAAGACCACCTGCGGGAAGCCGTTCGCGCCGGGAATGAAGTTACCGTACTCGTCGGTGGCCAGTAGCGGAACGTTGCCCACGTCCTGGTCGCGGAGCCAGATGCCCAAGAGATCGCTGGCCTGGGTCTTCAGGTCGGCCCAGGTGGCCATGCCGCTGTTGCTACCTTCGATCAGCCTGCCGGTGTTGACCGGATCGCCAGCGCCATTGAACTCGTAGTCGCGTAGGAAGACCTGGTGCGAGGCGTGCGAGGCATAGGTCTGGTTCTGGTCGACAAAAGAGGTCGTCGTGTTTACCGGACCGTCCGGTCCGAGGGTCGCCCGCGTCAGCACCATGAAGTTGGTGGTGCCGCCCGGGACGTACAGCGGATCATCCGGCATCAGCGGAATGAAAACGGTACCGGCGCCGCCCTTGGCGACAAGGTCGAGGCCGTGGTCGAAGAACTGGCCGAACAGGGTGAACCACGAGTTGAACGGCGCCGAGAGGCCCTCGTCGGGAGCGACGTTCGTGATCTGGATGTTTTCGCCCTCCAGCACGATGCCGTTGGTCGTCAACAGCGTGTCGAGCGGCCCGCGAACGGCATCCAGTGCGGCGGTGGCGGCGTTAAAGGTCGCGAGCGCGTCAGCGGCCGCCTGCTGGGCGACCGGATCACCGGGGTTGGCCGCCGCGGTCGTTGCGGCGTTGAAATAGGCGACCCGCGACTGGCTGACAGCCAGGAACTCGGCCTCGATCGCCTCATATGCGACGGTAATGGTCCCGAGGACCGTCATCTCGTCGGCCGGGTCGACCAGGCCGCCGCGTTGCAGCCCGGTCAGGATAGCAGACGGATTGCCGAGGGTCTGGTCGACAATCAGGTTGCTGATCGTGCGGACATAGGGGTCGAAGACATCGCCGGGATCGGCAGGTCCTGGCCCGTCGTTGTCGACGCCCGGCTGGTAGCTGACCGGCATCGGTCCCATACCGCCGGGGCCGTCAGGGTCGACCATGATCGTCCGGTATTCCGGGGTCAGCAGGGTCGGGAACGGATTATCCGAAGCGCCGGTTTCGGACTGCCCCGGGAGAAGGTTGTTATAGGTGCCGTCGACCGTGCGCAGGCCCCAGGACAGGTTGTAGCTGGGGATCAGGCCGCCGGGTCCGTAAAGTGGCTGACCGCCGGCATGCGCCTCCGAGATCTTGATTTGCGCCAGGATGAAATCGAGATCAGAACGAATATAGGTTACCATTTTTACTCTCCCGTTGGTCCCACACAAGAATTGCCGCTTGGGACAATAGATTCACGAAACGCCGATACGCTCTGGCGCAATTTACTTGACTCCGTAACTTGGTTTCTCTTGACCACACCCAGTACAAAGGGTCACACTGCCAAGAAGAACTTCGGCACGAGTTTCGATGCTGGAATAATGTGGGCGGGGGAACAAACTTGATAGTTCGGAAGGTCCAGTCACTTGCAAAGACTTTCGTCAAAGAAAGGACGGGACTTTGGGCCCAAAGGACAACGTGACTTCCGACCCAAAGCAAGGAGACGGTCTTTCGGGATTTCGTCCGGAATCCCGCTACTGGCAGGGACTTGGACTGACATCGCAATTTCTCGTTGTTGCCGCGCTCATCGTGTGCGGATCAATGGCAATTCTCGGGGAGTGGCTAAATTTACAGATCGCGTCCGGCCAACTTCGCAGCCGGGCCGAATCCGGCGCGCTCTATATGGAGGGGTATCTGGCTCGCCATATCGAGGAGACGCCTGATGGGCCTCAGGTCCCTGCTGACCGGCAGAAGGAGCTTGATGAGCTTTTGATCGGTACGGATCTCGCCAAGCGCGTCGAGGGTTTCAGAATCTGGCGTCGCGACGGGACAGCTATCTACAGCACCGACAAATCCCTGATGGGCAAGAAACTTCCCTCGCACGACATTGAACAAGCCTTTGCCGGTGCAGTCATTGCACAGCTGGAGGAAAGACATGATGACGACGCAGAAGCACCGCAAGAAAGCGAGCGGCCGCTTATTGAAATCTATGCCCCAATTTATCGTACAGGTACTCGCGAAGTGATCGCCGTTGGCGAACTCTACGAGGAGGCCGGAGAGTTCGTCGCCCAGCGGGACCGGGCCCAGCGTAACACCTGGGCTATTGTCGGAGCGACCACCCTTGCAATCATGGGACTGCTCTTCCTCATCGTCCGCCGGGCAAGCAACATCATCGATAGCCAGCGTGCCATATTGAAAACACAACTTGAAAAAGCACAGGCGCTCGCAGAACAGAACAGGAAACTTCGCAAGACTGCCGACAGAGCGCGAATGGATGCGAGCAAATCCAACGAAACCCTGCTCAATCGTATCGGCTCGGATCTGCATGACGGGCCCGTTCAATTGCTTAGTCTGTTGATCTTGCAATTGGGCAAAGGCGGGGTCGATGCCGACCGGAATTCCGGCCAAGCGCAAACATCGAGTGAACTGGACCCGGCGCGCCTGGCGCAACAGGTCCTGTCTGAGCTGCGCGAACTTTCAACCGGGCTGGTACTCCCGGAGATCGAGAACCTGTCGCTTGAGGAGGCCCTGCGTGTTGCCGTCAAACGCCATGAATATGCCACCGGATCGCTCGTCGATGCGGCCTTCAGCTCCCTCCCCGAGCGTGTTACCCATCCGTTGAAGATCTGCCTTTACAGAATGGTTCAAGAAGGATTGAACAATACTTTTCGCCATGCGGGGGGCCGCGAACAACGCGTCATGGCTTCTGCAGACGAGAAGACGATCAAGGTCGTTGTAAGCGACGCCGGCCCTGGATCTGGTCAGACGACGGTTCCAACCGGGCGCCGGCATCCTTTGGGGCTTCAGGGTGTTCGCAACCGTGTCGAGGCATTTGGTGGTACGATGCAATTCCAGCATGAGCAGGGCATCGGCGCCCGGCTCATCGTAACAATCCCGCTGGAAAGCAACAGCGCCTAGTGGCGAGAGATCGATTCATTCTCGCCCCGATTATCAACCTCAAGTTTCTGTGCCGCGATCAGGACTTCCAGTCGGTTGCGCGCGTGCAGTTTTTGCATGAGGATTGTCATGTAGTTCTTGACTGTTTTTTCGCCAATACCTAATCCGACCGAAATCTGGCGGTTCGTATAGCCGCGCAACAACAGACGCACTATCTGTTCTTCGCGCAAGCTGAGCTTGATAGGCGCATTTGCTGCCTTTCGCAGCGAGGCAATTCTCAAGGCTTCGATCACCTTGCAGGCAAAGCCGGGGGTGATGTAGGTTTCGCCGCAATGTGCCGCCCGCACCCCCTGAATAAGTTCTTCAGCACTGCTGCCCTTCAGGACGTAACCACTCGCTCCGGCATTGAGCGCGCGCACCGCATAATCGCTTCCCGTCATCGCAGTAAAGGCTACTACTTTCGAGCCCCGCGACGTCCTGACGATTTCTGAAATGACGTCAAAGACATTGCCGGGCATGAACAGGTCAAGGACCATGACGTTCGGGAAAAAATCTCGATTGATTTGCAGCGCCTCGTCAGCCGTGGTCCCTTTGGCAACGACAACAAAGTCGTCATTGCGTTCGAACAAACTGACCACACCCGACAGCATTAATGGGTGGTCATCTACTAACGCGATTGAAATCGGACTCATTCATTACGCCTCCCCCATGCCTTTCCGGCTTTTTCGCTATTAGGCACATACATTGCATAAATTACTACTAGCCACTTGAAGCGTCCTAATAATCAATTGGGATTAGGCGATTGTACGGCTTTCGGGTTGGGGGTGCTGTCGAAATGATCCCGGGTAAATTTCAATGCGTTTCCGCTGCAAGATAGCACTTGCTATAATATGGATGCGATGCTTTAATTCATTTAAATTGCTAACCAAGCACTGATCAAGTTGGCTGGTGCGGAAGCAATCATCACACCAGTGAACGCGCAAAAAACGAGGATCGACGATGGGAACTGGTGGAGAACGTTTTTTCAGAGCCAAAGAGCTCTTTTGGATCGTGTCAGTCTTCGTCGCGTTAGCGTTGTTCGCCTGGTTTTTCATCGCGGAATAGCCTCCAACCTGCGCTTGGGGAGCGATTGCTTTGGTTTCTGGAAGCACCAGAGTCTCAAGTAACCGTCGCAGTCTCTGATGCGCTTGTCACGAGGATGGTCGCCCTGTTGATTTCAGGCGAGTGCTTCTGCCATGGCTTTCCACTCTGCCATGGCATTCAGGCGGTGGAGATAAATCTGGCATGCCGAACGTCGTGAGTGGGGTGGAACGAAGAGGTTGCGGACGGTAGAGAAGATCGAGATAAACCGCTGCAAGCTTCCCGATGATCGGAAACCCTGCATCACTCGCTCCCATTTTCGCAACGGCAGGTGAGAATTCTCCGCCCGATTGTTTAACCCTTTGTGCGAGCGATGCTCAACGTTGGCCATGACCTGGCGTCTGGCGGCTCCGTAGGAGCGCAACTTGTCGGTGATCATTCGCTTCGGCAGGATACCTTGCTTCCGCATAAGCCGTGTCAGCAACCGCCGTGCAGCCTTGGTGTTGCGCCGGTTTTGAACGATTTCGTCGAGAACATATCCATCCTGATCCACGGCACGCCAGAGCCAGTGTCTTTTACCATTGATGCTGACGGCGGCTTCGTCCAGATACCAGATATCTTGTGATGATGGAGGCTTTCTTCGAATCCGGCGAGCATATTCCGACCCGAACTTTCGTGTCCACTGCCGGACCGTCTCATACGACACCCTGATCCCACGCTCGAGCAGCAATTCCTCGATATGCCGCAGGCTCAAGGGAAACCGGTAGTACAGCCACACCGCATGAGCAATGATTGAAGCAGGAAATCGATGGCGCTTGTAGCGAATGGAAGGAACATTCATCCTGCGGCGATTACATCCCAAATCGATGACGAAACGTTAACCTGACATCACGCAAAAAACACCTCCTTATGCTCAGCAAAGCTAAGATTTGGATACACATACGAAATCGAGCTGAAAAGCGCAGTGATCCACCCAAATCGTGCTCGTGCAGCGATTTCGTCGAACTTATCCAATTGATATGGAATATTGATTATGGCTCAAACTTCAGCGCCGTGGGGTTGCTGGTTGCGAAAGATTAGGCGGACTAGGGAATTATTGCGCATGTGAGATGGACGATAATCAGGACCAACTCAGATCATATTCTCAACCACACTGCAGGTATAATGTGTTATATATGACAAGTTATCATGTTTTATCGTGCATATCTGGAAATTAAAAAGCGAGCGCTATCTCAGTCTGGTCGTTTACGAAGGCGGCTTCATATTCGCGCGCCAGCGTACCGGAAACGCCCACCTCGCGAAGAGCATCTCGCCATTCCCCGGAAATGCGTTGCGCCGTCTCGCGGATCATCTGACGCGCATCCGTCTCGGCGATTTCAAAGAACTCGCAGGCTTCGAAGGCCAGACGGATCGACCGGTCATGCGCGCCGCCCTCAAGGATCGCCGATTCGAGATGCGGATTGCGATCAGGTGCGGGGTTCACATCGAAAACCGGAGACAATCGCCAGCGACCGGCCCCCACATAAAGGAAACCGTGATTCTTCAGATGATCATCCTTGTTTGACACGAGGATCGTGAAGATCAGGCGCAGAAAGAGTTCGCGGAAATCTCCCTGTGGATCGGCGGCGTTTGCCCGCATGAAGTCGACGATCTCCGTATAGGAACCGAGCTCGGTTCCTGTCTTCCCCAAAGCGGTGCGGGCCGAGATATAGGGAATACGTGCGGTCCCGCGCCGGTCGAACCGCTGGACCAGAGCCACTGGAAACGGTGTATCGGCCAGTTCCAGCCTGACCTCCGGCGTGCGGATCCCGCAGGCCCGGGCGAGGCGGAGCGTTGCCACCTCGACGCATTCGATTGGCTGCTGGTCGTGGACCGAGGTGAATTTGGCAAGCCAGAGCGTCTCGCCGTCCCGGACATTGGCCTTGGGACGTGCGCCGCCGGAACCGCCAGCGCCGGCGAGCGCCTGCATGTCCTCGGGGGATATCTCCTTGCCCTGCTCATAGGCGCGGGCGATGGCGGTGATGGCCTCCAGATCGACCAGACGCGGTACGGCGTCGGCCGCGCCACCCCGGATGATTTCTCCGCTGTCGTCCAGAAACCGCAGCGCCCCCTGCCGGCAGGTATCATCGGAAAGCGTCAGATACTCGAATTCGGAAAGGCCGTTGCCATAGGCGCGTTCGAGAAGCCTGCGGCCCCAGCTGTCTGGCGCGGCGTCGGCGAAGACGCCCGCCAGTGCGTCGCGTATGTTTGCGGATTGGCCGGATGTGTGAAATGGCCCAGCTTGAAGGGGAAAGGTCGGCTGCACGGCAAAGGCGCGGGGATTCTCGATCCAGGCGGGGTCATAGGCGAAGGTCGAGAACTGCCGCGGCCCGGCCTGCGTGAAACGCAGTTGACCAACAGGTGTCAGGCTCTCGCCGAGAACGACATGGGCGTTGAAGTCGGGCATCAGAATGACGCGCCTTCCGGATCGACGACATCCGGATCATCCTGTGCCGTCTTACCCTTCGCCTTCTGCCTGCGCAGTGTGGTCGCAAAAGACCGTCCGCGACGCGGCTGGCGTTCGGCGGTCAACGCCAGACCCAGATCGTCCTTGCGGATGTCGATCAGGTCGGCCAGTCGGTCGACAAGACCAAGCACGACCAGGATATCGGCGAGCGTGCCGATTCCGACACCAGGATCCCCCTTTTCCAAGCGCGCGACGGTGCTCGGCGACGTGCCCGCACGCACTGCCAGATCGGCCACGGCGATGCCGCGCCGCAAACGAGCACCGCGGACGTCGTGTCCAAGTCTTTCAAGGGCGGACTTTGATTTTGGCGATCCCATAGCAATTATCCAGATACGGTGACTAAAAGTATTTATCACGTCATATATGACCAATTGGTATATTCGACAAGGGCGTCGTGCGACAGAGGTCCTGCCGACGACCCACTCATCGTGAAGCCACTGGCTGCCTAGGGGGCTGCAGAAGCGCATCGCGACGACTCGCGGCCGGTGGAGGATGCGGAAATAGCGAGCCGTCGATTCGACGCTATAGCCCGATACTGAATGCCCCCGCCTTGTGTAACTACATCGGGTCGCGTCGTTTTGCAGCGGTCGTCGAGACAAAAAGAGACATAGATCCAATAAAAGTATCGGGTCGGGCTCAAAGCGAGCTCGCTTCGGAACAGCAAGTTGAGCCTTCAACGTCTAAGGTATCGCGGACATGTGAAGCCTCTTGTCACGAGGTTACTGTGGAGGCTTCAAGAATGTAACCATATGATCGTACGGTTTTTATCGGGCATCGGCGCCGGTCCGTTTGCAGGGATTTTCTCAAACGAGACACGTGAACGTCCACCATTCGCGGATTTGTCTCCTTCCTGTCGTTCCAGATTAGATCCGCCAGTTCTTCCCGGCTGTGGACGCAGTTGGGATATTGCAGCAAATGACGAAGCAGGCGAAATCCGATAGGGGTCAGGTCGAGCCTGCGCCCTTTGAATGTTCCGTAATGCGCTTCGAAATTGATCTCAAGATCACCTTGGCGCAGAATTTTTTCTTTAGTGTGCGGCAATTGGGCCGATGATCGATCTTGAATGCCTGACGTGGCCCTACGCAGAAAATGCAACAGCTTATCTGGTCCGAGCGGCCGGACGAACCCATCGTCGACGCCTGCATTTATCAATCTTACAAATTGATCGGCCTTCTGAGGGCTTATGAGCGCCGCAATCGGAATACCCCTGGTTGCATCATCGGATTTGATCTGCCCGCACAGTTCGATGGCGTCAAAGTTGCCGGCAGAACAGTCAACGACGATCGCTTGCGGCGTGTTTTCGGTCAAGACGTCGTTGATCTCGGACAATGCAGCAATGAGGATGGTTGCATAGCCTTCTGCTTCGAGGATGTGTCTCAAAAGCAGATACAGCTCAGGATCGTCTGAACAAAATGCGATCGTTGGTTTCATCTGGATGCGCCTTTCGGTCAGCTTGCCCCCTTACCCTGGTTCCAATTCGACCGCGGCGGGGGTCGATCGTAGCGGCCTGACCAGTGGTCAAACTCGGCAGAGCTCGCATGGGATGTCACCACGCCGCATCACAACAGTTTGACAAGGTCGTTTGCTAAAGTGGATTGCCTCCGCTTGTTTCTAATCTTCTGCCCGCCGTCTAAGGGGCAACAAATTCGCCGCCATTGATATCGATCGTTGCGCCATTGATGAAACCCGAGGACTCGCCCACGAGAAATGCGACGAGCGCTGCCACCTCCTCAGGTTTGCCAAAACGGCGCGACGGGATACGCTCAATAGCGGCCAGATTGGACGGGCTGTTCGCCGACCCCGACATACCGGTGATTATCCGCCCCGGGGCCACGAGATTGACCGTAATGCCATGACTGGAATAGGGCTCGATCAATGCTCGCGCCAAACCTGACAAAGCCGCTTTCGAGGCAACATAACTTGTTCCTGCAATCTTCGGGCGGCCCCGCGCTGCCACGGAGCCGACGAGCACAATACGGCCAAACCCGCCTTCAACCATGCCTTGCACCACAGCCTGGCAGCACAGCATTGCACCGGTCAGGTTTATCGAGATCACCTCGTTCCACTCGTCAAGGCCAATACCGGTAAAAGGTACAGCGCCATTTATACCCTTTGGGGATATACCCGCATTGCAAACGAGGATCGTGGGCGCGGTCCATATAGCCGTCAGTTCACCAAAAAAAGCTGTGATCGCCTGGTGATTTGCAATATCTGCGGTGCGGGCAAAAATGTTCTCCGATCCAAATTCCTCGGCGAGCGTCGCCTCGGCCGCCAGGACATGATCCCGGCTCTGACTGAAAACCGCAACCCGATACCCTGAGCGCAAAAGGAACCTTGCGATTTCAAGGCCGATCCCGGTCGTTCCCCCCGTCACCACGGCGACACGCGCAAGTTCGCCCGTCATCACGCAGCCTCGTCCATGCGCGCAAACAGGGAAAGCGGCGGATGGGCTGCCGGATCTGTCATAATCTCGAGCAACAGCGCGGTTTGATCCTGCAATGCGCGGCCTAGATGCTCGGCGAGATCGAGCGGATCACTGATGCGTACGGACGGGCAACCGCACGCCTCGGCGATGAGACTGTGGTCGACATTACCGAGATGACACGCGGTGGTGTACTTGCCGAACTTGACCGTCTCTGCGTCTTTTTGAAAACCAAGAATGCCATTATTGAGTACGACAATGGTGACAGGCAGATGCGACCGCACCATGGTTTCGAGTTCGGCCCAGCAATGGGCAAAACCACCATCGCCGACGATGCAAACCACTGGATCGTTTGGCCGCGCTGCCTTAGCGCCGAGAGCCAGCGGCAAACCCCAGCCGAGACCAGCCAAACCGCGCGGCGTCACGAACCGCATGCCCGGCGCTAGGGACCGCAATTGCCCCGCAACCCACATTGACGAATAGCTTGCGTCCGCAACGACAATTGTCTGCGGCGTGAGCAATGCCTGCAACTCCGTCATGACCCGTTCCGGCCTCATGGGGGACGTTGAGGAAAGGGCCTGCGCGCGGTTGTCGGTCTCAAATCTCTCCCAGCAAGATGCGATGCGGTTGATAACACTCTGGCGCGACAGCGAACGCAAATTCAAATCACTGTTGAGCAGGAAGCTCCGAAGTATTGTCAATGTTTCCCGCATGTCCCCCTGAAGACGCAAGCACTCGTATGTTCGTCCGATTTCGGCGGGGTCGATATCGATATGAATGATTTTCGTGCCCATAGATAATTGACGCCAACTGTCGGTACCGTTCTGGTTCGTTCGCGTGCCGGCGAGGACGACGACGTCAGCCTCCGCAACCATTGCAGCGGTATGGCGACCAAGGGAACCCGGACCGACCAGAGAACCAAGAACACCACCCGACAAGGGATGATGCTCGTCGACCGCCCCCTTGCCCATATTGGTGGTTAAAACAGGAATGCCGCAGTCCTGCTGGAGGGCAGCAAGCGCCTCTGACGCCCCACTGCAATGGGCGCCGCCTCCGGCAATAATGATGGGCGATCGAGCGCTCGCAATGAGCGATGCCGCTTCTAGCACCAGGGAATCCTGCGGACGTGGGCGGTCAAGCGGCCAAGCGCCGAGTGCAAGCGATCGGACAAAGGCAGGGCGCGGCGCGGTCTCCCGCAAAAGATCAGCGGGCAGAAGAAGCGCTGCCGGACCCGGCCGCCCTGATCCGGCAGCGGTGAAGGCAGCGTCGATATAATCCTCGATCCTCTCGGCAACAACGACCCTGCGAACCCATTTCGTACAGCTTTGGAAAAGTGCAAGATGGTCGAGTTCCTGAAAGGCGTTCCGATCCGTCTGATCGCGTTCGACATCCTGAACAAGCGCGAGAACGGGAATGCTTGCCTTCAGGGCCTCGGCGAGCGGTGGCACGAGCAAGGCAGCTGCCGGACCGTTTTGAGCCGCGACAACGCCAATCTTGCCCGAGCAGCGCGCATAGCCATCAGCCATGGCGCCGCCCATGTTTTCCTGACGATACGCGACCTGGCGGATACCGATCGCTTCTGCTGCGAGGATCACAGCCGACGGCAGGCTTTGCGCAAAAATATGGGTGACGCCGTGGCGTTGAAGCGCGAGCGCAACTCGGCTCGCAACAGTTTGCTGAACATTAGTATCCATTATCGTTCCTTGGGTTGAGGTCAAAGGACATCAAGGAATTCGTCGAATGTATCGACGATTTTCTCGATGTCGCCCTGTGTCATAGCGGTCGAAAGACAGGCCGCTGCTGCGTTGGGCAGGAGAATTGCGCGTTCGTGGAAAAACGCAGTCAGGCGCTGCATTGTGGCCGCGCCCTCCGCGCTGAGGTATGCTTGACGAAAATCAACAGGGATTGTTGGTCTTGGATGTATGCGGAAAAGAGAAGCTTCGCCGCTGATGCAAAACGCAGCGTTGCGGCGCGTGATCGCCGCACGCATTCCTTGCCGCAGCTGTTCGCCAAACCCATCAAGCTCTTCGAACTTGGCCCGGGTCATGGCCTCCATTGCCACGCGGCCCGCGATCATGGAAATGGGATTGGCGGAAAAAGTGCCGCCCTGCGGAAGCGCGGGCCTGCCATGGAGCGAGCTAAACACGGTCATGATCTCTTTGCGACCCGCGATGGCTCCAATGGGAAAGCCACCGCCGATGATTTTCCCCAGAGCAATGAGATCTGGTGCCAGGCCATGGCGGGCACAAGCGCCCTCAAAACCCTGCCGCAGATTGAGCACTTCATCGGCGACAATGAGAATGTCAAACTTTCTGGCCACGCGCATCAGCATCTCCAGAAACCCGGGATCCGGATGCAGTAATCCTGCCCTGCTTGGCATGGGATCGATCAAAATGCAGCCGAGCCTGTCAGCGGCCGCACTTATGGCGCTTTCGGCGCCGGCAACATCGTTGAAACGGCAAATCACCACGTCATCGCCCACCGATTTTGGCGTGCCCCTGTAGGCCGGTCTTGCCGATGGCCTGTGGGCGGGGCCCCAGGTGGCAGGCGCGTTGCCCTGCCCGGCTTCGGCCCAGTCGTAAGCACCGTGATATGCACCCTCGATGCGCGCGACGCCGGGCCTCCCGGTAAATGCCCTTGCCGCTTTGATGGCGAACATCACCGCCTCGGTCCCGCTGTTGACGAACCTTATGCGCTCGGCTGCGGGAATGCGGCCTGTCAAAAGCTCGGCCAGCGCAATCTCGCTGTCGGTCGGATTGGCAAAACAGGTGCCACCGGCAAGTGCCGCCGTAACAGCCTTTACCACCGGAACGAATCCATGACCGTGAATGAGGGTCGTGAAATTGTTGTTTAGGTCAAGAAAACGCCGGCCGTCGACATCGATGAGATAGGCCCCATCGCCGCGCGCAACGTAAGTGGGTTGGGGTCGTGCTTCCACGGTGACTCGCGTCGTGCCGTCGGGGAACACACGTCGTGCGCGCTTATAGAACCGCTTCGACACGGAACAATCGCGCATCCGCTCTGCCTGCAATGCATCATCTCTAAACATCCACTGTCATCCCGGGTTACGGCGCATAGTTGCGCGATGCCATTTTGTTGCAACAAAAAGCATGGAAATAACAATGATGCAACAAAAATGTCGCGAAATATCGAGATTTAGCGGGCGGGAGCGCTTTGCGCAGCCTTTTTCAAGCGGCGAAATCCATCGCGAATATCGCTTTCGATCGCCGCGCGCAGGCTCGAACCATCGCGTTCGCCCATTGCTTCTATCGCCGCGTGGTGGTTATGGACGCCGTATTTCGCCTCGGCGAACTCGGGGTAGAGATTGTTGAACGACGCGCCGATCCTCAGCCAAAGCGGCTCGATGAGGCTCAACAGATGCGGCATTCCTGACAATCGATAAATAAGGAAATGAAACTCCTTGTTATGCCAAAGCGCATCTGTGTAGCGCCCCTCGTCGAGGGCTGCGTTGATGAGCACCTGAATCGTCTCGAGTTCCAGGATAGTTTGCGCTGTGCCATGCATGGCGGCCCGTTCGGCCGCCAAGCCCTCCAGCGCCAGGCGAATCAAGGTGATTTCCTCAAGAGCTCGTGCATCCAGATACGGGACGATTACCGTTTTTGCGCCCGTGTAGACCAGCGCTCCCTCGAGAGCCAGGCGGTTGATGGCATCGCGCGCCGGGGTAGAGCTGACCTGAAGCGCTTGCGCGGCTGCCCGGACCGTCAGCTTGTGCCCAGGCTCAAAGGCGCCCCGGATCAATCGTTCCTTTAGCTTTTCGTAGGCAATGTCGCCAAGACGAACCTGTTGCTTGCCCAGCTCGATCCCTCCGGTTTCAGGCGATGCATTCATTTAATTTTTCCCCGCGTTGACATTGTGAATATTTTGTTGCATCAAAATGAAGAAATGATGCAATGCAAACTTTGTGTGACATCACTGTGTCATATCACTTTCTGAGGGCGGCGTCCTCTTGGCTAGCGGCAAAATCGCCCGAAAAATGCTCGTTGAACGGCGTTTTCGAGGCGATTGCGCGGGAAAAACGCCGACCAAGTCCAAATTGGGCCGTCGGCTCGTACCGGCACCGGCGCTTGTCACAGATGATTGCGCCCATCGCATATTAAGGAAGGAGACAGGAATGATTGGACGGTCGCTGACGCTCAAGGGGCTGAGCAAGCAATACAGGCAAGCGCTGGCGGTCGCCGATGTTTCGTGCCAAATCGAAAGCGGCGAGTTCCTGTCGATCCTCGGCCCATCGGGTTCAGGGAAATCCACACTCTTGACGATGATCGCCGGCTTTGAAGCGCCCAGTGCCGGTTCAGTCGCGATTGGCGATCAAGATGTCACATCCCTTGCACCCAACCGGCGCAACATCGGCATGGTGTTCCAGAAGTATGCCCTTTTTCCCCATATGACGGTTGGGCAGAATGTCGGGTTCGCCCTTCGCATGCGCCGTGTTGCAAAACTTGAGACGTTACAGCGCGTAAAGCGCGCACTGCAGCTCGTTCAACTTGACGGTTTCGAGCAGCGATACCCGAACCAGTTGCCCGGCGGACAGCAGCAACGTGTCGCTCTCGCCCGGGCTCTGGTTTTTGAACCGCCCGTCCTCCTCATGGACGAGCCCCTTGGCGCACTGGACAAGAATCTGCGCGAGGTGATGCAGCTGGAAATCAAGGCGCTTCAGAAAAAGGTCGGCGCAACCGTTGTCTACGTCACGCACGATCAGGACGAGGCCCTGACAATGTCTGACCGCATTGCGGTCATGGCTAAAGGTAAATTGGCTCAAATCGGTACGCCGCTTGAGCTTTACACACAGCCACAGTCGGCCTTTGTCGCCGATTTCATTGGCAAGATGAACTTCGTTGAAGGGGAGTATCTCGGCTGTGAAGACGGTTGCGCAATCATCCGTGTCTCAGACACATCGACGTTCAAAGTCTCTTTGCAAAGCTGCCTAGCCCAGGAACCCTTCCGGGAAGGCGCTCTGGTACGTGTCGCCCTGCGTCCCGAGCGACTGAAATTGGTACGACCCGAGGACGGGGAGAACGCGATTCCCGGCCATGTCGAAGCAAGTATTTTCGTGGGCGCCTTTCGCACGGTTCTGGTTCGGATCGCGACGAGAGGAAATCCGCTCCTGCAGGTCCACGTCGCTGCAACAGAACCGGTGCCATTTGCTCAAATAGGCGAGGCCGTCGCTCTCATCGCCGATTCCGACGCAGCGCAGATTTTTCCGGTCGCTGGGACATGATGGCCATGGCAAAGATCTCACGTCCTGCCGTTAAGAATAGGAGCGCTACGCACCGCGTTTCCCAGTCCGCCGGCCACTATTCGCCCGCGATGGCTTTGGCGCTCTTGTCGCCGCTTCTCGTCCTTTTGCTGCTCGGCTTCATCTTGCCGATTGCCTACTTGGTGCGGCTCAGCCTTTTCAGTCCGCACCTCGATTTTTCCAGCTATCGACGGCTGTTCGAAGAGCCACTCTACTTCGAGGTGATGTTGCGAACGGCAAAAGTTGCACTTGCCGTGATGACGGCGAGTCTGTTGCTGGGTTACCCGATCGCCTATGTGATGGCACGGACCAAGGGGCGCCTCGCATCCGCCGTGACGGCGTGCGTGCTGATCGCGCTCTGGTCACCCGTCCTGGTGCGATCCTATGCCTTTATCGTTCTGTTGCAACGCAACGGCGTCATCAACCGCCTCGTTAAAGAGACCGGGATCACCGAGACTGGCTTCAGGCTTCTTCACACGGAAGGCGCCGTCATGCTCGCCATGACCCATGTGCTCATGCCGTTCATGATCCTGCCGATCTTTGCAGCATTGCGATCGATCCCACTCGATTATGTACAGGCGGCACGCAATCTTGGAGCCGGCCCTGTTACAGCCTTCCTGCGTATGACGTTCCCCTTGAGTTTACCGGGGGTGTTTGCCGGATGCGTCATGTGCTTCATTTTGGCATTAGGGTTTTACGTTACCCCGGCCCTCATCGGCGGCCCCGGCACGTTGATGGCCGCAACGTTGATCGGCCAGCAGGTGACCGTCCTTCTCGACTGGCCCTTTGCCGCAGCGCTCGCGACGATACTTCTGCTACTGACTTTAGTTCTTGTTCTCGTCTTCAGACGCGCATTCGCAACCAACAGGGGGTTTCAAGGTGTCAACTGAACAAATTATCCTGTCGCGGCACGCCCGCCGCAAAGAAACCCTTGTTGCAATACGCCCAAACCGGGCACCCGGTCGTCAAGTAGTGATAACACTGGCTATTGGTTTTATGATCGGGCTTATATTGCTGTTTCTCGTCTTACCCACTTTGATTGTTGTGGGGATTTCGCTCGGGACGGCGTCCTACATAGAATTTCCTCCTGCCGCGTTGAGCTTGCGCTGGTATCAGGCCTATTTCAATGACCCGACATGGATGGCGGCGACATTCTTCAGCCTGAAGATAGCACTAGCGACAACCGCCACGTCGATTGTCGTGGGGACGTTGGCGGCAATCGCGCTGGTGCGTGGGAATCTGCCTGGTAAACACATAATCCAGGCCCTTGTCCTCGGGCCATTGATCATTCCGCACATCGTGTTTGGCGTCGCGCTCTATCTCGTTTTTGCCCCGCTGCGCCTGACAGGCAATTTCGCCGGTTTCCTCGTGGCTCATACGGTGCTCGCCGTTCCCTATGTGGTGATCAGCGTCATGGCAGCGCTGCAGCGTTTTGATGTTTCCCTCGAGCTTGCGGCGCTCAGCTGTGGCGCCAACCGGGCACAGACCTTTTGTTACGTGGTGCTTCCCAACATATTGCCGGCTATTGCTACGGGAGCGGTCTTTGCATTCCTGTCCTCCTTCGACGAGGCGACGGTTGCCTTTTTCCTCTCGGATGTCGGCGGCAAAACCATCAGCAGCAAGATGTTCAAGGATATCGATTTTAATCTGACACCTGTCATTGCCGCCATATCGACGATGCTTGTCGCAGTCTCGTTCCTGCTCATGGGTCTCATCCACCAGGCAAGACACCGTTGAGGGGATCAGAACCGATGCCACTCCCGAAGCCAGTTGAAACGAAAGGATCATGTTGATGAGAACAAGGACACGCGTTGGTTGGCTCAGGCCGAAACTCCTGTGGGGGGTGTTCGCAACACTTTGCCTTATGCCCGGCAACGGTGCGATCGCAACGGGCCAGGTGGTTATTGCAACAACTGGCGGTGCCTATGAACTGGCTTTGCGAGAGGCCTGGTTCGACCCCTTTACCAAGGAGACGGGGATCTCGGTCGTGACCGTTGCCGGGTCAAATACGCAAATGCGCGCCAAGGCAGCGGCGATGGTTCAGGCCGACAATGTGACGTGGGATCTTTATCTGCAGGGCGAAGTTCAGGCGAGTTCCGATCAACACCACCAATCGGCGCAAGATCTAAGCAGCTTCTGCCAGCAATTTTCGGGCCGCAGCGATCTGCCCGTCGATGCATGCACGGCTGCCGGCGTTCGTTTGCTGTCCAATGCCACGCTTTTGGCCTTTCGCAGTGACGCGTTCAAGGGGCGACCTCCTGAAAGCTGGGCCGACATGTGGGACACGGAGCGCTTTCCCGGCGGCCGTTCATTCCCGAATTTCGACGATCCCTGGCGCGTCATGGCCGCAGCGCTCCTCGCCGACGGCGTCCCGCGTCAGTCGCTTTTTCCACTCGACATAGACCGGGCGCTCGCCAAACTCGAGCGCATCCGTCCGTCCGTCTCGCTCTGGTGGAAAAGCGGCGATCAAAGTGTTCAGGGCTTTCGTACCGGCGATTATTCTCTGGGACAAATCTGGCTGACCCGGGCACAGGCATTGAAGAGCGAGGGGCAGCCCATTGCATGGTCCTATAAAGCCTCCTTCCTTGTCGCAGACCGTGTGGCGCTGATCAAGAATGCGCCCAATCAGGATAATGCGCTGAAGCTTCTCGCCTATTGGCTGAATTCGCCGAAGGCACAGGCGAAAGTGTGTGAGGTGCTTTCATGTACCCCGCCGTCTAGCGCTGCCGTGGAATTGATGTCGCCGCAGGCGCGCGCCGCCATGCCAAATTCGAAGGATATCAAGGATTATGTTGTCGTGCCGGATGCCAAATGGATCAATCAGAATGCGGCCAAAATGCTGGAGCGGTGGAATGCCTGGATACAATGAAACCACAGGCAACAGCGGGGAAATCCGGAAAATGCAGGACAGTTCAATGAGCATCTTGGTCGCGCGCCTCTGGCATGAATCAAACGGATTCAATCCAAAAGTGACCATGGGTGGCGATTTCCAGATCTTAAAGGATGAGGCTCTGCTCAAAACCGCTGCGTCGTCGGGCTCGACCCTGTCGGGCATGATCGCGCAGCTGCAGCTGCGCAATGCGCGCGTCATTGCGAGCATATCGGCAATAGCGGCGCCGGGCGGCCCCGTTGATCACGCGTTCTACGAGAAAATCAAGGCAAGGCTCATCGCTGATGCGGTGCTCCACAAGCCCGATGCCATCGCCCTGGAGCTGCATGGCGCGATGGCCACGACACAGCTTGACGACGCGGAAGGTGATCTTCTGACATCTCTGCGCGCCAGCGTGGGCAGCCGAACCCCTATCGGAATCGGCCTCGATCTGCATGCGCACGTGACCCCGGCAATGCTCGAAGCGGTCGATATCTGCATTGCCTGCAAGGAAAACCCGCATTCGGACGTTGTCGAATGCGGCCACAAAGTTGCAGACTGTCTTTTGGCAGTACTTGAGGGCAACTTGCGTCCGGTAATGACGATGGCCAAAGTGCCTATGATCCTTCCCGGGGCGGCAGAAACAGCGTCAGGTCCACTTTTTGAAATCCACGAAGAAGCAAGACGGCTCTCCGACGTGGACGATGCTATTTGGGATATCTCGCTTTTCAACGTCTTCCGCTATGCCGACGACACCGATATCGGTCAGGCTGCCGTGGTACTCACAAATGACAACAGCTTGAGCGGTGAGGTGGCCACGCCGCTTGCGCAAGCGTTCTGGCGTGAGCGCGACCGCTTTAAGGACGATCTGGTTTCCATCGACGAAGCTTTATCGAGGGTGGCAGCAAGGCGTGATCAACGTCCGTTGGTTCTGGCCGATATGGGGGATCGTGTCCTTGCAGGGGCTCCAGGCGACAGCACAGCCATCCTTCAGGCTTCGTTACAAAGAGCGGATGGACTGCGGGGTGCAATCCCTGTTACCGATCCCGAATCCGTCAAGGTCGCGTTCGAAGCGGGCATCGATCAACCGGTTTCGCTTCAAATCGGAGGCAAGATTACTCCGCATTTCCAACCTTTGTCAGTCAGGGGAAGGGTCATTCACCTCAGTGACGGAGATTTTGTCCTTGCTGGCCCGTTTCAAGGGGGTGAACCAAGCGCGTTGGGCCCTACCGCCACCATTCTTGTTGACGAGCGCCTGCATGTGGTCATCACAACGAAACCCGCCTTCAGTCACGATCCGGCGGTCTTCACCAGTCAAGGCGTCGATATCGGCTCGCAGGACTTTATCGTTGTGAAATCCGGCTATCATTTCAAGTTGAATTTTGCCGGACTTGCCATCCCCCTGCTCGTTCGCAGTCCTGGCGTTGGCTATTACACCAAGGGATCGCTCGTCTATCGCAACGCCCGGTTTTGGCCTGAGCACGATATCACAGATCTGACTGTCATGACCCAGGCGTTTCGACGCGACAGATTTCCGTCGCATTAGGCAAATATCTCACCTGGCCTTCCCTTGTGGTGGAGTTCGTAGCGGCGGTACTCAACGCCGCGCTGAATGCTCAGGGCCGTGTAAACGAAACCGAGCTTTTGCAGAACCCGTGAGGATTGCGCATTGGAAGGTCGAACCAAGCCAACCAGTTTTTCCAGCTTGCAGTGTGAAAAAGCAAAATGAGTAATCTGGGTGGCGGCCTCGGTTGCCAGCCCCCTCCCCGAGGCCCGCGTGTTGAAGCAGTATCCGAGTTCGACACTATTGCCATCAAGATTGCGCAGCCCGCAGCGACCGGCAAAACCAAGGTCGCCGCTCAACTGTTTTTCATAGACGATAAAAAAGCCGAAATGATACTCCCGCCACTCGCGCAAATAGAGGTCCAGCCGTTCATCGGATTGTGTTCGCGACAGCGCACTTCCATTCGACGTCAGCCGTACGACCAGCGGATCGCTGTGCAGGTGGTACAATGCAGTGGCATCGGAGGCGTGCACGGGGCGCATATAAAGGCGTTCGGTTTCAATCAGCAAGTTTCCTCCTTTGCGGAAAGCCTCGCAGCCGCCGTCACTGATGGATCAAACACAACTCGATAGCCTGTTGTGGGGTGGCTAATGCGGGGCCGTTTGCAATGTTTCGACGAGAAACTGGCACAGCGCAGTGATTTCCGCTTCGCTATGCCCGGCTGTTGGACAGATTCGCAACCCGGCACGTCCTTTCGCGACCGTTGGAAAGAAGATCGCCGAGGTATAAAAACCCTGGTCCAAGATTGCTTTCGCCGCGCCAATCGTTGCGAGCTCGTCGCCGATTTCTATCGTCCTGATGGGCAGGTCGGCGTGCGTGAATGGCGTTGGAAACAAACGATCGAATAGCTTGGTATTTTCTCTCAAACGTTGTTGCAACATGGCTAGCTCGGATGTCCTGTGCAAAGATTCTGACGCAAGCGCAGCACCAATGGCCGCGAGATTCGGAGAAGCGGAAAACGCGTGAGGCAGCGAAAATCGCCGGAAGAGCTCGGCTTGGCGCGCAGTGCCAAGCATCAAGATGCCTCCCGATGCACCAAACCCTTTGCCAAGAGAAGCAGCGATAATGGTGTGTTCCCCGAGTTCCCCGCCAAAATGGGAGCGAGCAAAACCCTCTCCGTTGTCGCCAAACAGCGAAATCCCATGTGCGTCATCGATATATAGGAAGAGACCATAACGCGCTTGCAGGGCAAGAAGCTGATCGACAGGCGCCGCGCCTCCCATGGAATAGACGCCGTCGCATATATAGGCGACGCACGGATTCTCGCGGCATATGACCTCCAGTGCTTCCAGGTCATTATGCTCGATGGTAATCACTTCCGCTTCTTCGGCAACCGTTCCCTTGTGGAAAGCCAGCGTCGCGTGCGCGAACCGATCGAATACCATAATCGGCTTGACATTACCCGTCAGATGACCCGATGCCAGAAGGGGTAATGCGCCCATGTTTGCAGCAAGGACAGATGAATAGGCAATGACATGCGCAGAAAAGAGATTGGATAGCGCTTCCTCAAGTTGCCCCAGAAAATCGAAATTGAGACGCGTACGCGCACATGACCAGTGCAACGCGCCGCACTGTGCGACTGTCTCTAGGGCGCCCTCGATGATTGCAGGATGGTTGTCAAGGCCAAGGTAAGAACAGCGGACAAAATCGACCACGCGACGACCTTTCGCCGCGCCTGTGCTTAACTCCACTGCCCGGCCATCGAGCGGACGGGCGTAAAGTGCCATCAGTCCCTCAAGGTGCGCCGTGGCAAAGTACGGATCAGCATAGTCAATTAATTTGCTTGTGTTGCGATGACGCTGAACGGCTTGTGTCGTGGCATTTTGTGGTTGAGCCATGTTGGTTCCTTAATGCGGCAAACGAGCCGGAGTACTTCTATTTGAGCGAGTTATTCCAAAGCCATAAAGTGCAAGGAAAGTCCCGCGGCAATATTCGGCCGGTTTCAAACAAATTTCTATAAAGGCTCTGTGAAATTATAATAATATCTCATGACGTATACGAAAGGTGTTGTTCCTATTTCGCTTGTTTACACCAACGTTCGCTGAAATACTGCGCTTGAAGCTTGGACGCATTCAATCTAGGCCGCAACTTCCATCGCGTAACCTGCAGAGCGCACCGTTCGAATAAGATCCATACCGAGTTCTCGGACGAGTAATCTGCGAAGCCTTCCAATATGAACATCCACGGTTCGCAATTCGACAAAAATGTTATCGGGCCAAGCCGCGCGGATGAGCTCTTCTCTACTAAAGACCTGTCCCGGTAGTCTCGACATTTTGCACAGCAGCCTGAATTCAATCGGGCTGAGGTGGATATCCTTGCCGTCTCCCCGTTGCACGCGGTATTTGTCGGCTAGTATTTTGATCTTTCCGAATGAGATAATGTGCCCGTCGTCCCCGGCGGGCTTTTCGCCTTGGTGAGAGGAAACGATCGAATGCAAATAGGCAAGGAACAACTCGGGCGCAATCGGGCGTACAAAAGCCTGGTCGACACCGGCCTTGAGAAGTTCTAGATAGCGGTTCCCGCAACCAGGTGTGACAAATGCAACAATGGGCACACCACCTGCAGTTTTGCTTGATTTAACCTCGATGCAAATGGCAGGAGCAAGGCTTGAGTCCGGCTGACAATCGACGATGACCGCCGAGACATCACCCGATTCTACCCGCTGCACTGCTTCCTGCACAGTCTCGGCCATGCGACTTTCGAAACCATCGGCCTTAAGTATATGTTGTAACATCAGGCAAAACTCGGCGTCGCGCGAACAAATCAGTATCAAAGGAAGCATTTTTCTCTTTCCTGTGCCGGAGTAGCTGTCGAGGAAATTGCGAACAGCGAGGAGGATGCAATTTTGTTGCAACAAAATATCCGAACATTCTTGATGTGAAAAGTCATAATTTTTGCTCCATTGAATTGCGACGCTCCGTTCTGGAAAGCTTCTGCTTTATCGAGCACTCGCCTGGTCCTGTTCGCCTTGCGTCACCACTCGAAATTTGGAATATTGCAGTTTGAGCAGCAAATGTGGCCAGCTCAACGCTTGATCGGTTGATACCTCGACTGCCAGGGACGACACGTAAAGACAGGGCTGCCTGTCGTGTCTCACGAATCGTGATGGAGAACGTCCGGCAAATCGACACCATCCTGCCGGCTTCACGCGGGAGCACGACATGTTTGAATTCGCTTGTTCATCAACCGACGACGAAAAAACGGTTTGGAGCGGAAGGGATACCGATGCGGCGATAGAAGCCGCTAAATCATTATATGGGAAAAATGCGAGTGTTGCAGCAGCTTGGTGCGCGCTCGGTGCGCGGTGCGATGGGCGAACCACCGATTATCGCTTCTGGTTCGAGATTTTCCAGCGGTTACAAAAGGACAACATCAATCCGGCATAGGCTGCACCAGCTCGCGGCCGAGTTGGCATTCCGCCCCGACAAGGCCTACAAGCAGCGGCACAGTTCTGTGATCCACCCTGGTAGCGTATGCGTTGCAGATGGCGGCTGCCGGCAATGGCCTCACCAGGAAAAGACTGGAAGGTGAAAGGCACCGCTGCATCGCCCGGCAAGGCTCAATCGTGCAGATTCGTGCGGTTAACATGAAAACGATTTGCTCAGTACAAGACAGCTTCATAATCGTCACCACTGGTTTCGCCCGGATCACCAACCTTTGAGGTCTCCGGGATTCCGATTGAGCCGTCGGCCCATTTTCCAATCAAGGCCGTGACTGGAACGTTCAATTCCTTGCAAAAACAATACAGCAAGCTCAGGGAAATATTGGCTTGGCCCCGCATTATTTTCGTCATGTGTGTGTTCGAGATGCCGACACGCTCGGCCAGGTCCTTCAACTTGATACGATCGCGTTTGCGGATTGCGTTCAAGGCGGCAGCCATGCGCGTTGGAAAAATCGCCGACTCCACACTTTTCTCCAACCCGCCCTTGTATATCGGCATTAAATATTCCCTTAATTCACAACAACCATCGGCTGCTTGTGTCCGCCCACCTACATTAGTCGCTGGATATTTACTCGTATCCAACGGAAAAGAAAGACTAACAGGATCGGCCCAACTGGCGCATTTGCGGCCGTCGGCGGCCAAATTGCCGCTCCAGAAATAATACTCTAATTTGATTCATGAGTCATCTGTGGCACAATAGGCCAAACTTGAGCTGCATTGAAACTCATCAATTCAACCCTATGAAGATCGTCCTTCGCCAGCATCCGACGTACACGATCGCCGAGATTGACGATTCCGATGCATTGGCATTGCGCCGATGATATGACAATTCCTCAACCGGCACGGATGATCAAGCGGCCCTTGGTGTCATCAAAAGTGGGGGATGGATCGTTTGTGACTGCCTCAATGGGCACGATAAACCGCTTCTCGCTCCCGTCCGCCAGCCGCACACCTACACGCTTAAGCGCCTTTTGCGCGCCCGATGGTGATCCGCTTGCCCGTTCGGACAGGCCTACACATTACCAATCGTGCTCCGGAACAACGCTTAAGAATTTATGGTAAACAAGAGGTTACCGTGAACGCTTGCCGGAACAGACCAAATCATTTTAAAACTCGTCCATGGCACAGCATTCCGACGATTTGCGCGATTATCTCAAGCAAGACGATTTTGGCTACTTCCATATGTCGCTCGTTGACGGCAAGTCCATCGCCTTTGCTCCTTCCATGGATCAGCATAACCCGCCCGCTGGCAAGGCGCTTGTCGCTGCGGCCGATGGCCCTGTGCTCATGCGCCTTTCCGACACCTTGAAACTGTCCGGACACAACGTCTTCCTGATGAACATCGAGGACTTCGACGAATTTGCCGAAATGATCCTCGCCGGCGACATCAAACCCGTTCTCCCGAACTGACGCGCAAGCGCGACATTCCTTCATGAAGCGCTGATGCTTCGGCCTGGCCGTTCCGGCCGCTGGATCATCCTCGTGCATCAGGGGGCCTCCCCTCTTTTGCAACCATCCTTCGGGGTGTCCCCGTTCTTCCTCCTTGCCGTCGCGGGCTTTGCCCGGCGACGAGCCGCGTCGTGCAGAACCGGCGCGGATCCGCATGCGCGGATTTTGCGCCGTCCCTTCGGGCGGGTGATCCCCCTCCCCTTTCGTCAAGTTGCAAAATTCACCCCGGTCTCGCCGACGGGCAAGGGTTCAGGAAAGGGCCTGAACCCTGCCTGTCCATTTCTTTTTGGGAGAAAAGCCGATGACCGCAACAGCCAAGACACCACGCCGCGATCTTTATCAGGAAATCACCGACAAACTCATTGCGGAACTGAAAAAGGGCGTCTTTCCGTGGGCGCGGCCATGGAAAAGCTTTGCCGAGACACCAGAAGCGCAACCGCTTGCATCCTTTTCCATGCCGCGCAACGCCAAGAGCCAGCGGCTCTATTCCGGCATCAACACCCTGTTGCTGTGGATCGCCAAGGATGAAGGCGCTTACAAAAGCAACCGCTGGCTGACCTTCAATCAGGCCAAACAGCTTGGCGGATGTGTCAGCAAGGGCGAGCGCGGAACCCTTGTGGTTTACGCGGACAAGTTCATTCCGAAAGAGGAACGGCAAGCCGCAAAAAAGGAAAATCGCGATGCGAAGCCGGTTTTCTTCCTCAAAGGCTTTACCGTTTTCAACGTCGATCAATGCGACGAGTTACCGGAAGAAGCCTTTGTCACCGTCACGCCGGAACTGGCAACCGTGCCGGAGCGCAGCGCCGTCATAATCGCTGCCGCCAAGATCGATCTACGCATAGGCGGAGATACCGCCTATTATACCCCGCAAGGCGATTTCATCTCCATGCCGCACCCGTCGCAGTTTCCCGACCGGCTCGATTTCGAGCGGACGTTTTTTCATGAGGCCATTCATTGGGCTGGTGCAACCAGCCGCCTTGACCGCGACTTGAGCCGCTACCACTCCGATAACAGCGAGCGCGCGCGCGAAGAGCTTTGCGCCGAACTAGGCGCAAGCTTCGTTGCCGCGGCCATGGGAATTGAACCCACGGTACGCCATGCGTCCTATCTCAAATCATGGCTCGCCGTTTTGCAGGATGACAAGCGCGCAATCTTTCAGGCCGCCCGGCTTGCCAGCCAATCCGCCGATTATCTGCTCGCCTTTGAAGCCAATGCCGAACCGCAATCCGAGGACGCCGAGGACCTGACTGAGGCCGCTTGAAAGCGGCTTCATCCCTTGCCCCGAGAAAGGATCACGCCATGTGCATGTTCAATCCCGAAAAGGCCACCTTCACGACAACCGACGCGCGCACCGGAGAAAGCTACACGTTCGAGAACGCCGAAAAAGTTGGCGACCTCTACATTCATCCGCGTCTGCCGCTCGACGCGCCCGACTACACCGTTTCCAACGTCAAGGGCGTCATCATCTGCCAC
Organism: Phyllobacterium zundukense; assembly: GCF_002764115.1. NCBI lineage: Bacteria > Pseudomonadati > Pseudomonadota > Alphaproteobacteria > Hyphomicrobiales > Phyllobacteriaceae > Phyllobacterium > Phyllobacterium zundukense. Next base: position 521,326 of record NZ_CP017941.1, on the reverse strand, counting down.
ACGCGCAATCTCAGCCATGCCCGCGCTGCCGCGCAGATCATACAGGACGCTATCAGTTCTGATCAGGCCAATTGGGACGGCAACACCATTGAAGAGACATTCCGGACCATCGAAGCGCGGCGCATCAGCCACGATATCACCCGCCATTTAACCAAGCCTTGATGCGCCTTCCCTCTTTTGATGAAAGGAAAAACCCGATGATCCGCACAACCCGCGAACAGCGCCAAAGCCTTGTCAAAATCTGGATCAGGCACAATTAGGCAATGACCTATCGGTCTTTCCGCAAGACCGTCCACGGCACCGTCGGCATGGAGTTTGTCATTGCCGTTCCATGGTGCGGCATGTGGCTTGCCAACGAGCCGGACGGTTACACCCACAGCTAAAAACAAGGACGACAACCATGAACAACACTCATAGGCTTTTCCCGCCTGAAGAAATTCAGGAAATCCGCGAGATCATAGATCAATTGAGTCTCGAGGCGGCAAATGTGCACCTTGGGATCGATGGTGCACCTCATCCCGACAAAGCCGCCCATGCATGCCGCAAGCTCATCCGTGCCTATGCCAAGGCCCCGAATAGGTCGAATGGAATGACGTGCAGGACGCGCTTGCATCCGCCCTCGCCGCCTTCGACCTCCCGGAATGGTTTCTGGATGTTCCCATGATTGATGGCGACCGCGACCCCAATTCAGACTGCGAGACTGGCCAGATGCTCACGTTGAAAGAATTTCGCGCGGCCCGCACACCCGGAATTGGACCTTCCTGCGCGTCTTGGCGTTGATCCCGATAGCGTCGCCAAGACCGGCTATGTCTATGCAGGAGATACCTACATCGAAGACAATCCCGACGATGCGCGCGGCAAATATTACCTTCTCATCGAAAGGACCGATTGGATCAGCAACGATCTGGAGGAACTGGAGGTGATTCTATGGGCAATGGCTGCAATGACTTACATCCACTTCGATCCAGCATTCTATGAACAGGCTGAAGACGGTGGCCCGTTGATCAGTGGCGAAATGCTCGACACTTATATTGTCGCGATTTGCACGGCTTTTAAAATGCCGGTTGACGGCGATTTGTTCGCGGCACTGTTCAGCGGAGATAATCAGGAAGTGCCGATCGATCGGGCTTTTCGCATGATCGTTGACGCGATCGAGTTGCAGCGCGCAAGACCATGGCCAACCTTGCTTATTTGAAATATATGGAATATATATATATTCTGAATTATCAGCAGAAGGGTTCCGCCATGCGGACATTTAGCACCGTCGAACTCACGCAGCAAATCGGCACTGTGACCCACGTTGCCAGCAAGGAACCGGTCACGATCACGCACCATCGAAAGCCGCGCTTCGTTCTGATGAGTATCGAGGATTACGAAAAAATGCAGGGACGCGGCCGACCCCGCCGCGTTTATGGCGTTGGAGAAACACCGCCGGAACTTGCTGACATGCTCGCGACAGAACTTGAGCAGCGTATTAACGACGGTTCTTCTGACTATGACGATTGACCAATATAAGGAAGGCCACATTGTCCTGTATGCCTATTTGTGGAAATGGCAACGCGACCTTGGGCGTGACGAAGGGGAAAAGGATCGTCCCGCCTGTGTTGCCTTGGCCTTTAGGAACGATGCGCAAAATCTTACCCACCTCGTCATGCTTGCTATTTCCGGGACACCGCCGACAGCCGACCAGACGGCAATCGAAATCCCCCAACTCGAATTGAAACGAGCCGGGCTGACCGATTCAAAGCGGGGCTGGATTACTGTTTCGGAATACAACTACGATATCCTTGAGCAGTCATGGGATTTTCCCATCAACAGCCCACCACAAGGCCGGTTCAGCCGACCCTTTCTGAAGAAGGTGCAAGCCGCCACTCTTATTACCATACGCAGTAAGAAGGGGCGTGTTGACCGCACGCGCTGATCCTTTGTGGGTTGACGCGGGCATCGAGCCTCCCCGCAACCCCTCACTTCGTTCGATACCATCAGGGACATCCTCCATTCACGCGGAGTACTTGCTGAATTTAGCTAAATCAGCTAAATTAACTAAATCAGGGGATATTCTTGGAGGCCCATTATGCCAACATTTTCATTGACCGAACTTGGCAACAAATCGGGCGAAGTCATCGAGGCCGCCTTTCGCGGTCCTGTTGATATCACCAGTCGCGGAAAGCGCAAATTTGTCCTGTTGACCGCTGATCAGTTCGACCGACTCAAGCATGGTGCAAGTGCACAACGCGTTCATCGCGCTGATAGACTCGGCGCCAAGGAACGGGAGCATTTTCTTGTCGGTCTTGATCAAATAGCAACTGAGGACAGTGGCCAGGATGACTAAATTCGGGCCCGGCGATGTCATCCTCTATTCCTATTTGTGGGGACGGGAATATGATCGGGGCGAGGAAAGCGGACGCAAGACCCGACAGACATGCGTAATGATTATTTTGCGGGGACAGGAAGGCAAAAAAACGACCCTCCTGTTTCCGATTGCCAGCCGTCGGCCAGACCCGCGGGCAGATGCCATCGAAATCCCCGAGATCGAGGCGCGCCGTGCCACTCTTTACACGCCCGCCTGGATCATCGTGGATGAATTCAACAGCGACGATCTGGAAACATCTTTCGCCATCGAGGACGCCGAACCTCTTGGAGCGTTCAGTCGAAAATTTATGGCGCGCGTTGCGGCCGCAGCCGCTATTGCTATCCGCAAAGGATCGATCCGGGCTATTCCCCGGCGCTGACAAATTCCTCATCCTTCTCCTTTGCGCAAACATCGGTTTGAACGGTCGATATCCCGACACCCCCAGTGGCGATTGTCTTGTCTGTTCACAGTAGGACCACCGTCCAAATCATGGCTTGCCCTGTTGCTGCGACCGGCCCCGTCTGTCGCGGGCTAAAACATTGTGCAGACCGCGACCAGGTGGGATCGCTCAGATGGCGTCTGCCGATGCTATGAACGGGCCAGCCCAGCAGCGTCCCGATCAATGGCGTATTGCCATGGCGCAGCGAATGCCGTTCGCCTCGCCGTCCTGCTGTGCAACTGATGGAGGCTGTGGAGATATCCCTGACCACGCGGATGAGGGCTATGTCGTCAAAGCGTTATCGAGCAGTCGGGAACACGGGTGTAGAAGCCATTTTCAAATCTCCTGATTGGCCGGGATCATTCCCATAACGCCCCTGATCGAAGCGCCGCCGCCGTGCCGGTCAACCCGCTGCATTTCCCTTTCGGGCGGTATCCCCATAATCGCTGCGCGATCACGACTATCGCCGCCCCTGCGGGGTGGGTGATCCCCCTCCGCCCTTCAGGTCATTCCGGGGTCAAGCCCCAAGCCAGCCAAGCGTCCGCCTCCTTGCCCCAAGAGGGTCAATCCGCCGTCCACTTGATGTCCTGGTGTGACCGGCCCGACTGCCCTGCGCTTTTTCTGGGGGCGTCAACGGGAATGATCCCGGCCAATCAGGAGATTTGAAAATGGCTTCTACACTCGCAACCCTCTCCCGCACCGAAAATGGCTTCCGCGGCACCCTCTCCACCCTGACGATCAAGGCTCCCATCGCCGTCCTCGAAAACCGCACCAAGAAGGATGGCAGCGACGAACCCGACTTCCGCGTCATCGCCACAAAGAACGGCTTTGAGGTCGGCGCCGCGTGGACCCGGACAACGAAGACCAGCGGCAAGGAATACATCTCGGTTTCCCTCACCGCCCCCGAATTCGGCAAGATCTTCGCCAACATCGCGCAGGCACCCGGCGGCAAGGAAGACGAATACGTCATGATCTGGAACCCCGGTGAGAACTAATCAACAGCATGACAGACCCCGCCTCGGCGGGGTCTCATCCTGTTGATTGCACCGCACAAAAGGGCAATTATCCACGGAAAGGAACAAGACCATGGCGCAGCCAGCACGCCCGCAAACCACGGAAAACATTGTCTTTTCTGCGCTAGCATGCTACAAGACAGCGTCATGGACGTTGTATTCTCAACCGTCCTTACCACCAAAGAAGAAGCCGTTGAACTGTACGAAAAGCATTTTCGCACGCTCGACGAAAGCGTCTTTGCGCCGATGGTCCGGGGGATGATGACTCATGAGTTCGAGGGCATTTTCGCCATCATGCGCGGTTCCGGTAATGAAGTGAGCATTCCTGGCATGGCCTAGGTCTGGCTTTGTGAAGCGGGCTTTTTCACGGATGAGGAAGCCATGTTCCTCGTCGACATGGAATTTGCGGCAGGCAAGGCCCGTGCCGCCTGATGAGCAGCGACGATCCTTACGTTTATCCCGGCACCAATGTCCTGAGGAACCTGTTCAACGAGCGAGACAAATCCAAGCTTGATGAGCGGAGCAGTTTGTCACCACGCGGGCCATCATCGACCTTGAGGCTCTTTCCGAGCGCCCCTTTCGGGCCGCCTTGGGTGGACGCTGCCGAGACTTTCAAACTCAGGACGATGATCGCTCCTTGCATTTCGCATCGCCCGTCATGCTTCCGGCTCATTTTGGCGTGTTCATCTGCGTTGCGTTCGCCGTTTCATCCCGTCGCACCATCGCAAACGAAACCCATTCTGGTGTCTGGTTTTCGCCAGGACGCTCGGGACAACGGCTCACTTTTGACTTATAAGCCAATCTCCGTCGCGCCTTCTATCTGATTCCAAGCTGACCTTCGGTTCGACCAACGAGGTTGGTATTTGTCTTGATCTGATCGCTTGGGATAGAGTTCGCTGCTATAGGCCTCTAAATGGCAGGATAGGACTTCTGGTGCCAGAAGTCCGTTTCGCCCGCAGGGCGATAAAAGGTACCGCTCTGGCAGTTTACGAGAACTGCGATTTTCGGGACGTGAACAGGGATTATTTGCAGGCGAGATTCTCGCACTCTCATATGCCGAAAGTCTTAGAATCTCAAACTCTCAAATTCTCAAGCTATCAGACTCTCAAAGTTTCAAAGTCTCAGATTCGCACAGTTTGAGACTCTGAAACTCTCGGATTCTCAAACTCCTAATCTCTGATTATCCGAGAACTGAAACAGGGTTGCGTCGTCGAGAAAATCGAATTCTATTTTCAACGATCTTCCATTCGCCTGCTGTAATCCTTCGCGCCCAGTAAGACGTGGTTTCGGTAACTCTGCTGATAAGGAGCTGGGGACAGTGCGGGCTTGCGCCCTGAAATCAGTCCGGCCCGTTTGTCGGGATCGGGTCAGTCTCGTCGATCTCTGGGAAGAAATAAGTGATTGGAACTCGTAGTGCGCAGGCCACCACGTAGAGTTTAGAGGCGCTGACCCGATTTTTCCCGCGTTCGTATTTCTGAATTTGCTGGAAAGAGATGCCGGCCTTTCTCGCAAGTGCCTGCTGCGAAACACCAATGGCCTCTCGTCGACGGCGAATTTGCTGACCGACGTAGAGATCAACCGGATGACAGTGAATGGAAATTATAGCTTGCGCACCTTGTCCGAGAACAGTTTGCTGCTCCATTTGTTTTTCCCTATTTAAAGACTTTTGCCTGACCAGGTATGCCGTGCTCGTTCCCCGGATTGGTATGTCCTGCTGACAATAGACGAAAATGCAACTTATGCGCGTCTACCGAACGGTGTACCTCGGTGGAGAGATAGCCGGATGAATGCAAAACACGGGACCGTTCAGCCGGGTCGAGAGACTTTATGTAGGCATAAATGGCATCCTGACAGGCCTGATGATCTTTGATCCCAAGTGAGATACCCTGACAAACTACGGCCCTCCATCGCACAACCTGAATTTCCTAAGGACAATGGCGGAAGGACGGGACAGGCGGCTCGTAGAGCGCCGTTGCCTCGCCGGTCGCATAATTGAACTTGTTGCGTCCCGCCGTCAGACGCAGATCCTTGCCGTAGATGGTGCCATCGACATGCACCGAGCGTGAGACCACGTCGAAGAGATCAACAGCCCCCTGCCCGGAGGCAAAGTTCCCGCCCTTCGCGCCGAAGGTGACGTCAGCGCCGTTGACGGTAAAACCACTGAGCCGCCCGTCGGCGCCGATATCAGGTGTTCCCGTCGTCAGCGTCGCATGCGGCGTGTTGATGAAACCGCAGCCGGATTGGCAATGATCACATCGGCCGGCCCGCCGAACACTTCAACCGGACCTTCCAGTGCAGAGCGGTTTTGCTTGGTCACCTCGTTGAGGATCACCGTTGCCGGACCGGAATTGCGCAAGTTCGCATTGCCGGGGGGTCGCACCGCCCAGCGCCGAGGTGCCGACCTCGCCATTGTGATTGTTCAAGATCAGCCCGGGTGACCCGACATTGAAATTGTCGTATTTGTTATGAGATAGACCTTGGCCGTTGGGCGTTACGATATCGACCAGTGGTACGCCATTCGGCGCCGCCCCAATCCCCGGTTGGTTGGCAGCGGGTGCCGTGGTTTCCGGTGTGACGCTCTGCGCCGCTACCAAAGCCGGCTGAAACACCAGGTGTCCAGGCTTCGTCTTCATCGCTCTGTCCCCGATCCATGCGGCTTTGCCTGGCGCTATTTCGTGTACGCGATCGCTATCCAGCCCGGAAACAGACGGAAATTGCCACCAGACAGCCGGCGAAATGCGCGAGGCGTCAATGAATTCTCTCTGATTGGCAGAAAGCCCAGGACGTTTGGATTAACTCGTGCCGCAAAAGCGCCAAGACCGCAGCTACCGATCGATAGAGGCAGCGACACAAAAAGTTTCCGAATGTTAACGCGAGGCGCCCGCCTGCTCTCAGAGCTAAAATAGGGTTGCATCTTCGAGTAAATCGAAATATCACACTCTAGTGTTAGTAATTGAAGTCGTCAGCAGCAACCGCGATCGTTCAAATCCGCCCATCAGCAACCGTACGGCAGCCGATCATATGAACGCCAGAAGGATCCCAACGCACGTCAACGCAGCCGGGTTAACGCTCGCCATCACCAATCTGAAGGGCGGGGTTGGCAAGTCAGTTTTGACCAGTCTGATCGCCGCAGAATTCGCCCAGCAGGGCGCGTCGGTTCATGTCGTGGATTGCGACGAACAGCAATCCACGACGAGGTGGCATACAGTCTCCCGGCAACGCGGTTACAGGCTTGAGGGCATCGGGCTTACGGCCATTCCAGCTACCCAGGACTTCCATACCGCTGTAGCTTCGATACCGGCCAGCGACATCCGGCTCTTTGATGTCGGCGGCTTTTTCCATGACAGGGCAGTCGAAGCCTACAAGCAATGTGACGCCGTTCTCATTCCCGTCATCAACGAGGCAACTTCCGCCACGCAAGCTATGGCGATCCGCAGCATCCTTGAGACCAACGGAAAAGAGATGCAGCGGCCGGTGATTCCCTACAAGGCGATTTTCAACAATCTTCATCCCTTCAATATCAATTCGCCAGCTGTAGCTGAAACGGCCAAGATACTGGTCAACGCAAACTTCCCCTTGGCCAAACCCATAATCAAGACCCGCGATTACTACGCCCGTGTCGCGGCCGGTTGGGGAACCCTCTATGACTGGCGCGCACATTTCGAAAGTAATCCGAAACTGACGCCGTCAGCGAGGCAAAAGGCGCTAGAGCCTGTCTACGGCGCGATCGAAGGCGTCAATATCCTCAACAATGAAATCATTCAGCTTCTGAGGGAGGCGCAGACATGAATGAGAAGAGCGACGAAGAGAGTCTGGACAACAGCATCCTGCAATTTGCCAGAAACCGTCGCGTGCCAGAATTGCCTGATGTGAAAATTGCGGCCGAAGGCGATCCCGGCCTTGCCTTTACGCCGCCTTCGCAGACCGCAGCGTACTTCGCCACAAAAACCAAAAAGCAACTTGAGTCTGATGGTGCGAGCGAAAAGCCACGCCAGAGATCGACGGTTCAAGAACGCATGAAAGATTATGCGGCGGGTGTTGAGTCGGCGCATGCGCGACTGACGTTGCGTTTGACTGAACCGCTGCTTTCCCTTGTGTGGACGCTGTCTCAACAATACCGGGAAATCCCGACCAAGACGGTCTATCGTCTCATCAGGGAAGCACTGGAAGCCAGAAAGTTGCTTTGACCATGCCTAATCCCCGAATATTTTTTCGTATCAAAAACTCCGTCGCGAACGATCTGCAGGCGCTGGCAAAACGCTTCAAGACCACACCCGGCAGTATCGTCAAAATGATCGTTCTGCGCGAGGTTTCGCAAATCCCCGCCCTTCTCGACGAACATGACCAGGCGTTGCGGGAAATCCAACAATTTCACCGCGACCTCGTGGCGACGTTGGAGGATTATCTTGAGGAAATGGTGGATCCGGGAAAGCGTTCCGGGGTTCGCAAGATCATATCGGAATTGAGCGAACAGTCGCAAACGATCGATACCCTGCGCAGCGCTGCCACGCCTCGTGCCTCGCCTTTCATTGCTACGCTTGTTCAGCGCCATGACGAAGAACCCATCCAAACTTCTTTCCCGTATTGAGGCGGCCAACCGGGCACTGCCGACCTATTTCGAGAACATCGAGGACAAACGCCGTGGTCGCGGCAGCGGCGGTGGATCGAGTGGCGGCAAGCGCTCCCTTCCCGCTCCTGCAATGCTGTCACAGCACGCAGCGCACGGCTTCGGTGTCGCAACTGCCGTAAGTCGTGCGCAGGGCAACAACGCCGTGGTGCTTAAGGTCTTGAGTTACGGTGCCGGCGCCAATTCCGCTCGCAATGTCCTCACCTATCAAGCCAAGGAAGAAAAAGCGACCGACCACAACGGCCGCGAAATCGCCGACATCGAGAAAGCCATTGAGGACTGGAGCCGTGAGTTCGAAGGGCGAGAAGGCTCGAAGGATGTTCTTATTCTTAGCTACGGGCTAAAAAATGCTGACCGTGAGACGGTCAACCGCGCACTTGAACGCGCCGCCTCTGAGGGGTTCTACGATCAGGGCGATACAGAGCGCTCATACGCTTTCAGCACCAGTCCTGATGTTAACGACCAGACGCGGCTAACGCTCGCTCTCATTATGGCGCACGAAAAGCAGAGTCGCGTTGACAAGAGTAAGGTTAGCCGACTAAATCCGACACTCGATTTGATCCACCAGATCGATCGCCGCATCGATGGCTTTCTGCTCGGCGAAGGCGTTACGCCGGTATCTCGGTGTCAGGCCAAGACCGCATCCGGACGGAAGGGCCTGAGCGCCACGCTGCACGCAATGACGCGCGGTGGCGTCGAGGTGACGATCTCGACAAAAACCCGCATCAAGGACCGGAAAGACAGCGCCGGCCAGTATGAGCGCGGTCCTGACCGGCGTAGCGTCACCACACGCGACCGCAAGGCGATCACCCGGGAGAGCGCAACCATTGCGTCTTTGATGCACACAAACCAGAGTCGCGATTTCATGCACCTGCTCATATCCGGACCCGCCAATGTTGACCGCGACCGGTTCGTCAAGGCAGGGGCAGCCTTCCTGAGCGCACAATTCGGCACACACCGCTATACCTATGCCGTCCACAATCGCGATGACAAATCAAAGCACCCTCACCTCCACGTAATCGTGGCCTTGCGTGATTCGCGCGGCAAACGCCTTGATCCCAGCATTCGTGATTTCACCGAATGGCGGATGCGCTTCGCCGAAAAAGCTCGCGAGCGTGGTATCCAACTGGAACCGCAAAAACGCAACGATCGTGCCGGACCCCCACAGATCAAACGCTGGGAATGGGAACTGTTCCACCGCATGGGCGCGGCCTCCCCGGCAACCCTGGCGGACAAAGTCCGCGCGAAGATCCATGACAAGCCGACTACTCCCAAGCTTGCGGCGGCAAGAGCGCGCTTTCGGGACACCAGGAAAAATCTGAACCGCGTCATTGGTATGCTCGATCGCTTGAGCAAAGACCGGTCGGTGTCGAGTACAGCCCGCGAGTTGAGCCAGGATTTGCTTGCCGGGCTCACACGCGAATACGACCGCCTCGAGACAGCCATCCGTGACGGTCGCAACCCCGCTTTAGTAAGAGGTGAAGTACATATGCTCAGGACAACTCCCATCTCACAATCCCAAGCCGACATTGCCAAAGAGCGCGTGGCCAAGGCCGTCGTCGATGTCGCAGCCAAGCTCACCAACCCGATCGATAAGGAAACGTTCAACAAGGCGGCCAAGGTCATCACCAAACTGGTCGACCTGCAGCTAGCCTCCCGCATCGATGTCCGGATAAAAGATCGTGACACGCAGCCGGCTGCGATGAGCACCAAGAGCGCGGGCGGCAAGGACCGTGTTGGCGAACGCGAAGCGCAACCTAGAACATCGACGCACAAGGTGGTGGATATCGGCCGCACGCAACTGGCGCTGCAGGCGAGAGATCATGCTGGCAGAGACGAAGAGCACGCGACCAAACCTTTCCCGCCGGAACAGGAGCTTCAACACTCGAGAGAAAACGTTCGAACCATCAAAGTGCGCCCGCCGCGATCCAAGGAGGGGGAGCGGGACCGGTAGTATGATGGAGGGCTGGAGGATGGTTACGCCATGCCACCCATGCGGATCCGGTCGCCAAGCCGAGTGATGGCCATTTTGTAGGTTTCGTCCATCACCGTCGATTCCGGAGCGCGGGATGCGTCCGTGATCGGGATGGTCAGAGAATAACCTTTGAGCGGCGGGTGAACGGGGAGCCTGATACCGAGCGGCTTGAGGAGAAGCGGCGAGTAACTGCCCAATGCGACGATCGACGTCCGCACTCAACTTGTCCTTGTCTGTATGGATCCCGCGCACCCGTTCGCCCCCGACAACACGCCGTTCATTCGACGTCTGCTGTCGGGGGTCGAAGCGGACATACTTGCTCAGTGACGTGTTACGACGGGATCGAATATCCTTTGCAGGAAGGGGCGAAGGGCAGTCCGCGAGTGTTCCCCCGAAATTCGATGTCCGCATTCAAACACGTGGAGCACAACTGGAAGTCCGGCGTCGGATAGAGCTTCGGAGAATATCTCGGCTTGGGCGACGGGAGCGCGGTCGTCATGCCTTCCATGCAACAGGATCGTTTCCGACCGGATTTTATGCACGTGATGTATGACCGAGCGCACCAGAAAGGCTTCGCTCGATAGGCCTGCCTCCTTCTGGATTGCCCATCGCAGGCCTTGCGAACTGTTTTCGAAAGTCGCTTTGAGATCGTAGACGCCGCTAGATAGAATGATTGCGCGCAGATCAGAAACATGAGCGGCGACCATTGCCGATGCAACGGCCCCCCGGCTGTGGCCATAGAGAACGATACACTCAGGATCGACAGACGGTTGTTCCCGCAAAAAGGACAGAGCGGCTATGATCGCCTGCTGAGTCCTCGGACCGCAGAAATCGGCAGGACCGTCTGAAGCGCCAAAACCGGGCTGCGAGACTGCCGCCGCAGTGATATTCAAACCAGAACAGAACCGAAGCAACATTCCCGTATCGACGATCTCCCTCGCTCCGATGAGAAGTCCACCCTGATTGCCGTGAACAATTAATATTGCTCCTGCAGGCGTTAAGCTCGAAGCTTGAGCTTGAAAAAGCTCGACTGTGGCTCCGTCACCCCGGTGACCGCCGTTGGCGCGTTCTCGTCAAGCTATAATCGATTATGCTACTCTTTTGCCCCGTGTACCACGCATTCGAGTCTGCAGCCGCATTGAGGATAGCTAATAACTTATTGATATCACTATGTGGAACATGCGGAGCGGAAGTTAAAAAAAAGACAGCTTCTGCTATCCATCGTTAACCATATCGATAACTAACAAGTATGAATAGTTAGCCATCTGATACGAATTTCTTGCTATCTTGAACGAGCCATAACCAATCTGTGACAGGTCAGGCCGTTCTGAAACGCGCCGCAGAATTGGACGTGCTTTCCGCCAACCTGCCGATCGACCGCCGCGAGCAGCTCGCCGCGCTTCTCACCGACGACGATGTGGCAACGCTCAAGCATCTTGCACACAACGGCATGGGCGACAATACCATGCGGGCGCTCGCCTCGGACCTTGCTTACCTTGAAACCTGGTGTCTGGCTGTCACGGGCACTCCCCTCCCCCTGGCCGGTGTCGGAAAGACTGCTTTTGAAATTCTTTGCCCACCATCAGTGGGATCCCGCCGGACGCGAAAACAATCCGGAACACGGCATGCTGGAAGAGATAGCGGTTGCGCTGCAGGCCAATGGGACGCTGCGAAGCGCCGGGCCGTATGCGCCAAGCACCGTTCGCCGCCGGCTGACCAGTTGGTCAATCCTGACGCGCTGGCGTGGGTTGGTCGGGCCTTTTCCCGCCCATCCCTGAAGAGCGCGCTCCGACTGCCGGAGCGCGCAAACCATCGGCCGCGGCAGAGAAAGAGCAAAAAGGCAGTCACCAGCGAAATTCTGGCGAAGCTATTGGATGCCTGCGCCGGCGACAAGCTTGTCGATCTGCGTGACCGCGCACTACGGCTGATGGCCTTTGCATCCGACGGTCGACGGCGGTCGGAAGTGGCGACCCTAATGATCCCGCCTCCCCTCTCCTGCCCTGCCTGCGCATTCGCGCCTTGGCCGAACCAAGACCACGACGTCCGATGACGACGAGCGTGTCATTCTGATCGGGCGTCCGGTCATGGCATTGCGGAGATGGATTGACGAAAGCAGAATCGAGACCGGACCGGTCTTTCGGCGCATCGCTCAATGGGGCAACGTTGATCGCCGGGCGCTGACGCCGCAATCGGTCAACCTGATTTTAAAATCACGCATTGCCCAAGCCGGTCTCGACCCATCGCAGTTTTCCGCTCACGGGCTGCGCTTCGGCTATCTCGCCGAGGCTGCAAACCAAGGAATTCCTTTGCTGGAAGCGATGGAGCAGTCGCGCCACAAATCCCTCCAGCAAACGTCGGCCTAATAAAACGGCGCTGGTCGTAAGCATAACCGCGCGGCAAGGCTATTCGCTTGAACGCGACTATTTCCTGCCGGCAACCTGTCCTGCCGCTTAGAGCTGCACCCTAAGCACACTAAGCATACCATTTTTGCAATAGAGTGGCCTGAGGGGCGGCGAGCGATAGGTGGAAAACCTGGAAAGGCCCCGCCCCTGCGGGTCATGGCTCGACGCCCGCGAAAAAAGCCCGGCGCGGGAGGAGGTGCGCCGGGCTTCGATAGCGACCAACAGCTCGGGAGGAGGTGTGCTGTCCGTCGGATCGAAGCGGCTCGGGAGGAGGTGAACCGATTCGATAGATAAAGGATAATGTTGCGGCGCACCAATTGCAAGGTCTCTTAAGGCATCCGCGCGGCGTGACACTATCGCAAGATCGCCGACGACAATCCAGGTTGAACCAGGCATGCCGAAGGGCTTTGGAATTCACTGGCCTAAGCCTGCAGATTGTCCGCCGACAACTTACCTGTCTTACGATCCTCGATCAGCACATTTAAAGTACCGATCGCCATATCAGCGTGGCTCTCACCGCTTCCATCAGATGCATGCATTCGTGCTCTGCCGGAGCGATGATAGACATTGAGGCGGCAAAGAACCGAATTGAAATTACAAGCATACCTATTGCTGGATCTGCGCTTGAGGTTGCGAATGCGAGCTTCCAGCCGTCGCGGCAGTTGCCGCCAATTTCATTACCCGGTTGGTAGGGAAACAGTCAGCAAGGCGGCGAAGGTGTTCAGGCTGGTCGATGACCAGGGGCTGGACTCCCCTATCGATACACGACCAGGGATACGTGCCGTCTAACGACAAGCATAGCCAAAAACATGACGGGCAAGACGGCTGATGGACCGTACGTTGCGCTGTCGTTGGCGCGTCGCTTAAAAGTTGTCCGCGGACAACTTTTAAGCATTGCTTTGGTCTCGTATTCTGCTCCCCCATTACCGCATTCAATCGGCCAAAACGACGTTATAGTTAAGTGTTTGTAAATCGTTTACGAATCGGAGCATATTGTAACTGCGCAGTTTGAATGAATCCTGCATCAATTGCGCAGTTCGAGGACCAGCCGATGTTACAAAGACCCAGCCAGAACAATGAGCAGGAACACCTGCCGTCGATGCTATCAGCGGATTCGATAGAATTGTCACGGCAGCTTCAACTGCATCAGCAGAAGATTTTCCCGCCAACATCTCAAAAGACGATCCGCCAATTCGCACCAGCGGAAGCCGCTTACTATATCGGCATTGGTGAGGGTTACCTGAGACAGGTAGCTTCGGAAGGATTCGGACCCGAGCCGCTAGCAAATGGCAGGCGGTTGTACACCCCAGACGATATGGATAACATTCGCCGATCTCTCGATGAGAAAAACGGTTCCCCAAAGTACATTCCGAACCGGCGCCCCGGAGAAAAACTTCAAGTTATTGCGGTCATGAATTTCAAGGGCGGATCGGCGAAGACAACGACCTCCGCTCACCTAGCCCAATATCTCGCTCTTCGTGGCCATAGGGTTCTGGCCATCGATCTCGATCCACAAGCTTCGTTGTCGGCACTCTTCGGTCATCAACCGGAGCTAGATGTAGGCGAGGGCGAGACGCTTTACGGTGCGATCCGTTACGAAGGGCCGCGACCAATCGCGGAAATCGTTCGGGCTACATACACTCAGAACCTGCATATTGTACCGGGCAATCTCGAGTTGATGGAATTCGAACACGAGACACCGAGAGCCATCACGTCCGGATCGGCAGAGTCCATGTTCTTCGCTCGCATCGGGGAGGTTCTGACGGACATCGAGAGTCTCTACGATGTGGTTATTATTGACTGCCCACCTCAGCTTGGCTTTTTGACGATGTCCGCATTATGCGCAGCGACGTCCGTTTTGATCACCGTGCATCCACAGATGCTCGACGTGATGTCCATGTCGCAGTTTCTCGCGATGACGAGCGAGATGATGGCTGTGGTCGAAAGGGCAGGCGGCCGCACCAGCTACGACTGGATGCGCTATCTCGTCACGAGGTACGAACCGAACGACGGTCCGCAAAGTCAAATGACCGGCTTTATGCGCGCCATCTTCGGTAACCGGATGCTGCACAATCATATGCTGAAGTCTACTGCCATCTCCGATGCCGGCGTAACGAAACAAACACTCTACGAGGTTGAACGAAGCCAGTTCACTCGGGGCACTTACGATCGTGCGATGGAATCTTTGAACGCGGTAAATTCAGAAATCGAAGGCCTCCTGAAGTCGACTTGGGGGAGGAAATAATGGCTCGCAAGAATTTGATTGAAGTTTCTGCCGACGGCGATGCGGCTTTCGATAAAGCAACGGCGATGACTTCAGCGAGGCCTATCGCTGGGTTCATTGCTCCTGCAGTTCGCAGTGCTCCCATCGGTGGCATTACGAAGACGCTTGGTAATATCACTCAAAAATTCGAGCGTGCTCAGGATATCGAAAAACAGCTGGCAGAAGGCCAGATGATTGTCGAACTTGATCCGACCTTAGTCGATGGATCGTTCATCAGTGACCGACTTGGTATTGACCCAGTGGAACTTGCCGAACTCGTCGGCCAGATCAAGGACCATGGACAGCAGGTACCAATTCTCGTCCGTCCGCACGCAGAAGCTAAAGGCCGATATCAGGTAGCGTACGGTCACCGTAGGTTAGCAGCCGTCAAGGAACTTGGCATCAAGGTTCGTGCAGTTATCCGCGAACTTTCCGATGATCAACTCGTGGTTAGTCAGGGCCAGGAAAACAATGCCCGAACGAATCTGTCATACATTGAACGCGCGCTGTTTGCTGTTCGCCTCGAAGATCGTACGTTTTCCAGAGACACAATTATGGCCGCGCTTGGCATTGATAAAGCCGCCCTGTCGAAAATGATCTCCGTTGTACGTCAGATACCGATCGAGTTGATAGAAGCGATCGGGAACGCACCGGAGGTTGGAAGGCGGCGATGGATGGAGTTCGCTGACTTGCTCCCGAGGGCTAAAGGTAAGGACCTGGTGGCGCTGTTGTCCGCGGACAACTCCAGAACACTTTCCAGCGATCAACGTTTTCAACGAGCGGTCGATGCTCTCAACGGGAAGCCAGAGAAGGCTAGTGAAGCCTCCCGTACCCAGGCTTGGATTCCGGTTGATAAATCAGGCAGTGTTTCGCTGAATGGCACCCAAAAGAAGGCCTCAATCAGCATTAAAGCGGATTACGGCCTTGAGTTCGCAGAGTTTATCACTGGCCAATTGGACGGTCTCTACGAGGCATACAGAAGGTCAAAAAGGGAAACTACAGGAGACTGAACGCGCAAAAGAAAAAGGCCCCCAAACGACGTAGTCGCGGAAGCCCTTCTCATAAGTCTGAACAGCTAGAGAATCGCATTTCCACGAATCACTGTCAAGAGTCTTGATCGTCGTTTTGGCGAGTTGGCTTCTTTTGCCTTTTTAAAAGGTGAATGGAGATGATTGGAAATCTCATAACGACGCCCTTTGGGCGGCGATCAATGTCACTTGCGCATTTGAAAGCGCAGACACAAGCGCAGGAAATCGAAGCAGGGAAAACGGCCGACAAGTGGCAGGTCTATCGCTGGCTGTGCGAAGGCAAAGAAATCATTGGTATTGGCGACCGGTCCCTGGCCGTGCTCAATGCCTTGCTGTCGTTCCTGCCCGACAATGAACTGTCGGCGGACAACGGGCTGGTGGTCTTTCCTTCCAATGCCCAGCTTTCGATGCGCGCCCACGGCATGGCTAATGCCACGTTGCGCCGCCACCTCGCGGCGCTGCTCGAATGCGAGCTGATCACCCGCAAGGACAGCCCAAACGGCAAACGCTATTCGAGGAAGGGCAGGGGAGGGGAGATCACTGACGCGTTCGGCTTCTCCCTGGCCCCGCTGCTGGTACGCGCAGAAGAGCTGCAGCAGGCCGCTGAGAGCGTGCGCGCGGCGTCTATGGCCCTCAAGCTCGTTCGGGAGCGCATTACGCTGCACAGGCGCGATATTGGGAAGCTCATTGAGGTTGCCGTCGCGGAAGACGTTCCTGGCGACTGGGGAACACTCTGGAAGCGTTTTCGGGCGATTGTGGAGGCAATCCCGCGCCAGACAGTGCTTGCCGCCCTGGAGCCAATCCTATGCGATCTGGCGGCGCTGCACGACGAAGTGGCTATGCTGTTGGAAAAACATGTAAATGCTGAGAATCCGAGCGCCAATGAGTCTCAATATGAACCGCAGCAACAGAATTCAAAACCCGACTCTCATCCTGATCTTGAACCTCGCTTTCGAAAAAACCAAGGGCCGAAACTCGAGCTGGTAAAACCCAAGGCTGAAGATGTAACAAAAGCCTATCCGCTTGGACTGGTGATGAAGGCCTGTCCGGAAATCGCCGACTATGCGGCCAGTGGGATCAGCAACTGGCGCGATCTGATGACCACGGCGGCGCAGGTAAGGGGCTATCTCGGCATTTCCCCCTCGGCCTATGAGGATGCGCTCGATGTCTTTGGCCAGGAGAACACCGCCATCGTTATCGCCTGCATCCTGCAGCGAGCTCAAAACATCAATTCTGCCGGCGGTTACCTGCGAGCTTTGACCGAAAAGGCGAGGGTAGGGGAGTTTTCCGTCGGGCCGATGCTGATGGCGGCGTTGAAGGCTAATGGCGTCCATCCGCAGCTGGTGATCGCGACTTCATGACGAGTCGAATGGGCCGGTCAGCCGCCAGTTCCTTGCTGTTGCAGCGGCTGAACAGGCGCTCGGCCGGGCGGCGGGTCTTCGGTCGAACAAAAGGCGAGTGCCGCGAGCAGCGCAAAACACATGACGAGCGCAAGGAGGACGAGGTGCTGTTGTCTCATCCATCATCTCCGCTGTTTTGGACACAGTTCGATGCACATCGTTCCGCCTTCTGCTCGGCAATGGAATATCACCTGAGAATGGATCGAAAAGCGTATTATATATCAAACTGCCGGGTTTTGGGTTGAGTACCGTTTGAGCGGTATCCGGCTTTGGCCGCCGCCATCGCTGCCCGGTGTTTCGAGATAGGATTCGTATGTCTTCCGCACCTGGTCAGCGGCCCGTTGCTTCGATGCCTGGTCACCGCTCATTATGCCTTGGCGGAATTGTGAATGGCCAAGCAGAAAAATCCAGCGCCAGCGGCCTTTAAGCGGGCCTCCATCGATGCGATAGATCCGGCCGACGTCAATCCCATTCGGGGCAGTCGCTGTGAGCTCATGCGACGGCTCTTGCGCGCCAAGGCTGGTTTTTTGCCAAACGATCTCATCCATGCTCTCAAACGCCGTTCGGGCCATATTGTTTCACACGTGATAACGCATTTGTTTTCCCCGCCTTTGGCAATGAATTCCGCTTTAAGTTTCGGCCCAGGTGCCAAGATAGGTGCGACATGTACCACAATGGATTGGGGTGCTCGGAGTTACGTCTCGGGTGAGGGCAGGATTGTCGCGTCCAATAGACGGGGGTTGAAACCCTCCTTCACAGGTAATACCTTGTGGATAGAAATCATTACCGAGGGTGATATGACTACAACCGTTACGACGAAGGGGCAAGTGACTATCCCCAAGCCGGTGCGCGACTTTCTGGGAATAGTGCCAGGCAGCAAGGTTGATTTTCACCGGGCAAGCGATGGCAGCGTCGTTATTACGCGTGCCGACAGAAAGCAGCCCCCAAGCCGCTTTGGCAACCTGCGTGGCCATGCCGGCGACGGACTTGATACTGACGCGATCATGGCGCTGACGCGCGGTGAAACGTGATTCTGGTCGACACGAATGTTCTACTCGATCTCGTCACCGACGACCCGAATTGGGCCGATTGGTCGATCGCGCAGCTTGAGGCGGCATCCTTGCGCGGTCCACTACTGATCAATGATGTGGTCTATGCCGAGCTTGCGGTTCGTTACGGCCGCATTGAGGAACTTGAGGCGTTTGTCGGTGAAGCTGGCCTTGAAATTGTTCCAATACCGCGTGCTGCCCTGTTCCTGGCCGGAAAAGTCTTCATGCAATACCGTAGATCGGGAGGATCGCGCACCGGCGTTCTGCCCGACTTCTTCATTGGCGCTCAAGCGGCCGTTAGCCAACTGACCCTGCTCACCCGCGATGTCGGTCGATATCGAACTTATTTTCCATCGCTAACGCTGATCACCCCCGGTATTTGACGCATGTCCACCGTTACTGACCCACGAGGCGAGCCGAGAATTCACCTTCGGTCCGATCTGATGCAGCGGCCCTGCATTTATCGGATCGCGAGGGTTGCGACGGCTATTGTGATACCAACCCGAGCTTTTTGGCTCGGTCGAGCAGATTCTTGACCGACGAGGCTGCCCAAGTGGAAGAGCCGCGGGGCGTGCGTTCATGCATCGCTTCGAGCTGGCTGGCAATGTCGCGCAAGGCCAGGTCCGGGTTGGCCTTGGCGATGCCGGTGATCAGCGACATCAATCGGTCTTCCGGCGTGCGGCGAGGCGAGGGGCGTATCAGCCTAGGATCGGCCAAGCCTTCGCGAACCAGCCGTCTGACTGAGCGGCGCAGGCGATCAACGCTCCAATTCTGTCCCGTCTGATGGTTGAGACTGCGTGCTACGTCTTCCCACGGATGGTCCGGCCGCATGCGCTGCACCACCGGCAGCCAGGACGGCATGGTTGCGGTCAGATCCGAAAGATGACTCTTGTCACGCGCCTTTGCCGCCTTGGCAAGAGCATCGGGGAGCTGCTTGCGTAGGCCAGGATTGCCCGGAAGTCTGCCTCGCGCTTTGGCCGCCTTGATACCGGCCTTCGTACGCTCGGAAATCAGTGAGCGCTCCAATTGCGCAACAGCGCCCAGAACCTGCAAAGAAAACATACCTTGTGGCGTGGAGGTATCGATCGGATCGCGAAGCGAGCGAAAATGGGCGCCTTGCGCTTCCAACTGCTCGATGACGGCAAGCAGATGGCTGACAGACCGTGCCAGACGATCGAGCCGCACCACGACCAAGACATCGCCGGCATTGATCTCGCGCAGTAATCTTGCCAGCACAGGCCGGGCCCGGGACGCGCCGGATCCGTGTTCCTCCAAGATCTCGTGACAACCCGCGGTTTTCAGTTCGATGAGCTGGGCATCATGTACCTGATCTTCAGTGGAGACGCGGGCATAACCGATTAGGCGGGGCTTTTGGAGAGCTTTCATCCGAGGATTCTAGCAACGAAAAACGCCTTTGTACAATATCGGAAGTTATGGATAAACGGTCAGTTGAAAATGCCGATAATAGGTGAGCGAGCATCTCTAAAGTAGACGAAACGCCGGAAAGCTGGGAAAACGCGCATCTGGATGATCGACGGGGCACTACAGATCGAATGCAACTTCGAGCAGGTATGCCTTGCATAGCGAGTTACACATTTTTAGTCTGATAAGAGGAAGCTAATTGTTATTTAATTTCAGTGTGACGAAAAGTATTAACGTAAACAGTGTGTTAAAGTCCTCAACGTTCGCGTCGGCAAAATCTTAAAACGGGTAACCGGACCAAATTCCCGGGCAGATAGATTTTCAAGCGCAGCGAATTCTGATTCAAGGTGGCATGAACCTGCCATCCGTTGATTCTGTTGAGACCTTGTCGCTCGGTGCCATGCGCCGGCTGGTTGCGGGTTTGGTCGGCAAGATGGATGAGCTTGAAGCGGACGTCGGAGCGCTGCGCGCCGCGAACCAGAGCCTGCGTGATGACAATGAACGACTGAAGCTGGAAAACGATAGTCTGCGCCTCGATAACCAATTGCTTCGAGACGAAATCGCCCGGCTGAAGAATTTGCCGCCACGACCGCCGTTTCGGCCATCGGGATGGAGAACGCGAGCAAGCCTACAGCCGGGAAAAATAGCAGCAAGGGCGGCCGCGGTGTTAAGCGCGATCGGGTCACGCGCGAGGTAATCGTCAAAGCGGACGCGCCGGAAGAGCAGCATCGACGCCACGTGTGTGAATCTCACGAGCCGTTACAAAGTGGCTGCCATAGCGTCGTGCCGCGTCAACATCCGCCAGACGTGCGCTGCCAACACTGCGCAGGCCGACTTGCACGATGCCCGCGACATGCGGCATCTCACTCGCCCGACGCATAGGGCTGGAGTAGCCGTAGCGTTCGCCGTGGACCTCGTCGCGCCAGTCGATATGGGCATCAATCTGCAAAACCCAGACAGGGCCGTCGTCTCTAAAGCTGGCGAGAAAGGGAAATGTCAGAGAACAATCGCCGCCGAGCAGGATCGGTACGGCCTGCAATGCCAAGGCTTCACGCGTCTTCGCCTCGATACGGGCTCGATTGCCTTCATTGTCATGCATGGTGGTCTGGATGTCGCCAGCATCAATACAGCATCCCGGCTCGCCGTTAAAAAGCGGCCCTCCAAGATCAAAATCCCAGTGCTCTACGAGTGTGGCATCGTCTTGGCTTGCAGCGCGAATCGCGTCAGCTGACAGGGTGTAGCCGCTACTGTCCTTGCCCGGATAGGTGCTGCCGTGACCAACACCAAATATCACCATACGGTGGCATTCGGTCGTCGCCAAGATTAGCGGGAAAACCGAGAAAAGAGGATGAGATGTTCATTGGGGCGGTCCTGAAAAGGTGAAATTCTGTTAAGCAAGCATGGTGAGTAGTTTACGGGTGTCGCATCCTACACCAAACCGAGGACCCGTTGTCCGTAATCCCTAAGTTCCCCCTTGGGGCCGACATACCGATAGGTTCCATTGTTCGGCAGGTTTGAAAAGAGAGCTTAGCGTAGGATTCCGCCCCCTCCCGCAAACAACCCCAAGTACGTGGATATCGTCGCGGCATCCATTTGAACTATCTTGCCCGGGAATTTGGTCCGGTTACTTAAAACGGTACGCGGGGCAGATTTCCGGTGTGGCTTCTAACGATTTCAATTTGAAACGCTAAGCCAGAAACAGGTTGTTGATTTTTTGACTAAGCGTTTCAAATCTGAGAGTGCGACGATCGCGTGGACCTGTATAAACAGTGGTTTAATGGCGAATGCCTGCAAGACATTTCTCAGTTTTGGTAATTATCGGTAAACAGTAAGCGGCGGAGAAAAGTAGCCGGCTGGGGGCGATTCTGTCCCCGACAGAAGATGTCATGAGGTCTCACGTGGTATTCTTGCCGCTGAACACCTCCGCCAAATAGTCAATAAACACCCTGACTTTACGTGGGGTATGCCGTCGCTGAGCGTAGAACGCAAAGATCGGTTGCTCGATGGGTTCATAGTCCGGCAGCAGCCGCACGAGGCGATTCTCCGCTATATCCTGGGCGACCATGAAATCGCCCAAGAGGGAATAGCCCCCTCCCGTAAGGCAGGCGTTTCTCACCGCTCGCGCTGAGTTCATTGTCAGATGCTGCGGCACTTCGAAGTCAATGACCTTTCCTCCATGCGAAAACCTATGTACGCGCCCCCAATTCCCGCTGACCTGAGTAACGGATGGGCAAGCTCTGATCTCATCTAAGGTCTTGGGTGTCCCATATCGCTCGCAAAACTGGGGCGTAGCGACGAACACGATCCTCTGCGTGAAAATCCTCTGTGCGATCAGGGATGAATCGTTCAACGGTCCTACCCGGATGGCGACATCGAAGTGCTCTCCTATGAGATCGACCAGCCGATTGCCAAGGTCGATAGAGACATCGAGCTGCGGGAACCTTCGCAGGAACTCAGGAACCGCTGGTGCCAGGCACTCATTGCCAAAGGCCGTTACGCAGGAGACGTGGAGCTGGCCGCGGGGGTGTCGTGGCGTTCGCGTACCGCACTCCGCATCAGATCAAGCTCCTCCAGGAGGCAGGTGCTCTTTTGAACGAACTCCATCCCGGCATCTGTCAGATTGATCTGCCTGGTGGTGCGGTTGAAGAGACGTACGCCGAGATCGGCCTCAAGGTCTGCCACAATGCGGCTTACCGAGGCAGCGGAAAGGCGCAAATCCCGGCTCGCAGAAGAGAAGCTGTTATGCCTGGCGACTGCCACGGCCACCTTCATGGCCTCGATCATATCCATTCGCCATTCTTCCGAAATTCAAAATAATGTCTCTCATCGAGCGACCATTAACACGGAAATCGGATTCATGCATCAATACGGCGAACGCTCAAATTGAGGAGATGGACATGCCCACGAATCCTAGCTGGATACTTCGGAGCTACCCTTCCGCAATGCCTTCCGTCGAGAACTGGGCCTTGGAGGACCGCCCAATTCCCCAGCCTGCGGATGGTGAGTTGCTGGTGAAAACTTTGTGGCTCTCCGTCGACCCCTATATGCGCGGTCGGATCAGCCCCGCGAAGAATTATGCTACTGGTTTTAAAATTGGCGATCTGATGTGCGGCGGCGGAATTGGCGAGGTAATTACATCTGAGTCTCCAGAGTTCAAGCCAGGCGACGTCGTGATGAGCGATCATTTTGGTTGGCAGCCGTTTAGCGTTATCCCGGCCGCGTCAGCCAAATCAGTGACAATTACGGACGCTCCGATTCAGTCCGCGCTGAGCTATCTCGGCATGCCCGGTCTCACCGCCTACTTTGCCCTCCTCAAAACCGCGACTCCGAAGGTGGGGGAAACGGTGTTGATCTCGGCCGCCTCAGGAGCTGTGGGGCAGATTGCGGGACAAATCGCGCGGATCAAAGGGTTCGACCCAGTCGCTGTTGCGGGCTCAGACGAGAAGCTGGAATGGTGCAGGGAGCTTGGATATCGGACCGGCGTCAATCATCGAAGCTCGGCTGATCTCGTGGCAGATGTCGCCACCGCATGCCCCGAAGGCGTCGATGTCTTTATCGACAATACCGCCGGGCCGATTCACGATGCAGCCATGCTAAACCTCAACACCTTTGGCAGGGTGGTGGTCGTCGGGACTATTGCCTTGGCCGACCGATTTGACCAGCCCGATATCGGTGTCAGGCATCTCAGAAGGACGCTGATTACCCGTGCGCGGATTGAAGGGTTCTTGCTCGACGACCACGAGGGAGAATACGAAATCGGGATTGCCGATCTGCAGTCATGGTACAAACAGGGACTGCTTCAGACACGGGAAGATGTTGCGGAAGGGGTTGAGACCGTGCCCCACGCTTTCGTTCGGATGTTGAAGGGAGAGAACTTCGGCAAGCAACTGGTCAAGCTATGATGCTCTGAACGAAAGTTTGTCCGCTTGGGCCCTACTGCGAATTTTGTGCACGTGTTACCGGAGAGACTGAGGATATCGTTGGCTGACCGTGGCCTTGCGGAGACCCAAAACAGCCGCCACCGTGTCCGCTGCATCCCGGTTTTCAATCGATAACTCATCCGGCCTGTAAAACGTCGCCATGCAACCGAAGAAACATCCGACGATAGGTCGTGGGAGCAACGGGAGAGGATTGATTTTTCCCGTTGTGAACGTGACGGTCTCCCCGCCAGCTCTCTCAATTCTTACCGTTTGAATTTCGCCGCCGAGAAGGTTGCTTTCTGGTGGGCCTTTGCGAACACGCACGGTTACCTTGCGATCACCGGGATTGTCGTTGCCCCTGATCCTGCACACCCCCTTGATTTCGTCCCGATAGCCCGTCGCCCCATTCAATTCCTTGAAGGGTGCTGCGACCGTTATGCACCCGTTCTTGGCCGTCTTGACAACGCGCCCCATCTCTTCGATCGGCTTCAACTCGGGGCATCCAGCGTCTTGGATGCGAATTGATCGCCACTTACCGCAAATCATGTAGCTTCTGCGCGGGTCGACTGGTTCAAAGGCGTGCGAGATATCGAAGTTTTCCATAAGATTGTCAGCAGTAAGGGCATATGGTGGCTCAGAATGAATGACTACATCCTCGTCTTCGGTCAGAGGAGCCATCCTGGCTTGTGAATTGGCGGCCAACGCATCTTCCAAAAAGGCGCGCGCTTGGTGTTGGCTGGCCACGTGAGCAAAAAAGTATCCGCCAAACCAGAGAACGGGGATTATCAAACACCACTTTGGAAGCCTGCCCATCGCGCAGTCGAACGGGATTAGGAGAAACGCCAAGTTGATCGTAATGATGCCCCAGAACAAAGCCTGCAGCATCCAGAAGAATACACCAATGAAGGGTATGGCCTGA
The DNA here is from genome assembly GCF_002764115.1 of Phyllobacterium zundukense. Taxonomy (NCBI): domain Bacteria; kingdom Pseudomonadati; phylum Pseudomonadota; class Alphaproteobacteria; order Hyphomicrobiales; family Phyllobacteriaceae; genus Phyllobacterium; species Phyllobacterium zundukense. Next base: position 496,516 of record NZ_CP017941.1, on the reverse strand, counting down.
AGCAGGAACGCGACAGCGGTGAACAGGAATAATGCTACTGAAAGGGGATATCTGCGGCGGAACATAGTTTTTGTAATACCATGTACCAAATAATAAAACTTCAACTCAGCGCTTAAAAATGTATAGACCCCAAATTCTAACATCGATCATGCGGCTAAATTGCATGGAGTCCGGACCTCTGGGGCGTCAAGACTAATCTCTGAAGGTCAATGCCATTTTTATGAGAAGCGTCCAGCAGCTCGCCCATTCGCCAATAGCGCGCGCTGAGCCGAGAGTTGCCTGTCGCCGGATGGCGTTGGAGTAAATCGTAGCGGTAATTTATCCTAAAAGGATCGCGACAATATACTAATTTTCAATTACATAGAGTCAGATTGGTGGTCTTTGCTACATAATTCCGGAATTAGTAGGTGAGCCGAATAATGCATGTGCCAATCTATTCGTCATTATGGCCGTAACGATGACCGAGCCCTCACCATTGAATGACCGAGATGGGGCCGACAGGAGACCGGCAGCTTCGCGGCGCAGATTACCAGAAAGCGGAACTTCAGACTCTTCGACTTGATTGGACCCATTGCGCATTCAGCTCGGCTTCTCGCCCATTGCTGCCGCTCGACGACAGCGCCGGGCATATCCCGTGATGGCCCCGAGCGGACATTGATTCGCCGGGTTCGCGCTCGCCAATCTTGGTGGTGATGCGCGGGCGGGAGGGCGCGCCGCCGCCGAGTAAGGAAACTTCCACTTGACGCTGCCGTCGCCCCAATCGCCTAGCTATGATATGCTTCCACAAATAATAGCCATTGGGAGGCCAAGCGAAATGTCTACCGATGATCCAGCTTACCTGAACCGTGGCGAGGGACGCACCTACCAAATGGGACGCATTACCCTCACATTTAAAGCCAGCGAGGATGCGGGCTACAGCATCTGTGAGACCGTCGACGCGCCGGGCGGAACCGGAGCTTCTCTTCATCGGCATCCCACATATCAAGAGACGCACATCGTCATGGAGGGAGAATATGAGTTCCAAATTGGCGATCAGATCGTGCGGTTAGGACCGGGTGGCATGGCCTTTATGCCGAAAGGCGTCGTGCACGGGATCAGGAAGATCAGCGGGGGCATCGGCCGCCAATTGATCATAAGCTCCCCCGCCGGTGTGTTTGAGGCATTTGTGGCCGAAGTTGCGGCCGCACAAGTGGACACGGGCAATGCGGATCGTGCCGGATCGCTCGATTTTAGAGCAATATGTGCGAAACATGGCATTGAGTTCATCGCCGAAAGCGTCGGGCAATGACCGCTAACGAGCGCAAAGCTGCCGCCTACGTATCACCAAATGAGAGTCCGTGTAGGGCCAACAGCGGTCATCCATTGATGTCGGCTTTGCGCCACTTCCGGACGTTTGCCAGGAATGCCAAAAACGTCGCGTCTCGACCCTGAGCTGCCATTCGAGCGTTGCGGTCGCGTCTTGAGAAGGACACTGCTCACGGCCGCCACGTTCAGCGGTGCGCGGAAGCCCCCGCGCGTCCGCCAGGAATAATTCGTCCTCGGTGTCGGAATGCGTCGGTGCCGTTCGTCCTATGGGCGCGAAAGAGGAATCCCTATCTTGTCCTCAGCGGAAGGATGAACTGCCATGCCCACTGAAACGACGACACCGCTCGGTTCGGCGGCGCGGGCAACTCTGGCGAGGTGGCTCGCCATGGTCGCAAGCGGTGACTTTGGCGAGCTGGACTCGATCATTGACGCCGAGGCGATCTACCATTCGCCGGTGGAGTGGCACCCCTATCCGGGACATGACCTGGTGTGCCTTCTGGTCCGAACCGCGGCGGGGGTTTTCGAGGACTTCAGGTATGAACGCCAGATGGCGGGCGGCGACAGCGCCATGCTCGAATTCGCCGCGCATGTCGGCGACATCCAGATGAAGGGCGCGCATCTCATCCGCTTCAACGCTGATGGGGAGATCTTGGACATCGACCTGATCGCGCGGCCGGCCAAGGGCGTCATGGCCCTCGGTAATGGAGTAGGGGACAAGATCGGACCGCAGGTCAAGGCGGTGCTGGCCGCCGCAAGCCGGGCGTGACGGTGGCGGACTAGGGGAGCTCAATGCGAATCGCCTCTGATGTCCGCTTCGCGCTCAATATCGGTCGTTGAAGCCCGCTCTACCGTGCCGAAAGCGGACATTAACACAGTCTGGTGGCGCCGTGCGCCACATTGGTCGCTGCCGGCGCCTACGAACGCTTCTGACCCCAGCCGTTCGATTTCTCCGCGCACGGCGAACCGCAGCGAGTGGATGCAGTAAGACGCTCGGTCCACTCGCGCAGACGCAGATCAAAGGAAAGTTCGCGTTGTAGACGCATTTTGGAGCTCGTCCTACGACTTACTTCCGCTGAAAATCTCAGGGTATGCGAACAGCCCGGGCGTGCCGCCGGTGTGGATGAAAAGCACGTCGTGCGAAGGTTTGAGCAGGCCGGATTCGATCTGCTGGAAAAGAACGGCCATCGCCTTCGATGTATAGACCGGATCGAGTAGGATGCCCTCATACTTCGCGCATGTCATGATGGCTTGCCGAGAGAACTCGTTGGGTAACCCATAACCAGGAAGATACATGCCGTCCTCGAGGACGATCGCCGAACTGACGGCAGCAGCATCAGCGCCCACCAGCGCAGATACGCCAGCCACTAGGGCCTCAACGATAGGGCGCTGCTTCTCGGCCGAGCGGGATATCGTCGCTCCGACTAGTTTAGCCTTCGATTTCGTGAGGTGAAGGCCAGCGAGCAGCCCCGCATGTGTGCCTGCAGACCCGGAAACCACAAAGATGTGCGTGAAGTTCTTTTCCATCGCACGCTCCTGCTCGGAGATCTCGAAGGCACAGGTCACGTAACCCAGGCACCCGATCGGGTTGGAACAACCCAATGGTATGACGTAGGGCGATTTTCTCATCTCCTGCAGCTGCGTGGCGCAGTCGGTAACCGCTTCCGCCAGATTGGCGTTCCGCTGGACTAGGTGAACTTTGGCGTCAACGAGGTTCTCGATCAGCCGGTTCGCCGAGCCGTAATATGCTTCCAGCCGGTCAGGGACCTCGTCGATCAGGACGAGATGGCATTCCAGGCCGAGCTTAGCCGCAGCGGCTGCGGTCAGCCGCGCGCTGTTGGACTGCAAAGCGCCTGATGTGACAATGACGTTGCATCCCTTCGCCTGCGCATCGGCCAGGAGATACTCGAGCTTTCGCAGCTTGTTGCCGCCCATCGCAACGCTGCCGAAATCGTCCCGCTTCATGAAGATGCGAGGGCCGCCCAGGGCAGCGGATAACCTCTCGAGGTGCTCGATCGGGGTGGGCCATTGGGACAATGTCAGTCTGGGATGCATCTCTTGCTGCATTGGACGGACTCCTGCTTTACCCTGCAAAGGTGAACCTATTACGGTCAACCGGCAAGCGGCAGCACGCTGACGATTTGAGACGGTCATTGTCAGGAAGAGGACATCGAGTCCCGCTTGATGACCTTCGGAATTCCTCACAAGCACAATGTGCGAAGATTGCCCTCGTTCTGCGAACGTCGGCCAACGGCGTAAAAGCTGCGATCAAACTGCATAAAAGAAAGTCTCCTATGGGCGATTAGCTGACGTTCACGCCAAAAGCGACCACGTCGGCACAGCCACGTTTATCTGTTTTCCCATAAGACCTCGCTTCATTGACACACCAAAATTCGCGCAAGTTCTGTCCCACTGAGATAACCTTTGTTTTTTGGGACGCACCGTCTCAATGTGTCTTAGACATCATGGCACATGGGAGGCAAATATGGGCGCCATAGTTGGTTATGCGCGAACGTCAACCACTGAGCAGATTGCGGGACTGGAGGCACAGCATCGCGATTTGACGGCGGCTGGCGTAACCAGGCTTTATTCGGAGCGGGTCTCGTCAGTCGCCCATCGCGAGGAGTTACAGCACGCATTGGATTATATCCCTGACAGACGACGAATTGCGCGACCAGCTTTCGCAACTGGAAGAAGATCTGGGCATCTACGAAGGCCATGGAGAGTTTTCCATCGGAACGACGGGCAATCAAGAGCCGATCGATCCTCAAACCATCAGTGCCATTAAACGCAAGATTGCCGAACTCAGGGCAATGCTCAGCCTCGATGAGTGACGAACCAATTCGGCTGCCACCGCAAATTTCTTACCCTGAACACATGGAGAAGGCTCCGGCCGGGCTGTTCGAGCACTACTGCATGCATGAAGGCTGCAAGTCGTGGGGGGCGTTCGGGTTTGAGAAGCGATACGGCCAGGAATGGTACTGCAGCGAGCACAAGAACGATGCTGGAGACTCGCAAAGAAAACCCGGCCTGGCTAATTGCTCGACCGGGCAAAAACACTAGAGACTACTACTTTGTGGCGTGAATAATTATCTTTCCCATAGATACCTTTGGCGCATCCACGCTAATGTGGGCTGCGTTCTTTGCAATCCACTCCTTTGCCATGCTGACACTCTCATCGATGCCTGCCTGGTCTTGGCATACGGTCATGGACAGCCCGCCATCACTTTCACTACTACGGGCCAGAGTGTAGCTCACAAATCCTGTTGTTGAGCGCAAAAGCACTTCAATGTCTGCCTTGCGTTCCTCCAGCAATGCAAACAGTTCTTTCGAGCCCTTACCTGAATAAGTTCTTACAACGACATCCATAATGGATTCCAATTCAACGAATGCGTCCATAATCTGAACGCGCATCGTGGCGAGCATCGATCCAAACCAACGGCTCCGGTCCTGCTGACCAATATACCCAGTAAGGTGCGCCCATGGACCAATTATTACAATGTAATAATATTTCAATGATTGGCCTTCCAGTTGGAACTGCCTTCGAAATGCGTAATGGCCAGATCATCCGAAAAGACTAATTTTAGTCCCCATGGATTTCCATGAGCGAACCAAGAGGAACCAATAACGGCGTATGCTGTTTTAGTTGGCTGCGTCCTCATGGTGAGAGCGATATGGGCATGCTTCTAAGAAGATTAGCTAATCCACTGTCCTCAGCATTTCTGGTGGTTAAATAAATGGCGAAACGCTCAACCCGAAAACTCCTTGCGTTTCCGCCGATCGTTCGATTGCCCAAGGGCAAGAACAGTTGCCGCATCGCTCCAAAGGTGGTGGTGGCCTTGTAGAGATTGCACATGGCCTAGATTGATAATTGTTCCCTAGTTGTGCGCAAAGATGAGGCGTAAACTTGCGCGATCAAAATACGAAAAGGGGGAGTAGGCGGACTTTTCCAAAGGGAGGTTACTATGCTTGTTACGAATAGGCGCGCTTTCATGAAAGCGGCAATTGCGGGACCTGTCGTTGCCGCGTTTAAAAATCCACATACCGCATTGGCGGCGGATCCAGGAATGACCAAGGCGTCGCTCGGATACTACCAGTTTGCGCTCGGTGAATTCCACGTCACTGCTGTCTGCGACGGAGTGTTTTCCCTTCCCACAGACAGCATCGCGACCAATGTCGAAGCGGATGAAAAGGAGGCGTATTTCGACGCGCACTACATTGCGCCGGATGAGTTCAAACTCCAGCTGAACACGCTGGTTGTCGATACCGGGCAAAAACGCATCCTAGTCGACACGGGTATTGGTCCTGGTAAAGACTGGGCTCCGCGTGCCGGACGTCTGGTCAAGTCCCTTGAAGGGGCAGGCATTGAAGCCAGTTCGATCGACACGGTTGTCCTTACGCACTGCCATCCCGATCACGTCGGCGGGCTCGAGGCCGATCCGGCCAAGCAATTTCCGAATGCCAACATAGTCCTTTCGGAGACCGAACTTGATCTCTGGAACGGGCCGGACGCTGCATCGAAACTTCCGGAATGGGCAACGCCAAATCTGCCTGTGGTTCAGAAGGTATTTTCAACGCTCGGAGACAGAGTGCAGCCAATCAAGGGCGGGGCCGATGTTATGACGGGCATCACGGTTCTCGATACGGCAGGTCACACCCAGGGGCATATTTCACTGCTGGTGGCTTCCGGGCGTGAACAGCTTTTGATCACGGGTGATCCTATCGCCAATATCCACATCGCCTTTGACAAGCCGGAATGGCAGATCATGTGGGACCATGATCGTGAGAAGGGCGCGAAGACCCGCAGGGCCTTGTTGGAGCGGGCCGCAAGCGACAGGCTGCTGGTCTGCGGCTATCACTATCCGTTCCCTGGAGTTGGCCACGTAGTGAAAGAGGAAAAGGGCTTTCGTTGGCTGCCGACTGACTGGGTCTGAAAGAAGTTGATCGATCACAAGACCTGGCTGCCCCCGATTCTTTTTCCTCGGGATCGTGGTACAGTCTGAACAGCTTCGGATTTAAGGATATTTCTATCCATGGACGCGGGAAAATGCGTGTGTGGATCGATGATTACATGGCAGAATCATCTTCCCAACTCCAACCACAAAATTGATTCGAGCCTCCAGCATGGTACAAGCAGTATCGGTCGTTCTACTGATGATTTTCATGTTACTAACCAGTCTGGTTGTATCTTCGTATAAATATTTGGTAGCGCCCCCCGGTAGCGGTATCGAAGGCGGGTACATGAGTGTGAGCCTCGGCCCAGTAATCATATTCTTCGGCCTTCATCTGGCATTGTACTGGTCTTATCGAAGCCTCCGCGGAAAAGACAACGTGGGAACTTTCACAGGCTCGGCTATTAACTTCATCAGTTTAATTGTTCCATGTCTGATTTATCTTGTAGGGATTCTGACACGAAACTGAACTCCGTCATCTGTCGGCCAGGCACAATCAGGGAGAAATGTTTGCGTCCGATGTGTAACCCCGTACAACATCACAACCACGCATGCAGAGGGGCAAGTTCGGCTTCGACAAGCGCTGTGGCTTCTGCAGTGAGCTTAAGCAACACGGCGAGAACCGAATGGATATGTTCTTTGATTTCCTGATTGAGAAATTACTCGGCGTGGCAAAACGCGGTTATCTCGCAAAAATCCTTGCCTGGACCGGTATTGGTCTGTTGACGGCCGTCTCCTTGCTATACTCGTACGATCGCCTGGTCGAATTCGTTAATTTTTATTTTGGAACAAATCTCTGACAAGCACGCTAATCGATCTGGCTTGTATTTCTCCGAAGCTAAGATACTTTTGCCTCCAGCTAACGCGCTATAGGGAATGGGGCCTTGATGTTCATATTTCTGCTGTTTGCGGGCGTCTTCCTGCATTCGGTCTGGCAAGCTTACAAGGATTTTGCATTCTATCGAGACAACGACTGGGACTATTCAGTCGATAGCGGCGTTGAAATCTATAAGGGGGATACCACCGACAAATGTGCTCGAATGGGCAACCGAGACCGGCTCGTCTATGGCCATGCATTCATGCTGGTGGTGAGTGGAATCTCCTGTTTGGTGTCTTGGCTTTTATGGGATTCAGGAACAATTGGAACGACGCCATAATCCGAAGGGACTAATGCCGGAACTTGAGCCTTCTGCTACCGTTTCCCCCGCTATGTATGAAGATTACAAGTCATTCCCAATGGTCTCAGTGCTGCAGCGCGGCACCAGCATCGGCATTACCTCGGCCTACGATGCCGCGAAGTTCATACTGGAGCAATGGCCCGACGAAGCAGCGGGACCGAAACTCTACGTCTGCAAGGAAATTTTATTGAAGTGCCTGGCGGGGGAATGCTCGGCTGCTGTGGCGCGGGTGGCATTTTGGGAGGCGGGTATCTTCATCGAGACGCAGCGGCGGCCGACACCAACCGGAAAGGTTGAGCGCTGGGGGAAGCGCAAGCCGCGGCGCAGGGCCTAGTTTTTTATCATTTCTTAACCATACGAGCGCAGCATTTTAGGGCTGGCGCTCCCATCTCATGTGGCTACCAGTCAGCATCCCGGCCGCCGCCCCCCATCGGCGGTCGGGGCCTTTGACTGGGCTAAGTCGGAACGTTTGCCCTGTTTGCAGGTTTACGTTGCGTTGGAGGCCATCCCAACAGAGGCCTGGCGAGGATTCACCAGATTACCCCGTTAAATCGTCAGGCCTCACCTGCAAGGGAAAGCCACGGCGAAGGTTGTAGACCGGAGACCCAAAAGGCATATTTCACACTGACGTCACCAGGGAACGTCGTCCGCAAGAACGTGATATAAGCACCCGTGTTGCGGGGCGGACTGTAAGTTCGGTCAGTCCTTGCGGAGCCGAAGGTAACGCGATGCGCTGTCCCCTGCCGTGTGACTACACCCAACCAAAGGAATGCAGAAACGGATGAACACCTGCCAAGAGCGCACCCGTCGCGCCGATTGTTGCTAGCGCCAACTCGTAACCTCTCAGGCTGATCCGCTTATGGACATAGACCTTTCCGTCTTTCCAGTGCAGATCTCCGTTCTCATCCATCTTGAAGTTATCGAGTTCACTCAAGCTGATTGTTCGTAGCGCCATGGTGTCCCTCCCGATCGCCGCGGCCTGATCATTAATTGCCTGTTTGTGTTCTCAAGGTAACCAATTCCCGAGCCAACAAATCGAGTTTCAACTCCAATTCATCAATCTTTGAGTCAAGCCTTTGAATCAGGCTTCCCTGGCTGTTGATGATTTCAGCATGTTTGTTGAGAGCGTCGTTCTGCTCGTTATGAAGGCAAAAGAGATATCTCAGCTCGACATTCAGCGCGTCGTTCGGATCGAGAGCAAAGCCGCGCGAGCAGAAAGCGAATGCCTGCTGTGGCACAATGACCAGCGCCAGGCCCCACACAATTATTTTTAGCATGATGATGTCCCCTATCCCCGCCGGAACAGTTGCAGAGGTGGGGATAGGCGTCAATAAGGCGTTTTGTAGGGGATGCACTGTGAGCTAGTGCACGCGTAAATCTCACCAGTCCATCTGTCGTGGACGCTGACCATAAACCCCGACGTAGGCACTACATCGATCCGATTTGTCCAAGCGTAGAACGTAACGGCCAGCAATATTGCAGCAGCTATTACAGTTGACCCTAAAATGTTGCTCATTCTGTCCCCCTAATGCCCAACCGCAAACTGGCAGAGCTCGGGTAGAGCGTCAATCTTCCGAGCACGCCGCACCGTCTTACGTATCGGCTAGGCGCGTTCATCGGTAATGCCAGCTTTAGTATGGCTCATACGCCGCGCGAACAGACCATGCCGTGGGCAAAAGAAAACCCCGCCGAAGCGGGGTTAAACAATGTGCTTATCCCCGCGTGGGTTCAGGCAGCGAGCAACTCGTAGTGAGAATGATTGTTATTCACCATCTTAATGTTAATCGTCTGTTCTTCCACTGTAGGAACGCTTCGACGCGACAATTCATCGATCCCGGCATCTACCGGCAGGTCCAACTTCTCAACAGCCATTCTTCTGATGAGTGCCTCGGCAGAGCTGTCGAGTTCAACTTCGCCACGCTCCCAACGACCGATGGATTGCTTATCCCTATGCACTAGCTTTGCAAGCTCAGACTGGGTCAAGCCCATTTCGGTACGGAGAAAGCGCAATTCATCTCCGCTAATCCCCTTGGAGTGGCTGACAATACCAAGAGCAATTATGTGATGAAGCTCATTAATTGCCGGAATCGTGATGGTTTCATCGCCATCATCATCCAGCTCAACCGCAATGCCACTGATGTAGACATTGGTCAGTCCGCTTTCCGTGTAATGGTGTTCGTTACTCATCTTCCTCTACTCCAATTATTGAGCCGGCGATCCGCTCGTATTCATCGATCCACATGACCGAAATAATCTTTATCAGGCATCCGGTTTTCGCAGGTATTACAACCACGCCAATAGCCCTGCTGCCGCTATTTGGCGTCCTGCACTCAACTCGGTACCGAAAATGACCAGCCCGAGTTGCGGGAATCGGCTGTTGATATACGAACCCGTTTCTCAGGGCGTACAACACATCCGACATGATAAGGTTGCGTTCCGCTAGGCGTTCACCGGCATGAAGTTTATAACTCAGAACTAATTTTCTATCTTTCGCAATTGCTCTGATTTCATCCGTCGCACGTCCAGGATTCCAAGGCTGAGTGGTGGTCACTATTCCCCCCAAGCGAACACCATCTCGGTACTCGTTATGTATCATGGTGATACTTAAATAAGGTTTAAAGGTCAATTAGCAAGATGTATTTTACATCGTTCGTATTACATTTTTCAATTTTGTCGTATCCCATGTTGCAAGCCTACGCACTGAGTGGTCGCAGAGACGCTCCAGATGGTAGGTTGCAATTTACCTTTTAAACCGTACGCCTTGGGCACCGCACCGCGTGTCTTCGACCACGCCTTCGCGTAGCGGCGCACTGAATCATAGCTGCCCTCAAATCCAAGGGTGCGAAGTTCCTCGTAGATGCGGATCAGCGTCAAACGCTCGCGCGATTGCTTGCCTTCGTTGGCCTGCAGAAACTCATCGACCTGTTCCCGCCAGGGACCGATCCGAGGCAAGGGCTGATGTTCCCGTTCATAGGAAAAATCCGTCTGGTCCGAGCGCAGAATCTTGCGCACCGTGTTCCGCGAGACATGCAGCTCGCGGCTGATCTTCTTCATCGACCAGCCCTGTACATGGAAGGCTCGACGAACCCGCGCAATCGTATCCACTGTCTTCAACTCCCGCTCCATCCGCTGCCAAGTCGGATGGTCAGATCTAATCCAAGGGGGTCAAAATTGGGCTCTGACGCAGTTTTGGTGCTTTGCATGATCAGATAGCCCCGATCAATCTGGCTTGGAGCAAATCGAGCTTTCCGCGACCGTACATCTGTCGTTTGACGAGCTTGAGTTTGGTGATCTGCCCTTCGGTCTGGGCATTTGACCTAGGTGAGACGATTGCCGCGTGGACGGCGGCTTCATCCTTGGGTCTCGAGCAACGATCTCGATCTGCTGATGGTTTGCAAGCCAGGCCTGTGCGGTGGCTGGCTCCCTATCTGGCAACAGGCTGACTGGCCGACGTCGCTCAAGATCACAGATGATCGTGCCGTAGCGTTGGTTGCGCCGCCATGCCCAGTCATCGATACCGATCACTTTGGGCGGGCTTATCGGCGGGCAGCCCCGTCTTCGAACCACTCGCAACAAGGTGTCATTGCTGACTGGCAGCATCAGCCGCTGGGCGAAACGCGCTGCGGGGCGTCCGCCGAGTGCCAGTCCGAGATGGTGGACGATTTGCTCGAGGCGTGCGGTTCGGCGTGCATAAGGGGAAAGAACATCACCAAAGCGCTCGGCGAATATTTGGCGGTGACAGAGCACTGCGTCACAGCGAAAGCGACGCGCCACTACCAAGAGCCTGACACTTTGGCCGGCAAGGGGCAGATCCGAAACCTGACGCTGATAACGACTGCGTATTCGCCTGGAGACCGTCCCGCAGGCCGGACACGTCGCGGTGTTCTTGGCTCGAGAAATGACGATCGCCATTTGGTTGCCGTCTTGGTTGGCGTATTCAACAACGAAACCAGGTGGAACGAGATTGGAGGGATGCAATGCAGCTCGCATGGTGCTGATTCCTTCGTGGAAACCAACAACGAACATCACCAGAACTGCATCAAAACTGAGTCAGAGCCAATTTTGCATACGATGACATAATTGCTGTCGTTGCTCCTTTGAAGACTTCTCCGGCAAAATGACCCGGTGATGATGTCACAAAAGGGATTGACTATCCCACGCAATTAAAGGGCCTAAACACACTCCATGCCAAGCGCAGCTTGGAATTGCGCTTCGCTGAGACTGGATTTTGACGCCGAGATAACTCGCATACGAGATCGATGTCGTAAACCTTACCGGGCCTACCCTGCAGATAGCGCAACAACGAAGTCCGCCAGGCCACCGCTGGCAACAACCGCTACTATTCTCACTCACCAGTTTCGCGCTGCCTTTGTGGTTGATGTTGCCCTTCCTCGGCGATATTTGAATCAACAGGGGTTGGTCATTTTGGGGCTGCAATGATTGAGTTATTTCTCTTGGCTTTGGCAATTGTGGCTGCGCATTCGGTCCTAACCAAATTGGGTCTGATCAAGGACAACCCAAAAGGCCCGCCTGGAATCACCAAGCAGACGGAGCCTCAGGCTCCTCGCAAAGACGATTATCATCAGCGTATTCGTGATTGGCGTGCAAAATGGGAGCCGCACGTCGATCGCATGAAGTGGATACCATCGGGAACGGCTGAGAGAATTCTTGAGCAGTTTCCGGCCCCGAGCAGATCGACCGATTCTGTCATCAATAAACTGTTGAATAGAAATCCGGCTCTTGAGGAATTGAAATCTGATTTCAAAAACCACAACGACGTGTTTCGGGTCATGCAGAAGAAACTGCTGAAACCCCTATTCGACTCCGTTGAAAAAAATCCGCTTACAGAAGAGCAGATCAACGCCTGCATCTGCATGGACCGCAGCGTGCAGGTAGTGGCGGCTGCCGGGTCAGGGAAGACGTCGACAATGGTCGCCAAGGCTGGCTACGCCTTACATCAGAAATTGGCCAAAGGAAGCCAGATTCTTCTTCTCGCATTTAACACGAATGCGGTGCAGGAACTTAGAGATCGAGTCAAAGCACGTCTCACGAACTTCGAAGGTGCCAATGAAATCGGAGTAGATACATTTCACGGATTCGGCCTGCACGTGATCGCAACAGCGAGCGGCAAGAAGCCCTCGCTGGCTCCCTGGCTCGAACAGTCGGGTCAAGATGTCGAGATGATCGGCAAGATCATCAAAGACCTGTCCGACGGAGATCCAAAGTTTCACATTGACTGGAACATTTTCCGTCTCGTTTATGGTCGCGATATCGGTCCGCGGGGTGCCCCGTCGGAGCCTGATGCTTATGAAAATGGTCGCCGTGGTTACCGAACCGCCAATGGCGACATCGTTAAAAGCAAGGAAGAGCGGCTGATAGCAGACTGGCTATTTTATCATAACGTGCCGTACGTCTACGAACGGGACTATGAACGCAGAACCGCAACCGAAACGCATAGACAATATCAGCCCGACTTCTATTATCCCGACATCCAACTTTACCATGAGCATTTCGCTTTCGGGGCGGACGGGAAGGCTCCGGATCACTTCGATGGCGATTATGTCGAAGGAGCGAAGTGGAAGAGGTCGTTACATGCGGAAATGGGCACCGCGCTCTTCGAGACCACGTCGCACCAGGTTTCGACCGGTGCGGCCCTGTCAAATCTGGAAACCGAGTTAAGGAAGCGCGGGCAAACAATTCGTTTCGATCCGGATCGCAAAGCCGAAGGACTCCAGCCGATTAGCTATAAGGAACTTGCTAGGACGGTTCGGATATTTCAGCAGCATGTCAAGAGCAACGGTCTCACGCAATCACAAATGAAAGAGGCGACCGCCAACCAGTTAAATCACGGACATGCCGCCCGTATCTTGCTGTTTGTAAGGCTGTTCTACCAGATTTCCGAGGAATGGGAACGGAGACTGAGAGAGGGAGGCTGGATCGACTTCGAAGATATGCTCATCCAGGCCGCACAATACATCGAAGCTGGGACATATCAGAGCCCCTTCATAATGGTTCTCGCTGACGAGTTCCAGGATTCCTCCCGCGCCCGAATCTGTCTTTTGAAGGCACTATCCGACGCAAAGAACGGCCAGGTTCACCTGTGTGTCGTCGGAGACGATTGGCAGGGTATCAATCGGTTCGCGGGCGCCGACATATCTGTGATGACTGAGTTTGAGAGGCTCTTCCCCTATGCATCCCGGCTGACATTGGGAACGACATTCCGGTGTCCGCAATCACTCTGCGATATCTCCAGCACGTTTATCCAGGCGAACCCTGTCCAGATCAGAAAGACAGTCAAAACCACCAGCACCTATTCGAATGTGTCAGTCCTGGCATTCGCCTTCAAAGACATGTTCAATGTTCAGGAGCATTTGAGAGAGCAGTTCGATCTCATGCGCCGTTATATCGAGGAAGGGAAGCTGAAGCCCAGCAGCGGAGATCGAATCACAGTCCTGCTGCTCGGACGCTATCGCAGCGACTCCCCGAGCCAGTTGAGGACTTGGCAACGCAGGTTCGGTGATATGCTCGATATTTCTTTCAAGACGATTCATTCATCCAAGGGCCTGGAGGCCGACTACGTGATGCTGTTGAACGTGGTCGAAGGCTTCCGAGGCTTTCCAAGCCAGATTGAAGACGACCCGCTACTGCAGATTCCGATGCCTGCGCCGGACCCGTATCCCATGGCTGAAGAACGACGTCTTTTCTATGTGGGGTTGACCCGCGCCAAAAGGCAGGTTCGAATTTATACGAGCTTGGCGAACCCGTCGCGTTTCGTCACCGAACTCGTCGCGAAGGGTGGTTTGAAGATTGAAGCCGTTGACGGGGAGCTGCAGGAGCCGTGTCCGAAATGTAAAATCGGAGTCCTCAAACTTCGCACCGGGAAGTTCGGCGAATTCGAGAGCTGCAGCACCTGGCCACGTTGTGACTTCAAACGGAATGTTGCCGATACTGACAAGGCCACTACAGGTCACTGGCTACAGAACGAGAAACGCTCAATTTTGTAGGTCTCCGAGGACACTTTCGTCGGGTTTCCCGATTCGATGTTGGAAATATGTGGCGCGACCTCGAAAACGACCGCGCCTACAATGTCGTGACGACCAAACCGCGTGCGCCAGGCCCGACGGCCGTGGTCAAGGAATGTTTCGCTGTAGAAGCCGACGCTGTAGATCGATTGGACTCACGATACTGCGTGTCCGGCGCAATGTCCGCTTTCAGGATCTCCTGCGACCCGCACAAAGGTCCAACATGAAGGCGCAAAGCGGACATTGTTAAACGACTGCCATTAGGATGAAACAGAGGCTGGCAGCAATACTAATTGCCGATATACTCGGGTGCTCGAGGATCGTTGAGACTGACGGCTCCGCTGCCAGATGGCTGAATGAGGTGACTGGGGATAAGGTAATGAGACGGCGATGGGCGCTTATTGCCTCCTTTTGTGTTTTAAGCGGAGGTTCTTTTGCCCAGCAGTTTCCCGTGGCCGTCGATCTGGAATTGGTGATTGCCGTTGATGTCTCTTATTCGATGGATATCGAGGAACAGAGGGTTCAAAGAGAAGGTTATGTGAATGCCTTTCGAAGCCCGGAAGTCGTCAGAGCCGTGCTCGGCGGACCGCTGGGAAAGACCGCAGTGACGTTCGTCGAGTGGGGTGGCTCGGCGGTTCAGGTGGTGCCGTGGACTCTGATTGATGGTCCGGAGTCCGCCGCCCAATTTGCCGAGGAGCTGCGCCGGCAGCCGATAAGACGGATATCCTTTACATCGATCTCAAACGTGCTGGCGTTCGCGCGAGAGCTTATCCGAACCAATCGATTTCGGGCGAGCCGACGCGTAATCGATGTTTCGGGCGACGGGCCCAACAATGCCGGGGCTCCGGTGCCCGTTGCCCGCAATGCAGCAATCGCTGATGGAATCACCGTCGATGGTCTGCCGATCATGTTGAAGACCGGACCGGATTCGGCAGCGATCCATGACCTTGATGCGTACTACGAGGCATGTGTCATCGGGGGAGACGGGGCATTTTTAGTGAAGGTGTCAGACGTCAGTCAGTTTGCCGAGGCAATTCGCAACAAGCTCGTTGTCGAGATCGCGGGGTTCAAGCTAAGCGAAGTTCAGGAGCGCCAACTGGCCCTCGCATCCGTGCAATACACACAACCTTACAATTGCCTAGTCGGCGAAGAGTCTCAGGAACGTGCCATTGGAAAGTGATGGGCGCAACATCAAGATACATCAAAGGGGGCATGACGTCCCGTCATGACATTGACGAAGTCACACATGCCATCTCCTCTTTAACGTCCGGAAGTGGCGCTTGGCGGACTCTTTGAGGGATTCGCCTCACGTCCGCTATCGACGGTATCCACGCCGTAGTGGGGGTGATTGCAACCGCCACTAGGACGCGACCTTCGTCTCAACCGGATACCTTCCTTATTCCAAGGCTTCGGATGCATTTATCCAGCGGGTTTTGGCAACGGCTCAATGCGAATGTAGGGATTGGCTGGATCATAGGAACCTCTTGGTTCGCCGGTCCCCGGTGAGACGACATCAATCATCAGTACACCGTGTGGACCGAAGAGATAATCAATGCCGGCGCACAAATGAGCCAGAGATCGAAAATCGACGTTTCTAAACTCGCTTTCTGCAAGAAACGCGGCGTCATCCCAAACCTTACCTTTTAGTGCGAAATAGCCTGAAGTTTTCAGGTAGTTGGTGCCCTTCTTCTTGTTGATAGAGGAACCTTCACAAGCACCTCCCGCCAGTTTGGACAGTTTAAGGTTGCGGAGAGTTTCGGCCTCGGGAGTCGCAAGCTTGCGGGAGAATTTGCGCAAGTAAGTATTCTTGACTGGATCGTTAGTCATCGTCTTGCGCCAACTGGCAGGGTATTTTTCTTGAGCATGCAATGAACACGGAAGGCCAATTATTAGTATGCCCGCAAGCAAGGAGAGGGATCGGCGCGTGGTGGAACGCGGAAAAACAGAGATGTCGATCATTTGCTGCACCCTTTGCTTGTTAGAGGAATGTTGTTGGCACTGAAATCAAGTCATCTGCGATCGCACTGCAGAAGTTAGATCATTTGAATTTCCGAAATCCGTGACAATGCTAAAGTCACGCATCTCTTCAGAGGTCAGATCTCTCAACTTCTTCGTCGAGAAGATGATCGGAACCAGACCGCTGCCAATGCCCATTTCGCCGAGATATGCCTCAACATCAGGCTTCGCGCGGGCACTCGTCCCCATGTGAACACCCATATAGTTTTGGTCGGCTCTCAAATTCGGCCGGGCGCGACCCCTAAGCCTGCGCATCGAGCGGAATCCGAACGATTACTCATCCAGTTCCAGTCAGTTCACCTCCATGATCCGTTTCGGCAGACACCTCATCCTCCAGCATCTGAATTTTATCGGCAGCGGCATCAACTAAATGGGACCATATCTTTGCAAGGTTGTCTGCGGCATTGCGGTATGTCTCGTCGACATCCTGTTCATTCATCAGCTCAAGAACCTCGTCAAAATCACGCTGCCCTTTTTGAATGACTGCGCGCAAACGTTTGGCGTGCTCGAGACTCAGTCCAGGTCGGTCGAGAGCCTGAGGCACTTCCTCCACCAACCGTTTTACAAGATCCGCGTGTCCTCGAAGCCTTGGAATCCAGTCAATCGACATCGTTTCATTCCCCAAACGGTTTGCCGCACCCTCAGCAACTAAAGAAAAACCGGTATGATGACAACTTGTAAAGCGGCGGGACGACTCCGCTTGTTTCGGCTTTCAGTGCCACATTCTTGCAGAAATTTGATCACGCCGACCGCTTGCCTACACTCAGAACGAGAGGTCTTATGGTCTAGCGTCAAAACGTGGTAGACTATTTATTGCGAGCCTGAGGGGGTGCTCTTCCATGGGACGCTTTAATACAGCTGTCATTAATCTGGTCATTTTGGTGATTTTCGGTTTGCACGGAGACGCCGGAGAAACCAAGTCGAAATTTCCACCCGATGAGAAATTAAACGTTCCATCGCTCACTCTTACTGAAGAGCAGTTTCTAAAGGGAGACACCGCAAACGGCGTTCCCGTTACTTTGACGGGAGAGCTTAGATTTCCCAATTGGAATGAGCGGCTACCAGCTGTCGTGCTGCTGCATGGTTTGTCTGGTAATAAGAGCACTCAAGGAGCCCGATGGGCCGCCTTTCTCAACGGAATGGGAATTGCCACGTTCCGTCTCGACGGCTTCGGCGGACGCGGCATAGAAAACCTCATGACAGATCAGTCCCAGCTGAGCTTTCTCGCGCAGTTCTACGACACATATCGCGCGGTCGACGTGCTCGCTGCTCACCCGCACATCGATCCGTCGCGCATTGCAGTATTGGGCTACTCTCGCGGAGGCACTATCGCGCTCTACACCTCCCTGCGACGCTTCCAAAACGCCCATGGGCCAACCAAAACGCGCATCGCCGCACATGTTGCCTTCTATGGTGCCTGCAACATTCAATTCATCGATGAACTCGACGTTGCCGACGCACCAATCCGCGAATTCCACGGCTCGGCCGACGATCAGACCTTGGCTGCGCCCTGCCGTGACTACATTTCGCGCCTCAATGCTGCCGGAAAGGACGCTGTCATGACCGAGTATCCCGGCGCGCATCACGGGTTTGATGTCCCTGATGCGGTGCCCAATTTAATGGCACAGACCTCGCGCAATTGTCAGCGCCGTGAAGAAGCCGGGAAGATAGTCAACGTCGCTACGAATAAGCCATTCACCTACGACGATGCTTGCATGGAACTCGGCTCGACTGAACGTTACGACAAAGCCGCGACTGAGGCAGCACAAGCCGCCGTGAAGAAGTTCTTGACGGAAGTGTTTGGTCTCAACTGATTTTACAGACGAACCCAGGAATGACGCTCATTTAGAACGGACCGTAGCCAGTCGAGGAACTGCCATGCGCGATATCGCCGAGTGGCTGGAGGGCCAAGGTTTTGGGGAGTACGCGGAAGCGTTCGCCAGGAACAAAATCGATCGCGATGTGCTGCCAAGCTTAACGGGGGAGGACCTCAAGGAGATGGGCGTTGCCACGGTCGGCGATCGCCGGAGGCTTCTCGATGCGATCGCCGTCCTTTCACGGACCCACAATGCGCGGCATGAGGAAGTTGTCGCGGAACCCGTCGCACGTGCTAGGTCCCCGGAGGAAGTGTCAGCCGAACGCCGCCAGCTCACGGTGATGTTCTGTGACCTTGTGGGTTCGACGCCTCTCTCGGTGGAATTCGACCCCGAGGACGTGGCCAACGTGATCCGTGTGTATCACGAAAGCTGCGCGAAAACCGTCGCGCGATGGAATGGGCACATCGCCAAGTTTATGGGCGATGGGGTCCTGGTCTATTTTGGCTGGCCGCGCGCCCATGAGGATGATGCGGAGCGCGCCGTCCAGGCGGGTCTCGAGCTGACATCGGCAGTCGCAACGTCGGACACCGCAATAGGACGGCCCCTTGCAGCTCGTGTCGGCATCGCGACCGGCCTTGTAATGGTCGGTGAAACGAGCGGCGCAGGTACGGCACGTGAGCAAGCTGTGGTCGGCGAAACGCCGAATCTGGCGGCGCGCCTGCAAAGCGTCGCGGAGCCCGGGACTGTGGTGGTCGCGTCGAGCACGCGGAAGCTGCTCGGCAATCTGTTCAAGACAACCGAGCTTGGCGAGCAGTCCTTGAAGGGATTTGCGGAGCCCGTGCGCGCTTGGTGCGTGACCGGCTATGAGCCCAAGGAGACGCGCTTTGAGGCGCTGCACGGCGGACTTCGTACGCCGCTGATCGGGCGCGACGATGAGGTGGAACTGCTTACGAAACGATTTCAGCAGGCAGAGGCTGGAGAAGGCCAGGTCGTCCTCATTTCGGGCGAGCCCGGCATCGGCAAGTCTCGGCTTTGCGAGGCCTTGCGGGCCAGGCTGCTCGACCGGCCCCATACGCGCCTGACATACCAGTGCTCGCCCTCTCACACGGACCGAGCGTTTCACCCTCTGGCCATGCAACTTGAGCAGGCAGCCGACATTCGACCCGACCTCGATCCTGGCGAAAAGCTGAGAAGGCTTGCGGCGATACTGCCGATATCCGCTGCCGAGGAGCAATTGTCGATTCTGGCTACCTTCCTCTCAATACCGTTGAATGGAGGAAAGGGTCTGTCGGGACTCGATCCGGTCCAACAGGCGGAGCGAACCTTTGAGGTGCTTACAGGCGTTGTGGAGGAATCCTGCGCAAACGGGCCCGCGGTTCTCGTCTTCGAAGACTTGCACTGGTGCGACCCGTCGACGCTCGAATTTCTGAACAGACTCGTCGACAGGGTGGAGACCCTGCCGGTCCTGCTGCTGGTCACCTCACGCCCTGGGATCCGCGTCGCGTGGTCGGATCAGCCTCACGTCACGACGCTGATGTTGAATCGCATGAGTAAGCGTGAGTGCGAGAAAATGCTAAATTCCGTGACAGATGCGGCCTTGCTGCCCGCTCACATTCTCGAAGAGATCGTGAATCGGAGCGATGGCGTCCCGCTTTTTCTTGAGGAGATGGCTCGGACCCTCATCGAGGCACAAGAAAACCAAGCAAGCGCCACGGGTGAGTTGAAGCTCGAAGTACCCGCATCTCTTCAGGACCTATTTATGGCCCGGCTCGACCGGCTCCTCACCGGAAAGCAGGTGATTCAGACCGCAGCAGCGATCGGTCGCGAGTTCACGATCGAGCTCCTGGAGCGCGTGTGCGATCTGGACGGAGCTGCGCTTCAGAATGCTCTGGACACGTTGGTGGGTGCCGGCTTGCTGGTCTCCCGCCAAACCGCCTCGGGACCGGGTTACGTCTTCAAGCACGCCCTTCTTCAGGATGCGGCCTACAGCAGCCTGCTCCGCGATACTAGAAGAGAACTGCACAGGCGCATTGCTGGTGCGCTAGAGCAGTCGTCGAGTGATGAGCCGTCATTGCTAGCGCATCACTACGAATGTGCGAATATCTGGCAAGACGCCCTGAACTGCCGGCTTCGCGCTGGGGCGAAAGCCGAAAGCCGCTCTGCTGATTGGGAGGCGGCGCAGCATTACCGGCGCGCCATCTATGCCTTGGAACACCTTCCCGACACCGCGGAGTACCGGCAAGCCTACCTCCAAACCGTCCTGGCCCAAATCGCAAGCGGCGGGGAGGGATACGCGACTGAAGGAGAGCGCGCTGAAGCGCTTCACCGGATCAACAAGGCAATTGAACTCGCTGAGGGAAATGTCCCGGCTTTGGCACGCCTGGAGTCGTTCAAGGGAATGGCTTGGCGGGAGGAGTCTTTGCTGGCGACCGCAGAGCGGCGTGCTAGTGTCGCAGACGCGGAGCTTCAGGCCCAGGTCGCGCGCCGTTACGCCTATTTCCTGGGTAATACCGGCCGGCTCGAAGAATCGCTCGGTAAGATCGAAAAGGCCGTCGAGCTCTGCAAGCACGTTGGGGACCTAGAACAGCTTGGTGATTTCGTTGCAGGCGCGGGTCGCTGCTACAATGCCCGCGCGGGCAGGCTGGAGCGGTCGCTGGAGTTCGCAGCAATGGCCCGAGGAATTGCAGCGTCAACCCACGACCTGCAGGTGCGCTCGTGGTTGGCAATGGAAGCCGAGCCTTGGTTTTATAAGGGGCTTTGGCACCGCGTAGTCCGGGTTGTCGAGCTGAACTTATCGACAGCGTGGGAAAACGGACGATGGAGTGTCGTTTTGTGGGCTTCGGGTTGGGGGGCCATCGCCTGTTTGAAGCTAAACCGAATTTCCGATGCTAGGGCCCTTTTGGAGCCGGCGATGAAGACGGCGGCGCGCCGCATGGATGACGACTACTGCAAAATTTATCCGCACATAGCCCTGAGCCAGTTGCACATCGCCGAGGGCGACGCCGCAGCGGGGTTGCAGTCTGCGAAACGTGCGTTGAATCTCGCGGAGCGCGTAACGGCAAGGCTTGAGATCGGCGCTGCCCACCGCGCGCTCGGCCAAGCCTACGAGGCCCAGGGCGATCGCCAATCGGCAGACGAGCTGTTTCGTCGAAGTATTGATATTCTTCAAGCAATCCAGTCCAGGCCAGAGCTCGCCCAGAGCCTGCTTGCCTACGGTAGATTTGAACGCGCGATTGACGGAGACAAAGCCGAGGAATTTCTACACAGCGCCCTACAGCTTTTCAAAGAGATGGAAGCGGATGGCTGGGTCGAAGAAACCCAAAGCGCCCTTCTTCAATGACCTCATCAATCTCACGCCGACAGAAAATGTCGCGCGTATGCATGCATTCCAGCCAGCGCCCACGTTCTACCTGCCCGTCACGTACGTTGTGGGCGCATCGGCGACATCCCGCGTAGTGACGGAGCGTCCCGTTTCGACCGAGACCGGAAACTCGGACATGTCTTGTCAGCCTCGATTTATGAGTTGACGGCCTAATGCAGGCTGGCGTTTAGTTGCTGGGCGTTCGCTTCAGGTAACGAGTTAGATTGCTTTCCGCTCTCCGCAGGCGGCTGTCAACGAGAGCCCTTGCGGCTTCGCCGATCCAGAATACATACGCCACACCTCGCGGCGGCTGGATTCAAAGGGATCATCGTCCAAACGCGTGACGAGAGTAGCCGAAAAAGTGGTCTCTAGGTCGATTCCCGGCAGCCGGCCAATGAAATCACCCATTCCGATATGCTTTAAAGAGCGATTGTAGAATTTCCGGCACCAATCGGATGCATCAAAAAAACAGCTCTTATCGGCATTTTCAAACGAAGGGTTTCTGGCGGTTTATGAGATTGAACGGGTTGATGTGGTGAGCCATGGCGTGTCTTGCCTGAGCACCTTTACGGATCAACGAGATCACTGCCGATTGACTGCGGCCCGTTCCAGATGATCCATCTTATCCAAGACACGGCGCGTTGTCCGTTCCACGGCGATAATCTTGAGGTCGGGAATTCCGGTCCGAAATCCGACAAAAAGTTTGCTATTCTCATCGCGCTTATCATCAACGTTTGCGACGCAACCCTTTAGAGCGCGCCGTCGCGGATGCGTACGAGGAAATCCTCCTGGCCGATCTGGCCACCCTTGAGAACAAGTTCCAAGGGTGCTGATCCGTCAAATCTGTGCCCCATACAGACGGGGGAACCTGGCGATTGAGGAATTGGGTGGCGAAGAGTCAACGCCCCGATCCTGAGTTCCTTCAAGGCGTGACTTGACGTGTCGCCGCCTGCGACGATCACCCTTTTGAGATCGTTTTCGTTCGCAAGACGGTTCAATATGGCACCAAGGCGTCGACCGACCCGATCATTTTCGTTCGAACTGCCTGCTGGTCGAGATGACGGCGTTCCAAGTGAGGTGAAGAGCAGGGGACTCCTACCGGATTTCAGGACCGTCGTGGCGCGATCGGTAACTTCCGTCTCAGCTTGCCCCGACCCGACCCCTGTCGCCAGCGCCTCAAAATTGACCTGGACCGGTTCGAAACCGTTTTGGCTGGCGTATCTGATCTGTGTTTCCGTGGTTGGTGAGCAGCTTCCAGACACCACCGCAATCCT
Source organism: Phyllobacterium zundukense (assembly GCF_002764115.1). NCBI lineage: Bacteria > Pseudomonadati > Pseudomonadota > Alphaproteobacteria > Hyphomicrobiales > Phyllobacteriaceae > Phyllobacterium > Phyllobacterium zundukense. The sequence continues at coordinate 473,594 of NZ_CP017941.1, read as the reverse complement.
ATCTTCGGCGGCCAATGGAACTGGTGGCGCTGGCTGCGGAAGTTTGCCCCTGGCGCGCAACGTTTCAATATAGGCGTACTCGACACCGGACGATCCGAATATGAGTGGTCCTGCTTCGCCAAGATGCATGTTGACGAGTTCACCCGCGAGACGCTGGCTCAGCAGATCGGCGACATCGATCATGACGACTTTGTGGAACTCATGCAGCGCATTGCGGAATGCCATGGCACCTTTGCCTGCAAGTAACGATGGAAGATCGACAAGTCCTATCGGCGCCTGTGTCTGCTCTGCCAGGTGTCTGCGCAGATCGGCTTCATGCATCGGCGTCGCGGGGTGGCGGCTCATCACTGGATGCCTGTCTATCCTGAAAACTTCGTCGCGAAACCGCGCGTATAGTTCCCCGAACATCGTATAGCGCCCAAGTTGCGGCACCCCGATAATCAAAGGGGTGACGTCCTGTTCGAACGTTTGAAGGCCGATGTCGATGGCGCGGCCGATCGAACCCTGTTCCGGGGAGCTGTCGAACGTCGAGCACACTTTGTAGTGACAGATCGGCGCTTCCAGTGAGCTGAGCCACGCGAATATCCTCGGCAGCTCACGGTCCATCCAATCAAGTGTTTGACTGCGGCTTGTTCCCGCCAGTCCGATCGCGGCCATATTGTTGAAGACCTTCAGCCGCGTCTCATCCGGAATTTCCGTGAAAAGAACCGTCTCAATGCCGTTTGAGCTCAAAGCTTCCATTGCATCGGTTGAGCCCGTGAAGTCGTCGCCGTAAAAGGTGATCTGCGGCTTTACAGTCATGAGAAACGCGGCCGAAAGGTTTCAACTGCGGCGCGCAGGGCAGGGTGTGTCGCCGAATAGGCTTCAAGACTAACGCCCGCGACAGCCGCCTGCCATGCTTCGCGCAAACTGCTAATGCCCCCGGCCAACCCTTGCGGGTGGCCCATTATTCCGCCGCCGGCACAATAGATCAGATCGGTTGAATCAAGCGCTTTGTAGGTGTCCTCGACCTGCTCGGCCGACTGCCCCGATGAAAATACCGGCATCACCCGGAAATCCTTGGCGCCGCGGAAAAGCGGAGTGAGGCATTGACGCGCCGATGCGATGGACGATGCACCATCTTCGCTGAATTTGTTGCGCAGACCGTTGACATGAAGGTGATCAACGCCAGCGATCCTCCAGAATTTCTGCCAAGCGATGAAACTGATGCCAATATCGGGCGAGCGCGAAAACAGGCCCCAGCCGTTGCGATGCCCGTGAATCGGTAAGTCTGTATGGCGTCGTAACTCTGTCACGCAAGGCAGGCCAACACTGTGAATGCCAACCATCACGCAGGTGCCGCCGGCGTCCCGCACGAGATCGGCATTTCGCTTCATCTCATCCATCTCGCCCGTGATGTTGAAAGCGTACATCGGCTTCTTGCCCGTGCTGTCCGCGAAACGATTGAGAACCGTCATGACAGCCTGGACCCGGTCGGCGATGGGACAGTGTGGACCATTGGCCTGCAGTTCATCATCTTTCAGAAAGTCAATTCCGCCCTCGGCAAGTTCCAAGACCAGGCTGGCCGTATCCGCAGGACTCAAGCCGACGCTCGGCTTGATGATTGTGCCGATCAATGGTCCCGAGGACACGCCAGTGAGCAAACGCGTCCCGGCGATCCCCGCCTGCGGGCCGGCATATTTTTGAGCGAACTCTTGGGGGAACTCGACATCAAGAAGGCGAAGTGCAGATACCTCGCGCAATTCGAAGAGATTGCCGGCGACGGTCGCCAGGACATTTGGCAGTGATATGCCCATGTTCGCCAGCGACCAGGAAAGGCGAATTTTGCCGCGGGTATACTTCGTTCCATCGATTTTGCACGGGAGGGATGGCTTATCGAACTGCCCAGTCTCAACAATAGATTCGATGCGAGCACCAAATGCCTCCTTAAGGGCCTCAGTCTCGCCTGCAAGCTTCATGAACGTGCCTGAAGATTGTTCGCCAGCGATGATGGCCGCCGTGTCGGTCAGATCGCCCGGTGTCTCGAGATCATACTCAGCGTAAATCCTGTCCACATTTTCCTCCCGTCGATTGCCAAAACACATAACAGGAAGAATATTACCTGATCAACTCATTATACCAGTTGACAACATGATTTCTTCTCGACAAATTCCACAACACAATCCAAGGGAGGGTTCTTCATGAAAATTGCACTTCTCGGTGCCGGCGGAAAAATGGGCACGCGGCTCGCGAAAAACCTCAAAGGATCGCGATTTGAAGTGGCTCATGTCGAAGTCAACGAGGCCGCCAAAGCCCGACTTAAGGACACAATCGGGGTTGATTGCGTAACGCCGGACGAGGGCATGAAGGGAGCTCAGATCGTTATTCTCGCGGTACCCGATACGGCAATCCGGGCGGTGTCCCACCAGATCGTCGACAAGGTTGAAGCGGGGGCGATGATTGTCATTCTCGATGCCGCAGCGCCGTTCGCCGGGCATCTGCCGAAGCGCGACGACATTACGTATTTCGTCACACATCCCTGCCATCCGCCAATCTTCAACGATGAGACAGATCTATCTGCCAAGCGTGATTTTTTCGGTGGTGTGGCCGCCGCACAGTCGATTGTCAGCGCGCTGATGCAAGGGCCTGAGGAGCACTTCGCCCGAGGCGAGGAAGTGGCCAAGCTGATCTACAAGCCCATCCTTCGATCCCACCGGGTTACAGTCGAGCAGATGGCGCTGCTGGAACCTGGTCTTTCAGAAACTGTCTGTGCTTCCTTGCTTGTCGCCATGAAAGACGCGCTGGATGAAGTTGTGCGCAGGGGTGTCGATCCGGTCGCGGCCCGTGATTTTCTGCTCGGCCATATGAACATCCTTGGTGCGGTCATCATGGGCGAGGTGGAAGGTGTCTTCTCGGACGCCTGCAACAAAGCCATCGAGAATGGCAAACCCCGGATCATGCAGCCGGACTGGCTGGACGTATTTAATCACGACGAGATCACGGAAAGCATTCGGCGCATCACCTGATCTGCCGACCGCGCAGCTCTGTTGGAGGACAGAAGAGACCACCTGGAAATAACAATCGTTAATTATGTCACTCGGGAGGAGAAACCATGACATTCTTGAAGCAACTAATGCTCGCGACTGCGACAACTGCGCTCTTGGCGGCATCACCTGTCATTGCCAGTGCGGCTGATCTGATGGCCATCATCACGCCGTCACACGATAATCCGTTCTTCAAATCGGAAGCGGAAGGTGCAAAGGCGCGTGCTGAGGCATTGGGTTACGAGACGATCGTGCTCGTTCATGACGATGATGCCAACAAGCAGAACGAGCTGGTGGATACGGCGATCGCACGTGGCGCGAAGGCCATCGTCCTCGACAATGCGGGTTCCGACGCTTCTGTCGCTGCAGTCCAGAAAGCCAAGGACGCCAAGATTCCTTCCTTCCTCATTGATCGTGAGATCAACGCGACAGGAATTGCGGTCTCGCAGATTGTTTCCAATAATTATCAAGGTGCGACGCTCGGCGCTGAATTCTTCGTCGAGCAGATGGGCGAAAAGGGCACCTATGTCGAACTCGTCGGGCGTGAAGCTGATATCAATGCCGGCATTCGCTCCAAGGGCTATCACGACGTCATCGATCAGTATCCTGAGTTGAAGATGGTTTCGCGCCAGTCGGCGAACTGGAGCCAGACGGAAGCCTTTGCCAAGATGCAATCGATCCTTCAGGCCAACCCGGATATTAAGGGCGTAATTTCCGGCAATGACACCATGGCCATGGGCGCTTGGGCAGCCCTTAAGGCGGCCAACCGGACCGATGTCATCCTGGTTGGCTTCGACGGTAGTAACGACGTGCGCGATTCCATTCTCGAGGGCGGTATCAAGGGTACGGTTCTGCAGCCAGCATATCGTCAGGCCGAAATTGCTGTCGAGCAAGCAGACAAGTTTATCAAGACCGGCTCGACAGGTGAGGAAGAAAAGCAGTTGATGGATTGCGTTCTGATCACCGCTGACAATGCTAAAAATCTTGAAACATTTGCACTGAAGGAATGAGCAGAAAGGGCATGACGGGGTAAACCCGTCATGCCCTTCAGTCTTTCTCAAACTGGATGCTCGCGGGTGAAATTGATGACAATCAGAATGAATGTGCTTGTCGCCGTCTCAATTGCCGGCGCGGTGCTTGGCCTATCCGGCTGCAAGCTCAAGAAGAATGAAGTGACAAATGCCAAGGCATCCGGGCAGATCGAAATATTCTTCGACTCGTCCGACTTCAATGCGGACAAGGTCGTATCCGACATATGGTCGTCCAAGATCGAGCCATTCATACATGAAAAGACTCGTCCATTCGACGAGGTTCAATCAGCCTTGGCACGCGATGCGAAAGCTGCTGGCCCCCAATATGGATACAGCGAAAATCCCGCACAAAATCCATATAGCTTCATCGTCAAACTCGACGGCAAGGTGCTTGAAGCCAATACCAAATCGAGAGCTGCCTATATAACGCTCGACACCAACGCAGATGGCAAGAGTGACGCCAAGGTGCAGCTTGGTCCGGTTATCCGCGGCACCGCCTTGCGCGATGTACTCCCCTTCATCCCGTTTAGCGCCTTCAAGAACCAGATCGAATACGCCAATGTTGGACGTGCGCTGAACAACCACGTCTTCGAGAGCAAGCTTTCGAAACTCGACCGCGAAAATCTCATCGGAAAGCAGGTGAGCCTGACTGGCGCTTTCGTTACCCCGACCACGGGCGCAGAAATCCTGATCACGCCGTCTGACCTTACAGTCACAGGTGGTCAGTAATGAGCTCTGTTGACCAGGATGTCGTACTCAGCGTCCGGGGCGCAACCAAGGTTTACCCTGGAACGGTTGCGCTCAAGTCTGTGGATTTCGACGTTCGCAAGGGCGCTGTGAACGTACTTGTCGGCGAAAATGGTGCTGGCAAATCCACCCTCATGAAGATTATCGCCGGCGTTGAACAACCCACGGAGGGAACCATCCTGCTGGGCGGCGAACCGGTGCGCCTGACCAGCACCAAGGACGCTATTGAAAACGGCATTGGCATTGTCTTCCAGGAACTCAACCTGTTCCCGAATATGACTGTTGCAGAGAATATTTTCATCACGCGAGAGCAATGCCGCTTTCGTGTGGATATCGACCGCAAAGCGCAGGAAGAAAAGTCCCGAGCGCTGATGCGCCGCCTGGAACACGACATTCCGGTTGACCGGCCTGTCGGAGAGCTGCGGATCGGCCAGCAACAGATCGTCGAGATCGCCAAGGCTTTGTCCCAGGACGCAAGGATCCTCATCATGGACGAGCCGACATCCGCATTAAGCGCCACGGAGGTCGAAATCCTGTTCCGCGTCATTGCCGAACTGAAAGCCCAAGGGGTCGCCATCGTTTACATTTCGCATCGCCTTGAGGAACTGGTCCGCATCGGCGACTTCATCACCGTCCTCCGGGACGGGAGTATTACCGGCTCAAGATCGATGAAGGATGTCGATGTTCCGTGGATCGTCCGCAGCATGATCGGGGCGTCCTCCAAAGACTACGCCAAGACGGCTGAGCACAAATACGGCAAAGAGATCCTGCGTATTGAGGATGTTACCCTCCCCAGGCAAGGTGGCGGTTATACCGTCGACCATGTCTCGCTTTCGCTACGGGCGGGTGAAATCATCGGCATCTATGGCCTCATGGGCGCGGGGCGAACAGAATTGTTCGACTGCATCATCGGCCGTCACAGGCATGCGGGCGGCACGATTACGGTCGACAATAAAGCATTGCCAAAAGCAGATGTTCTTGAGCGGATGAATGGCGGTCTTGCGCTCATACCCGAGGACCGCAAGGCCGAGGGTCTGATCCAGATCATGTCAGTCAGCGATAATATGACCTTGGCAAGTCTTTGGAATTACGTGCGAGGCGTGCAGATCGACCGCAAGAAAGAACGCTCCGCAGTTGCAAGCTATATTCGCAGTCTTGCCATCAAGATTGCGAATCCGGAAAACGAGGTGGCGTCGCTGTCGGGCGGAAACCAGCAGAAGGTGGTCATCGGCAAGGCATTGATGACCGATCCCAAAGTGCTGCTCATGGACGAACCGAGCAGGGGTATCGACATTGGCGCCAAAGCGGAGGTGTTCCGCACCATGCGCAAGCTTGCGGCCGATGGGCTCGGAATTCTGTTCGTCACCTCCGATCTCGAAGAGGTCATGGCGTTGTCGGACCGTATCATCGTTATGTCGAAAGGCCGGATCACCGGTGATTTTGAGCGCGAGGAAGCCACGGAAGAGGCTGTGGTCGCAGCATCGAGCATCGGGCACGACGTAAACAATCAAACAGTGGAGGCTCGATCATGAGCGCTACCATCGCCAAGCAGGCACCCGGATTGAATTCAAGTTCCGCTGTGATGGCGCTCCTTCATATGCGCACCTTCATCGCCCTGTTTCTTGTTCTGATTTTTTTCTCATTTGCCGCGCCGAATTTCCTGAGCACTGCCAACATGGTGATCATGTCGAAACACGTGGCGCTCAACGCATTCCTTGCGATCGGCATGACATTCGTCATCATCACCGGGGGAATTGATCTTTCCGTTGGATCGATCGTTGGTCTGTGTGGGATGGTTGCAGGCGGACTGATCATGAATGGGCTCAATCTTGGCCCGATCGGTTATACTGTCTATTTCAATGTTATCGAGGTCGTTCTGATCACATTGGCCGTAGGGGTGTTGATCGGAGCACTCAACGGATTTCTCATAACCCGGTTGAATGTCGCACCATTCATCGCAACACTTGGCACCCTTTATGTGGCACGGGGCCTTGCGCTTCTGTCGTCCGACGGGCGTACGTTTCCAAACCTTGTAGGCAATGCCGAGCTTGGAACGACAGGATTTCCCTTTCTCGGATCGGGGCTGATCCTCGGTATTCCTGTATCAATCTGGCTGCTCGTGATTATTGGATGCGCCGCGGCCTATATTGCCATGCGTACGCCGCTCGGGCGCTTCATCTATGCTGTCGGCGGCAACGAACGGGCAGCGGCTTTGTCAGGCGTGCGCGTCAATCGCGTGAAGATGTTCGTCTATATGTTCTCAGGCTTTTGTGCAGCGATCGTCGGCCTGATCATTTCCTCCGAACTGGTGGCGGCTCACCCAGCAACAGGCGAAAGCTTCGAACTTAACGCGATCGCTGCGGCTGTCCTTGGCGGCACCTCAATGTCTGGCGGTCGCGGCAGGATCGGCGGCACAATCGTCGGCGCATTCGTCATCGGAATTCTCTCCGATGGTCTTGTAATGATGGGCGTCAGCTCGTTCTGGCAAATTGTCATCAAGGGCCTGGTGATTATTGCCGCCGTTGTTGTTGACCAGTTCCAGCGAAGATTGCAACAAAAGCTGGCCCTGCAGCAGCAAGCGGCGATTGGAGGTTAAAAATGTTGAAAGGGGGCCTGATTGGTTGCGGCTTTTTTGCTCATAATCATCTGCATGCCTGGCAGGAAATTGACGGCGTTACCATCACAGCTCTTTGTGATCGCGACGAAGCCAGGCTGAAGGAAGCAGGGGACAAGTTTGGGGTTTCGCGACTCTATACCGATGCGGCACAAATGATCGCGCGGGAATCCCTCAACTTCGTCGATATAGCAACGACTGTTAAAACACACAGGCCTCTGGTCGAATTGGCCGCAAGCGCTGGGCTTCCAGTCATATGCCAGAAACCCTTCGCCGAAAACCTCATCGATGCCAGGGCCATGGTCGATGCATGCCGGCTTGCCGGTGTGCCTTTGATGGTGCACGAGAATTTCCGCTGGCAAGCACCGCTTCGCGCCGTTCGTGCGCTTCTTGATAGCGACCGCATCGGCGAAGTGTTCTGGGGTAGGGTATCCTTCCGCTCGGCCTATGACGTATTCTCGGGCCAACCATATCTTGCCACATCAGACCGGTTCATTATCGAGGACCTCGGTATTCATATCCTCGATATTGCCCGCTTCCTGTTTGGGGACGTCAGCCATTTGTCAGCGGCGACAAGGAGAATCAATCCCAGGATCAGGGGCGAGGATGTCGCCACCATGCTAATGGTTCACGAAAGCGGTGTGAACAGCATTTGCGACTGCAGCTATGCAACGTCGTTGGAAGAAGAGCTTTTCCCGCAGACATTGCTGGAAATCGACGGCAGCCGCGGTACGATCAGGTTGTCGGCAAACTACGAACTGACAATACACAGTAATGGCGTTACCGAGAAACAAACGGTTGCTCCAGTCCTGCACGATTGGGCCAGCAGGCCATGGCACAATATTCAGGAAAGTGTCTACAACATTCAACAACACTGGGTGGCGTGCCTTGCTTCTCAACTCGCTCCGGAAACGTCCGGGCAGGATAATTTGAAAACCATGGCTCTGGTGGCCGCCGCATATAAGTCGGCCGCCGGTAATCTTGCGTCGGTCGACGTGAAAGCTGTGGCATGACGACAGCAGGCCCATCCCGTTCAGTCAGACTGTTTGGAACAGATGCACCAGTGGCCGACGTGCAGCGATTAAACGCAGGGGACCTGGAGGTTGAGTTCGCACAAGGGAACTTGAGAGCCATCCGTTTTAAGGGACACGAAATCCTGCGTGCCATCGCCTATGTCGTTCGCGACAGTGGCTGGGGCACCTTTGATCCGGCTATAAGCGGATTGACCGTTGATAGGCAGGCTGAGCATTTTGAGGTGCGGTACGCGGCCCGCTGCGGTGAAGGTTTGAATTACACGGCGGCAATTCGAGGTCACGCCGACGGGACGCTGAATTTCTCGGTAACCGCGATGCCAGAGTGCGACTTCGAGACCAATCGCTGTGGGTTTTGCGTGCTACACCCGATTGTTGGCGTTGCCGGAAAATCCGTCACCGTCGAGCATTGTGACGGCACCAAAGAAGATGCAGTCTTTCCTGATCTGATCGAACCCTGGCAGCCGTTCAAATCGATCCGTTCGTTGACGCACACTCCGGGCGAGGGAATAGAGGCTACCTGTCGATTTGTTGGCGATGAGTTTGAGATGGAAGATCAGCGCAACTGGTCGGACGCCTCTTACAAAACCTACGCCCGTCCGCTCGCCTTACCTTGGCCGTACATCATGCCGGCTGCCACTGCCAATACTCAGACGGTTGAACTCGTGCTCAAAGTTTCACCATCGTCGACGAGCCGTGCCAACAGCGCGAATTTCGTCCGGGTGCGCGTTTCCAACAGGCCAACGGGCCGCAAGTTTGCAGAAACGGGACTGCTGATAATGCCCGATGCGTTGCAGGAAACGCTTGATCACTATGCCGCACTGGAAGACATCGCGCCAGGTTTTCTCCTTTGTCATCTCGACGCAACGGCAGGCCACGGCCAAGATGAACTGAACGGGTATGCCAAGTTGCAAAGTCGGAGCAAATGCCCGGTCAGGCTTGAATATGTCGCCGTTGCTGATGGCGATTTGAATGGTGAATTTCGCGCGCTTGCGACGAAAATCCAGCGATCCGGACTTCGACTGGACGCGATGGTTGTGTGCCCATCTGTCGATCGTCAGTCGACGCCACCAGGAAGTACTTGGCCGGAATGTCCACCACTGTCCGACATCTACAGGTCTGCCCGCGAGGCCCTTCCCGGTCTCGCAATTGGTGGGGGTATGGTGAGCTATTTCACCGAACTCAATCGCAAACGGCCCCCGGTGGCGTTGCTTGACTTTGTCACCCACGGCACAAATCCCATCGTCCATGCAGCAGACGACACCAGCGTCATGCAGACGCTTGAAGCGTTGCCGTTCATCTTTCGCTCCGCAGCGCAGATCATGGGTAACGATCGCACCTATCGCCTGGGCCCGTCATACATTCCAATGCGCCAAAATCCTTATGGTTCGCGGGTCTTCGATAATTCAAATGCACGCAAGACAATGGCCAAGATGGACCCGCGGCAGCGTGGGCTATTTGCCGCTTCGTTTATGGCTGGTTATGCAGCCCGCGTTGCCGAACACGACATTTCCTCGTTTGTTCCTGCTAGCCTGTTGGGCCCGGCCGGACTTCTTGGCGGTGCAGACGAGAGATATCCTGCATTCCACCTCGTCAGACAGCTGAGTAAGCTGGCCGGGCAATCGGTGATTGAAAGCTGCTCCGAGGATCAGGCGAAAATATTGTCGTTAGCGTGCTGCGAGCGTGCGGGACGACCAAGCGTCCTCCTTTCCAACATTACCGCGGACCTGCTTACTGTGACACTTGATCCAGGGTCCCCAAAGGGCGCACGGACAATTATAATGATCGATGAGGATAGTTTTCCTGGGGCCCGGATCACAAAGGAATCGTCTGTTGGCAAACGGCAGTTTGAGCTTCAATTGAAACCCTATGCGGTGGCACTCCTGCGCTATAATGTTTAACGACACACAAGACAGTGTGGCATTGGATTGATGGTTGAAAATGAAGGTTTCGGGAGTCCTTTGATTCATGAAAAATCTCGATGATCGAATCGTCAGAAGAAAGCTTTCCGATGAAGTTTTCGATCGATTGCACGACCTCATCGCGAGCGGCGAAGTTGGTCCTGGCGACGAGATGCCTTCTGAACGGGATCTCATGGAACGGTTCGGCGTCGGCAGGCCCGCGATCCGCGAAGCTATGCAAAGCTTACACAATATTGGGCTGATCTCGATTTCGCATGGAGAGCGTGCCAAGGTCAGCGCTCTGACGCCGCGAACGATGTTCAAGCAGATCGATGTTGTTGCCCGCATGCTGATGCTTACGTCGCCGGAATCGCTTGAACACCTGAAAGGTACTCGGCTTTTTTACGAGCGCGGTCTGGTTCGCATTGCGGCCGAACGGGCCACGACCGCTGATATCGATGCACTTGAGACAATCCTTACAAGTCAGAAAAGTCACTACGGCAATTCCGAACTCTTCATTGATGACGACATCGCATTCCACCGCAAGATTGCATCCATTTCCGGCAATCCAATCCTTGAGGCTTTAAGCGAATCGCTCCTGAAATGGCTGTTCGAATACCACATTGAAATGTTGATCTGGACAGGGAAGGAAAATGTAACCCTGCAGGAGCATGCCGCCATTCTCGATTGCATAAAAGCTCGCGATCCGGACGCGGCGGAACGTGCCATGGTCATTCATATTGAGCGTTCGAGGGGCTTGTACGCGGTGAAACGCTGAGAGCGTTCGCTGCACACTGCCCTATCTTGGCAGCGAAACTGTAGACTTTGGGCGCTATTTGCGGGTTGCCAACTGGGCCGATTTACCCTTTGCCCTGAACATGTATTCCGCTCTGGCGCATGCGTGCGCGAGAGCCCGATAGTCAAAATGGTTGAAGGTCATGCGGACAGCATCATATGCGTCACGCCGTGCCGACAAAAGCTGCATGCCGATACCCGTGCGGCTGGTCAGACAGGCCATTAAACTGGACCTATTGACCCTGGCGCAAGAACCGACAAGTCGGGCAACGATGAAATTCCTCGTGCCTGTCTGCAGCGGATTCTGCAGATCGCAGAATACCGGGCGAGATAGCGATTTTGTCGCTGATCGTCTATCATCGTCTTTCGCCATGACGCCGGAATTCTTCCGCAGCTGTGGCTCCATGGCTGAATACCATTTCCGCACTACGTGATTACTACCGCGCCAAGAGAAGCTTCAGGCTGGCTGCAGGATGCGGACTAAACTGAAAGATAGCCAATTGATCAATTGCAGGTTGTCCACTTGTTCTTAAAGAACCCGAAATTTGCGCCGCATTTGAGACGATAGTTCCTTATCCTTTGAGGGGACGCCGGTTCGAAACCGTTCAAGGCGGGCATTTGAAGTGAGTTTTCCAATGAGCCATGGATATGCATCATCTACCCGTCATTGCGGCAACTGAACTAATGCCATCAATGACCGAGATGGGGCCGCAAGCGGACCAGCGGCTTTCGGTGCCGCGACTTTCGAAAGCCGCCATTGCGACATTGCTGTCTCCTGCGGGTTCGGAATTCTGTCCAGGGATTCGCGCCGGGGACGCCTCGAGGGGCGTCCCGATGGCGCATCTGGTTATCCCAATCGTCGCCGTTCAGCGGCCCCCCATGACGGACACCATCGGCTGTCCGGTGCCCCAATCCTTGTAGAAAATCTGCGCGCCGTCTTTCGTTTTGATGCTGTTTATGATGTCAATTCCATCCCCAATGGTTGTTTTGGTTGAGTTCGCCAACGCTCTAGCTCAGCCTGCGTGAAGCGCGGCGTGATGTGCTGCGGACAGTTCCAGCCGATCCCCTGCCGCTGAAGGTGCGTTGCTTCCTCGACTGGATCGGGCCCCGCCTCCGCGCGCAGACGGCTCGCTAGCGTCCCCACTATCCAGGCGCGCCTCCGTTAATGGCGGTCAGGCACGCCGGTGCGAATGCTGCAAGGTGCATCGCGCCTTCCCTAAGCTCCTAACATGTCGGGCTTTCCAGAAAGAACCAAACATCTCTAGGACTGCAACGAAGGCGCAGAACTGCCGTTGATTGGAGGTGGGAACATAATCTTCGGACCGGCAGCGGAAATAATTTCCGGGAAGGCGCAATGGTCCCAGGTTCTGAGCTCTGGCTGATGGCATGGGGACTTGTACCTTCGGTGCTTCAAGAAGACATTCAGCACTGCTGTCACAGGCCCCAGAGCGGACCCCGCAGCCTGCACGTCGGCTGCTCTTGTCGATCGATCTGCGATGTATTTCACATGTGATATTGGTTATTGTCCTGGGGCTGTGAGCGGTCTTATGAAGCGATCGTTCACGTATTCAGGAGCTTCGATCGTGCTTTCCTACTCCTTTGGCCCGTATGTCCTTGTACCAGAGCGGCAGTCGCTGACGCGGGACCAGACGGCCGTTCGTGTCGGTAGCCGCGCACTGGAAATTTTGGCGGCGCTGATCGAGCGTCCCGGCGAACTGGTGGGCAAGGCTGAGCTTGTGTCGCGCGTCTGGCCGGATACCTTCGTCGAGGAAAGCAATCTCAAGGTGAACGTTGCCGCTCTTCGCCGGGCGCTGGGCGATGCTCCAGACGGCACGCAGTATATAGCGACGGTGAGCGGCAGGGGTTATCGGTTCGTCTTTCCCGTGCGTATTGCGGGTCAGAGTGACACCTCCCTCACGGCGAAGTCTCAGGATGAGCGCACGCATAATCTGCCTGTTTCAACGACCCGTTTGGTGGGAAGAAGCGATGCTGTTGATGCAATCCGGTGCGCACTTGAGGTATCGCGTCTGTTGACGATTGTTGGCCCGGGCGGCGTCGGCAAGACGAGGCTCGCTCTCGCAATCGCTGATCAACTGAGTGCAGCCTATGACCATGGCATCTGGTTCGTTGATCTGGCGACCCTCAACGAAGCAACTCTCGTACCAACGTCGATCGCCACGGCGATGGGGTTGAGGGTCCACTCGGCGAATATCAAGGCTGCGGTCGCCGCTTTCGCAACCGACCGGCAATTCATGCTTGTGCTCGACAATTGTGAGCACGTCATCGAAGCGGTGGCCTCCTGCGCAGAAACGCTTCTAGCCGCCGCCGCAAGGGTACGGATTCTCGCCACGAGCCGTGAACCCATGCGGGTTCTCGGAGAACAGGTCTATCGCCTGCCGCCTCTCGAAACACCACCCGACGTGTCCGAACTTTCCGCAGCCCAGGCTTTGGCGTTCCCAGCGGTCGAGCTCTTCGTCGAGCGCGCGGCCGGAAGCCGCGGCGAGTTCGAGCTCAGCGACGGGAACGCGCCAGTCGTTGCTGAGATCTGCCGCAGGCTCGATGGGCTGGCACTCGCGATCGAACTCGCCGCGCCGCGACTGGATGCGTTCAGTACACGCGAACTCCTCGACCTTCTCGCCGATCAATCTCATGTGTTGAGCGATAGGCGGTGTGGCGATCCTCGCCACCACACCTTGGCTGCAACGCTGGACTGGAGCTATGGCCTGCTCGCCGAGCCTGAGCGCGTCCTGCTGCGACGCCTCTCGGTCTTTGCAGGCGCCTTCAGTCTCGAATCGGCCTGCGCCGTTGCAGTCGACAAGGGTCGTGCCCGCTCCGAATGCATTTACGGTGTCGCGAACCTCGTTGCGAAGTCGCTTATATCGACGGAGAGAGGAGAGCTCGGGACGCACTACAGATTGCTCGACACAACCCGCAAATATGCGCTGCAGAAACTTGCCGAAAGCGGCGAAAGCAACAGCCTGCGCCAGCGCCACGCCGAACATCTCCTCGAACTGGCCAAACGCGCCGAGGCCGAATGGAAAATCCGGCCGACGGCCCACTGGCTCGCCGAGTACGGCCGAAAGATGGACGATATCCGCAGTGCTTTGGGCTGGGCTTTCTCCGGGAACCGCAACATTGCCGTCGGCGTAGCGCTCACGGTAGCGGCTCTCCCGTTTTGGGAACATCTATCGCTCTTGGAGGAGTGCCGCACCGGCGTAGAACTCGCTCTCAGTCGTTGTTTTGCCGATTTCCGTAGTGCGAGCGACGACATGAAGCTGCAGCTTGCCTATGGCACGGCGCTGCTTCACACCCGCGGCCCGCTACCCGAAGTCAAGACCGCCTGGACCACAGCCCTCGGCTCCGCCAAAGTGCTCAACGACACCGAATACATGCTCAGGTGCCTGTGGGGATTGTGCGACTATTTCACCTGGACGGGCGATCACCAATCGGCCCTGGGGATGGCGGATCGGATAAGAAAGCTGGCAACCGACCGCGGCGATCTGGATGCACGCAACAATGTCCATAGGCAGACTGGAACCGCTCTGCGCTACTTGGGAGAGCTTGCCGAGGCACGGCGTCACCTCGAACGCATGATCTCCCGATATGTCCCTCCCGTGACCCGCTCCGACATTGCGCGTTTCCAGTTGGACCCACGATCTGCGGCAAGGGGCACCCTTGCGAACGTCACCTGGCTGCAGGGGCATCCCGACAAGGCGGTTGCCATGGCGCAGCGTCAATTAGAAGAGGCACGGGCCGCGCAGCACGCCCTCGCGCTCTGCAATGCCATCGTCCACACGACCTGCCCCATTGCGCTGTTGACGGGAGACCTTGCTGCCGCGGAGCGCCTGCTTGTTGGCATCGAAGCCCATGTCGCGGAGCACGCGATGTCGATTTGGAGTGCCATGAGCCGCTGCCTGCGCGCAGAGTGGCTGCTGCAAAGCGGTGATCCGTCTGGACTGGCGATGTTGAGAGGCGCGCTCGATGAGCTTCTTGTGGTAGGTTTCCGCATGCGCTGCCCTTTCTATATCGGCGTTTACGCTGCGGGTCTGGGGGATCATGGGGACGTTGATGCAGGGCAGACCGCGATCGGCGAGGCAGTCGCGCTTTCGGCATCGACCGGCGAAATTTGGTGCATGCCAGAACTGCTGCGCATAAAGGCGGTTTTGTTGGGCAAGGAAAGCGCCAACCGGACGGTAAAAGCCGCAGAAGCCCTTTATTTTCAGTCGCTCGACCTCGCGCACCGCCAAGGTGCACTGTCATGGGAGTTGCGCGCCGCAACGGCTCTCGCCGAGCATTGGGCTCAGTCGGGACAAAGCGAAAGGGTTGGCGAACTTCTGGCACCGATTTATCGACGCTTCGGCGAAGGGCTCACCACCCGCGATCTGGTGAGGGCGCGCGGACTCCTCGATACCCTGGGGCATGCTGGCAAGGGGAGCAAAAGCGCTGCTCGTCAGGCTCGTCGCGACGGGCATACACATCCGAATTCCTAGCGCGTTAGCGCTCGCGTACGGCGATCCAACATGAGAAGGATCGGAGCGATCGCGGCAATGCCCGCGAAGATTGAGAAGGCCTCGACGTAGCGCGTACCTTCGGCGGCCATGATGTGCAGCGATGCCGGGCCAAGTCCAGCGCCCATGGTCAAAGCCATGTAGTTGATGCCGAAGAGCTTGCCGAAGCTTCGCATTCCGAAGCGTTTCGACAGCAGGTAACCGATCGCGTCGCCCTCTGCTCCGGTGGCGAGGCCGAAGAAGACGGCGCTGACATAGACCGGGATCAGACCTTCGGAATTCAGCAGAATGAAATGACCGACAACGGGCGACAGAAAAGCCAGGCTGGTCAACGGGACCGGGGGAAATCGATCGAGCAGTGCCCCGAAGCCGAGACGCATGACAATGAAGGACAACCCCACAAGGCTCATGACCAAGGCCGCCATTGCCGGATCCGCTCCGCGATCCGCCAGCACGACAGGGAGCGAAATAGACCCGGCTGCAGCGGCGAAGTAGTTGAGAAAGAATGCGCCCAGCATCAACCAGAAGCTTGCCGTCTCCACCGCCTGGCGAACAGTGTGGCCCTCGCCCCCTGCGCGGTCGGGTCGCTGAAGCACGGGTGGATCACGAATAACGAAAAGCGCGACGGGAAGCGTGACCGCCATCGATATCAGACCGGCTGCCATGAAGGCAAAGCGCCAGCCCCACTCGGAAATCAGGAATGCAAGGAACGGAGGAACCGTTGCGATCCCAAGCCCCACGAAGGAAAGCATGACACCCAGTGCGAGACCGCGTCGCGCGGAGAACCATCCGACCACCACATAGGTGTAGGGCACGCCGGTCTGCGCGGCACCCATAAGGCTTGCCACGGCGACGGCCACGATGAATGTGGTCAAATTCTGCGACGCAATGCCGACCCCGATCAGGCCGATCGCCATCGACACGGACGATATGCCAAGCACCCGGCGCGGGCCGAACCGATCCGTCAACGCCCCTACTACAGGCGACATAAGACCGTTTACGATGGCTATCGGTGCGACGACGGCGGCCACCACGGTCCGATCCCATCCAGTATCCTCGGTGATTGGCACGATGAAAACGCTGAAGCCATAGATCAGCACGATCCCGATGCTGAAATACATTCCCGCGCCTGCACCCAGCACGATTGCAATCCGTCTGGTCCGCCCCGCCGTTATGTCCATATCCCTTATGAGCCTTTGTTGGCGCCGGTCCGGGGCCGCGGTCCGCTTCGCAGGAAGATACCAGGTTGCAGGTATCGTACTGACCGGATCACTGCTCGGTTCACCAAATTTCCCAGATCTTAACGCCCCTCGCAAGTGCTGGAGCGCTAATATTCGGGCAGTCACCCCGCGAACAACAGGAGGCAACGATGTCTCGCGAGCAAAGGCCAGATACCCAACCAGACGACCCGAAGCGCCGTGCCATCCTTCGCGCCGCCGGAGGCGTTGCAATCGGCGGAATTACCGGCGCCCTTTCGGTCAACGCAACTGTGTCCGCGCAAGAAACGCCCGTCGCAACCCGCGATTCAAATTCGCTCGGTGGCCGGCTCCAGGGCGTACAGCATTTCGGCTTGACCGTGCAGGACATGGAACGCGCGTTCGAGTTCTACACGGCC
Source organism: Phyllobacterium zundukense (assembly GCF_002764115.1). Lineage (NCBI taxonomy): Bacteria > Pseudomonadati > Pseudomonadota > Alphaproteobacteria > Hyphomicrobiales > Phyllobacteriaceae > Phyllobacterium > Phyllobacterium zundukense. Next base: position 456,329 of record NZ_CP017941.1, on the reverse strand, counting down.
GTACTCGGTGGGACGGAAGTCTTCCGCCACGGCGACTTTCAAGGCGACGCGGTCCAGAACACACTGCTCGCCGACCAGGAAATCCTGGCCAATCAGCTCGGCGTCAATCCGCGGACGATCGGCGTGCCTGACCTCAGGGACGGCGCCCAACGCCTCGATGTGCGGTTCATCCAGTTCGACAACGTCGTCATTGAGCTCCTGCAATATCGCGATGCGGACCAACCGATGGGTGGTCCCAAGGCGTTCGCGGAACCTGTGGAGCACATGAGCCCGGCTTTTCCGCGAATGATGCACATCTGCTTCTATGTCCGGGATGAAGTCGACTTCAATCAGTTTATCGCCGATCTCGAGGCGGAGTCCGCGCGGCGTGGCATGACGCAGGTGCGGGCAAATCGCATCATACGTGTTTCGACAGAAGACGAACGAAAGGCGGCCCCCCAGAGCGCCAACACCAACAAAGTGACCGTTGCGCCATCAGACGGCTGGGAACTGATCTATTGCAAGGGCCCGGAGGGGGAACAACTGGAGTTCGTGAAGGCGCTTGGACCCGTGAAAAAGCGGTTTGCCGATGCATTGGCGGCGCACCTGCAACTTGCGAGCGCGAAGTAAGCGCAAAAGGCATCAGCATCACTTTGCAAGCCGGCACCCGGATTTGGCCAGCGGGCCATCTTCCCGCGCTTGGCAAGATAAGGAGAAACGACATGATCACAACGCTGCGGCTGCAAGCTTCGGCTATTCTGCTCGGGGGCCTGCTCGCGGGACCCGTTCTCCAAACGGACGCGCTCGCACAGGAAGGCCCGGGCCAGGGCTATGCCAAAATTGCAAGTGGGGCCTATTCGGTTGTTGCCGAGGTCCGTGCCAAACCGGGCAAGGAGGCCGAATTACGGGCCGTCACGCTTCCTCTCATTGACCTTGTCCGCAGCGATCCCGCAAACATCGTCTATTTTCTTCAGGAGAACCGCGAGACCCCCGGACACTTCATCTTCTACGAGATATTCGCCAACGAAGCCGACTTTGAGGCTCATAACGCCATGCCGTATGTGAAGGAGTGGTTTGCCAAGCTGCCCGAACTCGCCGATGGTGGAGTGAAGGTGATGCGAATGCAGATCCTCGCGCCGGCTGGCGACTAGCACACTTCCCACGAAACTAGACGTCGGCGAACGAGGGCCTCGCGGATTGCTCGGGGAAGAACACGCCGCGCCGCAGGCGCCGCTTTTGCACACGACACCATCAAGCCAAGAAAGAGCTGCGAGATGAGACTCAAGGACAAGGTTGCATTGGTCACAGGAGCCGCAGGTGGTATCGGTTTCGCAGTCGCGGATTTGTTCAATAGCGAGGGTGCCATCGTCGTCGCCGGCGACATCAAGCCGTCCGAAAAACTATATCCCGACGCCGTCGAAGCAATGACGCTTGATGTGACCAGCGAAGAGCAATGGGCAACGGTCGTTGCCGCAATCGTCAGGAAACATGGCCGACTTGACGTGCTTGTACACAATGCCGGCATTATCGCCTACGAGCCGCTCGACAAGCTGGAGATGAAGGACTGGCTGAAGATGATCGCCGTCGACCAGACTGGTGTCTTCCTCGGCATGCGGGAAGCAATTCGCGTCATGCGCAAGCAGCAAGCGGGTTCGATCGTCAACATCTCCTCGATCTGGGGCAGTGCAGCGGTTGCGGGTGCGCATTCCTACCATGCCACCAAAGGTGCTGTCCGCAACATGTCGAAAAACGCGGCCATGACGTACGTATCCGACGGGATCCGGGTCAACTCCGTGCATCCGGGCTTCGTACACACGCCGCTGACGGATGCACAGGCGCCAGAGCTCAATGAAGCTGTCATCGCGGCAACACCGATGAAGCGCGGTGGCAGGTCGATCGAGATCGCCTATGGCTGCCTGTATCTAGCTTCCGAGGAGGCAAGCTACGTGACCGGCGTCGAGTTGAACATCGACGGCGGTTATCTTGCCCAGTAGCGCAAGAGACATGTGGGCCATCGCGGACGGCTCTGTCTTGCAAGCCGCAGAAGAAGCGGCAGCGGTGCGCCGCGATCAGTCAGACAACTTGATCCGGACCTGGGATCCTTGTTCCATCCATTTTTCGGGAGCGTCTTGGGCAAGAGTCGGGAACGAATCCATACGCGCAGTCGTGCGCGTCAGCAGTGAATGTCTGCTTTCGATTCCGTTAGCGCAAACGCCAATGACTGGATTGACGGCGCAAAGCGGCCACCAGCTCGATGATTCCATCCTGGAGCGGCCTAAGACGACGGCACACACTTTTCCTGAACTTAACCTCATTTAACAACGCCCATTGCCAGGCAGCAGTAAAGTGCGCGGTAGCGGCATAATTCGATTGGCCGACTATCGAATGAACTTGATGGCGATTAGGGGCGCAACCTGAGATGAGGTGGACCAGGCCATGACCCACTTGGAGCCTCCGGGCAGACTCGATCGCCCCGTCGACGGGCGTCTAGACCATATTCTCGGCGATGCGAGTGCCGAAATCACGCTGGTCGAATACGGCAGCTACGTCTGCTCCCACTGCAGGGCCGCAAATGAAGAGATTGCACGCGTCCGCAGCCATCTCGGAGATCGCCTTCGCTATGTCTTTCGCCACCTTCCGATACCAGGCAGCGAGATTGCACGGAGAGCTGCAGAACTGGCCGAGAGCGCCCATAGCAACGAGGAATTCTGGAAAGTCCACATGAGGCTGATGACGCGGTCTGCTCAACTGACGGAGGAAGATATCACCGTTGTCACGAGGGAAATTGGACTGGAAAACGAGGAACCGCAGCAGGCCGATGTTGTGGCTGAGAAGGCGAAGACAAGAATCGATGCCGATATCCGAAGCGCTCAAGCCAGCGGCGTTCGCTTCACGCCAACCTTCTTCATCAATGACCGCCGCTACGATGGACCATGGGACGAAAGCTCATTAACGGACGCGATGCTTGGACGCCTCGGTCACCGCATGCAATCGGCCGCTTTGGACTTCGCGGCCTGGGGGCCGTCGGCAGGCGTGCTTTTGCTGCTCGCAACCATTGTGGCAGTCCTTCTCAGCAACTTGCGGGTCCACGACGAATTCGAACGGCTGATGCATGAGAATGTGGGATTCCTCATCGGAACCGAAGCATTCGGGATGTCGCTGCGCCACTGGATCAATGATGGCCTCCTGACGGTTTTCTTCCTCGTAGTCGGTCTCGAGATCAAGCGCGAGATGACCGTCGGACGCCTGGCGACCACCGCCACCGCGATCTTGCCGATTGCCGCGGCGATTGGCGGCATGCTCGCTCCGGCGCTGATGTACTGGCTGCTGATACCGAGCGGGCCTTGGGAGCACGGCTGGGGTATCCCAATGGCGACGGACACCGCTTTCGCGGTGGCTATCATCGCCATGATGGGCCGCCGGGTGCCGGTCGAGCTCAGAATTTTTCTGACAGCCGCTGCCATTGTGGACGACATCGGTTCGATCGCGATCGTGGCTCTCTTCTACTCGGAGGAACTCAACCTGCTCTACGCGGCGGCCTCAGTCGCCCTCGGGCTCCTTCTTTGGTTTTTCAATCGAGCGCATGTCTATCGAGTGTCCATGTACCTGCTCCTAGGCGTGACACTATGGGCATGCGTCTATGCCAGCGGCTTCCACGCCTCACTCGCCGGTATCGTGCTCGCCCTTCTGATCCCGACGCGGGCTCCGGCGAACCTCAGGGCGCTCATCGGCCAAGCCGACACGATCATCGCGGCAGAGGCGCAGCGTGGAGATGTCCTGAGGCGTGGCCCTTCGCTTCCCGCACTGAGAGCGCTTGACGCCATACATGATCGAATTGAATCACCCGCAGATCGGTTGCTTCGGTACGCGGGAACGCGATCGAGCTATCTCATCCTGCCGCTCTTCGCGCTCGCGAACGCAGGTGTCGAGATCACACCTGCGGTCTGGTCAGGTCACGAGCCATTGATGCTGGCGATCGTGGCAGGCCTGTTTGTGGGAAAGCCTGTCGGAATCATGGCGGCCTGCGCAATCGCCGTTCGATTGGGCATCACAACCAAGCCGGAAGCATATTCCTGGCAGCAACTGCTCGGGGCAGCCGCGCTCGCGGGGATAGGATTTACGATGTCCCTTTTCATCGCCGGGCAAGCGTTCACGGAGACAACGGATTTCGCTGCGGCGAAGATCGCCGTCTTCCTGGCGTCCATCCTTTCCGCGATGGCTGGCGCGCTCCTGCTTCTGACAGCCGGAAAGCATTCGACCAATCGCGCTGCAGAACCCACACCATCAGGGATAAGGCTATAAGCCACGTCTTGGACAATGCGCTCCAATTCCCTGGGTCCGCGAGAGAAACCTCGAACGGCAATCGGGCGGACACGGAAAAGGCGTTGGAGATCATGAGGTGACAAACTTGGGCAGGCGGTTGACGAAGCCCGCCACGAGGGGTGCGATCGCATCCAGGCGCTCCTCCAGGGCGAAATGCCCGGTGTCGAAGAGGTGCAGCTCCGCATTTGGCAAATCGGTCAGGTAGGCGCGGGCACCGGCTTCCACGAAAAACGGGTCGTTGCGCCCCCAGAGGATCTGGGCGGGTAGCGACGCTTGCCAGAGCCATTCCTGCCACACCGGATAGGCGTCGACATTGGACTTGTAGTCCAGCAGGAGGTCGATCAGGTGCGCCTTCCGACCGGGCAGATCCAGATAGAGCTGATCCAGGGTGTAGCCGTCGGGGGAAATGCTCTCGGGGTCCGCCACACCCGTGAAATATTGGAACTTGGTTCCCTCGAGCGTCAGAAGCCCATCCAACTCCTTGAGCCCCGCCTCGTCATGTCGCGGGATTGAAACAAGACGCCTTGCCGCATCCGACAGGCCTGCCTCGTAGGCATTGGCGTTCTGTATAATGACGCCGGCAATTAGATCCGGCCTGCGGGCGGCAATCCTGAACCCGACCGGCGCCCCGAAATCGAAGACATAGAGGACGAACCGTTCAAGACTGAGCTTGTCGATGAACTCCTCGATGGTACGCGAGATGTTCTCGAAGCTGTACACGAAGGCGCCGGGGGGCGACACGTCACGGCTTTGGCCGAAGCCCGGATAGTCAGGGGCGATCATGTGGAATTCCCTCCCCAGCCGGTGCATCAAACCGCTGTACTGGTGCGAGGAGGATGGGAACCCGTGCAGGAGCAAGATCGGTGGCCGCCCTTCCACAACCTCAGGCACGGTCTCACGATAGAAGATCTCCGCTGCCGCGGTGTTCATGGTCCGATATCGTATGAGGGCCATAGTCTGCTCCTTCGGTTTTGACTGCTCACTCAGAGTGCGATGGGCCGGCTGCGGCCCATCGTGACAGTGGTGCCTGAATGTGATGCGCTCGGCCTCAGTGCGCGACGAGCACCATCTTCTGGTTCACCAGTTCTTTGATGCCGGCGCCCGCGAGTTCGCGACCGTAGCCGGATTTCTTGACCCCGCCGAATGGAAGCTCCGGTCCGGTGAAGGAGGACGTATTGATCCAGACTGAGCCTGTTTCCACCTGCGAAGCGAGGGACTTGGCGCGATCGACGTCCGCCGTGAAGATCGCCCCGGAAAGCCCGAAGTTCGAGTCGTTCGCGATCCTGACCACGTCGTCATCGCTCTTGATCACGTGCACCTGCGCGACGGGACCGAAGAACTCCTCGAAGTACGCCGGGTTGTCCCTTGTCACATGGGTGAGGATCGTTGGCTGATAATACGCGCCCGGCCCCTCGACCACTGACCCGCCGACCAAGACCCTGGCCCCGGCCTTGACGGCGCGCTCGACCTGCCCAGCAATATCGTCGCGAGCTCCGATCGAAGACATCGGCCCGAGTCCGACGGTCTCATCCATGGGGTCGCCGATCTTGGTGCTCGTGAACTTCTCCGCGAGCTTATTGACGAATTCGTCGGCGATCTTCTCATGGATGAGGAAGCGTTTCGCACCATTGCAGACCTGACCGCAGCCGCGCAGCCTGGCCTCGACGCCGGCGGCGACGGCCTTGTCCACGTCGGCGTCGTCGAGGACGACGAACACGTCGCTGCCGCCGAGTTCCATCACGGACTTCTTGAGGTTCTTGCCCGCGTTGGCCGCCACGATGCTGCCTGCGCCCTCAGAGCCGGTGAGAGCCACGCCTTGAACCCGGTCGTCAGCAATCAGTTTTGAAACCTGGTCGCCTGTCGCGAAGATGTTCTTCCATGCGCCTTCCGGTACGCCGGCTTCGGTGAGAAGTTCTTCGAACGCGACCGCAGCCTGCGGTACCATGCTGGCGTGTTTCGCCAGTACAGGATTGCCGATCGCGAGATTGGGACCGGCCACTCGGATCAACTGGTAGAAGGGAAAATTCCAGGGCTCGACAGCGACTACGACACCGATCGGATGATATTCCAGCCAAGCGTCGCCCTTCGACGTCGCCACCTTCTCACGGGCGAGAAGGGACTCGGCGTTTTCGGCATAGTACTGGGCGATATCGGCGGTGATCCGCACCTCGGTGCGCGCTTCGTTGATCCGCTTTCCCATTTCCAGGGTGAGTATGCGCGCCAGTTCCTCCAGGCGCTCATGCGCCAGTTTGGAAAAGCGGTTCAGAACCTCTAGTCGAGGACCTCTGTCGCCCTTGCACCACGGCGACTTGTAGAGGGAATGGGCTAGATTGAGCGCCCTCTCGATCTCGTCATCGCTATGGTTATTGAATGTCTTGAGGACCTTGCCCGTTGCCGGGTTTACGCTCTGATAAGCCATCTCATAGTCTCCTTTCGAGGTCAGGGCCGGAAACGGTCTTGGGAATATTCAACGCGCGCTCGCGCAGCCGGATCCGATCCGTCGATCAAAATTCCTGTGCCGTCGGACGCAGCACGATCTCGTTGATGTCCACGTCGGCGGGTTGCTCGATTGCGAAGGTGATTGCCCTGGCAATGGAACTGGCGGGGATCGCCGACTTGTAGAATTCCATGACCGCGCCCTGTGATGTTCCACTGGTCGTGTGCTTGAGATCGCTCTCGACGGCACCCGGTTCGATTGATGTCACCCTGATCTTGCTTCCGACCTCCTGGCGCAGCCCCTCTGAGATCGCCCTGACGGCGAACTTGGTGCCAGAGTAGACCGTGCCGCCCGGTGCGAAGACCTTGACGCCCGCGACGGAGCTGATGTTGATGATGTGGCCCGCTTCCTGTTTGATGAACATCGGCAGGACTGCGGCGATACCGTACAGGGTACCCCTGAGGTTGACGTCGATCATCGCATCCCATTCGTCGGTGTTCACTTCCGCCATGGGGCGGATCGGCATCAGCCCGGCATTGTTGATCAGGACGTCCAGTCTTCCAAAATCGGACGCCACCGCATCCACGACCGATTTGAACTGGTCCTTGTTGGCCACATCCAGCTCATAGCCCTTTGCCTTCCCGCCGGAGGAGGAAATCCTGGACGCGACTTCGTCGAGTTTGCCGCGCCGCCGTGCGGCGACCGCAATTTTTGCTCCTTTCGAGGCAAGCATCTGGGCGGTCTCTGCGCCAAGGCCGGTGCCGCCGCCGGTGATCAAAACGACTTTCCCTTCGATATTGGTCGTCATCTTTTTTGCTCCTTTGCTGAACTGTCGCTCTGTGTGTGCGCTAGAGATGGTCCATCGCGGACACGGCGGCTTGAGCCACTGCTATGTCCTGCTCCACCGACCCGGCGCTTGCCCCGACCGCGCCGATCAATCGTCCCTCTTGGGCGACAGGGAGCCCGCCGCCGAAGATGATAACGTTGCCGTCATTGCTCTGGTCGATGCCGAAGAGCGGCTCGCCGGGTTGTGCCAGTGTTGCTAAGTAGTCCGCTTCTTGTCGAAGAGACGCGCGGTGACAGCCTTCTTGATAGCCAAGTCGATGCTGCCGATCAGCGCATCGTCCTGCCGAACGAAGGCCACCAGATGTCCTCCGGCATCGACCACGGCAACATTGTAGGCGATGCCAAACTCCGCAGCCTTTGCTTCCGCCGCTGATAGCATCAGTTTGGCGTCGTCGAGAGTGAGTGTAGCGACAAGCCTGGTCATCTTGGATCCTCGAAACTCGATGGCAGCGCATCGTCGAGCGATCGTTCGTACCCACGGGGCAGGCAGGAGCGCCGCACGATGCTGGTTCGTCGTTTGAATTGGATAGAGGCTAGCATCTGGTCTCGGTGACGCGCGCTAAATGCCGCCAATGCGCGAGAAATCTGGCATATCATCGAACCCGCTTGTCCAACCGAGGCCGTCTTACTGTCGTTTCCGCAGATGCCAGAGGCGTATCCCTGTTCCCGGAAATTCGCGATGATAAGCGCTGCTTAACAGGCTACAGTGAGCCGGCCCGGCTACACTCTTTTCCTGCGCGTCACAGCGTGGGACGGATCGAGGTTACTCCAATGGCCGATAGAGGCGACTTCAGCACGCTCAGTAGCCCGACTTCCGTTGAGCTGCGTGAAATCCCCGGGGAGGCATTTCCCCGCCTCACTCCCGATATGGTGGCGCGCATCGCCCCGTTCGGGCAGAAGGATCGGTTCGATGGCGGCGCGTACCTGTACGAAGTGGGCGATCGCGAGGTAGACTTCTTTGTCATTCTCAGCGGATCCGTCGATGTGTTCGAGAGCGACGGGCATGGCGGGCATGCGCTTATCGCCACGCACCGCGAAAACCAGTTCACCGGGGAATTGCATCACCTGAGTGGGCGAGCAGTCATTGTCTGCGGGAAAGCTGTCGTTCCCACCTCCGTCATCCGTCTTTCCCGCCCCGCGCTGCTGAGGCTGGTCACCGCCGAACCGGATATCGGCGAAATCATCCTGCGCTCGTTCATTCTCAGGCGGGCTAGGCTGCTCGAACATGCCGAGGGCGGCACCGTCGTGGTGGGAAGTTGCCGCGCCGGCGACACGGTCCGCATCCAGACGTTTCTGGAGAGGAACGGCTATCCTTATCGCTGCCTCGACACCGATTTCGACGACGACGCGCGCGTGGCCATGGCCACCTTCCATGCCGACGCCGACAGCCTGCCGATCGTTGTCCTCAACGGAGCCAGGGTACTTAGCCGGCCTGCCAATCGCGACCTTGCTGAGGCGCTCGGCATCACGGAGCGGCTGGATCCTACGCATGTGTACGATGCAGTTGTCGTCGGCGCGGGGCCGTCCGGTCTCGCCGCCGCGGTCTATGCCGCATCCGAGGGTCTGGACACGCTGGTCGTCGAGGCGGTCGGGCCGGGCGGCCAGGCAGGCACGAGTTCACGGATCGAGAACTACCTCGGATTTCCGATGGGTATCTCGGGACAGGATCTTGCCCGGCGAGCGCAGATACAGGCGCAAAGGTTCGGCGCGCGGTTTGCCGTCGCTGATGCTGCCGGGCGCCTGGAGTGCGCCTGCTATCCGTTTGCGGTGCATCTGGAAGGCGGCAATGTGGTGCTTGGCCGATCCGTCGTCGTTGCGACCGGCGCACGGTATCGAAGACTGGACATAGCAGAGGCCGAGCATTTCGAAGGCAAGGGAATTCATTACGCAGCCACCTCGATCGAGGCGCAGCTTTGTGAAGGCGCCGATGTCGCGGTGGTGGGCGGCGGAAACTCCGCTGGGCAAGCAGCGATCTTCCTGTCCTCGCGAGCCCGGCGCGTCCATCTCCTCGTCCGGGCCGATGGTCTTTCGGCGACCATGTCAGACTATCTGGTCGGCCGCATCGTGCAGTCCCCGCGGATCACCCTGCATGCCCGCAGCGAGATCACCTCGCTTGTCGGCGAGAACTACCTTTCATCGGTGAAATGGCGACAACGCGGGGAGGATGAATTCGAACATGCGATATCGAACCTCTTTCTCATGATCGGGGCTGTTCCGAACACTGACTGGCTCAACGGTTGCGTCGAACTCGATGATCGCGGTTTCATCCTGGCCGGCTACGACCATGCTGGTGCCCCGAATGGTTCGCCCTATGCAACCAGCGTCCCAGGGATATTCGCGGTTGGCGACGTCCGTGCCAGATCCGTCAAGCGCGTTGCCTCCAGCGTCGGCGAGGGATCAGTCGTGGTCCACTCGATCCACGGTTGGCTGGCGAACAATCCGATCGGCCTCTAAGCCACGGGGAGGTTGGCGGCCGTTTGAGGATGCACATTGCAACTACGAGCCGGGGACTCGTCCAAAACCCCGCAACTCCGACAGAATATCTCCGGCTCTCTGCAAGTCGGGAGTATCGAAACCATCGATGAACCGGCCGTATACGGGCTCGATGACGCTCTTGGCGTCATCAATCTGCAAACGGTCTCTGAGCAGAACTGCTAGGTCGGTTGCACTGCGAATGTGCCATCCCCACGCACCGTTGTCCTCCGCGGCCTGGACCGATTGCCGAAGGGTGCAAAGCGCGTCGTCGTCGCGCCCAAGCGATCGTTCCTTGACAGCCCTTAGGCGCAACAATTCGGGCACCATCGAGCGCTGGGGTCCTATCTCGAACAAATAGTCGAGAATCCGTACGCCCTCATCAACGTGTCCGATTGCATAGAGGGCGCGTATCAGGAGCGCATAATACGCATGCCGTCCCAACTGCCGTAAGCCGGTACGAAGTTCGTCGAACGCCGACAAAGGCCCATCGGGATCATGTCGTGCTCCGGAAAGTACGTATAGTGCTTCGGCGTAGCAGTTCGCGACGGGGATCCACGTCGGCATCCCGTGGCGATAAATCGTATCCTTCAGTTGCTCGACGTACTGCGTAGCCAGAGGCCATTCCTGACATTCACTTAGAGTAAAAAGCCCCCCGTGGGTGTAGCACGAGATGAGGGTCCAACCATGATGGAGTTCCAAGGCTTCGCGTGCGCAAATCTTTACTGTGTTCAGCCCCGTTCCGGGTCTGACAGAGCCCAACCACTGGAGTGCGCCCAGCGTCGTTTCGCTCCTAATTTTTGGGTCGAGATCGAAGCGAGAAGCAGTCCCATCGGGAAAGCGCCGCACCTCCTGGCTCAACCGCTCCATCCTGGCGATCGCGGGTGGGTATTGGCAGTGAATGATTTCCAATTCTGTAAGAAGAATCTCATGCTCCCACTGTGCCGGGCGATTTTTCGAGTGCGTTGCGACGCGCTTCAACTCCTTGAGAATTTTCCGGACCTCTGTCTGGTTGCCAGGCAGCAGCCGATATCTCGCCAGAGCGCCCAGCGCCTGGCACTCGGCATTGGTATCACCGATCAGACGCGAAAGCCTGATTGCAGTTTCAATGGTCTTGATGGCTTCCCCAGCATCGGCTGACAGGTAGCTGTTTACGGCCGCAAGCCCCACGACCAGCTTGAGTTTCAACGACATGTCGGCGCAGCCCGTGCGATCAAACTCGGCGAGCGCATGTTCGCAGTTCCTCCGGGCCTCTTCGCTCAACGACAACTCATGCCATAGTGGTATGCCGGATGCGACCAGTTGCATGCCGAGGAGCGGATCTCCGTGACGAAAGAGCGCCCAGCCAATGGCCCGACGCAAATCGTCCGCATGACTGGCGTAGGCCGCATACCATTGTCGCGCTGGAAGTCTTGACTGATCGGCGTTCGCTCGGGCGAAGATTCCCAGCATGAGGCGAGCATAGGCCCCCGACACAGCGGGCATTTCCCCGGAGGTTTCCAGCAGATTCCCTGCGAACGCGCGAGTACTGTCGAGAAGGCGGTATCGCATTTCGCCTGCTATCTGCTCGATGCTCAGCATCGACTTGGCACGGAGCCCGGCGACGGCATCAAAAACGTCGGTCGGATCTAGGCGGTGATGAGCGACAACACTGACAACCGCATCCAAATCGAACGTACCCATGAAGATCGATATGGCGCGCAAAACGGCCGCCTCGCTGTTTGTGAGCAGCTCGTAGCTCCACTGCATGGTCGCGAGCAGGGTTTGTTGGCGAGGCGGTCCCTCCTGGTCACGGTCAACCAGTGTGTTGAACTGGTCGCCAAGCTCACCGAGTACTTCCGGAGCACTTAGGCTTGTCAGCCGGGACGAAATTAGCTCGATAGCGAGAGGCGACCCGTCGAGCCGTCTGCATATCTCGGCGACTGCAGAGGCATCTCCATCCTCCAATGTGTATTTCCCCTTCTCGGACGCTCGTTCGATGAGAAGTTGGGCTGCAGAGTAGCGAAGAACTTGTTCCGCTGTGTAGGTGCGGCGAGGCGGAGGAACTTCCAGCGGAGCGAGCCAGAACACCTCCTCTCGCTTCGCACGGAGAACTTGCCGGCTGGTCGCGACGATCTTGACATCCCTAGTGTTCGCGAGGATGACATCGCAAAGATGCGCGACGGCATTGAGTACATGCTCACACGTATCCAATAGAAGCAGGGTCTTCCTTCGAGCGAGGATCGATGAGATCGCCTCGAGCCGATCCTGACTACCTGAACTGATGCCGAGCGCCGTAGCAATTGAAGGGATGACGAATTCCTCGCTTGCCGCCCGAGCGAGATCGATGAAGGTGACGAGGCCTCCCTCATCGTCTTCCAGTGGTTGCACCGTCGCGATTGCAACTGTTGTCTTACCAATGCCCCCGGGACCGACGATCGTCGTCAGTCGGTTGGCAGTGATCCTGCCTCGCAGTTCAGCGATTTCGGCATCCCGCCCGACAACGGTGCCCAATTCGGGAAAGCGTGTATTTGCCACGACAGGCAGATCCGCGATGCGCGGCATGTCTCCAACATCTACCTGATCGCTCAGCCAATAGCCGCGGCCCACGAAGGTGCGGATGTAGTCACCTCCGGGAGAATATTCCTTAAGTGCCCGCCTGAGCGAAGCGATTGTCACTTTCAGATTGGCTTCATGTACGAAGATGCCGGGCCACGCCGCGTTGTAGAGCTCTTCCTTACTGACAACTTCGCCCTTGTTCCGGGCCAGCGTCGCGAGCATCTCCATGGCGCGACCGCCAAGCTGAACCTCTTCGGTACCGCAAAACAAGCGGCGATGCTCCCCGTGGAGACGAAAGGGGCCAAATGCGACTATTTTGTCCGGCTCCGTCGAAGCCATTGTTCTCCCGTCGCGCATGATCGGCTCACAACGGCAGCCAGGTCAATCAGGCTGGTGGTTGCGGCAATTTCAGATGAGCACTTAGGGGCGTGTCATCGACGCCAAAATTGAACGGACGTACCCCAAGTTCCATTTAGTATGTCACAGCCATCGCCTGCCGACAAACATCGCCCAGAAGAATGCGCATTACGTCGACCGACGTCCCTAAGGCGCCGCAGATTACTCGTTCGCGAACAGGTCTCTGAAACGGCTGGGTTGGGAGCGCAGATATTGCGCAGGAACGCGCACCTTGCCGCCAAGCTCCGCTGCGGCATGCCATGGCCAGTTCGGGTCGAAGATGATTGTCCTACCGAGCGCCACCATGTCGGCGTCGCCCGTTCCAACAATAGCTTCGGCCTGATCGAAGCCTGTTATAAGTCCAACGGCGACGACCGGCATCTTGACCTCTTTCTTGACAGTACGGGCAAACGGGACCTGATATCCTGGTCCGACCGGGATGCACTGACCAGGGTGCAAGCCGCCGCTGGAGACGTGTATGGCGTCGCAACCGCGCCGCTGCAGTTCCGCAGCGAATTGAAGTGTCTGCTCCAGGTCCCAGCCTCCATCAACCCAATCCGTGGCGGACACCCTGATCGAGACCGGCATCTCGGCAGGCACCTCCGAGCGGACGGCATCAAATACTTCAAGGGGAAAACGCATCCGATTAGCCAGGGATCCTCCGTACTCATCGCCACGGCGATTGCTCAACGGGGAGAGGAACTGGTGGAGGAGATATCCGTGAGCGGCATGGACCTGCACCAAATCCAAGCCAAGCTTGGCGGTGCGTCTTGCGGCGGTCGCGAATGCATCACGAACACGCTTCAAACCCTCCTTGTCCAAGGATTCGGGGGGGAACATCCCTTTACTGTACCTAAGCTCCGACGGAGCAACGGTCTGCCAGCCCAGTGCCTCGGTCGGTGGTATCTGTCCTCCACCTTTCCAGGGAACTTCAGTCGATGCCTTCCGGCCGGCATGGCTGAGCTGTATCCCGATCGGCATGTCCGTCCAGCGACGTATGCTCTCAAGAACAAGTCCCATCGCCGCATAGCACCGCTCGTTCCACAACCCGACGTCAGCATAAGTGATACGCCCCTCCGGCACGACCGCCGTCGCCTCAATGGTCAGCAAAGCCGCTCCAGATAATGCGAGCTTTCCGAGGTGAATGAGATGCCACTCGTTCATACAGCCGTCTTCAGCAGAGTACTGGCACATAGGCGCGATCACGATGCGGTTGAGGAGATTTAATCCTCGTATTCTGATGGGTTGGAAGAGAACCGCGGTGGACATTCACTTCACTCCATGCCCTTCGATCAGCTTCGGAGACTTCGCACCAGCAATGGCGGCGAATTGATATCTAAGCCGAAAGTACCTCGGCCGTGCGTAAAATGTGGTCAAAGCGAGTGAAATCTCGGCCGCCAGCGCAAGGCTGATGCTGCGGCAAGCGGATCCCACCCCCATTTTTTACCGGATTTAACCTCCGCAGAGAGCAAGGTCCGGTAATATCAAAAATGGGCTTATGTGGATTCACCGCTCAACGACAGGGCCATTGAGGGCAACCGAAATGGGATATCACGCGACAAACGGTTTTTTCGGCTTTGGGCCATACCAGTTGAACCCGGCCGCAAGGGTGCTCCATCGAGGCGACGAGCTGCTTGCGATAGGCAGCCGTGCCTTCGACATGCTGGTCGCTCTCGTCCAGAGCCATGGACAGGTCCTTTCCCACAAGGAACTCATGGCGTTCGCGTGGCCTGGCCTCAATGTGGAAGCCTCCAACATAAGAGTGCAGATGACACATCTGAGGCGCGAGATCGGCTGTGGCGAAAACGGCGATCGCTACATCGTTAGCGTAGCGGGTCGCGGCTACAGCTTCGTCGCCCCGGTCACATGGAATGAGGCACCTGAGTCGCCGCAGGCCTGGCATCTGCCATTGAACTACGGTCAGTCATCCTGCACGGGTCGTTGCACTGCAAAGAAATTCCCACCTCGCCTGAGCCATCCCATAGGCCGGGACGAGAGCATAGCCAAACTTTCGCAGATGGTTTCTGAACGCCGTTTCGTTACGATTGTGGGCGCGGGAGGGATCGGAAAGACGACCCTGTCCATTTTGGTGGCCCACGCCCTGCCCATGTTCGAGCATGCGCATTTTATCGACCTCAGCACCGTTCGCGACGAAGCGGCTGTACCGAGAGCGATTGCCGCGGCCCTGGATATCGCCCTTTCGGAAAGTGATGTTATTTTGGACGTCATCGGCCACCTGTCCTCACGATGCGCCCTATTGATCCTGGACAATTGCGAGCATGTTATCGACGCCGCGGCTGATATCGTCGGTTTGCTTCTTGAGCGGACGGCCAGGGTGCATATTCTCGCCACGAGTCGCGAAGCCCTCCGCTTGCCCGGCGAGGCCGTCCACATTCTCCGCCCGCTTGGCGTTCCTCCGCACACAGGACACTTGACAACGGCACAGGCGTTACTCTGGCCCGCAGTCCAGCTTTTCGTAGAGCGTGCGGTTGATAGCGGCCATCTGGAGTCATTCGTCGACGAACAGGCAGCGACAATCGCCGCCATTTGCAGGAGACTGGACGGCAATCCGCTTGCGATCGAACTGGTGGCGAGCCGCATGGAACCATATGGCCTCGACCGGATCGCGGAGTTGTTGGACAACCAACTCGCCTTGCGATGGAGAGGTAGTCGGTACGCCGCCCCGCGCCACCAGACAGCGGAAGCGATGATGGATTGGAGCTACGCGCTTCTGTCTGAGACGGACCAACGAGTGTTCAGGAGGCTGTCGGTATTCCCGGGTGAGTTCTCGCTGGAATCTGCCGTCGTAATGATGGAAGACGACGACCTCGAGCAAGCACATATCATCGAATCCATCGGCAATCTTATCGACAAGTCCCTCCTTTCACTTCATCCGGGAACAGGACCTGCACAACTCAAACTGTCGGGCATCGCCAAGACATATGCGGCGTTCAAACTCATTGCTTTCGGAGAGCGCCCGCTTGTCGAACAGCGGCAGGCTCCATATCGTGCCCAGTGTCCTCTACCGTGCGGTCCGAACACGGCTTTCTCCTCGGATAGCGGGACTGTCGACGCAGATCCCGACATCTTGAGCTTGCTCACGACTTCGAACGCCGGGGGAGGCTGAAGGGGTACACTGATTCCACCGAGACCGATCGGCGATTGATTGGCGAATATTCCCCGTCCGGTGCGGCTTTCCGACATTCCACAGACTGGCCCGGTTCCCGGTACAAACGGCTCTGAACGGAAAGCCGGATAGCACTTGGCTTCACAGTCGCCGCCCCGTCACAATCGCGGAATTTAGCGACAATTAACGTGCGTGGGTGGGCTGGCCGGATGAGTATACAGGGATCGTTCATCGGAGGGCATCGCATGTCCAGAATCTTTCGAGCTATCTGTTCCGTCTTGGTGGCTCTCGCATCCACCTCCTCTTTCGCAATCGCGGCCGATCCCCAGGCCAAGACCGTCGTCCTTGTTCACGGCGCGTTCGCAGACGGTTCGTCCTGGCAGAAGGTCATCCCACCCTTGCAAGATGCCGGGTTGAACGTGATCGCCGTCCAGAATCCGTTGGAGTCCCTGGAGGGCGACGTGGCTTTCACCAAGCGCGCAATCCGCGATGCCGAAGGCCCCGTCGTGCTCGTCGGTCATTCGTGGGGCGGCGTCGTCATCACGGAGGCGGGTAGTGACCCGAAGGTCAAATCATTGGTCTATGTGGCTGCCTACGCTCCTGATGCTGGGCAATCCCTGGTCGATGTTGCCTCCAAGTATCCGGAGCAGGAAAGCCGGACGACTTACGTCAAGGACGAGGATGGGTACCTCAAGATTACCGATGACGGCATTTCGAAGTACTTTGCGGCGGGCCTGTCCCCGCAGGAAAAGGAGCTTGTTGCAGTCGTACAAGGCCGATTCCACGTGCGCGCCACCACCGCGCCCGTCAAGCATCCCGCCTGGCGCGACAAACCGACTTTCATGGTTGTGGCGACGGACGACCAGATCATCTCCCCCGCGTTGCAGAGGGACCAGGTGAAGTCCGCGAACGCTGAAATGGTTGAAGTACCGTCCGGCCATGTCGCAATGCTGTCTCATCCCGAAGCCGTTGCGGAGATCATTGTGAGGGCGGCCCGATAGATGGGGCAGGACGAGGACGTCTCTCCTTAGGGAATAACTCTTGGTGGGGTCTGACATCGTGACCCCACCGGACTGCGCCGCCCCAATTCACATCGAGTGAGGAGCATACTATGAGCAAGGGAAAAGTTCTGATCGTCGGGTCAAATGCTACCCGGATTGAAATTCAGGGGGGCGAAACGGGTCCGACCGGCCAATATCTCAACGAAACAGTGGTACCAGCCATGGCACTTGTTGACGCGGGATACGAGATCGAGTTGGCCACGCCCAACGGCACAAAGCCGCACATAGACCCCGTGTCTGACGTTGCGCAGCATTTCGACGGCAACGAAGCGGCTTATAGGCGCGGCCGGGCTTTCTTCGACGACTATCCGGCGATGAACGACGTCAGGACATTGCGATCGGTAATAGTGGGCGGTCTCGATGACTATGCGGGCGTCTTCGTGCCAGGCGGTCAAGCCCCGGTGGTCGATCTTATGCAGGACGCAGACCTCGGAGAGATCCTGCGCCACTTTCATTCCCGTCAAAAACCGACGGCCTTACTTTGCCACGGCCCCATAGCCTCTCTCGCCGCATTGCCGCGCGCAAAAGAGTATCGGGCTGCATTGATTGCCGGAGACGTCTCCAAGGCGCCTGAACTCGCCAAGGGCTGGCAGTATGCGAGCTACAAGATGACGGTTTTCTCCGGGAGCGAGGAGAAACCAATCGAAGAGAAGGTCCTTCACGGCAAGCTCTATTTCACAATGCCCGATGCATTGGGGATGGCCGGCGGTGAGGTCACGACGAATCCGGTCGACTTCTCCCCCCATGTGATCGTGGACCGAGAGCTCATCACGGGCCAGAACCCGCGATCCGATCATCCCCTTGCAGCTAAGCTTGTCGAAGCACTCGACCGGGCGATGGTCTCTGCCTGATCTGATGAGAAGCTGCATTGAAGACGATGACGCGTCGTTAGTGCAGCTTCAAAGCTCCGCAACTCGTGTCCACGAGTTCTCCCCTCGTGTATTCGCAGGAGTCCTAGAATGACGCAGACCCCGACGAAAATCACTGCCATCCTCACTGCCCACCTTGGCAAGGCCGCAGAGCTACGAACATTGCTTGTGGGTATGGCACCGCTTTGCCGGGCTGAGCCCGGCAATCTGCGCTGGGATGTCTGGCGCGACCGAACACATGGCGAGCGCTATGTACTCGATGAACTCTATAAGGACGCCGCCGCCGTCGAGGCACACCGCATGACGTCCCACTATCAGTCTTACCTGGCCAAGATCCCCGAACTCGCCGAGCGAACAGCGTGGATACTAGAGGCGGTGGAAGTCGTATAGCGCGATCCGGCCTGAAGGAGCGGCGTCTCCTTTGGAATCAGTGGATGCAATACCAAACGGCCAGGCAGACACGCAGAAATCGTAATCAAGCCGTCCGGCCCTATCGCTGGCGACGTCTGCTTTCGGGCAGCGGCCAAGCTCAGCACTACGGCCGAAATCGAGGGCGCAAAGCAGCCATGGCATCGACGCTGGGCGTTTTAGTTTCCTGAACCGTCGAGGTAGTTGCTGTCGTCGCCTTGCGCTGCGCAACTAGCTCAATCAGATTCGCAACGTAAAGCGGAGTTGAACATGTGAGTTTGTACAAAGATGCTGAGAAATTACGAATATCGCCAAATGTCGCTTTACCCTTAAAGGGGTTCTTCCTCAAATTGTGTGGTTAACAGACTGTTAGCGGACGCATTGCTATCTGCGTTTATGCGAACGAAATCGAAATGGACGCCCGGCCCAGGGGTCAGAGTTCTGGGTATCACTATTCAAGATGAAGGAAACTGGGTTGTTTCCGCCGCTGCGAAACCAATCGGAGTCTGCCCGGATTGTGGAACGCGAAGCCGTTACCGGCACGGCTGGCACAACCGCAGCCTCCAGGACTTGCCCGTTCAGGGCCAAGTCGTGAAAATTAAGCTCACACTGAATCGATGGCAGTGCAGACACCGGAAATGCCGGCGGCGAACCTTCGCAGACCGGTTGCCCAAGATTGCTTTACCCTACACGCGCCGAACAGCAAGGATGGATGAGATTGTCGGCTTGATTGGCCACAGCATGGGCGGTCGCCCGGGTGAGTGCTTGATGCATCGGCTCGGCATGCCGGTCAGCGACGACACGATCTTGCGACAATTGAAGCGCGACGCTCTGGCCTGCAGACAAGCCGACAATATCCGAGTTGTGGGCATTGATGATTGGAGCTGGCGGCACGCTACGCGCTACGGCACTATTATGGTCGATCTCGAGCGACGATCGGTTGTCGATGTTCTGGACGACCGCAGCGTTGAGAGCGCAAAAGCATGGTTGCAAGAACGCCCTGCTATCGAGGTCATCAGCCGAGATCGCTGCGGCCTGTATGCTCAGGCCGCCAGAGAGGGTGCTCCGCAGGCCCGGCAGGTGGCCGATCGGTTTCATCTGGTCCAAAATCTTAGGGCAGCGATCAAGGAACAAATGAGCTTTTACGGCCACGCTCATGTTAGGCCGATTTTGTCAGAAGATGCTATTGTTAGCTCCACTGCACAGCGCCGCCGCGCCCGCATGGCGCACAGGCAGTCCCGTCAGGACATCTTCGAGATGCTTCACGCACTGCGCCAACAGGGTCTCTCTTACAGTGAGATTTCGAGACGGACCGGATATGAACGCCGCAGCATCGCGAATTGGCTTACTTCCAATGCACCCCGGGACAGGAGCCGGGCAGCATTGAACCCGACATCGCCACTGTACTTTGAAGCTTTCCTGGCTGGATGCTGGAAGGATGGAAACCGCATCGGACGTCATCTCTTCTACGACATCAAGAACCGCGGCTACACGGGCAGTCGTTCCAATCTGGAGCGCTTGTTGAAGGTTTGGCGCGACGCCGAAAAGGGGCAGCCGGACGATATTTCCACGGAAGAGCGCGCTCTAGAACCGGTTCGTGATCCTGATACCGGCCATGTAATTTCTTCCGTTATTGCCGCAGCTTTGTGCATAAAGCCGCGCGGCCTGCTGACCAACCGGCAAGCGAGAAAAGTCGATGCCTTGAAGAAGGGCTCAGAGCCGTTCGCCAAGATGCGGAGCTTGGCCATGCGCTTCAGCGGCATCTTGCGTAGTAGAAATGCCAGTGCGCTGGATGAATGGATTGACGATGCCATCGAAACCAATCTCATCGCAATCATGCGTTTCGCCAGTGTTTTACGCAGGGATATCGATGCCATCAAGAATGCAATCGAGCTCCTTTGGAGCAACGGACAGGCCGAAGGACAGATCAATCGTCTCAAGACATTGAAGCGAGCCATGTATGGCAGGGCCGGCCCAGAACTTATGAGGGCGCGAATGCTGCCATTTAATCACAGAAATTGAGGAAGAACCTAATTGCGTGCAGTGCGACACATAGATCACCTTCCCTTACGGAAGCGTTTGCGACAAAACCGGTTAAACCCGGTACCGAGACGATCGCAGCCATTATCAATTCCTTGCGCAAGGATGAGGCATTCAGTTCTTCGCATGCCCCTGCGGCAGTGAACAGGTTATAGCGTCATAGCAGGCCATGAAAAATGGGCACGGTTACCTGCAACTGTAGGTGTAGACATCTTCAAGAAATGCAGCCATGCGTATCAAACTTCGATGAGACGTTCGCAAAGCGAGAACACTGGAAGCATTGGGGACAACCAAGCCGCAGGTATGGCGTGCACGGAGCCAGCCCGTAATGTCATCTTGATTTCGATTTAACGGTTCCAGGGCAATTCGTTGTGCATCAACAAATCCTTGCCTACCGGTAGTAAGCTGTTCTAGAAATCGACATCTCAATTACATACGCCAATGACGCAATCTCGGTTGGAAAATTGCGTCAATGACATAGTCGTGCGGTCAGCGCTGGGCCGGAGCTGACCGCACGTTAGATCGTCTTCGCTGCCATCTCCTTTGCAATGTAGTCAGCCTGCCGTATGGAAAGGCTAACGATGGTGAGAGTAGGATTTTCCGCACCACCAGTGGTGAACTGGCTGCCATCCGACACAAAGAGGTTCTGGATGTCGTGGCTCTGACCATACTTGTTGACCACGCCATCCTTCGCTTTCTCGCTCATGCGGTTGGTTCCGAGATTATGCGTCGAAGGATAGGGTGGCGTTGGGAAGGTCCGGGTCGCGCCTACCGCATGATATAGGGCCTGGCCTTGCTGGTACGCGTGGTCACGCATGGCGACGTCGTTCGGATGATCGCTGAAGTTTACATTGGCGATGGGCAGGCCGTACTTGTCCTTTTCATCCTTGTGCAGTGTGATGCGGTTGTCTTCCTGCGGCATGTCCTCGCCGACAATCCACAGACCGGCCATATTGACGTACTGATCGAGCGCCGATGTGAAGGAGCGTCCCCAGCCGCCTGGATCGAGGAATGCAGCCATGAACGGCAGGCCGAGCGACAGGGTTTCCATCTCATAACCGCCCACAAAGCCTCGAGACGGATCATGACGCGCTTCATCACGGATGATGCCGGCCATGGTCGTGCCGCGATACATATGCACGGGCTTTTCGAAGGTCGCGTACACCGAACCAGTCGTATGGCGCATATAGTTGCGGCCGACCTGGCCGGAGGAGTTAGCCAGCCCATCCGGAAACATGTTCGACTCGGAGTTTAGCAGCAGGCGAGGGCTCTCGATCGAGTTGCCGGCTACGGCAACGACTCGTGCTTTCTGCAATTGCTGCTTGCCGTCCTTGTCGACGTAGAGAACGCCATTAACCTTGCCGCTCTTGTCGTGCTCGATCTTCTGCACCATCGAATTTGGACGGACTTCGAGCTTGCCTGTTTTTTCGCCCTTCGGAATTTCCGTATAGAGCGTTGACCATTTTGCACCCCATTTGCAGCCCTGAAAGCAGAAGCCGGTCTGTTGGCACGACATTCGGTCATCGCGGTCGGCGGAGTTGATGGCCATGTTCCCAGTATGGCATTCCTTGTAGCCGAGCTTGTCTGCACCGGCCTTGAGGACCTTGAAATTATTATTGCCAGGCAGACCTGCGATGCCGTTTGTGCGGGTAACGCCCATTTTTTCTTCTGCCTTGGCGTAGTAGGGCTCCATTTCCGCCAAGGTGATCGGCCAGTCGAGCAGGTTGGCGCCCTTGACCTTGCCGTAATGAGTCAAGGCCTGGAATTCATGGTCCTGAAAGCGCAGGGATGCGCCAGCCCAGTGAGTCGTGGAACCGCCAACGGATTTGACGATCCAGGCTGGAAGAGTGGGGAAATCCTTGGCAACGCGCCAGTCACCGGAAGTGGTGCGTTTGTCGACCCAGGCAAGTTGGCCGAAACTCTCCCATTCGTTGTTGATGAAGTCATCATATTCGTGGCGTGCGCCAGCTTCGAGAATAACGACGTCGATGCCCTTCTGTGCGAGCTCATTGCCGAGAGTTCCACCGCCCGCGCCGGAGCCGATGACAACGACGACACTGTCGTCCTTTAGATCATAAGGTGCAGCCATGGTTTCCTCCCATTAGCCAAAAAAGATTCTTGATTGCGCGTACGGTTCAGAGCCACTCGATGTCGCTGAAGCCGCGTGCGATGTAACCACCCTTGGAGAAAGATTCGCCCTCGTAACCAAAGAGCGGCCAGACCTCCTCTTGATTGTAGAGTCCAGTCACGAGTCCCCCTCGGACAGTCTGGAAGAATGGTGTGTCCTCGATTTTTCGCAGGATGGCGAGCCGGTCATCTTCCCAGCCAAGGCCAAGATAGCCGCCTTTGCCGACTCGCTTGTCCAAATCGGTAATTCCGTCCTCGATCATTTTTTTCTGCTTCGGGTCTTCACCTGCCTTGGCGTCGTAGGGTTTGACCGCGATAGCGTAGAAGCGGTCCGGGATATGGTCATGCGGATAGATGTCGCGCGCCAACTGGATCAGCGTCGCCATCGTTTCGGGCTTGAGATTGGATGTCTCGAGGCCCCATGCAAATTGCGGATGGATGATGGAGCTGCCGCTGATGATGAGAATGGCACCAAGGCTGGCTGTACCGCCTCTTTTCAGCACATCGCGCCGTGACATTCCCTTGCGCAGGGCGGGATCAGGCGTGTCCTGCGAGACCGGATTGCGGTTGAATATGGTAACCATTGAGTTCCTCCCTTGCTTGCTATCGGCATTCCGGCGGGAAATCCGCACGATGCCCTTGCTGGCTAAACGGCGTTCCTCCAACGCCGTTTAGCCGGTCACATGTACCGGCCTTGTCGCTGCAATACTTCGATCTTGTAACCGTCCGGATCCTCGATGAAAAAGAAGCGCGCCAGCATGGCGTCGTCGCGCTTGAACTCGACGATATCGCGGACCTTGAATTGCTCGGCTTTCAACCGGGCATGTTCTTTGTCGAGATCATCGACGCTAACAGCCAGATGACCGTAACCATCGCCGAGATGGTACGGCTCCGTGCGTCCTTTGTTAACGGTGAGTTCGAGCTCGAAATCGGTTTCGTCGTTACGCAAATAGACAAGCGTGAAGGTATCGAAGTCGAGCCGGTCCGCTACTTCAAGGCGGAATGCGGACAGGTAAAATGATCTGGATTTCTCCTCATCGAGAACACGGATCATCGAATGAATGGCTTTTGCCAAAAGCGCCTCCATAACTATTGATGGGCTGCCCTAAAACTAAGGTTGCAGTGTCAGGACTTGTCGGTGATTATGGGCCCGGGAGAAGAGAAGTGGTGGCAATCGGCTACCACACCGCCTTATGAGCGGAATAATTTTTGCCCATGGTGCACCAGCGCGCAAAATACACCTTCACGCGCAGGTAGCGAGCATCGTGGAGGATAAGAAGGGAGGTTCTTGGAATGTGTAAGGTATTTGCAGAACAGGATCCGCAAGGCTATCGGCAGATCAACCGTTCTGTGCGCATTGCCGGGCATTCGACCAGCATTCAACTGGAGGCAACTTTCTGGAAATTGCTGGATGAGATTGCCGAAAGCCAGAATATGACGACTCCGCGCTTCATCTCGACGCTCTACGATGAAGCGCTACAGGCGCAAGGGGAAATACCCAATTTCGCCTCCATGCTTCGTACAACCTGCGCGCTCTATTTGCGTGGAGCACAGGCTTCGCCGGAAATAGCGTCAGCCAACAGTGGGGCGCTGGTTGGAGAAAGGGCCGCGTAACGACGGCTTCGAATCATTCGCTGGTTCATGCTTTGCGGCCTTAGTCGCGCACTATTCCGGTTTGGCGTCCATGATCACTCCAGCTCTGACACTTCGCCCGATTGAAACAGAATCGTGCGCGACTTGGAGCAGTGCGACGTCATCGTAAGAAAGATACTCTCGATGAAAATGAATCCGACGTAAAAATTAGTTTATAACTATCCGGGCGAAAAGTTTACGATGCCTTGGGATCAAAGCAATTCATCTTTAAGGAAAGCATTGTCGGTTCGGCGCAGATCTACCGCCAGAAACATTTGGTTGGCGTAATGGGCGATTCAGTGCTTCGATCTGTTTACAAGGCTGCTGGCGTAAAAGTTTCGCACCAGTTTCATGATGCGTCGGCTCGCCAACGCCGATACCAAATTCACCTAAATCATCTCAAAGCCATGGCGGAATGGAAAGCCGTGACCGCAGTCCACGCGTGAAATCCGATGAACCCGCCGTCACGCCCAGTTTCAGATAACGCCACACCTCATGCGCACTAGCCGCACAGCATCAACTTGGTTTCGCTTTGCCGATCCGGTCCTCAGCGATCCAGCGTGCAGCAAGTACCAGCGCTCCCATGCTGAAGTCCTTTCCGTGCTTGGCGATCATCTCCTCGGACAGTCTGGCGAGTCGGTCAAAAAAATCGTCCTTGCTTTTCTCCTCGGCGGTAAGTTCGGTTTGCATCATATCCTCCATTGTTGCCTAAGTACCTCATTTGAATAACTGAGCGGGAAAGGTGACAATCGCAGCATTCCCGTCGGCATCTCCAACTGCCAGATGCTTGCCATCGGCAGACCAGGTGAGGGCGGTTACCGACGCACCCGAGGGTCTTACCAAAAGTTGGTCAGGTGCGCCGATCCGCGAGACAACGATCTGGCCATTGGCGTAGCCTGCGGCGACGAGATTATTCGTCGGGTGGGCCGCTACAGCTTCGACCGCAACAAAGCCGGCACGACCTGTTGCCAAGGCCCCGGCAGTATCCCCGTCGAGCGGCGGCGACTCCATTGACCAGGCGGCGATGCGGAAGGCTCCGGAGGCTACAAGCGCGTTGGCGGACATGCTCCACGCTACAGTAGATACAGGGCCGGGGAAGTCAGTCACGATGCTGGATCGATCTTCGGCCACGTCGACCAAACAGAAACCGCCGGATTGAAGGCCGCACGCCAGCCAACGGTCGTCATCACTCCATTGAACGGAAACAGGAACCGACGGCAGAAAAATTTCGCGCCGAGAGGTAACGGAATCATCGAGCCGCGAGATGGACAGCCGGTCGGCGGCTGCCAACGCGATCCAGTCGCCGTCCTTTGAGAGCGAAACGATTTCAAGGTGGGAATTCTCGACGTCCCTGTGCTTGAGAGCGTCAGCGCCAATTCGTTTGAGATACACGTGGTCACTGTCAACCGCTGCCGTCATCCCGGTTCGCATGCAATGATCGACCGAAACGATAGGATTGGTGGTCTTGACGAGTGTTTCGGCGATTGCGCCATCGTGGGTCAGGCGGATCACATCTCCTTCCTCCGTTCCCAAAAGAAAATTGGACTCCATATAGGATGCGAATGCTGCTGCTCGATGTGGCGCTCCAGCAGTAGTGATCAGTGGTGCGGGTTTGTCTCTTCGTGGGTGGATCGTTGCCTGGCCGACATCGATACTGACTCTTAGCCGGGACTCTGGCGGCTCATTGTCCGCAATCCGAGCGAGGGCGATCGCACCCTCCAGACAGATGATTGCCAGAATTGTGCCGTCGAGAGTGGCAGGAACCGTGGGGTTAGGCAGCGAGAGCAAGCCGACCGTCCTGCAATCGTCCATCGAGCACAGCTACTCTCGTCTGAAGTACGCGCTGCGCGCCCTGTGGTGACCATCGCATTTGTCGACGTTTGTTCATGCGCCTGTTGACCAGGGCATTTGCGGATGATTCGGCACGCGAACTCGACACGGGCAGTCCCTGCAGCGACCGCTTGGCGTAGTTCGGCATGGACGGCTGGTTGATTTCCAGATACCTGTCGAATTCGATGATCATTTGTGCCAGGCGATTGATCTTCGCGACGACACGTCGGGAATGCCGTTTGCGATCCACGCGGCGCAGCTCGCCAGCCGCCGCACAGAGCAGCCAGCGTGCTGTCGTGACTTTTCCGCACCATAACTTCGCACGCATTTGATCGAGATCGCGGGCAGCAAACTGGAACTCGAACTGACCGGCTTCGTCCGCCTTCACCAGCGATCAGCAACATTGCCGAGGGTGCTGAACGCGCATCGATACGTGAAACCAGTCTAGAATGTGCACCGCGTCGGAGTTGGCCGCATGCCGGACCGCATCGGCCAGCGACGGATCACCATCGCTGAACACAACAATCTCGCGTCCTGGCAGCCAGCCTTGCGTCCTCAAGCAGGCGCGGATTGTCTGGTGTCGCGCAGTCTTGACGTTTGGCATCGTTGCGAAATGCGAGGGGCGACGACCGGACGCCTCGAGGCGCCCCATGACGACCTCGAAATGACGCGTCTGGAACCCCGGAACCGCTCGGACATATGTGCCGTCAATGAACACCGAGACCGGGCCTTTCGTGGCGCGGCTCATTCGGTATGGCGCCTTGTTGTCACGAACCTCGATCTGATCAGCCACTTTGCCAAGACGTGATCGGATCGCGGTGTGGTTGCTCATCCCGCTTGTGGGCAGGAACAGGTTGAGAATTCGCGCTGCCTCGCGGAATGAATGCCGCGCGCCCAGTTCGGCGAGAACATTGTCGAGCTCTGGCGTCGTGCGCCCCGGCAGAAGGTGATCGAGAGCGCAGCGGATGTTGAATCTTGGTCTGCCACTCTGACACTCGCAGCACCGGAATCGAGGGAGCCTGACGACGGTTTTTCCGAAGAGCGTCTGGGTCGTTCGTGTCTGGTAGTCATGTATCGGACGCCGTGATCCACACCCCATGCAGCATCGACTCATGGCTGAGGCATCGTCGACCTGTCGCTGCGTTATCCGCGTTTGCAGCCGTTCCAGAACGGCCTTGCCCTCCGACAGCTTCAAGCCGAAATCTGCACCTGTCGGCTTTTTGAGATCACGGCTTATTGACGCGATCTCCGACATTTCCACAACCCTCCCTTCCGCATCGGTCGCCTCCAACCGCACTGTCCACATAACTACTTTGCCCATCCACCGTCTGCTCCGTTCAAAAGACGGCATGGGTCTACGGCCTATTCATTACCCCACGGTTCCTTCCACTCTCCAAGTTAAGTACAAATTATCAAATTATGTACAAGGATAACCATTTGAAATCATTGACTCGGCATTCTCATGATTGAAGGTTCATCCTCAATTTCTGTGATTCAGCGGCAGCATTCTTGCCCTTATCAGTTCTGGGCCGGCGCGACCGTACATTGCTCGCTTCAGCATCTTGAGGCGGTTGATCTGCCCTTCGGCTTGACCGTTGCTCCAAGGGAGTTCGATTGCATTTTTGACGGCATCAATATCCCGGCGCAAAACGCTGGCGAAACGCATGATCGCCGTGAGTTCGTCGATCCATTCATCCAGTGCCTCCGAATTCCTGCTGCGCAAGATGCCGTTGAAGCGCATGGCCAAGTCACGCATTATGGCGAACACTGTCGAGCCCTGCTTCAAAGCATTGACCTTTCTGGTCTGAAGATCTGTCAGCAGGCCGCGCGGTTTTATGCACAAAGCTGCGGCCACCACAGACGAGATCACATGGCCGGTATCAGGATCGCGGACAGGTTCTAAAACATGCACATCTGGAAGCGGGTCGTCGGGTTGGATGTTTTCGGCTTCACGCCACACCTTCAACAGGCGCTCCAGATTGGAACGACTGCCCGTGTAGCCGCGGTTCTTGATATCGTGAAATAGATGGCGCCCAATGCGGTTTCCATTCTTCCAGCATTCAGCCAGAAAAGTTTCAAAATACAACGGCGATGTCGGATTCAATGCTGCCCGGTTTCTGTCTCGAGGTGCGTTAGAAGTGAGCCAATTCGCGATGCTGCGGCGCTCGTATCCGGTCCGCCTTGCAATCTCGCTGTAGGTGAGGCCCTGCTGGCGCAAAGCTTGAAGCGTGGCAAATATTTCCTGACGGGATTGTCTGTGCTGCAAGCGGGCTCGGCGGTGTTGTGCCGTAGCGCTGGCGATCGCATCTTCGGAGAGAATGGGTCTAACATGGGCGTGGCCATAAACGCTCATCTGTTCTTTGATCGCCGCCCTGAGATTTTGGACCAGATGAAAACGGTCAGCCACCTGGCGGGCCTGCGGTGCGCCCTCCCGGGCTGCCTGGGCATACAGGCCACAGCGATCTCGGCTAACAACTTCGATCGTCGGACGTTCTTGCAACCATGCTTTTGCGCTCTCAACGCTGCGGTCGTCCAGAACATCGACGACCGATTGACGCTCAAGATCGACCATGATCGTGCCGTACCGCGAGGAATGCCGCCAGCTCCAATCATCAATGCCCACAACCCGAATATTGTCTTTTTGCATGGACGCCGGATTATTGCGCTTCAATTGCCGCAAGATCGTGTCGTCACTGACCGGCATGCCGAGCCGATGCATCAAGTATTCACCCGGGCGACCGCCCATCTTGTGGCCAATCAAGCGTACAATCTCATCCATCCGTTCAGTTCGTCGCGTGTAGGGTGAAGCAATCTCGGGCAACCTGTCGGTGAAGGTTCGTCGCCCGCATTTCCGGTGCCTACACTGCCACCGGTTCAGTGCGAGTTTGATTTTCACAACTTGACCCTGAACAGGCAAGTCCTGGAGGCGGCGGTTGTGCCAGCCGTGCCGGTGCCGGCTTCGCCTTCCGCAATCCGGGCAGATACCGACAGGTTTCGCAGCGGCAGAAACAACCCAGTTTTCTTCATCTTGAAGGGTGATACCCAGAACTTTGACCCCTGGGCCGGGTGACCATTTCAATTGCGTTCGCATCCCCGCAGATAGCAAGCGCGGCGCTAACACTCTGTTAACCACAGAAATTGAGGAAGAACCGTTTCAAGTGTAAATCGACAGCTGTCACCAGTTCGAAATCTGCGAAGGCGGTCATTGGTAAATCGTGGCCGAAAACGGATCTCCGGGGAATTCCTGCTTTGCGCAAAGGTGCGAAGAGCTGGAGCGCCAGTCTTGGATGCCGGCTTTCGGTGCAGCCGCGAATGCGAGGGACCTCACGCTCCGTCGAGTTGTACGTTGGATAGCTGCAGCCAAGGCGGATTGTCGGCGTACATCTTGCGAATGATCTGCTTGATCTCTTCGATCCTTCCCTTCGCATCGTCGCGCCTGAAGCTCATGATGACCGGCGACGTGGCGTTCTCGTCCTTTATGGTGCGGTAGCACACGTCGTCGGGTCTTTGCCGCTGCGACGCCGCGGGAATGATGCACAAGCTCACCCCGGCCGCCACGATACCCAATGCGGTCTGGATTTCACGGACCTCTTCCACGCTGCCAGGAGAAATGCCTTGCTCGCTCAACATGTTGAGGATCTCGTCGGCAAAGCTCGGGCGCGGAGCCGACGGGTAGACGATGAGCGGCTCACCCTCCAGTTCGGCAAGCGCGATCGGCTCGGTGGAGAGCGATTTCGGATGTCCCTTGGGGAAAGCGACGACCAGTCGTTCCTCTCGAAGCGTCAGCCTCTCGACCTCCCGATCGTTGAAGCGAACCCTGCCGAAACCCAGATCGATCCGCCTTTCCTTGAGAGCGATGACCTGCTCGGTCGACATCATTTCGCGGATCTCGATGTCGAGTTCCGGCCAGCGCTGGCGCATGCGGCGGACGAGGTCCGGCATGCCGCCATAAAGGGTCGAACCGACGCAGCCGATGACGTAACGCTCTCGTTTGGACAAGCCGATCTTGCGCGTCTGCTCGCGCATGTGCTCGGTCCGGGCGATGATCTGCCCAGCCTGTTCGTAGAAGAAGCGGCCGGCCTCCGTCAGATCGAGAGGACGGTTCGACCGGTCGATAAGCAGAACGCCCAGTTCGTCTTCCAATTGCTGGATCTGCCGGCTGAGGGGCGGCTGTGCGATATGCAGGATTTCCGCGGCACGCGAGAAGTTCCGCTCGCGCGCGACGGCAAGAAAATAGCGCAGCTGCCTCAGTTCCATCATTATACCTTTCAGGTATCAAATCCAACTTTTATAGTTTTGGACTGATTTCAAAATGGGCGCTAATTTCCTCGTAATCAAGGGAGGAAAGCCTGGTGTCTACGGAAATCCGTATCAGTGCGATCGAAACGATTATACTCGATCTGCCCACCATCCGGCCCCATCGGCTGTCGATGGTGACCATGAACCGGCAGAGCATCACGATCGTCCGCGTCCGCTGCTCCGACGGCTTCGAGGGGCTCGGAGAGGGGACGACGATCGGCGGTCTCGCTTATGGGCCGGAAAGTCCGGAAGGCATGAAGTTGACGATCGACGCGTATATCGCGCCGCTGCTGATCGGCCGTGATGCGACGCGCATCCAGGCTGCCATGGACGTCGTCGTCAAAGCGGTAAAGGGAAATCACTTCGCCAAATGCGCGGTCGAGGTGGCGCTCATCGATTGCCATGCGCGCCGCCTCGGTCTGCCGATGTCGGAACTACTCGGTGGGCGGCGCCGTGACAGCCTTCCAATTGCCTGGACGCTCGCCTCCGGCGACACCGTCAAGGACATCGATGAGGCGCAAGCCATGCTCGACCGGCGGCGCCACAAGGACTTCAAGCTGAAGATCGGGGTAAAGTCGATTGACGATGATATCCGCCATGTGAGCGCCATCCGCAAGGCGCTGCCGGACCTGGCCTCCATCCGGGTCGACGTGAACATGGCGTGGCGGGAGCGAGAGGCGCGCAATGCGATCCAGGCTCTGGCCGACGCGGGCTGTGTACTGGTCGAACAACCAGTGCCGGGGATCGCAGCGCTCGCCCGTCTGCGGCGGAATTGCCCGATTGCCATCATGGCCGACGAGGCTCTCGTTGGACCGGAAAGCGCCCTCGAGGCGGCGACCGCGCGGGCAGCCGACGTGTTCTCGATCAAGATCGAGCAGGCGGGAGGGTTGTTCGCCGCCGCCCGGGTGATCGCGATCGCGGAAACCGCGGGTGTAGGCATTTATGGCGGCACCATGCTGGAGGGGCCGATCGGCACGATCGCCGCCTCGCAGTTGATGGCAACCGTCAAGGAACTGGAATGGGGCACCGAGTTCTTTGGTCCCCTGCTTCTGACCGAGGAACTCCTAGAGGAGCCGCTCCGCTTCGAGAACTTCGAGCTACAATTGCCGACGGGTCCCGGCCTCGGGGTGATGCTCTCCGAGGAGGCCGTCGATCGTTTCCGCAGGGGCGGCAAGCACGCTTCGAGCTTGCGTGTGGTGGGGTGAGATTATGCTGTTTCATGTACGGATGGATGTAAACATTCCCCATGACCTTCCCGCGGCAGAGGCGGCCGAGATCATCGCCCGGGAAAGGGCCTATTCGCAGGAGCTGCAACGTAGTGGTAAATGGCGGCACATCTGGCGCATCGCCGGCCAGTACGCGAACTACAGCGTCTTCGAAGTGAAGGACAATGCGGAGCTGCACGAGATTCTGTCAGGGCTGCCGTTGTTCAGGTTCATGGATATCGAGGCGACGCCGCTGCTTCGACATCCCTCGGCGGTCCGTGACGACGATAGCTAGCACCCCGTAGTAGGCGCCGCTGCCGAGAGGACGGAAGCGGCCCCAGCTTTCAAAGCAATCCAAGTGGAGGAATCAACATGAGTGTAGAAATTTTCGGCAAACCGGAGATCCAGGACTTTCTCAAGGTCCTGAGCGGCCTCGACAACAACGGCGGAAATCCGCGTGTCAAGCAGATCGTCCACCGGATCATGTCAGACCTGTTCAAGGCCATTGATGATCTCGACATCACCCCCGACGAATACTGGACCGGCATCGCCTGGCTCAACGAGATCGGCGCCACCAGCCAGGCCGGCCTGATCTCGCCCGGTCTTGGTCTCGACCATTTCCTCGACGAGCGCCTCGACGCGATCGATGAGGCGCTCGGCATCGAAAACCCGACCCCGCGCACCATCGAAGGCCCGCTCTATGTGGCAGGCGCGCCCGTATCACACGGATTTGCCCGTCTCGACGACGGCACCGACGAAGACGGCCACACCCTGATCATGCATGGCACCGTCTTCGGCGCCGACGGCGAGCCGTTGCCGGGGGCCACCGTCGAAGTCTGGCACTGCGACACCCGCGGTTTCTATTCGCAATTCGACCCGACGGGAAAGCAGGTGCCGTTCAACATGCGCCGCACGATCGTCGCGGACGAAAGGGGCTGTTACAAGTTCCGCAGCATCGTGCCGCACGGCTATGGCGTGCCGCCGGGCAGCCCGACCGAGCGGTTGTTGTCGGCACTCGGTCGCCATGGCCAGCGCCCGGCGCATATCCACCTGTTCATCAGCGCCGACGACCATCGCAAGCTGACGACCCAGATCAACATCGAAGGCGATCCGCTGGTCAATGACGATTTCGCTTATGCGACGCGCGACGGTCTGGTTCCGGCGCTCATCGAGCGAACCGATGAGGCCAGCATCAAAGCCAATGGCCTGAGCGGCCCGTTTGCCGAGATCGAGTTCGACATTCACCTGACAGCTCTGGTGAATGGCGTCGACAACCAGATCAACGAGCAGCGCAAGCGCGCAGCCGCGTAAGCGCCGAGGCCGGCGGCCCAAGCGGGCCGCCAGCTCCGACACCATCGTCATCATCGACATTGTTGCAAAGGCTGCGCCCGTCATAGCGCACTTTGCGGGAGGAAGGTCATGTCTGCAATTATCGACAAAGCCCGGGACCTGGATCATCTGCTCGCCACCGCCGTGCAGGACGACAAGGAGGCCGGCATATTCCGTTGCCGCCGCGACATCTTCACGAACGAAGACCTGTTCGAACTGGAGATGAAGCACATCTTCGAAAGCAACTGGGTCTATCTGGCCCACGAAAGCCAGATTCCTGAGAACAACGACTACTATACGACCTATATCGGCCGTCAGCCGGTTGTCGTCACCCGCGACAAAAACGGGGAACTGCATGCGGTCATCAATGCCTGCGCCCATCGCGGCGCCATGCTGTGCCGGCGCAAGCACGGCAACAAGGGCAGCTTCACCTGTCCCTTCCACGGCTGGACGTTTTCTAACACGGGCAAACTGCTGAAGGTCAAGGACGAGAAATCCACCCAGTATCCGCCCCAGTTCGCGCAGGAAGGATCGCACGACCTGAAGCGCGTTCCGCGGTTCGAGAGCTATCGGGGCTTTCTGTTCGGCAGCCTGAATGACGAGGTAGCGACGCTCGAGGACTATCTCAGCGAGACGAAGGTCATCATCGACCAGATCGTCGACCAGGCGCCGAATGGGCTGGAAGTGCTGCGGGGCAATTCGTCCTACATCTACGATGGCAACTGGAAGCTGCAGATGGAGAATGGCTGCGACGGCTATCACGTCAGCTCCGTGCACTGGAACTACGCCGCCACTATGGGCCGGCGCAAGGAGGAGGGCACGAAGGCCGTCGACGCCAACAGCTGGAGCCGCTCGGTCGCGGGCGTCTACGGCTTTGACAACGGCCACATCCTGCTGTGGACCAATACGATGAACCCCGAGGTTCGTCCGGTCTACAACCACCGCGACGAGATCAAGGCACGCGTCGGCGAGGACAAGGCGGATTTCATCGTCAACCAGACCCGCAATCTCTGCCTCTATCCAAACGTCTTCCTGATGGACCAGTTCAGCACGCAGATCCGCGTGACGCGCCCGATCAGCGTCGACAAGACCGAGATCAGCATCTTCTGCTTCGCGCCCAAAGGCGAAAGTGCCGCCGACCGCGCGCTGCGCATCCGCCAGTACGAGGACTTCTTCAACGTCTCCGGCATGGGCACGGCCGATGACCTGGAGGAATTCCGCGCCTGCCAGGCCGGCTATGCCGGCACCGCTGCGCTATGGAACGACCTTTCGCGCGGCGCGCCGCTCTGGATCGATGGTCCTGACGAAAACGCAAAGAGGATGGGCATCGAGCCGCTGCTGTCCGGCGAGCGCAGCGAGGACGAGGGCCTGTTCGTCCGCCAGCACGAATACTGGGCCAAGGTGATGCGTGATGCCCTCGTGGCCGAGAAGCAAGGAGTGGTCGCATGAGCATCTCCTACGACGCCATCTGTGCCTTCCTCTACCGGGAAGCGCGCCTTCTGGACGATCGCGAATGGGACGAATGGCTGACCTGCTATGCCCCCGACGTGACCTACTGGATGCCAGCCTGGGACGACGACGACCAGATCACCGAGGATCCGCACTCGCAGATCTCGCTGATCTACTACCCCAACCGCGATGGACTGGAAGACCGCGTGTTCCGCATCAAGACCGAGCGTTCCGGCGCATCCACGCCGGAACCGCGCACCAGCCACAACGTGACCAATGTCGAAGTGTTGGCGGTCCGGGGCGGCGAGGTCGATGTGCGCTACAACTTCCACACGTTGAACCATCGCTACAAGGTCACCGACCAGTTCTTCGGAACCCTGTTCGTCACCCTGCGCAAGAGCGACGACGTGCTGCTGATCGCCAGCAAGAAGATCGTGCTGAAGAACGACTACATCCGCCAGGTCATCGACGTCTATCACATCTGACGGACGTCGCCGACCGGGGCAGGGACTAATGAGGAGAGTTCCATGGCCTGCTACAGCATCGCATTAAACTTCGAGGACGGGCTGACCCGTTTCATCGAGTGCAAGGACGGCGAGAAGGTTCTCGATGCCGCCTTTCGCAGCAAGATCAACCTGCCGATGGACTGTTCCGACGGCGTGTGCGGGACCTGCAAGTGCCGCGCGGAGAGCGGCAGCTACGACCTCGGCGACGACTTCATCGACGACGCCTTGACCGCCGACGAGGCCGAGAGCGGTCTTGTGCTGACCTGCCAGATGAAGCCGACCTCGGATTGCGTGATCGCCGTGCCGACGACGTCGGTCGCCTGCAAGACGGGGCAGCAGAAGTTCTCCGCGACAGTGGCGCGCGTGAGCCCGCACAACGATGCGGCCATCATGCTGGAGCTGGACGTGGACGCTGCGCCTGCCTTCCTGCCCGGCCAATACGTCAACATCGACGTGCCGTGCAGCGGCCAGAGCCGCTCCTATTCGTTCAGCTCGGCGCCCGGCGAAGGGCGCATCGGCTTTCTGATCAAGAAGATACCCGGCGGGCTGATGAGCGGCTGGCTGGAGCGTGCCGAGGTCGGCACGAAACTCGAACTCACAGGGCCGCTGGGGAGTTTCTATCTCCGCGACGTCCAGAGGCCGCTGCTGTTCCTCGCCGGCGGCACGGGGCTTGCGCCATTCCTGTCGATGCTGGAAGTGCTGGCGCGCGAGAATTCGCGGCAGAACATCCACCTGATCTATGGCGTGACGCGTGATCTCGACCTGGTGCTGGTCGAGGAGATCGAGGCGCACAGAGCGCGCCTGCCCAACTTCAGCTTCACGACGGTGGTGGCCGAGGAGGCCTCGGACCATCCGCGCAAAGGCTGGGTCACCCAGCACATGCCGGTCGAGGTGCTGAACGGCGGCGACGTCGACGTCTATCTCTGCGGCCCGCCGCCGATGGTCGATGCGGTGCGCAGGCATTTCGACGACAACGACGTGAAGCCGAACAGCTTCCACTACGAAAAGTTCACGCCTAATGCGGTCGTGAAGGAGGCAGCATGAGCACCGCGCGCTTCGCGGATCGCTTTGCCGGCAAGGTGCTGGTCGTGACCGGCGCCGCGCAGGGCATCGGCCGCACCGTAGCGATCCGCGCGGCAGAGGAAGGCGGCAAGGTGGTCTTCGTCGATCGCGCCGACTTCATCGCCGATGTTGCGGCCGAGGCACGAGATGCCGAAACCGCGGCATTCAAGGCTGACCTCGAAACCTATGAAGGCGCGGCGGCAGCGATGCAGTTTGCCGAGGCGCGGTTCGGCGGCATCGACATCCTGATCAACAATGTCGGTGGGGCGATCCGCATGCGCCCCTATGCTGAATTCGAGCCGCAGCAGATCGATGCCGAGATCCGCCGCTCGCTGATGCCGACGCTCTACTGCTGTCACGCTGTCCTGCCGCACCTGTTCAATCGCGGCGGCGGCACGATTGTCAACGTTTCCTCGAACGCCACGCGCGGCATCCACCGCGTGCCCTATTCGGCGGCCAAGGGCGGAGTTAACGCCATCACCCAATCGCTGGCGATGGAACTGGCGGAACGCAACATCCGCGTGGTCGCCACGGCGCCCGGCGGGACGGAGGCGCCGCCGCGCCGCGTCCCGCGCAATGCCGCCGGCGACACGGAGACAGAGAAGGCGTGGATGGCCGTGGTCGTGGATCAGGTGAAGCAGTCCAGCTTCATGAAGCGGTACGGGACTATCGACGAACAGGCCGCGCCGATCCTGTTCCTGGCCTCCGACGAGGCGTCCTACATCACCGGCAGCGTGCTGCCCGTCGCCGGAGGTGATCTCGGCTGAAGACTTGAGAATTGGAATGCACAACGACTCTGGGAGGAGTGACAATGCGCACCATCGATGTGAATGAGGCTATAGACAACAATCCGTTCGGCGGATTTCAATGGTTGGTAGTGGGGCTCTGCGCCCTGCTGCTGATCGTCGACGGCTATGACGTGTTCGTCGCCGGCACCGTGTTGCCGACGCTGATCGCCGAGTGGGGCCTGAGCAAGCCGCAGGCCGGCGCGCTGCAGGCCTGGGCGCTATTCGGCATGATGTTCGGCGCTCTCTTTTTCGGACCGCTGGCCGACAGGATCGGCCGCAAGAAGGGCATCGCCATCAGCTTCGTGCTCTTCACGGTGTCCACTCTGCTCACCGGCCTCGCCAGCTCGCCGGGCGAGTTCAAGATCTTCCGTTTCGTCGCCGGTCTGGGGTGCGGCGGGCTCATGCCGAATGCGGTGGCGCTGATGAACGAGTATGCGCCCAAGCGCCTTCGCGGCACAATGGTGGCTCTGATGTTCTCGGGTTATTCGGTCGGCGGCATGGTCGCGGCGGGCCTCGGCATCGGCCTCATCCCGCAGTTCGGCTGGAAGCCAATGTTCTTCGTCGCCGCGCTGCCGCTGGTGCTGTTGCCGGTCATCCTGTGGAAGCTGCCGGAATCGCTCGGCTTCCTCATCCGTCAGGGCGAGCAGGAGAAGGCGAAGCGGATCTACGCCAAGATTGATCCCTCCGCGCGCCTCGGCGAGGCCGACAGGCTGGTCTTTTCCGAAATCAAGGGCGCGTCCGCGTCGGTCGCGGAGCTGTTCCGTCACCAACGTACGCTGCGTACACTCATGCTGTGGGTCGCCTTCTTCTGCTGCCTGCTGCTCGTCTATCTCCTGTCGTCCTGGCTGCCGAAGGTGCTGCAGGAAGCCGGCTATGCCGAGAAGGCGAGCCTGCTCAGCCTATTCTCGCTCAATTTCGGCGGCATGGTCGGAGCGATCGCTGGCGGTCGGTTGGGCGACCGGTTCGGTCTGCCAAAGGTGGTGGTCGGCTTCTTCGTTGCTGCTGCCGTGTCGATCGCGCTGATCGGCTTCAACCCGTCCGCTGGGCTGCTGTTTCTGATGGTGTTCGTTGCGGGCGCCACCACCATCGGCACGCAGATCCTGCTCTATGCCAGCGTGGCCCAGCTCTATAACCTGTCCGTCCGCTCCACGGGGCTCGGCTGGGCTTCGGGCGTTGGCCGCATCGGTGCCATTGTCGGCCCCACCATGGGCGGCGCGCTGCTGGCGATGGAATTTCCGATCCAGCAGAACTTTCTGATCTTCTCCATCCCTGCGGCGATCGCGGCTCTGGCGATGCTGGTGTTCGCGATAAGCAACGCACGCCGCGCCGTCGCCGTGCAGCTTGCCGCGGCATAGGGGAGAGGAAACGATGACCGGCACGAAAGGCAATCTTTACGCGGATGCATCTCTCCCGGCTGTTTCTGGCCGGTGTCGTATCCGCGCTGATCGCATGTGCCCGACCGCCGGTCATCCTGTTTCAGGCAGCGCACGGCCGGAGCCCGGCACTGTTGAATCGGCCATCGGCAACCGCCTGCTCGGCATCGTGCCGAGCCTGAAAATATGGGGTGCCGGTGGTGATCGCCTGGTCGGCGCCGGGTTCGGCGCCGCTGGGCACCTTCTGCCGACGGTCCAGATCGTGAGTATTTGACCTATGCCTTATCTCGATCTTCCCAGTCATCGCCTCCATTACCGCATCGACGGCGACACGGCTGGCAGCCAAAGCAAGCCCTGGCTTATCTTCTGCAATTCGCTCGGCACCGACCTTCACATGTGGGACGCGCAGGTGGCCGGACTGTGGCGGCATTTCCGCATGCTGCGGTATGATCGTCGCGGTCACGGACTGTCGTCGGCTCCACCGCCGCCATACGGTCTCTCCGACCTCGGCAACGACGTGCTCGCGCTGCTCGATGCGCTGCAAATAGAGCGAGTGCATTTCTGCGGTCTGTCTATCGGCGGCCTCACGGGGCAGTGGCTGGGCATTCATGCCGGGCAGCGCCTTGGCAGTATCGCTGTGTGCGCGACATCCGCGAAGATCGGTACCGCCGAAAGCTGGACCGCGCGAATGGACGCCGTGCGGGAGAACGGTCTTGCGGCACTGACCGCCGCCACCGCCGAACGCTGGTTCTCTCCGAGTTTCAACGCAGTCGAACCCGGCGGCACCGTCGGCAAGGTGCTCGACAGTTTTGTCGCCACGTCGATCGATGGATATATCGGCTGCTGTGCCGCTCTGGCCGGGGCCGACTTGCGCGATGGTATCGAACGGATCGCCAACCCTCTGCTCGCGGTTTCCGGCGATGACGACCCGGTGTGCCCGCCAGCCGACCTGGAAAGCATTGCCGCCGGCGTGCAACAGGGCCGGCATCTGTCGTTGCCCGGCCGGCATATCGTCAACATCGAGTCGGCGCACACCTTCAACGCCGCACTTCTGGAATTTTTCAACAGCAATGCGGTAGACGACAGTCGAGTAAATCATTCATGCGCGGAGGAGTTTTCTGTACTTCAGCCGACTTGGCGGGCGGTCGACACTGAAACTTGATCTTCACGACGCTGATCGGCGTCACCATCATCAACAATTACGGGAGGATACAACACCATGAACGGAAACATCACGAACAGGCTTCTCTAGGAACGACAGTTGAGCGGCGTTACTTTCGATGGCAAATGGACCGCGCCCGAAGCTGTCGCGGATGTCATCGAGCCTGCGACGGGCAAGAAGCTCGGTCGGATCGGCATGGCTGGGCCGGCCGAGATCGCCTCTGCCGCCGCCAAAGCCCGCTTGGCGCAGCCGGTCTGGGCCGCGGTATCCTATGAGCGGCGCGCCGAAATCCTGCGGACGGCCGACCGCGTAGCGGAAGAGCACCGGGAAGAAATCGCCGACTGGCTGGTGCGCGAGTCCGGCTCCATCCGGCCGAAGGCAGAGTTCGAGGTCACGCTCACCATCAAGGCGCTCTGTCACGCTGCACTTAACTGTAAGAATGCGGCCGATCACGCTTAACTGCTGCACTTAATTGGGTCTTCCTCAAAGTGTGTGGTGATTTTGCTTTACAAACTGGCGCCCTGAAGCCGGGCGATCCGACAGGTCATCGACAGCTTCGTTGCGTTCCAAATCCGCCAGAATGGCCCAAAGTCACAGTCTTGGGCCAGCTTCAACACCTACCTGGGTGCCACAGCGGTGATATTGCGCTTAAACTGCTGCGATATGGTGTCGTCGCTGACTGGAATGCCAAGATGCTTCATCAGGCGCGCTGGCAGGCCGTCGAGGTGAACAATTTCAGCTACCTGATGCGTCCGGTGTGCGCAGGGAGAAGTGTTTTCGGGCGATCGTTCAAGCCGAGCACCACACACTTTGAGGAAGACCTCGCAATTATGAGATTTTGTACGCTAAAATTCTCAAATTTGGTGCAACAATGAGAATTCGAGTATAATGTCCCATGAAGGCATCCTCTTGAAATTGTTAAGTGTTTCCGAGCGGCTGACGACTGATCGTTCACCCATCGGCAACGAACAAGCGCCAATGTTGTTGGGATTGTTTGTCGCGCTGTACTTAATCGTACGAATGCGGCCGTTCAGGCGAGATTGCTGTAGTTAATTTGAGAATCCAAGCGACGTCATTATCAAATTAACTGCAATTGTTGTGGATCGGCAGACATACAGTTTTGGGCAAGCATTTGAACGGCGAGCTTGCCGAAGTGGGCGCGGTTTTCGCCGAGTGTATAGGCGTGAAGCATCTCGAGTATGGCCGGTCCGGCGCGCTCGACGATGGCGATAGCCGCGAGCAATGCCGGGCGCAAGTTGAATCTTTTTCAGAATGTTAGTGAGGACGCAATTCCAAAACTAAATGCTCTTGCAGAAGCCGATGTCGACACCGAAACAAACAACGCAAGTGCTGGACGCAAGAGCAGTTCGGCAAATCCCGATCAAGGCCAAGCTAACGAGGACAATTTTGCTGCCGGAATTGCAGACTTGCTTAATCAGCGGGTGCTCAAGGGAAGGATCACTGGCCTCGTTATAATCGCAGCACCCAAAGCTCTTGGAGAGTTGCGAAAGCATTATCATAAGGAACTTGTATCAATCCTGATTGGTGAGATTTCGAAAGACCTGACAGGGCATTCGGTCCAAGAGATCGAAAAGGCTATAGCATCAGCGTGAGCTGGGGATGCTGACGGGGCTTCTAACCTGAGGTTCCTTAGCTCACCATCCTCAATGGTGTTAATGATCGGCTATATTGTCGGGGCTGGTCGCGCCGGCAACGTCAGCATGAAGCAGCATCGCTGAGCGCATTCTCGATCCGGCAGCTCTTTGGCCGCTGGATTTTGCCCTCTCGCGTGTGGCGGTTTGATACGGGCGATTCTGACGGGTTCTGCATGTGCATCTATGTTTGAGCCGAGCCGGCAACATCCCTTGCGGGCTGTCTGCTGGATATAGCCTTCGCGATCCAATGCCCAAAGGTGTACGGATCGATATGGATGATCTGAGGCGCATCCCTCGCGGTGACGATCCAGTCGCGAACGCAGCGCACATTGCGATAGACCGGCATCACGCAGCCTCCTTGGCGATCCGCATGTATTTGTGTGCAGTTCCCTGAGAGATGCCAGAGTCCTTGGCGAGCCATGGACCGAAGTGGCCACGAGTAAAAGTCCGCTTCATCTCAAGCAATCTATTGCCCGCTTCGACCTGCTGATCAGGCAAGAGATGTTTCCGCCCAAATAGCTTTATAAGCAAGCCTGGCTGAGCTTTGTCCGAAGGATTTATTGATCTGCCGGGACAGAAAGAAATATATTATGCCGCAAGTGCTGTTGACGACATACGCCGCGCAGCTCATTGGCGATCAGCATCAGATTGCCAAGAAGAAGCTTACCCCATGCTGCTAAGCATTCGCGTGCTCGCGTCTCCACGAAAGCAGGACATGCCCGTATCAGGTCGGACGTTGCCCATAGGGAGTATTCGTCAATGAGGCCTCCGTTGCCCTTCGGTTCCGCCGACGTCGACTGCACAAGGCACATATGCGTTCACCGCGTCTATCCATGATGCGTTGGATCGATGAACGCCGAGCTACATGAGTCCTATCGCTTCATGGATTCGGTCTCCGGCGCCGTAACCGCTGAAAACCGA
This sequence comes from Phyllobacterium zundukense, assembly GCF_002764115.1. NCBI lineage: Bacteria > Pseudomonadati > Pseudomonadota > Alphaproteobacteria > Hyphomicrobiales > Phyllobacteriaceae > Phyllobacterium > Phyllobacterium zundukense. The sequence continues at coordinate 414,495 of NZ_CP017941.1, read as the reverse complement.
GAGCGCTCGCACTTGCCGCGAGGATCTTCACGAAAGCATGGGTGTAAAACCTGGCTCGGGGCAGTGTAGGGGCTGGCCGATCTCGGATGCGAAACCGTGACCTCGGCCGCCACGATCGATCAGGCCATTGCCCTGATCGACGTGCAAGTGTTCGACGCCGCCATGCTGGATATGAATCTGAATGGTAACAACAGCCGAGCCGACGCACTCGCCGTTCCGATTGTCTTTTCCACCGGCAATTGCGTTCACGATATTTGGGACGGCTCTCTCAGGAAACCGTTTAGCAATGACCGAACTGGTCGGTATGGTAACACGTCTTATCTCCCGCTGATCGCGTAATAATATCCTTTGGGCGGGGCGTTTCCCACTGATTTTGACCAAATCGAAACCAGAGATTGACATCGGGCGCTAGCCTTGCCGCGCTTTGCGCGCCGCATAGCGCCGGTCACGTTCAGCCTTGCGCTCGGCTTCGTCTGACACAACGCGGGAGATGCGGTTCTTGGCATCAGCTTCCCGCGCGTTGGCTTCCGCCGCGGCAGCTTCGATGACGGCTGCTGCCTCTACCTGCTGACGATTTTGCTCTTCCTGGAACAAGCGCTCTCGCTCCGCTCGCCTCGCCGCACGGGCTGCCGAAAGTGCCTCCCGCTCCGTGCGTTTGGCGACCATTTGGGGATCATTGGCTTTTGGCGCAGTCACAAACTTTTTAAGGAGGGCTTTTTTGGCCTCGGCAGCCGCATTGCGCCGATCGGCGAAGTCCTGAACATGTTTCAATCGATGGTCGTCCTATTGTGTAAGTTTTTAAAGGAGGCAAGTTTTATGCAGATCTGAGGGCGTGTGATTCCAAATCACCGTCGTGGAAGAACTTCCAAACCTCAGATACTAGTTTGGGTCCAGCGAGCGTCGGCCGGAACGTTTCGAACCGGGATTGGCGTCAACGTGAGTTGCGTCCTCAGCTTCTTTATCCAGTCGCAATTCTCTCAATCGAGCGGTTTTGATGTCGCGCGCCTGGATGAGAGCATCCTGTTCGGATATTATACGGCTTCGTGTTAGGGCCTGGGTCTGGGTTTTGCTGAATGACAACTCAGCAGCATCACGTGTCTTCTTCGAATTCTCTACCATTATTGTCGTGTCCTTGTTCCGGCTCGCCCAAAGCGAAAGCAGGTCACAAAAAAGGCCAGGCTTTTAGCCTGACCTTCCATTCGCATTTACTTCCCCGCGGTGCCAGTACATCCGTGGTCACCAGGGAAGCCAACGCTGATTAACCAGCCTGAAGCTGTTCTGCGGACATCTTGCCCGACTTGGCATCGCGAACCATTTCGTAGGCGATCTTCTGACCTTCGACGATTTCGCGCATTCCTGCGCGCTCGACTGCCGAGATGTGAACGAAGGCATCCGCACCGCCATTGTCGGGCTGAATAAAACCGAAACCTTTTGTAGTATTAAACCATTTAACTGTGCCAGTGGTCATAACAAACCCTTTCGTAGCAATAAAAGATAAGCACCGCGCAAATGCACGTTTGCCGCTATTCTCGATTTTTGAAGGGGAAGTTCGTTAGAGCACGCTCAAGGCGCGAAGAAACAAAAGTCAAACGATCCAAAACTCAATGCGGTATTACTACAGTTATTAAAATCCAATGTCAACGCCTGCTGCCCGATCCGATCGGCGGATGCCGACTCCAGCACCTGAGCATGTGGGAAAAGGATCGTACCCCGTGAATACACACCAGCGTCCACGCATCGCAGCGCTTTGCCGCCGTGAGGGCATTGCCGAGAGCCTCTATTTACAGTTGGTCGAAGGAGTTCGCGGGCGAGCTGGGCGAATGGCTCGAAAAGCGGTCTATCAGACAGGCTCACGGTGCTCCCGGACACCCACAGACCCAAGGCAAGATCGAGCGCTGGCACCAGACCCCTGAAGAACCGCATCCTGCTCGAGAACTACTTCTTCTCAGAAGACCTCGAAGCGCAAATCGCCGCATTCGTCGATCATTACAACCATCGCCGATATCATGAGAGCATCAGCAATCTCACTCCGGCCGATGTCTACTTCGGACGGCACCATCCTGTTACAAAGAGAAAGGATCACCTGTATGTCGAGCCCGCTGCCCGAAGGCTCGGGGTTGCCTCCTCCCTTGCTGTCCTATGCGCGCGCAACTTGTCGGCGCGCTGGCGCATGGCCATCTACGCCGCCGCCGCCTTTGTGGTCACAATGATCGCCCTTTCCCGAATGTATCTTCAAGCGCATTGGCCAAGCGACGTTCTTGCAGGTCTGTTATTTGGTACCGGCGTCGTTTCGGTTTTTGCTTTTGTGATTCATGATCGACCGATTGCAGGGTCGGTAGGTAAAATGGCGGCAATACTTGGTCTGGTGTTGGCAATCGTCTATCCGTTTCATGTCAGATCATCCTTTGACACAGCGAAGATCAAATATGCCAACCAACTCCAGATCCAGGCCATGACCACGAGGATTGGCTGAGTGGCGGATGGAAGACGCTGCCCGAAGCCCGCTCGCTTTTGGATGGCGATGTCGGCGAGCCATTGTCGCTGCAATCTGACTTGCCACCGGGTGATTTGGCCAAGATTTTCATCAGGGTGGACGCAATCGGATCACGGTTGGGTGGACGGAATATATTTCTCCGTCATTCCAACGCGTCAACCTTTCGAACACCTTGCCTCCCTACCAAACACCAATCTTGGTAAGCCGGCTTCCCTGACGTTGACCAAGCGGGATTTGAGCAACCCAATCAGTCGCCGGGTGCTGCGATTCTGGCCAACCGACGTTATGATCGACAAACCGTCCAACAGCAGCCCGCTCCTGATAGGCTCATTTACGACAGAAGCTATGGACGAATTTGCATTTGGATTTTCGACCGTTGAGCAAGTCTTTCCAGCCGATCAAATTTTGACGGCCGGAGGTTTGACGAATTTACCTGCCAACGCGAAAGTAATTAACCTCGGAGCCAAGACGACGCTGATAACCCAAGATTATCCTCTGCGATCTGCTGATCAGCGGATCTCTCATAGAAGGCCGTTGTGAGGGCACTATCGCAAATTGTTGGGCAAATGCAGGCGACCTGTAAATGGCCAAATTGATGGCCGCTGGCTTGCGACACTCGCGAGGGCTAATGCAGCAAGGATTTCAAACTGTTCTGCGAGAAACAAGGATGGTAGACAAACTGGGACAGCGCCACACTTCTGACAAATCCGTCGACATTGGATAGACGGTATGGCGCAAGTGCCAAAAGCTCTGTCGAAAGAACCATGATGTCCGTTTCTACTGCCCCGCAACCATTCAATCAGCGGAAAAGACTTCAGGTCGTCCAGGGATTAAGCATAGCGGCGATCGGCTCGCTGTTGTTCTCTCGACCCGGTTGGGATGAAGCATCTATCTTTCACGAGGTTGTAGAGATGACAGGCTTTGTCCTGATCCTCGTCTGCATATTCGGGAGATTGTGGAGCATCTTATATGTGGGAGGCCGGAAGAACAGCGAGTTGGCGATAAGCGGGCCATACTCGGTCACTCGCAATCCTCTATATCTGTTTTCGACTATCGGAGCATTCGGCATCGGCCTCATGTTTGGATCGATAATCGTTGCCGCATGCCTGGGTTTCGGCACCTATGCGGTGTTCAGGGAGACCGCCCGAAAGGAAGAGGCGTTTCTTCGGGACAAATTTGGCCCGGAGTTCGAAGCATATGTAGCCAGAACGCCGCGGTACTGGCCAAAGCCATGGCTGTATCAGGACGAGCATGAACACAGATTCTCCACGAAAGCGTTAGGAAGCACATTCTTCGATGCCCTCTATTTCCTGGCGATCTTTCCGGCCATCGAGGGCATCGAATACCTCCAGACCACCGGTTATCTGCCAACGTATTTTTGGCTATATTGATCCCAAGATCTAGGTATACCGCCGACGACAACTTTACCTGGCGTTGTCATGTCTGGATGGCGCCCGTTTGGCAAGGTGATTTTGGGAGATGTTGAAGCTTGGCGGGTCGGGTGCAGTCATGTCTCCGGCCTTCGCCTGCGGTACGTCATGACCGCTGGCCTGACGTTTTCCGCTTGATCCGGTCCCTCTCACGTTGACGCGCTTTATTGCGCAAGACAACGCCACGGGTTCTCCGGCTCATACGGTCCAAGCCGTCTTGTTGCACATCACGCCATGGTCACTCCGCCAACTGTTTTGCCCGAAAGGGGCGAATGCTTTCACATATATTCTATGCTGTTATTTGCACAGCCTTGTTGCCGTTGAACCAGGCGGCGTTGTCACCTTGTTTGCAGGACAGGCATATTAAGGCACGTGCTGACTGTTTCAGACAATCTGGCCGCTGACGGCTTTCCACTGAGCCATGGCTTGCTCCAGCCGTTTGTATCGCCGAACGTCCAGAAATTATTCATGCACCAAAGTCCTGATGGTAGGATCGCGAAATTTTGAATATTTAGGCTTCAAGAAGATGCTATAATATGAACTCCTTTTAACGGAGGCATTTATGCTGAACTTTGGTAAAGGTCCTCATCACAACCACATGCCGCACTTGGATCAGGCGGAGTTCATCCTACTAGTCTTTGTGGTTGCTTCAGTTGCTCTTGCGATGGGCTCCGACTGGCTTTACGACGCGCTAGTGAGCTGATTTAAAACTTCGCCGGACTGGCCATCTCTTCCAGCAAAGCATCGACCGCCCGCTGAACCTTCGGCCTGAGCCGGAAGGCTCGCCTGAACTGGCTCTGGCGCCACGGTTATCCAATTTCCAAAAGGCTCTACATCGGCGACCCGTTCCACAGCGATGCCGGATGGCGGTGGATACGGGACGACGATCCTGGAGCCTCGGCTGATGTCGTCGCCCGTTTTTTTTGCGGTTGAGAGATGATTCCGTTGCGCTTGCGCCGCGTTGACGCATAAAAACGACCGCTGCAGGGAGGAGGAGAGCAGCGGTCCTGAGAGGTGCAGTGCATTTGATGGCGGGGCTTCCGGGAGGATAGAACCCGCACCGCTCAAATTCGTGGCAACACGACTCTGCATAATAGGGTGCAAATTGTCGCATTGCACAATAGCTGTGGGCCAATCGCTCCATCCCACCTTTTTTCGCACCTGCGCCCATTTCAGAAAACAAGGGCTTTGGGCTCTGCCCCTTGGTGCGCTCAGCGCTCCGCTGTTCCGCACGAGCTCGGGAAGGAGTGATACGTAGAAGCCGGAGGCAGCATGCGCATCGTAGGGCTGCTGGCAGATATCGTTTTCTTTTAATTCTTGCCCGGTTGTTCTCGGCATTCCTTGAATTTCAACACCAGTCAAACCGGCGAGGGTTTCACGTCCTGCTTTGATCAACCGGGCAATGGAGGTTAGTGATCAGACGTGGCGGGCGTCGCGTGAGATTGTTGTATCGAGATTGGCGATCTGACGCTGTATCACGTGATAACGCATGCCGGGTACGACGCCGCCGTTCAGAGCCGCCGTCCGGACCGCTTCTCCGCGGATCATGGCTTCCTTCGAACGGAGACCGCGAACTTCCGCGGGGTTGAGCATCCTACGCCCGCGGTCAGCCATGATACGACCGTCGGCGGCATGGAGCTCTCCGAGGATCGTGTTCAACCGGGTGTCGGAGACGAAGGTCGGCATCGGCGTCACTTCATTCACAACAGGGTCATCGTCGAGGTCGTACAAAGCCCTATAATCGCGACGGTCATGATCGTGACTATCAAACTCGCCGGAGGCGCGCGACCCGTGTGAATCGTGTGAATCATGGGAGGCCGCATAGGCGGTTGCGAGAGGGGTAGAGATAAGGATGGCGGCGAGCGCCGTTTTAAAGATCAAAGAGCGCATTTCTTGCATCTCCCGAAAGGTGGAGGACCAATCGTCCTTCCGTTGGCAGGCCGTCCAGTTCCGTCGCGTCGCGGTGGTCATCCATCGCCGGCAGTTCTCGGCCTGCCCGAGAGCCTAGAGGCTAGCCGTCGCTATTTCTAATTAATTAAAGATAATTTTCCCGACACTGGACATGCCACAATCCAGCCTCACTCGGTCGTGATAGCGGTGCGCCGGCAGGATGTGTCGTGTTCCACTAAGGACGTATCAAACTGCTAGAGGATGCTTCCGAGGAGAGCAGTAAGCTCCATCAACTCGGGTGTCGCACAATCGGCAGCCTCTTAGCCAACGAGTCTGTCTCGCCGCGATTGCAGTGGTCCAGAAGCGTCCGCTGCTCAAAGCGGCGTTGTTTGACACTGGTATCGATGACTTCGCTAGAGTCGCCTTGCTCCGGACTAATCAAAAGGACGACCGCTTGCTTATAACCGTCGACCGGATCGGTCGCCAAATTGAGAACCGACGTCACGCCTCGACATCAAATACCATCGAACGAACCTGGTCGTCATCTCGCATTTAAGGGGTCTTCCTCAAAGTGTGTGGTGATTTTGCTTTACAAACTGGCGCCCTGAAGCCGGGCGGTCTGACAGGTCATCGACAGCTTCGTTGCGTTCCAAATCCGCCAGAATGGCCCAAAGTCACAGTCTTGGGCCAGCTTCAACACCTACCTGGGTGCCACAGCGGTGATATTGCGCTTAAACTGCTGCGATATGGTGTCGTCGCTGACTGGAATGCCAAGATGCTTCATCAGGCGCGCTGGCAGGCCGTCGAGGTGAACAATTTCAGCTACCTGATGCGTCCGGTGTGCGCAGGGAGAAGTGTTTTCGGGCGATCGTTCAAGCCGAGCACCACACACTTTGAGGAAGACCTTGATTAAATGCAGTGCGACAGCCGTCGCCGGTCACGTATGCGCGTTCTTTTTTCGTTCTACCTTAGCGTATGATTTGGAACAGTTCTTGTCGTCGCCCCAGTAAGGCGAGGTGAAATTCTGCAGCTGTCACCACTTGAGAGCATAACTGTCGGCAAAGTCTGCCAGGCTGGTGTTGATGCTGCCTGCAGCGAAACAGACGTGTCTGGACGCATTGGAAGGCAGGATCACTTGCACTGAGACTCGAACTGCCTTATGGAGGCGGCCCGAGAAGCCAACATTTATATCGGCCGGCAGAAGGGTCTAACGCGATACTCGAAGCTGTGTACAAGTGCCTACTTAAGAACCAGTCAAGGTCTCTTCGCCTCCCGGCGGATCCTGAGGCTGTACACGGCGTTGTCGCGGGTCCTACAAACAAAGTTCGCGCCCGGGTTTCTGGCGCTGTTTACACTTCCCGTGACCTTTGCGCAGCAGCCGTTCCGCCTGACTTCCGTCGATATTTCGGAAAGTCTGTCCGCCTTGATGCCTTTTTTTTCCAATGCCGCTGTGCAGGCGGCAATCGAGCGTGGCTTATCCGAGGTAGCTTGCGCGCTGGTGCAGAGTAAAATGCTGCACAAGGGCGCTACGGCAACGAGACGCTTGTTCACGAACCCCTCCATAGTTTGTAATCCAGCGAAGTCTACGCGCTTTCGTTTGGGGCAGATATAACCCGATAGCGCTATAAAGTCGCTCAGGCGCATGGCCTCGAATTGGTAGTTCTTCGGATATTGCGGCGAAATACCAAAATTGCGCAATGTTCTGCAGTAATTTTCCCTTAATCCACTGTTTTATATAAGTTTGCGCGACCGTTGCTCTCTCAGAATTGAAATGCGGAAGCAAAAGTTTAGCACCGATTTCTGGCTTATCGCTTCAAATTGAAATCGTTAGCCAGAACCCACACCGGACATCTGCCCCAGTTACAGCTATAGGTACGCGGGGCAAATTGGGTGGCAAGGCCAGAATTCTGTTAGCTGAATGATGCTGTGGGTAGCCGGTGATCCGCGATTGCATTGGCGCTTTTTCGGAGCGACGATTGCTCTGGATAGAGGCCCAGAATGCACGGGATCAACGTTGATAACTTGAGTGAAGCGGACCTGATCGCGTTGCACGATGCGGTCGTCGATCGGCTTCACTTTCTGCATCAGCAGAAGACGACGCACGGGCGGCAATCCGCAACGGGTCAGTTCAAGTGATGTCGTTCCACTTGGAAAGTGCGCGCGGGACCTCACTCGCAAAGCAAATCTCGATAGAGCCCACGCTGACGAGTTTTTCAAACTATGTCTGGACCTGGGGCTAGGCCTCTCGACGTCCGAGAGCATCATGAGGTCGGTCAAGCAGGTTCGCTGACGGGACTAGCCGGATGGCGCCAAATGTTGCATTCACTGGTATTTCCATGCGCATGCTCGCCAAAGCGGGTATTAGTCCCCTAAACGGTGGAGCACTTCCATGTCTGACGCACCGACTCGTGAGATCGGCTTTACCCTATTTGCCGGGATGACCCAGCTTGATTTAACTGGGCCTTGGGAAGTTCTGACGCGGCTACCAGATACACGTTGCCACCTCCTGGCCAGTGGACACGCCCCCGTCGAAAGTGCGAGCGGACTCAGTATCGTCCCAACAATGCTGCTTGACGAATGCCCACAGCTTGACATCGTGGTTGTTCCTGGTGGGCCCGGCCATTTGGATGCGATGCAAGACGAACGTCTTTTATCTTTTTTACGGCGCCAGGAGCCCGGCTGTCAGTTCCTGATGGCGGCTTGTACAGGCACATTGGTGCTTGCCGCCGCTGGTCTACTTCAGGGTTACCAGTGCACCACTCACTGGACGGCGCTGCACCGACTCTCCGCTTTCGGAGCAATTCCCGCAAGTCGGCGTGTTGTGTTTGACCGGACAAGAGCCACTGGCGGCGGTGTGACGGCAGGTATCGATCTTGGATTGGTCATGGCCGCCGAACTGGCAGGTGAAGATGTCGCGCGTAAAATCCAGTTAATGATGGAGTATGCTCCTGAACCTCCATTCGCGGGATCGCCGATGACTGCCGATCCCGCTATAGTTAAGGCATTGGAAGCGCCATCCGCGTTAGCAGATCAGATAAGAGACATCGATCTTGGCGCAATATCCAAGCTTCGGCGAGAATCTCGTCTCGTCTAGCATTGAGCGGCGGACCCTCGGTCCGAACGAGCCGTAAATTGCCTCTAGTGACATTTGCTACTTAGCACTGGACGCCCTTGCCGCGGCTACAGCCAGCAGATTTATGCCGCGATTTAAATACCAGATCCGCAATGTGTCTGGTTTATTCGCAGCATGTTCGGCATAAACCGGACATCGGCATTATGAGCAAGTTCATGAAACAAGGTTCTGTCGAATTCTACCCGCTACTTGAATTGCGCCGGATGGGGCATTCCGATGAAATCGCCTTGCGGAGCGTACCCACGGCTTCCGGGCCGTCTCTAGTGCGATGACCGCGATCGGCACGCTGGCGGCGATCGCTCTGCCTGGCGGAGTCCGGGAGCAAGGGCCCTGGCGAGCAAGCCAGTGTAGAGTGGGCTTCCTGTGATCCGGCCTACGGACACCAGAAAGTCAGCTGCTAGCAGAACCGTTGGCGCGCGCCGACCGGCGCGACGAGGGGCAAGACCGTGGCCTAGCGCCAATGCGACGGCACGATGATATTTGCAGGTCTCAAACGGTTATGTCTACTCAGCGGCCGTAAGCAAGAGAGGCCGATGGACACTTCGGGTTCTGCAACGACCTCGAAGTCGACGACCTTCACGTTCGGAGACACCAGCAGATAGTCGGCATAACGATCCTGCTTTGGGTATTGGGAGGTCCGCGTATCGGTAAAGCCGCCGGTCGTCACCAGATCGATGAGACCAAGGGCTCGGAGAATTTCGAATGTCGAGCTTCTCGGAAGCAAGTTGAAATCGCCACATACGACCAGCCTTTCACCCGAACACCAGACGCGACGGATGAGCTCGATAAACGCTTGGGCCTGCGGGCATCGTAAAGTTAAAGTAGCCAGGTTGGATAGCGCTCTCATTTTCCTGTTGTCAGGCGGTGTCGAGATGAGCGATCTGCCGCCAGGTGTGCATAGCGGCATTTCGTAGGTGGCGATGGTCAGAAGATGAAATGCCGTGGCGGGGAAAGTGGAACAGGTTGGCGACAGGATCGTGGATGGAAACGAAACGCTGAAGCTGTCGCGTTGACTTGAAGCACTTCATCATTCGTTCTCGTCTTCGGATGGGTTGATGTGAATTCTCGGCCCGGTTGTTGAGGCCTTTGTGTGAGCGATGCTCCACACTCGGCATGACCTGCCGTTTCGCGGCGTTGTATGATCGAAGTTTGTCAGTGATCATGACGCGCGGCACGTGGCCCTGCTTTTTGAGAAGCTTGCGCATCAAGCGTATTGCAGCTTTTGCATTTCTTCGGCTTTGCAGCAGAACATCGAGGACGAAGCCGTCCTGATCAACAGCGCGCCAGAGCCAGCGTCTCTTGCCCGCAATTGTAACAACAACCTCGTCGAGGTGCCACTTGTCACCAAGTCGACCGGCCGACCTTCGCCGGATCTCGTTGGCGAAGCGTCGTCCGAATTTCTCTGCCCATGCTCGTATCGTTTGATGGCTGACAATGATGCCCCGGGCGGCCAGCATATCCTCGACCATGCGCAGGCTCAGTGGAAAGCGGAAGTAGAGCCAGACTGCATGTGCAATTATCTCGGCGGGAAAGCGATGGCGACGATAGAGCGGATCACGGCAGGAGCTTTTCATGCCGCATCTTCCGACATTTCCATCAGCCTCCAGTTAACGTTACGGTGCCTTCTCGATGTATGACCCCATTCTCATTTCTTGGAGGCACGATCATGCGTATTGCGATTCTCGGCGCAGGAGCCGTCGGTGGTTATTTTGGGGCACGACTCGCGGCCGGCGGTGCGGATGTGACCTTCGTCGCGCGCGGCGCCCATCTTGCAGCCATTCAAAGGGACGGGCTGCGTGTAATCAGCCAACATGGTGACATCCATCTGCAGGACATCAAAGCGGTTGACGATATCAGCAAAGTCGCTGAGGTTGACCTTGTCATCGTCGGCGTGAAATTATGGGACACGGAACTAGCTGCCACCACACTCAAGCCATTGGCTGAACACGGCGCGGCGATCCTCTCCTTGCAGAACGGCGTTCATAAGGACGAGGTCTTGCGCAAGCACGTACCACCCGAAGCGGTCATCGGTGGACTCTGCTGTATCGCAGCCGTAATCGCCGAGCCGGGGATCATCCGCCACGACGGAACAATGCAACGCATCGTTTTCGGCGAATATGACGGGACCCGCACCGTCCGAATTGAAGCCTTCCATCAAGCCTGCATCGCCGGCGGCATCGACGCCGATATCAGCAATGAGATTGAGCGGCTGATCTGGGAGAAGTACGTCTTTCTCGTCGGACTGTCGGCAACAACGTCGGCTATCCGCCAGACCATTGGACCAATCCGGGAAAATCCCGCTGCCCGTGCCCTCTTGTTCGACATTATGAATGAAACGGTTGCCGTCGGGCGGGCAAAAGGCGTGCCCCTCGCTCCGGACTTTGCCGAGGACCGGCTGGCCTTTTGCGATACACTTCCAGCTTCGATGACATCGTCGATGCACCATGATCTTGTTCGCGGCAAGCGGATGGAGTTGGCGTGGCTGAGTGGCGGAGTCGCCGCCTTGGGAGAGGAACTGGGCATACCAACAGCCATGAACCGGGCGGTCGCCAGCATCCTGAGCATTTACGCATCCGGGAACGCAGGCGCGGTGCGCGCGCCGGCTTCTTAGTTCGGTCAGATGTGAGTGATTTCGCCCGATGGTTCACGGCGGCGCTCCGAAGATCGCGACAATCGGCAGCTTTGAGGTCAACTCTGACCAAGGCAACGTCTTCCTTGGGTCCAGACTTCGACCACGTCTCTTTCGAACAAGAGCCTTCAACAAGAAACAGAACATCACGAACGCCGCAGTATCACCTCTACGGGCGGTCCGTTGCGAATGGTCTGATACACCACGCAGTAGCGTTCGGTAAGTTTGAGAAGCTGGTCGAGCTTGTCTTGCGGTGCGTTCGTTTCAACGTCGAAGGTTAGGCGGATTTGCGCAAAGCCAACCGGAGCATCCTTGGCAACGCCGAGAGTGCCGCGGAAATCGAGATCACCTTCGGCCGAAACGGCTGCGGATTGAAGCGGAATCTCCAGCGCCGTCGCCACTGCCTTCAAGGTCACACCGGCGCAGGCGACGAGTGCTTCGAGCAGCATGTCACCGGAGCACAGTTCCAGGCCGGTTCCCCCCGTCGCGGGATGCAGGCCCGCGACTGCGAGAAGGCGTCCAGTTTCCACTTTGCAGGCGATGTTTTGATCATCGAGCGTGCCATGCGCCTTCAGCGTGATGTATGCGTCCTTCGGATGGGTTTTGTAACGCTCCTTGATCGGCGCCTGAACGGCGCGCAGTGTTGTGGCATCCATGCTGGTTCTCCCTTTTTGTCGGCCGCTGTTCTTTTAGCTTATCGAAGAAGTTGTCGGGGCTTGATCGAACACCAGGGAAGCCGGCCTCTCTCAAGGGTTGCTCCGTGTCAGCAAACTATCAAGTGAAAACCGTCCCGGTCCCCAGGCCATAATTCCGAGCGCCATTGCCGCCCATGTAACATGAAGCGGCCAGCCTTCGGGAACTGTGAGCTCAACGATCAGCGTCATCAACAGCAAACCGAGGGCGGCAAACCGTGTCGCGAGGCCGACAACGAGAAGCAGCGGCAGAACAATCTCTGCGCAAGCGGCTGCAAAGGCAAAGATGCCCGGTGCAGGAAATGGATATGGGCCGCCCGGCAAATGCAACTTGAACTCCGAGCTGAACAGCAGCACCGCAACATCGTTCAACTGCAGAAAACCGTCCCACTTGTTGATGCCTGACCTCCAGAAAGGCACCGCGAGTCCGATGCGCAATACAAGCTGGGTCAAGGATGGTGGGGCAACCCCGGCAATGAGGCGGTTTGCCCGCTCAAACAATCCGCGTAGTCCCTTTGGGGGCCTGTTGCCAATGTCCTTATGAACGGTCATTCCCTCAATCTCCCTGATGGATCGCGGTAAATGCCCCGGCCTGAAGCATTCCAACGATATTGGCGGACAGGTTGAATTCCGCAGATGCTGCAGTTGCTGCCGCAACGGCCTCACCGAACGTTTCCCCTTTGATGAGGTGGTCCAGGAAGGTGAAGCCGCCAGGCGGCAGGATTTGAACGGTGACTTCGAGCGCCGGCCGGGTCACCAGAGCAGCTTCCGGTCCGGTGGCTTCGATTGGCCCGACCGGGCCGCTGCTGCGGTTTGCCGCAAAAATACTGACCGCCGGGTAAGGCGAAAAGACAATCCGCGTTGCCGGATGCGGAACAAGAACGATCTCTCCAAGCCGCTCGGGCCGAATCGATGCCAAGTCCTGCGGTAAAAGGGGCGGAACGTCGGCGGCGTGATAAGCATCAAGCCAGGCGCGTTCGATGCGCGCGACGTCCGCCAGCCAGGGCAATGACTGGGCATATTCGTATCGCTCGATGAATGCGGGAAAGTCGCGGCCATACTCGAACAGCAGCGGTGAGGTCGGCGGACTGGCGCGAATATGCGAGCGTGCCAGTGCCCGAAAAAAGTCCTCGCCGGTTATGCGCCGCGTTGCCGGAAATGTTGCTGCCAGAGCCTCGATGAGGCTGACCGTAACGTTGTTGCGATAGACATTGTAGCGCCTCGCCGCGGCCTTTCCGTTGGGTCCGGAAACCTTGACAGGCGTTGCATGGTCAGGGTCAAGCAGCGGCAAAGCAAAAGCCGCCGCATAGGATGGGATGCCACTTAAGTCTGGAATGGAAAAATCAAGCCGCGCCATGGGTTGTTCCAGGCATGATACTCTGGGCGTGGCGATCAAGAATAACTTGCGCCGCGCGCGCCTCCGCCTTGAGGACAGGCCACTCGGGGATGGTGCTGTCCCATTCGACAAGACTGGGAACAGGGCCGCATTGGCTGATCACGATGTCGAAGAGCTTCCAGACGGCGTCGGCCACCGGTCCATCGTGGCTGTCGATGAGAAGGAGCGCCCCCTCATCGTCCTGCTGTTCGGCATGCCCTGCCAGGTGAATTTCGCCGACATGTTCGAGGGGATAGTCGGCCAGATAATCCAGTGCGGAAAAACCGAGATTGGCGGCGGAAACAAAGACATTGTTGACGTCGAGCAGCAGACCGCAGCCTGTGCGCCTGACAAGCCCCCTGATGAAATCCGTCTCGCTCATGGTGGACTCATTAAAGACCAGGTAGGTTGACGGGTTTTCCAGCAGTATCGGACGGCCGATGGTCTCCTGCACCTCGTCGAGATGGTCGGCAACGCGGGCAAGAGTGGCTTCCGTATAGGGCAGTGGCAGCAGATCGTTGAAGTAGGTCGTGTTATGCGTCGACCAGGCAAGGTGCTCGGATACGAGCGCTGGCTCGTAGCGTTCGATCAGTCCCTTGAACCGTCCGAGATGCGACTTCTCCAGTGGCTGCGGCCCGCCAATCGACATGCACACGCCGTGAAGCGAGACAGGGTAGTCACTCCGGATACGGGCAAGCGCATGATGCGGTGGACCGCCGGAGCCCATATAATTCTCTGCGTGGACTTCGAAGAAGCCCGCATACAAATTGTCATTGAGGATCGCCGCCAAATGCTCGTGTTTGAAACTGGTGCCCACCCGCGCCGCAATGGCATGTTCCGGAAAGCGGACAGCTTGTGACATGCGAAGCTCGGGCCGTGCTGCTAATGTGCCCATCTCAGCCTCCACTCTCCGGTGTTTTATGCTCTTATGATGGAATATCGCGGGTCAGCGCCTCTGGAGCACCCTTCTTGTCACCGGGCAGTTGCATTGTGGTGCAGGTTCCGCCATCGACGAATTTCCAGGCATTGCCCTGATAGTCGATGGTGGAAGTGCCCTGGCAGGTTGTACCGGGACCGGCGGCACAATCGTTCTGGCCCTTAAGGGCCACTCCGAAGCACTTCTCCTTGCCCGCATCCATCGCCGCCTTTACCTGTTCTGGGGTCAGCGGTGCTGCCATTGCAAATGAGGAAAGCGCGAATGATACAGCGCTCGCCAATGCAGCTGCGCTTACGGTTGATCGCGTTGACATGGCTATCATCTCCCTTGGGTTGCATGCGCCGGTTCATCATGCGCACACAGGGCAATTCGGTCGGGAGCGAAGAAGGTTACAAGCTGCTAATTCACGACGTCGTGAACCGCCAGCACCCTGACGATACTCTCGATGCGAGGCGTGTCGAATCCGATATTTTCCCAATTACTGCGGCCAACGCTTGTCAGGACATGTCATGTGCTTGCAGCAGGGGCACCTTGTCAGGCATGGCAACCTTCACCCCGACAGGATCCCGCTTGCCCTCCCAAGCTTCCTCCCGGATCAGCACGGCGCGTCACCATAGGAGAAGACGCAGCAATCACCTTCTTTTGGTTTGAGAAGCGTTCCGCATGTCGCGTGTGTTTAATTGGGCCTTCCTCAAAGTGCGTGGTGGATGGACGCGTCGGGGGCAGCATTCCCGCTCGTAGGAGTTCAGCGCTTGCGCGATCCTATATTGCGCGTTTGAGGAAGACCCGTCCAGATTGCGATCCACTCTAGCCATCAACGCCTGCCATGTTTCAGTTTCTGATGAAGAGAGACTGATGCGCTCCGACGCCCGCCATCACACCTGCAGCAGACGCTAAAGTGGCATTGGCCATCGGGCTTGCTGCGTCGCCAGCTGCACGCCCGCAGCCGTAGTTTGCTTATGGTCGTCCACGCGAATGAAAGCGCCAAGTGGTCCCTCATCGAAGGCGCAGCCGAGTTGCTCCGCCAACGAGCTGGCCATGTGTGTCTTCGGCGCTGTGAAGACAGCCTCTATGGGCACGACCCTGTCATCACTCAGCCTGACGGCCTCAAGCTCGGGCGCTTTGCCAAGGAGTTCCACAATTGGCTTCACCTTCCGACCGCTTATTGTTCAGATATCACGCACGGCTGGACTCGTCTGACTGTGGCTCGCCGGTCCTGAAACGGTAACCGTGACTCGCAGGCAACGAACCCGGTTGGAGAAACACGACATACCCATTCGCAAAGTGACGCAACTCAAGTTCCATCACTTGACCATATCCCCATAGGGAGGATAACGATGGGCATGAGCAACGATCAAAAGCATTCTCACCACAAAGACGTCGCCACCCGCCTGAAAAGGGCGGACGGTCACTTGAAGAGTGTCATCGGGATGATCGAGACGGGCCGCCCCTGTGTCGATATCGCCCAGCAATTGCATGCCGTCGAAAAAGCAATCAACCAGGCCAAGAAGACGCTGATTCAGGATCACCTCGACCATTGCCTGGAAGAAGTCGTTGGTGCCATGTCGGCCGATCGGCGCGGTCCGGTCGATGAATTCAAGACCATCACGAAATATCTTTAAGGCTGTAACCGACGATGCTTTCCGTTCTTTATAACCGGACATACCGCCATTTGTTTGCCGCGCAGGTCATAGCCCTTATCGGTACGGGGCTAGCGACCGTTGCCCTCGGACTGCTTGCCTATGATCTGGCGGGCAAGAACGCAGGCGCCGTCCTTGGTACAGCCCTCGCGATCAAGATGATCGCCTATGTCGGTATTGCCCCTATTGCTGCGGCATTTGCCGAGAGACTGCCGCGCCGCGCCATGCTTGTCGGCCTCGACCTCGTCCGAGCGCTCGTGGCGGTTGCACTGCCGTTCGTCTCCGAAATCTGGCAAGTCTACGTGTTGATCTTTGTCCTGCGTCGGCTTCGGCCGCTTTCACGCCGACCTTCCAGGCGACGATCCCCGACGTCTTGCCGGATGAGCAGGATTACACGCGTGCGCTGTCGCTGTCACGTCTGGCTTACGATCTGGAAAGCCTTGTCAGTCCCATGTTGGCGGCGGTATTGCTGACCGTCATCAGTTTCCACAGCCTGTTCGCTGGCACCGTTATTGGGTTCCTCTTCTCGGCGGCGCTCGTCGTGTCGGTCACCCTCCCAAGCCCCAAACCGTCCGAGCCTCGCGGCATCTATGACCGCACGACGCGGGGCATGCGCATTTATCTGGCGACACCGCGTCTGCGTGGATTGCTCGCTATCAATCTGGCCGTCGCAGCAGCCGGGGCAATGGTCATTGTCAACACCGTCGTAATCGTCCAAGCCGAGTTTGGTCTGACACAGCGCTCGACTGCTCTGGCTCTGGCCGCATTCGGCGGCGGGTCGATGTTGGCGGCGCTGTTTCTGCCGCGTCTGCTTGATGCGGTGTCGGACCGTCTGGCCATGCTGGCGGGAACTGTCCTGCTGTTTGTCTCGTTGATTGCCGGCATGTTTGTGCCTTTCTACGAGCCGCTGTTGGTTCTCTGGTTCGTCCTCGGCATCGGCTATTCCATCGCGCAGACACCGTCGGGTCGACTGCTCCGCAAGTCGGCGCAACCGGAAGACAGACCTGCGCTGTTTGCGGCGCAGTTCGCGCTTTTGCATGCCTGCTGGCTGATCACCTATCCGCTGGCCGGATGGTTTGGTGCATCGTTCGGGCTTCCGCTCACTTTTATCGTACTGGCGGCGATCGCGGGCCTCTCGGTTTTGTTGGCCGCGCTCGTCTGGCCTGCGGCGGATCCCGAAGCGATCGAACACAGTCACGACGCACTTGGCCCCGACCATCCTCATTGGCGGGAAGGGATGGTCACGGCCGGAACACGGCATTCCCATCCTTTCGTCATCGACCGCCATCATGACGTGTGGCCGCATGATTATTGACCGCTCAACAATAGCGAACACGCAAGATGGGTGATATCGGGATCTATGGCGGGCTGTTTGCTGCGGCGTTCGTTGCAGCGACCATCGTGCCGATGCAATCCGAGGCGCTGCTCGCACGACTGTTGATCAGCGGTGCCTATTCCACGACGGTCCTCATCGTGGTGGCAAGCGTAGGCAATATTTTAGGTTCGACCGTAAATTGGCTGCTCGGCCGTGGAATTGATCATTTTCACGACCGTTCCTGGTTCCCCGCCAGCAAGTCGGGTCTGGAGCGCGCCACGAAATGGTACCACCACTATGGCAGATGGACCTTGCTGCTCAGCTGGATGCCGATTGTCGGCGATCCGCTGACGGTCGTCGCGCGGGAACCGCTCTGGAGTTTTCTGCTGCTTGTCGCGATCGCAAAGATTAGCCGCTATTTGATCGTTCTTGGCCTGACGACAGGATGGATGGGATTGTCATGATCCACTGGGTGATCGAGTTCCAACGCGAAATCTATCTGGCCTTCGGCCAGCAAATCAGTGCGTTTGCGGTCGACAGAAGCTGGACCGCCTATGCTGCCTTCCTGCCGATGGGCATCCTGTTCGGCGCGGTTCACGCCATGACCCCCGGACACAGCAAGTCAATCCTTGCCACCTATCTTGTCGGATCGTCTGCCAGCATGGGCCGGGCGCTTCTGACATCCATGGCGTTATCGTTCACTCACGTCACATTGGGTGTGGTGATCGCGGCGTTTTCACTGCCGCTCGTTTCGGTTGCTCTTGGCAGCGTCGGGCGCGCACCGATGCTGGAAAGCATCAGCCGTGGACTTCTGGGGTTGATCGGGCTGTGGATGCTCTGGCGGGCCTTGCGCCATTCCGGACACCACCACGACACCGAAGAGGGAGCGGCGTTCGGGTTCATGGCTGGCCTCATACCCTGTCCGCTGACGCTGTTCGTCATGACGTTCGCCATTACTAGGGGCGCGCCCGAGGTAGGTGTAGCCTTTGCCGCGATGATGATGATCGGCGTTGCTTTGACCTTGTCGACGGTGGCATTCGCGTCCGTCTTCTTCAGCCGGCAGCTTATCCGTTTATTCCAAACCCGGCCACGTCTGATCGACGGCATTTCGCGTTCGATCGAGGGGGTCGCGGGCATGATTCTGGTTGTGGTTGCCATCCATGAAATCCTGATCCGTTAAGCTGATGTTTGCGGTGCTTATGCCGTCTCAAAGCCGTTCAGAATTACGGATGGCTACAGCCCGGTGAAATCCTTTGTTCGGCATCAACGCCCTTGGGACGGAAGGAGTTTAATTGAAAAGAGAGGACAGCATGGAACAACGGGCAGGCGGGAGGCGTAATTTTGCACTCCCTCTGATGGCGCCCAGCAGGCGCTTATGACCCTGCGTCGAGACCGGTAATTTCTCTGGGGTGACCTCCTCAGCCACCAATTGTTAGCATCGTATGGTTCACCATCGTCGCTTTGTTCACGGAGGCAACGATGGCGATGGAATGGATGATTACGATCGAGGGCAGGAACGAATTCGGTGAGGTTTGCCGGAAACAGATCCAGGTCAACAAAAGTTGGGAGCGACTGCGCGACGGCGAGATCGGGCTGTCGATCGATGACGGCAAGGCGATCATGAAATCCTTGCAGAGTGCGGTTGTGAACCAGGAGATGGAAACCTACGCGCTCTTTCGACGGGTCTGTCCCGACTGCCAGACCTTTCGACCAGTCAAGGACTATACGAAGCGCCGCATTCGAACGGTCTTCGGCACCGTGGAAGTCAGGAACCCGCGATGGATGCTGTGCCAGGACTGTTACCCGGGGATGGTGGGTGGGTTCACTGTGCTGAAGGAGATCTGCCCCGATCGTGCGACACCCGAGCTGATGGAACTGACGGCTCGCCTTGGCAGCATGCTGCCATACCGGCAGGCGGCCAGGATGCTCGCCGAATTCCTGCCCATCGAGCCGACCGAGACGCACGCGACCGTGCGCAACCGGACGATCAGAATCGGCGGACTGCTTGATGATCAGCTGGTCGAGGAAGCTTGGCAGTCACGATCGGAAATTGCCGACCAGTGTCAGCTGGAAATGCAGCTTCCTGGCGATCACCGAAAGGAGTTTGTCATCAGTGTCGACACGGCTCACATTCGCGGTGCCGATCCCAACATGGCCCGCAACTTTGAAATCGTCGTGGCCCGATGCGGACGCGGCGATGTAGGTGGCCGCTACTTCGTTACCAGCAACACCGATCGGTCCGAGATACGGGATCGCAGCCTGCAAGCCCTCCGAAAGGAGGGATACTGCGGTCTTGGGGACGTCACGGTGATCTCCGACGGCGCGGAAATCCTCAAGCGGCTACCCCGCGCCATGCCGACGCCGACAAAACATATCATCGACTGGTTCCACATCGCCATGAAGGTCCAGCCCATGCAACAGATCGCTGATCATTTGGTTCGCTCCCGGTCTGATCTTGTCGAGAATCTTCCCACCATCGATAGGGATATTAAGGCGGTGAAGTGGCGTCTGTGGCACGGGCGCGGCGACCGCGCAATCCGTGATCTCGAAAGGATCATCGCCCAATTGCAGGTGTTGCGCCAAGACGATCTCTGCGCCGGGCGCCTCCACAACCTCGGTTCGCAGCTTCTGACCTACATTCGTTCGAACCGCGGTGCGATCATCAATTACGGAGCCCGCTATCGCGCCGGCCTCCGCGTCGCAACCACCCTTGCCGAGTCGGCGGTTAACTCCCTGGTCGCCAAGCGGATGGTGAAGAAGCAACAGATGCGTTGGTCCCAGCACGGTGCCCACATGTTGATGCAGGTTCGGACAGCCGAAATAAACGGCGAACTCCGTGATCGGCTTCGTGCAAGATTTCGAGAGCCAGAACCTCAGGTGCCCTCGTTGTTCAAGCCCAAACCGCCGCTACTCCGAGCCGCATGACCCCAGAAAAATTACCGGTCTCTCGGCATTCATCGCGGCTGCAAGGAGGCTGATATCTACGTCAGAGAACGTACACCCACCTCCGCTAACCCTTAGGTCAGCGACCACGGCGGCAACGTGCGCCGAAGCTGGAAATTCTCGGTCCGAGTTTTTCGGCCATGCGTAATTTGCCATACCCAACCCGAGCTCAAGAATCTCATCCCATAGATGAGTTGCGCAAAAGACACGTCAGCGTATCGACCAGTTCCTCAAACATGAATGGCTTTCGGATTACCGCCCGGTCGCCGTATCCATCCCAAATATCGTTGATACTATTGCCGGTAGAGAAGACAAAGGGGACAGCGTGCATGGCGAGCGCGTCGGCGACAATGCGGCTTGCTTGGCCATTCAGGTTCATGTCCAGCATGGCGGCGTCGAAAGGTTGGTCCTCAATCAGGGAAACGGCGTGATCGGCCCGGGTCGCTGTGGTCACAGACCCGCATCCGAGGTCAGCCAGCATGTCTTCAATCATCATAAGGACCAGTACTTCGTCCTCAACGACAAGGATCCGCCGGCCAGCGAGCAATTTATCCATTGCGGTCATCTTCGGGGACGGGAAATCTCATGGTGCAAACAAGGCCCTCAGGCCGGTAATCGAGATGCACTTGACCTTCAAGTTCTTGCGCTAAACCGTTTTCGATCATGCGTGATCCAAAACCCTTGCGGGAAGGATGCATCACGGCTGGTCCGTGCTGCTCTTGCCAGAGCAGAATTAGCTGCTCACCTTCCGGCGCGGGTTCAAGTCTCCACTGGATCAGGATCGATCCCATGCCATCGGAAAATGCACCGTACTTCACCGCATTGGTCGCAAGTTCGTTGAACGCAATCCCCAAAGCGAGAGCCGCCTTTGGAGGGAACTGAATGTTGTCACCGTTAATGACAATGCGATCCTTGCGGCCGTCTGTCACCGCGAATGGTTCCAGCGCATCGTTGACCACGTCGAGCAAACCTGCGCTTTGCCAATTCTGGCGTGTAAGCATGTCGTGCGACCGCGACAGCGCGTGCAACCTTGATTCAATCGCCTCGCGAATGGCCTTGGGATCGGTCGCCGTCCGCAAGGCCTGCCAAACAATCGATTGCACGGTTGAAAGGGTATTTTTCACGCGATGATTGAGCTCATTGATCAGCATCCTGGAGTGAGCTTCTTCTTCTTTGTGCCGGGTGAGATCGACGAAAGAAGCAAAATACTGTACAATGGCGCCGCCTTCATCACGAACCGGACTGATGAAAAGCGCCGCCCAGAACTCACTACCATCCTTGCGTCGATAGCGAATTTCCACACCATTGCCTGATTGAGCTTCAAACTCGGCTTCAATTTTGGACAATGCCTCTGCATCGGAGGCGTGCGCCATCAGGAAATTGAAAGTTTGACCGAGGACCTCGTCACGCTCGTATCCCGATAATGCAAGGAAACTTTCATTGGCAAAAATGATGGAATTCGTGGTTTCCCTGGCATCGGCAAAAACCATCGCCATGCGCGTTTGTTCAGCGGCAACAACGAACGGGCCAAGTTCTCTTCGAAAGCTGTCAACGTCTGCTTCGGCAGCCAGTTGTTCTTCGGACTTGCTCGTCGTCATTTTCAACACTCGATCCGGACTCTTTGCACGCGGGTGCCCTGAAGATTTATCGCGATCTGCACCGACTGAAACCGGATCGGTCGGCATATAGCGTCTAAGGCGATCACGCTTTATCGATGATCTTTTTCACAGCACCCTTGGCTTTGCCTTTGGCCTTCTGCGTCTCGCCTTTCATCTCCTGCATCTTGCCTTTGGCCTCCATTTCCCTGGAACCGGTTGCCTTGCCGGCGGCCTGCTTAATATTGCCGGCTGCCTTATTGGCCATACCGGAAACTTTGTCGCTTGTGCTACCCATGGGTGAACTCCTTGAAAGCTTTCATTCACAAAGATAAACGGTCAACGCCGCCCTTGGTTCCACTTGGCTATATATAGTCCATCCTATTGAAATAGTGTGACAATAGACGCCGCGTGTCCTGGCTGGGGACATCGCCGATAGCCAACCGCTGTCCCACATAGTTCCTCCAACACAAGCCTGGTTCATGTTGCTCCAAACAAACCGCGTCGAAGGATACGGGACCCCGGCAACGGTCGAATAGCTCGGGACCTGGCGTTTGCAGCAACGCGTCCACATCAATTTTTCCCAATGCGTGTCGATCGTCATCCCAATGTTTCGTTGCGATTTAGAGCCCGGGGACGGTCACTTTTCCGCAGATGGAACCGCTCTAACAACAGCGCGTTTTAGGAGATCCATCGGGGACATTTCGCTGACCCTTCCCCGAGACAATATTATGAGAACAATTCTAATCGCCTGAGGTGAAGGACGAAGAGAATAAAACAAATACGCTTTCATCCAATGCTGATTGCCCGACTGGGTCCAACCGGTCCGCGACAGGGTTGCCCCTTCCCGTTGGATTTAGAGGTGGGCGGCCATCGCAGGTGCCGCGAGGTATCGTGCTTGAGGAGGCATCACCGATGAGGAAGTCCATCTTTTCTGGCACTGGTCCTACCAGCAAAGCGACGCCGGTCGACATTTCTGATCTGACAAAAGAAGCGGGACCCTTGACCGCCGATCCGAAGCTTGTCATTTTGACGTGCCTCTTGATTCTCGCAAGTTTGACGGCGGCTTATGTCGCCGCGGAGATCGTGCTGCCAATTATTCTTGCGTTCGTGCTAAAGCTTCTGTTCCAGCCGGCAATGCGGCAACTGGAAAGGCTCCGCGTCCCCCGGCCGCTTGCGGCACTCACAGTCATTCTGACCTTATTTGGTCTTATCGTGGGTCTTGGCGCTGCATTGTTGGGGCCGGCCTCGTCATGGGCAGGCCGTCTCCCCGAAGGTATTGAGAGGCTACAGCAACGCCTTCATTTTCTCAGCAAACCGATCCAGACCTTCCAGAATTTCATGCATCAAATCGACGGCGGACAAGCCGATGCCGGCTTCAATCTGTCCGCTATCCTACTCCAAGGAACGCAGCATTTCGCAAGCGGGTTGTTCGAGACCATTTTGATCCTGTTCTTCCTTTTGATTTCCGGCGACACGTTCCTGCGGCGAACCGTCGAAATCATTCCCCGGTTTAGCGACAAGCGCCAGATGGTCGCCCTGTCACAGCAGGTTGAGCAAGATATTTCTGCTTATCTCGTGACGATCACCCTGATGAACGGGTTGGTGGGCCTTGCAACCGGAACGGCAATGTGGGCGACGGGTCTGGGCGATCCTATCTTGTGGGGCGTTTTGGCTTTTATCCTGAACTACGTGCCGATCCTGGGCCCATTCGCGGGTGTCGCCATATTCGTGTTTGTCGGTCTGCTTGGCATCGATGGAACCTGGACAGCGTTTTTGCCGGCAGGACTCTATCTGTTCATCCATTTGATCGAAGGCGAAATCGTTACGCCCATGCTGCTCGCCCGGCGTTTCACGCTCAATCCAGTCCTCGTCATTTTGTCGCTGATCTTCTGGTTCTGGATGTGGGGCGTGCCTGGCGCCATCCTCGCCGTTCCCATGTTGGCAATTCTAAAGATCATCTGCGATGAGATTGCTCCGCTGAATTCGCTTGGGCATTTTTTGGAAGGATAGGGCCAACAAGACGAAGTTCACGCTCCGGTTTAGCGCGCGGCCAGCATATCTCCGCGGCATGGGAATGGCCGCTTTGAGCTGCTATTAGCGCCTCGTCTCATTCGCAGATTCGCCGAGTGTATCGGCAACCACGGCTCCGCGTTCTCCCATGGGAGCCGGATCTCCGATAGTCGTATCGATCGCGGTTTGATGTTCCAGCTCAGCGTTCAGTTCAGCGCCGAGGATGAGGATCATCACCGATATCCATGTCCATACCATCAGGCCGGCAACCGCACCCAACGCACCATAGGTGGCATTGTAATCGGCAAAATTGGCGAGATAGAATGTGAAGCCCGCCGATGTGATCAGCCACACCAATGTGGAAAGAATGGCTCCCCACGACAGCCAGCGCCATTTGGGTTGCTCGCGGTCTGGCCCGAAGCGATAAAAGACGGAGACGGCGGCAGCGACAACGACGGCAATTAAGGGCCAGCGGGCCAAGCTGATCAGCACCGCATTCCAACCGTCCAGGCCAAGCAGCGTCAACACGTGTGGGATAATACCCAGTGCGGTGATCAGGATAATTCCAAAAAACATGGTGCCGAACGTGAAAACAAATGAAACCAGATTAACGCGCACGAAGCTGCGGGTTTCATTCTCGCTGTAGGCAACGTTCAAGGCTTCGAATATGGCTTTAATGCCATTGTTCGCACTCCACAGTGCCACCGAAAGTCCGATGAAGAACCCGAGACTGAGAACTTTGGTATCCTGCGCTGCAAGAGCCTCAAGCTGGGATCGGATCAGGTTGACCGAGTCCGCCGGAAGAATGCCGGCGAGGAGCGAGGTGTTACCTGCAACGGTGGCGCGGTCAGCGAGTAAACCGTACACCGACACGAACGCTGTAAGTGCCGGAAACAGCGCGAGCAGTAAATAGAATGTTGCTCCTGCCGCAATCAACATGATCCGGTCTTCCCACAATGAGCCGTACATTCTGTAGAGAATGTCCTTCCAACCCTTCATCGGAATTTCAGAAGGCGCATGCGCACGGCGCCCGCGGCCCTGCTGCCTTGCCCGCCGCAGTTGCGCTTTACTGGCAGTTGACCGTTTGGAAATTGGGGCCATGGTAGAACCTCCCCACCAGCAACAATTCTTTCAAATTTCTGAGGGCGTATCAAGGTGCAGGGCGCAAGTTCGACCATGCGCAGGCGATCATGCTGGCATTTTGTTGTGCCTACCCAGCGGGTGGTCCTCTGGTAGGATTGTCTCAGTACAAAGAGCACATTCATTCCGCTGGTTCTTTTCAAGATAGATTAAAGCGCGGACGCGTTGATTGATCCGCTATTGGCGGCATTGGGGAGAAGCCGGTCTTCCATGGAACTTCCATCAACTATCCACGTTTCTGGGTATGCGCGATTTGCCATTTCCATACGTTACGATAGAGACCGAACAGCTCGGCGGCACGCGGAACATTTCGTCGGTAGAAGAAGCGGCGGATTTCCTGGAAATGTATTGGCCGATCAAAAAGGGCGAGAAGTTTGTTGAGGCGAAGCAGGCCTGCATTGAGGCATTGGAGGGCAAGATCATGTGCACCGCTGCTCGGTCAGCATTTATCGAAGCTGCCAAGGAAGCCGATATTTACGTCGCAGAAAAGAGGCTCTAATTTCGCTTGATTAGAAAAATGCCAAGGAGGCGAGGATCTGCTTCTAATACCGCATGGCATTAACCGGCTTTAACGGAACGATCCGACGAGAAGCCTCTTGGTAATTACCGTGCCTTCCCTTGACGCGATGATCGCCGCTTTCGTTGTTGGTTCCGTCGCGCCCGCTTTGCATTGTTGGATACAACCCACGGAGTGCCGCATATGAGATTACATGTCGGGTGTGAACTGACATTTGAGTTTCCGCAGGAAACACCGCTGATTGCCATATTGAACGTTCACCATTCGCGTGTGGCCGATTTGATCGGCGTTGAAACATTTACCACGTCACCCGCTATCCAAGCCAGCGGGTACCACGATCAGTTTGGAAACTGGTGTAATCGGATTGTCGCACCAGCAGGCGCATTCAGCCTCAGCACGAACGCCGTAGTGAACGACAGCGGCGGACCTGATCCTGTCGTGCTTAATGCCGTTCAACATCCCGTGCAGAACCTTCCGGACGACACGCTCGTCTATCTCATGGGCAGCCGATACTGTGAGACGGATTTGTTGAGCGACAATGCTTGGAAGCTCTTTGAACATAGCCCGCCCGGATGGCAGCGTGTTCAGGCGGTTTGTGACTACGTGCATCACTATATCCATTTTGGATACGAATTTTCCAATCCAACACGCACGGCTTACGGGGCATTTGGCGAAGGCCGAGGTGTTTGCCGGGATTATACGCATCTCGCCGTTGCGCTTTGTCGATGCCTGAATATCCCGACACGTTACTGTACCGGATACATTACTGATATCGGTCTGCCGCCCCCCTATGCGGAGATGGACTTTTGTGCCTGGATGGAAGTGTTCCTGGGTGGTCAATGGCACGCATTCGATCCGCGCAACAACGCCCCTCGCATCGGGCGGATCAAGGTTGCACATGGCCGGGACGCGGCCGACGTGCCGCTCACAAATATATTCGGGCCAAACGTTCTGACCAAATTCAAGGTGTGGGCCGACGAGGCGGCCCACACGCTCGCGTAATTGGGCGTCCAAATCAATCTCGGTCTCCTCCACGCCAAGGTGGATGATCCTTTTTGTAATAAGCCAAAGTCGTGGTAGCCGAAAACTCTCAATCCTGCTTCATTGCATATGGGTAGATGGAACAACCTTCAATGGAATGAACGAACGCATAAGCTCTCACTTAATCCTGCCAGTTTACAGGTCCGCCAAGCGGAATCTTAGATATCCCCGCCGGGACGGTGGTTGTGGTGACCTCATTGTTTAGCCTGCTGCAGGCGACTCGTCCGCACTTCGATGCATACGTTCAGGCGCGCCGCCCCGAAGAGGACCATTAAAGGCCTAAACACAGACAGTCGGCATCTGAATTTATTCGGCCGCACCGCGAAGCAGAATCTTCTCGCTGTCGGCCTTGTATGCCTCTGCCGAATAAGCTGGGTGCTTCTCAAGTTCGTCCTTGGTAAAAGGCGTAAACACGGAAATTTTTCCATTGTCATCGGCCAGCAGATCGAGGTTTTCAATCGAGATTGCGATCGGCTTTTTGCCTAGTCCAAGAAAGCCGCCAACGTCCACGACGAAAGCGTCGACCTGGCCGTCACCTGCCATCAATGTATCTGCCACGCTGCCAAGCTGCTTTTCATCGGGGCCATAGACCGCTGAACCTATCAACTTTTCGGAGCTTATCGATGCAGTCGGAACAGCCTTGAGCGCGCTCCTGATGTCCGAAGCGGCCTTGTTAACCACGCTTTCCGTTTTCGCATTCGTAGCGACTCCTGTAGCCTGTCCCTTGGCAGGATCGGATGCCCCGTCCCTGAGCAAACTATTGCTATCGAACGTGGGAGCACCGCTGAGTTCCTCTTTGCTGCTCGCAACAACCAGCCACCGCTTGTTGTCGTCGCGAGTCACCCAGGCCAATTGATCGAGACTTACGGCAATATCCTTCTGGCCGACGCCAAGAAAGCCGCCGACGCCAATAAGCGCTGCCACCGCATTTCCGTCTGGGCTAAGCACAATATCGGTCACTTCGCCGATGGTGGCAGCGTCGTCTGCCGGACCATTATAAACTGTTTGTCCGACTAGGCCCGATGTGAGGACGAGCCCTTTGGAAGCGACGAGATAGCGATCGTGATCTCGTACCGCCACCGATGGGTGACCAAAAACGTCTTGTGACGTCCTTCCGTCTTGAGCGAATGCCCCTGTTGTCATCAATGTTATGAGAAAAGTCGTCGTGAATAAGGTTTTCAAAATTGATTGCTCCTGGAAGGCGGCACAATGCGTGCAGCCAAGCACAAACGCAGAGACGAGCTCTCTGTTCCAGGTTGGCTGTGAAAACATCGCCGAGTAGCCGATCTATCTCCAGAACAGAAGTGGGGTTTAGCAGTAAATCTCACCGAGTGCCCGGTCTCGCGGAATGAAAGTGGCACATACGCCTCCGCCGACGACTGGCTCTGCTTCTCGAAAGCACGCCAATAACGACGTATTGTGGAGCCCAGAGCAGGAAGCTGGTCATATAGCCGGATCAATGTCAGCCGCTCTGGCGATGGCTTTCCTGCATTCGCCGTCAGAAACGATTTAGCTCGTTCACCTCGCCGTAAACTAGGGCAATTCTACCCACTCAGGCTGCTGTTAATCGTAGCGGGTTTAATGGAACAAAATGCGCCCGTCTGTGTTCAGTTGGACATCACCTTTCTTGGAGAAATTGAATGGAAACTGCCGGAATTGGATGGATTGCCGCTATCATCATTGGTGGCGTTGCCGGATGGCTTGCCGAGATGTTCATGAAGAGCAATATGGGCATGATCATGAACATCCTATTGGGCATGATTGGAGCGGTCGTTGCCAACGCCCTTCTCTCATTTTTTGGGGTCATATTAACAGGCTGGGTAGGCTATCTACTCGCCGGCGTCATAGGCGCATGCATCCTTATCGCGATCGCAAGAATGTTTCGGGGAAACCGAGCGGTATAAATGTCCTTCTCCTGTTCGGCCGCCACAAACAAAAAGGTAATTTGAATGGCCACGTATCCTACGGAAGCTCGCGAAAAGCTTGAGGACGATCTGGAAGCCCAGATCGCGACATTGAGCAAGGAGCTATCGACGATCAAAAAGTCACTTGCTGATCAGGGTTATGATTTCTTGGACCAAGCAAGTTCTGCATATGAAAGCGTTAAAAGAAGCGGTCGAACTGCTGCACGGTTCGTGGGTGATGAGGCGCAGATGGTGACGGACAAGGCTAAAGACAATCCAATCGCAACAATTGCAATCATTTCAGCCATCGCTGGAATTGGTTTGCTGGTCGGATTGAGCCTACTCAGACGTTAGGCAGACTGGAAGATGATCGTCTCCGACAATGGCATCGGGAAAACCACTGTCAATGACGCCGACGTGACCGGCGGGCTCGGAACAGCCATTGTCGAGGCTCTGGCAAAGCAGCTCGATGCCCGCATGGACGTCGCCAGCAGCGCAGAGGGTACAAGCGTGTCCATCACCCGGGCAACCTTCACGTTGCGCAGGCCCACGGCGGCATGATGACACTCTATCGTTTCGAGTTCGATGAAATGACCAGGATCGAATCCGTCTGCGGAATAGAGCTGGGTGGCAACCGGGTGGCCATGCATCAGGCAAGGCTGGCGGTTCAGGATTCGCTAATCGACGCGAATATCGAGGGCGTTGATCAGGGCGGACTGGGTCCTGCGAGTCTATCGTATGGTAAAACACAGATAGGAACCGTTCGCTTCGCCGACTTGCTGAATGTTCCGAAATAACAGAATTGACGATCCGAGGCTTGTTGAGAGATGCGGGTCAACACAACCTTATCATCTGTTCAGTTTGAGGAAGTGACGCATTCAGGCATCCGCCAGCGTAGCGCTGCTCTCGATTTCAGCGAGGCGGAGCGCTTGCCATATGCGAGCTGATAAACCAATTGCGTAATCTCCGGATCCTTGGGACCATGGATCTCGCAGTCCAAAGGGCCGTCAAATAGTGCAGACAATTCCGCGCCATTTATCGGCGAAAGCCACAGGCGAGGCCCGGCGCAGTATGAAGGTGCCGTGCGCCAGGCCCCTATCGAAGAGGTTATGCTCCCGACGCACGATGAAACCAATTGAAGGGAGTATTTGTTCCGTTTTGTGATCAGCCGTCCTAAGGAACCTTATCGGTCGACAATGCATTGTCCTTGCAATGGATTTACCTGCCCATCGACAGGGCTTCGCGCGTTTTGAAAATTCAGACGTCACGGAGGAGATAACAAGAATGCAAGATACAACCCTCGGTGAATTAGCTGACAAGTTTGACCGGTTTGAAAAGAACCTAAAGCGCCGGATGGCCAGCGTCAGGGCTCGCGATCTGCTGTCGCCGGACCAAACAAGGAGATCCGAAAGGTTTGATGAAAAACTGAAGCAAATTCAGGGGAAACTGAAGGCAAAATGTGTGGCGTCGCCAAGTGTTAATAGGGAACTCCGCGAACTCGAAATTCAAAATGCTATGCTGCTGCTGACCAGCAGTTTTGATCATTGGGCACGTCGACTGGATTCTGGGATGATCAAAAGGAAATGACTGTGCCTGTTTTGGATGGACGCAATGTGCTCATCCCGCTGACTGGGCGGATCGTGATCATCTCTTTCATTTGAGTTCGAACGCGGAGGAATGATGATCCTGGCGTCCGGGCTATGACCAAGAACAGCCTCATATGTCAGCTGCCCATCATAGGCTCCGTCGGCAGTAAACTGACCGATGCTTTGGTCAATATTGCCGAGCAACATCTCAAGCTGACTGACATCGCTCGTATTCTGATCGATCAGAACTTCTGCGATGATCTCCCCGCTATCCGCGTCAACGCCAGATGCAGTTTACGCCATTCACGTCGGGATTTGGCTCCATGTTTATCTTCAAGCCATTGGCCTGCACCGTAGATTTTCAAGCCTGTGCTGTCGATGACAACATGTAGAGGCTTATCGGCACCGGCCTTCTTCTCAAGCTGGCCATTGGCATCAGGCGTGTTCTTTCGAGGTTGCAACTGACCAGATCGTCGGCTCAACGTCGTATGATCCGGGATCGGAAGTTTCACACCCATCCGCTTGAAAACGGACAACAGGAAGCCTTCGATCTGGGCGCAGCGGTAAATCGAAAACCAGCCCGCTCTTCAGGGATGCTTCAATCGCCAGATCAGAATAACGAGGCTGACCGCCGCGCGTCTTTCTTTTCGGTGCATGCCAGGCGGCAAGAGCCTCATCGCTTAGCCAGAATGTCACGCTTCCGCGCTGGCGAAGCCCTGCTTCGTATTCCGACCAGTTCGTCACCTTATATTTCATCTTCGGAATACGGTGACGGCGAGCAGAATTGTGTTTGAACGGCATGAAGAGCATCCAATTTGAAAGTTACTCTCCTGCTTATTGTGAAATCCTCAAGGATTTCTCCATCGGCAAAAGCGATCCGCGCACCAAGGCCGTACTTATCTCTTGATCGCTCAGACGAAACGCCGCCGCGAGGCGATGCCCTTCCATGCCTTCGGTACGACTTTGTCTTATCGAAGGAGGAGCAACTGCGGTGACGCCGCGCTCATCAAGCCACTGATGCGTGCAAACCTTAACGTACGAACCCACCCAAAGCCCCCCGGTGTAACGGCCAGCGGCCATGGTCGGAAGTGTGTGGTTCGTCCCGCAACACTTGTCGGAGTACACAACGCTTGCAAGCTTGCCGATGAACAAAGATCCATAGTTCCGCAATTTTCTTGCAGTGGAATGGGGGTCGCGTGTGTGGACCTCAAGATGTTCGGCCGCGATATGATCAGAATAGGCAATCATCGATGGCTCGTCGTCACAAACGGTGATCTCTCCATAGTCGCGCCAGGCAACGCCGGCGACGTCGGCGGTAGGCAGCGTTTCAAGCTGGCGTTCGATCTCCCTCAAAGTGGCCTCAGCCAGTCTCTGATCGGTTGTTATTAGACCGACGCGGGTTCTAACGTCGTGCTCCGCTTGGGCTAGAAGATCAATTGCAATCATCTCCGCGTCGCCAGTCTCGTCGGCAACGACGAATATTTCGCTGGGTCCGGCCAATTGGTCGATGCCCACCTGCCCAAAGACCTGCCGCTTGGCTTCATTGACATAAGCGTTGCCCGGCCCGACGATTTTGTCGACGGCGGGAATGGTTTCCGTGCCGAAAGCCATGGCAGCGATGGCTTGCGCGCCACCCACCTTGAATATCCTGTCGGCACCGGACAGATGGCAGCCGGCAATCATGGCTGGATGCGCATTGGGCGGCAGGCAGGCGATGACCTGATCGCAGCCGGCGACCTTTGCTGGGACAATCGTCATGACAGGCGCAGATAGGATCGGGTAGCGGCCGCCCGGAACATAGGCTCCAACAATCTCGACCGGAATGACCCGATGTCCGAGGTGCAGTCCTGGAAGAGCGTCGAATTCGAGGGGAAGAAGGGTTTGAAACTGAGCTTCTGCAAAGGCCTTCACCCGTTCAATGGCAAACTCCGTATCCTTTCGGGTTTGCGGATCAAGGTTAGAAATCGCCTCGAGGCGATCCTCTAGGCTCACTTCGAATATTTCAACATCCGACCTATCATATGTGCGTGAGTATTCTCGCACTGCAGCGTCTCCTTGTGCGCGCACGTTTGCAATGATGTCCTTAACGGTGGCCTCGATCGCACCAGTGTTCGATACCGCGTCAAGCTTTGGTTTCTTAATACGTTTGATCTTGCCGTTCAGATCGTTGAGGCGATTTACCATTTTGAATCTCTGTGGTTGCGTGTGGCGAGAATAATGTCGCCACAATCATGCACTCGTGAGCTGACTGCAATTGCTCCAGCGGCCACTGTTCAGTATATTCACCAAACACCTCGCGTCTGGTATCACTCTCATGCGATCGGACGCTCGCAGGAAAGATGATCTCGAAAGAAGTTACCCGTAAAATTGAAAAGGACGAAATGCCAAAGATCGGTGGTAAATTGAGAGAGATGCGGCGCAGACGCGATTTGGGCGTCCGTGAACTGGCGGCGCGATCTGGCATTTCTCATTCCACGATTTCTTTGATTGAGCGAGACAAGATGAGTCCGTCAATAGACACGCTTAGTGCGGTGCTGGATGCGCTCGGAACGACGCTGCCTGGGTTCTTTAGTGATCTTCAGTCAAGTCTTCCATACACGCCGTTCTACAGTGCAGACGAGTTGGTCGAGATTGGTAAGGTCGAAACAATTTCCTACCGCGTCATTGGCCTTAATCATCCCAACAGACAACTCTTGATGCTGCACGAAACATATGCGATCGGCGCTGACACTGGAGAAGCCTTCGCACATGCCGCGCAGGAGGCAGGAATGGTGATTAGCGGAGCAGTGGAAGTGACCGTCGGCGGTCAGAAAAAGATTCTAAGGAAGGGTGATGGGTACTATTTCGACAGCCGGCTCCCGCATCGCTTCCGCAACGTCAGTGAGGAGAAAAGCGAGATCTTAAGCGCGATCACACCACCAACTTATTGACAGAATGGTATCCCAAATCGGTGAATTTAATCACCGCTTTGCTTAATCAGGCTTTCAATCAACTCAAACTGTGGTTTGTTAGCCTTTGTCACAAAAAACAAGGGGAATAACGATGAAAATTCTGAACGCAGCGTTGGTTGCATGCACGCTGGCCACCATCGGGGCGACGGCAGAAGCCCGCGACCTGACGGTTGTATCCTGGGGAGGCAACTACCAGGACGCCCAGCGCAAGATCTACTTCGAACCCTTTGCAAAGCAGACCGGAAAGCCAGTGCTGGATGAGAGCTGGGATGGCGGGTACGGAGTCCTTCAAGCCAAAGTGAAAGCAGGCATTCCGAACTGGGATGCGGTGCAGGTAGAGGCGGAGGAACTTGCGCTTGGGTGCGCGGACGGCATTTACGAAAAGGTCGACTGGGACAAGCTGGGCGGCAAGTCCAAGTTTTTACCCGCCGCTGTCAGCGATTGCGGTGTTGGCGCGATCGTTTGGTCGACCGGAATTTCTTATGATGGTGACAAGCTCAAACAAGCGCCGGCCTCGTGGGCCGACTTTTGGGACACAAACAAGATTCCCGGCAAGCGGGGCCTGCGCAAAGGAGCGAAATACGCGCTTGAATTCGCCTTAATGGCGGACGGCGTGACGGCCGAGGAAGTTTACTCTGTCCTCGCCACACCGGAAGGCGTCGACAGGGCTTTCAAGAAACTCGATGAGCTGAAGCCGAACATTGTCTGGTGGGAGGCCGGAGCACAGCCACTTCAACTGCTCTCTTCTGGAGAGGTGGTCATGACAACCGCCTACAACGGTCGTATCAGCGGTTTGAACAGGTCCGAAGGCAAGCACTTCGGCTTTGTGTTTCCGGGTAGCATCTATGCGATCGACAGCTGGGTAGTTCTAAAGGACAGTCCTAACAAGGACGCGGCAATGGATTTCATCGCTTATGCCAGCAAGGCGGACAATCAGTCAAAACTGCCCGAGTTCATTGCATACGGATTGCCCAACATCGAGGCAGGTAAGCTCGTGCCTGAGAAATTCCAGGCTGAACTTCCGACTGCGCCAAACAACCTGAAGGAAGCAATTGCTTTGGATGTTGATTTTTGGACGGACAATTCAGAAGCCCTGACACAGCGTTTCAATGCCTGGCTCGCGCAGTGATGTTGTCTTGCAAAGGCGCTGATTTCTAAACGCCTTTGCATTCGCCGTCACGACGGACATATGGGGGTTTGCGCATTTTGCCAAAGCCACCACCGTTGCGTACTGTTCTCTAAAGCCAAGGTTATCGACGATGAGCAATCCATTCATTCGCTTGGAGGAGGTAAGCAAATCCTTCGGCCTTCTGACAGTTGTCGAAGGGTTGAATCTGGAGATCGGCAAAGGGGAGTTCATCAGCCTGCTTGGCCCATCTGGCTCGGGCAAAACAACAATACTTATGATGCTTGCCGGTTTCGAGAGCCCAACCAGCGGCGCAATTTGGGCAGGCGGCAAACGAATTGATAGTTTGCCGCCGCACAAACGGAACATGGGTGTTGTCTTCCAGAATTATGCCCTTTTCCCGCATATGACGGTGTTTGAGAACGTGGGATTTCCTTTGAGAATGCGGGGGATCTCGCGTGCGGACATCACGGAACGAGTACGAAAAGCGCTCGAAATGGTCCAACTTGGTTCACTTGCCGATCGCCGTCCCTCACAGCTCTCGGGAGGCCAACAGCAGCGGGTTGCCTTGGCGCGTGCCCTTATCTTCGAGCCTGAAGTTGTCCTGATGGACGAGCCGCTCGGGGCGCTCGACAAGCAATTACGTGAACAAATGCAATTGGACATTCGAGACCTTCACCGGCGACTCGATCTGACAATCGTATTTGTGACGCATGATCAGTCGGAAGCGCTCACGATGTCGGATCGCATCGCGATTTTCAATCGTGGAAAGATCGAACAGATCGGTAAACCCTCGGACATCTATGACCATCCGAGCACGCAATTCGTAGCAGAATTTATCGGCGAGACAAATCTGATCAGCGGTCCGATACAGAACATCGATGGTGGAACGGCTCGCGTCCAATTGCCCGGTGGTCAAGAAGTTGTTGTCGAAACGGCAGCGGATTTCCGTCAAGACGGGAATATTTGCCTGTCGATAAGGCCTGAACGGATCAGAGTGAAGCGAGAATCGGGAACCGGAAACAATATTACCGCCACTGTTTCCGACGTCGTCTATCACGGAGATCATTTGCGGCTGATGCTAAGAAGCAATGGCCAACCATTTGTGGTCAAGACGGACCGCAGTCAGCCTCCTCCTTCAATTGGTGAAGAGGTACACCTTTCCTTCTTGCCGGCCGATTGCTGGGTGGTTCGCACATGAATCCGACAAGGCTTCGTAAACAGGTGATTTCCCTGGCGCTTGTCGGACCGCTGTTGCTGTTCCTTGTTTTCTTTTTCGCGCTTCCACTTGCCACGATGATGAAATCCGCTGTGTCTGATCCAGTCGCGGCACGCGCATTGCCCGCCACAGCACGCGCTGTCTCGAACTGGGATCGCGCCAGTCCTCCAACCGATGAAATGAAGGCTGCCTTCGTTGCCGACCTGCGCCAGATTGGCGACGACCAATTGTTCGGGGATCTGGTCCGGCGGTTGAACAGCGCGAAGTCCGGCTTTCGAACCTTGATGCCGAAAACACGTACAGCCGCTTCGGAAACCGACGGAAACATCGATCTCGTCGCGTTGGACAAGCGATGGGCTGATCCCTCCTATTGGCAGGCTGTCAGCGTGGCGGCATCCTCTACCATTACAGACCGTAACCTTCTGGCGGCGGTCGATCTGCAACGGGACGCGTCCAACGCAATCACCGCGCTTCCTGGCGATGCTTCGGCGAACAAAGTCATCATGCTCCGGACGTTTGTGATGGCTTTGACGGTAACGGTGGCGTGCGTCTTGATCGGACTGCCCTTTGCGATGATCGCTGCCTCGGTCGACGGCTGGAAGCGGCAGTTGTTGCTGGGCGCAGTGCTGTTGCCGCTATGGACGTCCCTTCTGGTGCGAACCGCCGCCTGGTTCATCCTGTTGCAGGACAGGGGCCTGATCAATTCCGTGTTGATGAATATCGGCGTGACGTCCGGCCCGGTGCCGCTGATCTTCAACCGGATCGGCGTCATCATCGCCATGACCCACGTTCTGCTTCCCTTCATGGTGCTTCCGATATTCAGCGTGCTGATCGGCATCCCCAAAAATCTGATGCCGGCCGCGGCGTCGTTGGGGGCTCATCCCGTCAGGGCATTCCTGAATGTCTTGCTGCCG
Source organism: Phyllobacterium zundukense (assembly GCF_002764115.1). NCBI lineage: Bacteria > Pseudomonadati > Pseudomonadota > Alphaproteobacteria > Hyphomicrobiales > Phyllobacteriaceae > Phyllobacterium > Phyllobacterium zundukense. The sequence goes on along the minus strand of NZ_CP017941.1, from coordinate 378,011 downwards.
CTCGCACTGCGCGGCGTCGTTTCCGGTTCGCTTCTGGTATTCATGAGCGCCCTCGGTTACTACATTACGCCCGCGCTGATCGGCGGTGCGAGGGATCAGATGATCAGTTCGGTAATCGCTTATTACGCCACCGGCGCGGCGAACTGGGGAATGGCAGGGGCACTTGGACTGGTACTCCTGGCGGCCACGATGATCCTCTATGCAATTTATCTCCGCCTTTCGTCAGAACGGGAGGTGCGCCCGTGAACATGCTGCGTTTTTCGAAACTCGTCTTCGGCTCCGCCACCGTCTTCTTTCTGATCGCACCGCTGATCGCGATCCTGCCGCTCGCCTTCACCGACAGCGTGTTCCTCAATTATCCCATTCCGGGTTACTCAACTCGATGGTTCGAAGAGCTGTTCACGGCGGAAGTCTGGCAGCGATCGATCGTTAACAGCTTGATTATCGGATCCGGCACAACCATGCTCGCGACAATTCTCGGAACCGTTGGCGCTCTCGGTCTGCGCGACAGGCAGCTTTCGCTGGTACTTACGACCATCAAGACGATTTTTCTTTTGCCGATGGTTGTGCCTGCCGTAGTGCTGGGCGTCGGCATGCAGCTGATGTTTGCCAGATACGGTCTGACCAACACCTATCTTGGTGTGATCATCGCCCACACGGTGGTGGCGGTGCCCTTTGTCGTCGTCAACGTTCTGGCGGTGCTGCAGGGGATTGATCGCCGGCTGGAGCAGGCGGCAGCCAGCCTCGGCGCAGCGCCCGTTACGGTGCTGAAACAAGTCACCTTGCCGCTGGCGCTCCCCGGCATCGTGTCCGGAGCAGTTTTCGCCTTCGCGACGTCGTTGGACGAAGTCGTGCTGACGCTGTTCGTGGCGGGGCCCAACCAGCGGACGCTCGCACGGCAGATGTTTTCGACGATACGGGAAAACATCAGTCCCGCGATCGCTGCGGCGGCCTTCGTTTTCATTCTCGGGACTATTTTGATCGCGATCGTTCTAAAGTTTTCGCGAGGGGCCAAACAGGCCAATGTATAACCACTTGTTGGGCAAGGTAGATTTGTTACGAAATCGTCTAAGGCTGGGAATATTAATCAATGTCCGAAGACGGCTGGCCGTGATGCCAGAGGATAGAAATGGCAAATGATTGGGGATGCGGAGTTGAGAAATTCATTCGAGGTGCTCGCCTAAGATCAACTTCGCACGTTCGAATCTAGCCAAACGTCTTTGGTGCGGCGTTCCCTTTTTGTTCGTTGCGTGTTAACACTCGTTATCGCTTTTTGACCGGAGGGGAGCATGGCAAGTCAAACGAAAAAGTATCAGGTGTTCCGCGAGTTGCACAATCGGCCGGGGGCTTTCGTAGTTCCCAACCCATGGGATGCTGGCTCCGCCCGAATTCTGACCGCTCTCGGTTTTGAAGCGTTGGCCACCACGAGCGCCGGATTTGCCTTCACCATAGGGCGCCGGGACTCGGCCGCCGCCCTCCCGCGCGAGGCTATCTTGCTGAATGCGCGGAGCATCGTCGAGGCGACAAACCTGCCTGTTTCTGCCGATTTGGAGGACGGATTCGGGGCAGACCCGGCATGCTGTGCCATGACGGTCTCTCTGGCGTCGGAGATTGGTCTTGTGGGTGGGTCAATCGAGGACGCCACCGGCAATCCGACAGACCCGATTTTCGACTTTACCCTTGCCGTGGAACGGATAGCCGCTGCCGCCGAGGAGGCGCGCAAGCACCCATTTATTCTGACCGCACGTGCCGAGAACTTCCTGCATGGGCGATTCGACCTTGATGACACAATCCGCCGTCTTCAGGCCTTCGAGAAGACAGGCGCCGATGTCCTTTATGCTCCGGGCTTGCCGAGCCTCGATGCAATCCGGACCGTGTGTTCTTCCGTCAACCGTCCGGTAAACGTCGTGATGGGGCTTGTAGGCCAGGTCTTTACCGTCCGGGAACTGAGCGAGGCCGGTGTCAAGCGGATCAGCGTCGGCGGCTCGTTTGCGCGGGCAGCACTTGGAGGGTTCATGCGCGCTGCACGGGAGGTCAGGGATTCCGGCACTTTTACGTACGCCAAGGACGCAATGTCTGCCCGAGAGGCGGAATCCTATATGCCGGACACGGAGCGATGACTGGACGGCTGCGACTGTGAAGCAATCGCGCGTTTGATACGGGCGTCGACGAGGTGCTGATCGGACGGGTGCTTGGCCCTCCAAAAGTCGCAGTCGTTCGCACTGGCAGATTGCTGTATTGTGAGAGTCGGGAAGATGGTCAGGTATCGGTATACTCGGCAATACGACGAGACCTGGTAGGTGTGGAGGGGTGCTAATGAGATTTGCGCGCAATTTCCTTTTGTGCTGGGTCCTGGTTCTGTTGGTCGTGTATGCGCCCGGTTCCGTTGCCCAGCCTCCAGACGAAGTGATCGAAATCTCTTCGCTCACTCTTTCGGACGACCAGTTTCTGCAGGGCGATATTGCGGGGGGAACAGTGGTCACGGTGACCGGCAGACTACAGGTTCCCACTATCGACGCACGCTTGCCTGTCGTTATCCTTTTGCACGGGTCTGGTGGCCCTACGAGTTCGGGGCCATGGAGCTGGGCCAATTTCTTGGAGCCGCTCGGCGTGGCGACGCTTCGAATTGACAGCTACACTGCCCGTGGTTACAGCGAAATCTACACAGATCAGTCGCGGGTGGGCGAGTTCAATCCCATCTACGACGTCTACAGGGCGGTGGACCTGCTTGCGGCCGATCCACGCCTTGATGCAAACCGCATTGCCATAATGGGCTTTTCGCGGGGTGGATTGGTTGCCCTCTACGCCAGCCTCAGCCGCTTCCACGATCTTTACGGTCCCAAGCGCGGAGGTATCGCCGCTTATCTGCCGTTTTATCCACCCTGTAATTTGGAACTTGTCGGGGAGATGGAGGTGGTGAATGCGCCGATCCGTGCTTTCCACGGTGCGAAAGATGAATGGAATCCATTGCCGCGCTGCCGCGACTATATCGAACGTCTCGCGGCAGCTGGCCACGATGCGCAAATCACCGTGTATCCTGACGCGCGCCATGCTTTCGACCATACCAACAGTCCGGCCTACAACGAAATGAGCGATGCGCAGACCTCGCGGACCTGTATGCGGCGCGAAGAGAATGGCCGGCTAATGAATGTCGCAACGGGCAAACCGTTTTCATGGAGGGATGAGTGTGTCCAACTCGGGCCACCCGTTCAGTACAACGATGCCGCAAATTCCCAAGCTCAGGCGGCGGTCAAGGAGTTCCTGACCAAATTATTCCACCTGAATTAGGGCAACGCCTGAGGCGCAATCAGCATTAGCCGGACGGTTCGGTATTTGTGACCAAAAGTGCTCATGCTCGAGGGAGGTCCAAGCTGGAAATCGTCGGCCCATACTATTCGCAGTCCCAGATGGCGACGGCACTCAACCAGACGACCGACGTGCTCGCCGCCAATCCGGATCTCAAAGGCATCTTCGGCGCCAACGAGCCGACCGCGGTCGGCATGGGCCGTGCGATCGTCCAGGCCGGCAAGGTGGGCCAGGTCGTTGCCATCGGCTTTGACGGCAACGAAGACCTCCAGGCCTTCGTCAAGGATGGCACGCTCGTCGCGACCATGGTCCAGGGTTCGTATCAGATGGGCGAACTCGGCGTGAAGGCCATTCTCGACATCGTCGGCGGCAAAAAGGCTGAGCCGAAGATCGATACGGGCGTGGTCGCCGTCACCAAGGACAACATCGCTGCTCCCGAGGCCAAGAACGTTCTTTACTGAACGGCAGGCCGTGAGAAGGCAGGGCTTTGGCCTCTGCCTTCTCCTCTCATCAGGAGAATCCCATGAACGCGCAAGTCACAGGATCGCCGCCGCTGGTCGAGATGATCAATATCCAGAAGAGTTTCGGCGGCGTACACGCCGTCGAAGACGTGTCAATCGACCTTTTTCCCGGAGAGGTCGTTGGGGGGTGATGTCAGGTTAAATTTTCAGGTCACGAGGATGGTCGCCCTGTTGATTTCAGGCGAGTGCTTCTGCCATGGCTTTCCACTCTGCCATGGCATTCAGGCGGTGGAGATAAATCTGGCATGCCGAACGTTGTGAGTGGGGTGGAACGAAGAGGTTGCGGACGGTAGAGAAGATCGAGATAAACCGCTGCAAGCTTCCCGATGACCGGAAACCCTGCATCACTCGCTCCCGTTTTCGCAACGGCAGGTGAGAATTCTCCGCCCGATTGTTTAACCCTTTGTGCGAGCGATGCTCAACGTTGGCCATGACCTGGCGTCTGGCGGCTTCGTAGGAGCGCAACTTGTCGGTGATCATTCGCTTCGGCAGGATACCTTGCTTCCGCATAAGCCGTGTCAGCAACCGCCGTGCAGCCTTGGTGTTGCGCCGGTTTTGAACGATTTCGTCGAGAACATATCCATCCTGATCGACGGCACGCCAGAGCCAGTGTCTTTTACCATTGATGCTGACGGCGGCTTCGTCCAGATACCAGATATCTTGTGATGATGGAGGCTTTCTTCGAATCCGGCGAGCATATTCCGACCCGAACTTTCGTGTCCACTGCCGGACCGTCTCATACGACACCCTGATCCCACCCTCGAGCAGCAATTCCTCGATATGCCGCAGGCTCAAGGGAAACCGGTAGTACAGCCACACCGCATGAGCGATGATGGAAGCAGGAAATCGATGGCGCTTGTAGCGAATGGAAGGAACATTCATCCTGCAGCGATTACATCCCAAATCGATGACGAAACGTTAACCTGACATCACCTCTTGATAGGAAACGGGCCTTTGGAACCAATCTGATGAAGCTGACGTTAAGTGGTGCAATAGAGTCGGCTTTCCTTTGTGTCGTCGGCATCACCAAAAAGTCCAAGAGGGATGATCCGATGACGCCAGCTGAAAATACGAACGCTATCCCGCTACTGCTGGTCGAAGACCACGCATTACTCAACCTTGAGATGGAACGTGAATTAACGGATGCGGGCTACACCATTGTCACCGCAACGGATGGCGCGAAAGCTCTCGCTGAGCTGAACATGGATTCCAACAAATTTAAGGGGCTCATAACCGATGTCAATATTGGAAAGGGCCCGAGCGGGTGGGACGTTGCAAGGCGTCTCCGAGAGAGAATGCCAAATGTTCCGGTTGTGTACATAACGGGCGACAACGCATCGGAGTGGACATCGCGGGGTGTCCCCAACAGCATTTTGCTACAGAAACCGTTTGCCCCCGGTCAGCTCACGACGGCGATATCGCAATTATTGAATAGAATTTCTTCCGATATTGTTTGAACTACATCAATCGCTTCCATGCCGCACGACGTTGGTGCACGAATCCTTGAGAGGTTCGCGGTATGAGCCTAAGCATCTGACGGATTGGATGCTCTTCATGCCTTTCAAGTACAATTCTGCTCGCCGTTACCGTATTCCGAAGATGAAATATAAGGTGACGAACTGGTCGGAATACGAAGCAGGGCTTCGCCAGCGCGGAAGCGTGACATTCTGGCTAAGCGATGAGGCTCTTGCCGCCTGGCATGCACCGAAAAGAAAGACGCGCGGCGGTCAGCCTCGTTATTCTGATCTGGCGATTGAAGCATCCCTGAAGAGCGGGCTGGTTTTCGATTTACCGCTGCGCCAGATCGAAGGCTTCCTGTTGTCCGTTTTCAAGCGGATGGGTGTGAAACTTCCGATCCCGGATCATAACGACGTTGAGCCGACGATCTGGTCAGTTGCAACCTCGAAAGAACACGCCTGATGCCAATGGCCAGCCTGAAAAGAAGGCCGGTGCCGATAAGCCTCTACATGTTGTCATCGACAGCACAGGCTTGAAAATCTACGGTGCAGGCCCATGGCTTGAAGATAAACATGGAGCCAAATCCCGACGTGAATGGCGTAAACTGCATCTGGCGTTGACGCGGATAGCGGGGAGATCATCGCAGAAGTTCTGACCGATCAGAATACGAGCGATGTCAGTCAGCTTGAGATGTTGCTCGGCAATATTAACCAAACCATCGGTCAGTTTACTGCCGACGGAGCCTATGATGGGCAGCTGACATATGAGGCTGTTCTTGGTCATAGCCCGGACGCCAGGATCATCCTTCCTCCGCGTTCGAACTCAAATGAAAGAGATGATCACGATCCGCCCAGTCAGCGGGATGAGCACATTGCGTCCATCCAAAAAGACGGACGCATGGCATGGCAGGCCAAGAACGGATACAGCAAGCGCTCTTTGGTTGAGACGGCGATTGGACGATACAAATCGATCATGGGAAATAGGTTACGCGCGCGCAAATTCGCTAACCAGCAGTCGGAAGCAGCACCTGGCATGCGACGTTCTTAACCGCATGATTTCATGCGCACGCCCGATATCCGTTCGCATGAAAGAAGTCGCCATTTAAAGCCTACATCCAAGATCGAAATGGGCCTAAAATTCCATCCGTGCAACAATGCTTAGATAACGCCTTTGCTGAAAATAAAGCACCCATAAGGACCCGGGTCCGAGGTTCTGACAATTGCGAACGAGTTTTTTGCAGCCTCGTAAAATGCGAAGCGTTCCAATGCATCCATCTTGATCGGCCGCGCTTCCGCGCGATCGACAACCGTCTGCATCGTGGAAAATATCGGCATTTGGCTTTCCGGATCACCGACAACCTGCATCCGTTTCACGGGGGCGTCGACGAATGTGTCGAGCGGAAAAAGCTTGAGGATTGCTTCCGCTGTACGCTCAAGACCGCAGCCGGAGACGTCAATGAGGCGGCCGTAGGTGGTGTGCCGGGCGATGGTATGGGCAGGATGGTTGACATCGCACAAGACCAGCTGGTCCCCGTGTCCCATCAGCATCAACGCATGGATCAGTTCAGCGTTGATCACCGGATCGATTCCTTTTAGCACCTGGTACCTCCCTTGGCTGCAGGCATTGTCTTCACAGAGTATATGTGTGTCGTGATGTTTGCAAATCCTGCTTTAAGCGATACGCAGCGCATCTCCATCGGGACGCAGGACGGATGCGCTGATTATTCCGGGTGTCATGTGGGAGGTGGAGGCGAGAATGAGAGGTGGAATAAAATAATTCTGAACCCACAGATAAACGACTTTACAGCAATACGTTATTATGTGAAGTTTCTAACCGAATGACGTCCCTCCCAGGGTGGACCGAACGGTGGCGGTTGTTGCCGGATGCGACAACCGCCACCTCCTTCTGGAGGGACGATCAAACGTAGTGAGGAGAGCGACGCACCGGGAGGAATTCGCATTGGCATCCATGGATATCGTGAACGTTGGCAAAGCCTACGGAAGCCTGACCGTTATCCACGGGGTTTCGGTGGAAATACCCGATGGCGAGTTCGTGGTCCTGGTCGGTCCTTCGGGCTGCGGCAAATCCACGCTTTTGCGCATGGTCGCGGGCCTGGAGCCGATCACATTCGGCGATATTCGCATCGACGGCCAGGTGGTGAACGATCTGCCGCCAAAAGATCGCGACATTGCCATGGTGTTCCAGAGCTACGCTCTCTATCCCCACAAGACCGTCGCCGAGAACATGGGCTTCGCATTGAAAATGCGCGGAGAGCCCAAAGCGGATATCGATGACCGTGTGAAGAAAGCGGCCGAAATTCTCGATCTGGTTCCCTATCTCGCACGCTATCCGCGTCAACTCTCCGGGGGCCAGAGACAACGTGTCGCCATGGGACGGGCGATCGTGCGCGATCCCAAGGTTTTTCTGTTCGACGAACCGCTTTCCAATCTGGATGCGAAGCTGCGGGTGCAGATGCGTGCGGAGATCAAGGAATTGCAGCGGCGGCTTGCGACCACGATGATCTATGTCACCCACGATCAGGTCGAGGCGATGACGATGGCGGATCGCATCGTTGTCCTGCGGGACGGACGCGTCGAACAGATTGGTTCACCGCTCGAACTTTATGACAAGCCGGCCAACACTTTCGTTGCCGGTTTCATAGGCTCGCCGTCGATGAACCTGCTCAAAGGCCACATCCGGACGTCCGGGGCACCTTTTTTCGAGACCGACGACGGTATCCGGCTGCCACTTGTTCGCGCACCGGAAGGCTCCGACGGCCGGCCCGCCTTCTACGGCATCCGGCCGGAGCATTTCGCGCTGGGCGGCGAAGTGACGGCCTACGTCACTGTCGTGGAAACGACGGGATCAGAGACGCAGGTGTTTGCCCGGATCGGCAACCAGAAGGTCATCGGCGTCTTTCGCGACCGGGTGGAGGATCAATCCGGTCAGCCGATGGCGATGACGCCAAACCCGGTATCAGTGAATCTTTTCGATCTGAAAACCGGATTGCGGCTCGATTGAGAGCCGCTTCGCCGATGCTCCGCGACGCTGGGGCTCGGCCGATACCCATCACGTGTGGTGATTTGTTCAACGGGAGGAGTGAATTATGAAAGTCAGTGAGTTCGAGAGAATGATGGCGATCGGCCTGAGCCGCCGCGCCATTTTGAAGACCGGCGCCAGTCTGGGGGCTCTTGCCGCCGCCGGCACCATGCTCGGTGCTGTCGGCAGCGCCAGCGCGCAGGACGCGTCCTTGCGCAGCCAGATCCTGCAGATCCCCGGCGTCGGCAAGGGTTCGCCGACCGATGCGGATTGGCAGAAGGTCGGGGAACTGTGCCTCAATGCCACTAAGAGTGCTGTGAAGCAGGGCGAGTTTGCCGGCGTCGAACTGTCGTTCATGGGTCTCAACAACCAGAATCTTCACAATGTGATCTTCCGCGGCTTCCTGAAATCCTGGGAAGACTACACCGGCGCCAAGATTTCGTGGATCGATCTGGCGCAGGCGGACTATAATCCGCGTCTGCAGCAGGCCATCGCCACCGGGACAGTGGATTTCGATATCCTGGAGATGGGGGCGCCTTTCGAAGGCGACGTCTGCGGCAAGGGGCTCGCATCCGAGATGCCGGACTGGGTCAAGGCCCAGATCGACATGGACGACTATGTCGACTACCTCAAGGCGCCGGTCGGAACCTGGGACGGCAAGACGTATCGCATCTCGGTTGATGGCGATTGTCACAACTTCAACTACCGCGCCGACTACTTCACCGATGCCGATCTGGCAAAGGCCTGGAAGGACGAGGGGCACGAGGGCGAGTGGGGGGTGCCCAGGACCTGGCAGAAGGTTCAGGACGTCACCAAGTTCCTCAAGGGCAAGACCATCGGCGGCATGGAAGCGATCGGCTATCTCGATGCACCGAAAGCCTGGGGTGGGTTCGGCTTCTATTTCCTCGGCAGCCGCGCCACCGCCTATGCCAAGCATCCGGACGACAAGGCCTGGCTCTTCGACGTCGATACGATGAAGCCGCGGATCAACAACCCGGCCTGGGTCAGGGCCATTCAGGACGTGATCGACGCGTTGCCGTCGGAGTCTGGCGATCAGCTCAATGCCGACCCTGGCACCACAGCCTTCCAGCAGTTTCTGGCTGGTACCGGATCCATGGTTTCCTGGTGGGGCGATGTCGGTTCGGGCGCGCGCACCAGCGACACGTCGGTGATCGGCGACAGCGTTGCCTTCGATATCCTGCCTGGTTCGGACGACGTCTACAATTCGAAGACCGGTCAATGGGACAAGCTGCCGAGCGGTCCGAACCACGCCCCGAACATGGCCTACCTCGGATGGGGTGTCTACGTCATGGCCCGGGTCGACAGCGACGAAAAAAAGAAGAAGGCAGCCTGGAGCGCCGCAGCCCATCTCGGCGGCAAGGACCTGGCTCTGTGGATGGCGGCATATCCGTCCGGCTTCCAGTGTTATCGCAAGAGCCAGTTCGACACCAAGGAATGGGTCGAGGCTGGCTACGACGAGGCCTTCATCTCGAACTACCTCGCCTCGCAATCGAACTCGTACAACCACCCGAACGCTGCCATTGAGCCGCGCATCCCCGGCATCTTCCAGTATTACAGCGTTGCGGAAGACGAGTTGGCCAAGGTGTTCGCCGGCCAGATGACAGCCCAGGAGGGGGCGGATGCGATTGCCGTCTCCTGGGAAAAGATCACCGATCAGCTGGGCCGCGACAAGCAGATAGCCCTCTACAAGGCATCGCTCGGCGTCTGAGGCCGAGGTCAATCACCTCAAAGGCCTCACCTGCAGGGTTCCGGCGGCACAATTCTCCCATGTCGCCGGAACCGCAGAGACAATTTTCAAACTTCGACCGGAAGGGTCTGCTGCCATGTCTCAGTCAATGACGCTGGTTACGAACGAACCGTTTGGAGCGCACCGTGCTGCGCCAGGCGGAAAGCACGTCCTGCTGGGCACAGCGATGTTTGCATTTGCGACTTTCATTTTCCTCACAGTCCTGTTGCTTCAGTCGCTTGATGCCATGGGCGTCACCGCATTGGGATTTGAGAGCTGGCGACCTCTGCTCTACGTCTATCTCATCTGGGCGGTGGTCTTCGGCGTATCCCAGGTGATGATCCGCGGTGAGGCGGGCGAGCGCGCGGCCTTCGTTCTTCCGGCAGTTCTTTTTACCGTCGCCATGGTGATTTTTCCGACCATCTTCGGCCTCTACATCGCGTTTACCGATTGGAACCTCAGTGCGGTCGAGGGACGACGCTTTAACGGTCTCGACAATCTGCGCACGCTTTTGGCGGATGCCTATTTCTGGAATGCGCTCTTGAACATGGTCTACTATGTTCTGGCGGTTCTCGTTCAATATGCGATCGCCTTCGGCCTGGCACTTCTGCTCAACGCGGAGATCAAGGCACGCAAGTTCTTCCGCGTCGCTTTTCTCTTGCCGTTGATGCTGAGTCCGGTCGCCGTCAGCTGGATGATCGGCAAGTCGCTGATGGAGTATCGCTTCGGTCCCGCGGCGATACTGGCACGCTATCTTGGTTGGGACAATCCCGCCTTTTTCTCGACCCCCTGGCTGGCGCGATTGTCGATCATGGCCATGGATGCGTGGGTCTCCATTCCCTTCATGATGGTTCTGCTGCTGGCGGGCCTGCAGGCATTGCCTGCGGAAATCAAGGAGGCGGCACGGGTCGATGGCGCCACCGGCTGGCAATCGTTCAAGGAGATCACCTTTCCGCTGATGCTGCCGGTGAGCATGACCGCCTTGATCCTGCGCATCATATTCGAGCTGAAACTCGCCGACATCGTCATCAATGTCACGGCGGGCGGCCCGGGTGGCGCGACGGACACGGTATCGAGTTTCATCTTCCGCGAGTATCGGGACCGATCCAACGTCGGCTACGGCACCATGCTTGCCGAAGTCTATCTCGTCATCATCATCGTTTTCGTCGCGCTCATCCTGAAATGGGCGAGCCGATGGATGCAAAGAACAAACTGAGGGCTGACACGATGTCGACAGCACATGAGGCAATACGTCCAGAAACGTCCGCGCGTCGCAGCTTCGTGCTGCCCGGCTTCATGACGCGCAGCATGTTGATCTATGCCGCCCTGGTCTTTTGGGCTTTCGTTTCCCTGTTTCCGATTTACTGGACGGTGACGACGTCGTTCAAGACCGCAGTGAACGTGACCCAGGGTCATCTCATTCCCTTCGTGGATTTCACGCCGGACTGGAAAGGCTGGCGTTCGCTCGGCCTGTCGCCCGACACGATCTTTGAGCAATCGACCGTGCGCGACGAGTTCATCCGGCGCTTCTTCAACAGCATCGTCGCGTCGGCAAGCGCCTCGTTGCTTGCCGTATTGATTGGATCGCTTGCTGCCTACGGCCTCAGCCGTTTTTCCTACAAATTCCTCTGGATGCGCAACAAGGACATCTCCTTCTTCTTCCTGTCGCAGCTCATCCTGCCACCGGTCGTGCTCGCGATGCCTTTCCTGGTTCTTTACAAGCAACTGATGCTATTGGACTCGCTTGTCGGCCTCGTCCTCGTCTACACATTGATGGTGCTGCCGATCGTCATCTGGATCATGCGCGACCAGTTCGACACGATACCTCTGGAGCTGGAGCAGGCGGCTCTTGTCGATGGCTGCTCGATCTGGGGCGCGTTCCTGCGGATTGTCCTTCCCATTGCGCTGCCCGGCATGGTCGCAGCTTTCATCCTGTCTGTCATTCTCTGCTGGAACGAGTATTTCTTCGCGGCTCTTCTGACGAGTACCGATGCCAAGACCCTGCCGGTGATGGTGGCAAGTCAGACCGGATCGCAAGGCATCAACTGGTGGTCCATGGCAGCCATTGCGACCGCGGCAATTCTGCCGCTCGTTCTCATCGGCGTATTCCTGGAGCGCTACATCGTTAAAGGCCTGACGGCGGGCGCGGTAAAATAGCTCGGCGCGTCTCTCGCCGACCGAAGACGAGCATGCTCGCTCGAAATGGTGCGCCGCACAACATTTCATAACTTTACAAAATTACATTATTATGTGAAGTAAATCGCAACACCAAACAATGTGAGCCTAGTCCAGTGACCCCATTGAAATTCGCCACCCGCCTCAACTCCTTTGCCTCCCGGCCACAGGCCGATTGGCCAGATCTTTCCGGGAAGCCGAGTGTCGCGCAGATGGTCGCTCGCGCTGCAAAGGTCGACGGTTTGACGGATCTCGACCTCAACTATCCCGACCACGTCGCTGAAAACCCACGAGAATTGGCGAGGAAGATCGAAGATATGGGTCTGGCGATCAATGGTTTTGCGATGCGTTACTACACCAATCCCGCTTTCAAGATTGGCGCCTTCACCAACCCTGATGCAGCGGTTCGCCGTGAAGCCATCGACCTCACGAAGAGGGGCATCGACGCGGCGCGTCAGGCCGGCAGCAATCTGATGACCATCTGGCTCGGGCAGGATGGGTTCGACTACGCTTTCCAGGCCGACTATGCGACCTTGTGGCAACACGAGATTTCAGGAATTCGTGAAGTTTGTGGGCATGATCCCGATTGCCAGATCAGCATCGAGTACAAGCCGAACGAGCCGCGCTCCTACAGCCTGATGCCCGACTGCGCCACGACGCTGCTGGCCATCAAGGAAGTCGGTCTCCCCAATCTTGGCGTGACGCTCGACTTCGCTCACGTACTCTATGCCGATGAGCAGCCGGCCTTCGCGGCGGCGCTGATCGCCCGCTACAGCCGGTTGCTCGGCGTCCATCTCAACGACGGTTATGCCAAGCGCGACGATGGCCTGATGGTCGGCGCCGTTCATACACAGCAGACGATCGAACTGCTGCGCCAGATCCGCAAGGACGGTTATGACGGCGCGATCTATTTCGACACATTTCCGGATATGACCGGTCTCGATCCGGTCCACGAATGCGAGGTGAACATCCAGACCGTCAAGCGCATGCTTGATGTCGTGGACCGCCTTGAGCAGGACAATCGCCTGTCTGGTGCGATTGACCGTCAGGATGCCGTCTCCGCCCAGTCCATCATTCAAGAAGCGATGCTTGGCGCGAGGGCTTGAACTCCAACACCGCAGCACGCCACACGGCGTGTGAATTTCACACTCGGGAGGAACCGATGAAGACATTTTTGAAGACGACTGTTGCGGCAGGCCTAGCTGCCAGTTTCCTGTTCAGCGCCGCCGTCGCGCAGGAACTTGCACCACTCAACTCCGACACCGAAAAGGACCGCATGGACTGGTCTGAGCTGGAAGCCAAGCTTGGTGCCTTCCCGAAGCTGCCGGAAGGAACGAAGGCTGGCGCCGTTTCCAAGACACTGACCAACGAATACTGGCGCTCGCTGGGTGACGGCTACAAGAAGTTTGGTGACAAGGTCGGCGTGCCTGTGGTCTATCAGGCGGCACAGAGCGAAGGCGACCAGCTCGGTCAGCTGACGATCGCCGAAGGCCTGATCACCCAGGGCTACAACGTTCTGCTGGTTTCGCCACAGACCGACGCCAATCTCCAACCGGTGATCGAGCAGGCGAAGGCGGCGGGCGTTCCGGTCGTCAATGTCAACGATGCGGTCATTCCGCAGGCCGAGCACTATGTCGGTAACGTGCAGCGCGACAACGGTGTGCGCGTGGCGAAATGGTTCATCGAGAACCGGCCGGAAGGCGGCAAGGTCGCGATTGTCGAAGGACAGGCCGGGGTCTATGCCGCTGTCCAGCGTACCGATGGATTCAAGTCGACGATCAGCGAAGGCGGCAAGTTCAAAGTCGTCGCCAGCGTTCCGGGCAACTGGGATCGCCAGACATCCTATGACGCCGCCACCAACATCCTGCAGCAGCATCCCGACCTGATCGGCTTCTATGCCAACAATGACGGCATGGCGCTCGGTATCGTCGAGGCCGTCAAGGCAGCCGGCCTTCAGGACAAGGTCGCGGTGTTCGGGACGGACGGAATTTCCGACGCCTATACGTCGATCAAGGCCGGCGAGCTGACGGGCACCGTTGACAGCTTCCCGGTGCTGACCGGCGAGGTAGCTCTTGAAGCCGCCTTGCGTCTCGTTGCTGGCCAGAAACTGCCCCGCGTCGTTGCCACGCCGCAAGCGCTCATCACCAAGGACAATGTCGCCCGCTATCAGGGCGAGGGCGTCGATGTGCGTGCGGTCCTGATGCAAGACGCTGCGGCGAATTGATCGCCGACTGACAAAGATGCCGGTCGTTCTGGCCGGCATCTCTTTGCCAATGGAAGGGTGACGCAAATGGCACCGAGACTGAGTTTCGAAACGATCTCGAAGAGCTTTCCCGGCGTGAACGCACTGTCCGACGTCTCCTTCGATGTCGCACCCGGCGAAATCCATGGGCTTCTCGGTGAAAACGGCGCGGGAAAATCGACGCTGCTGCGCATCCTGTCCGGCGTCTTTCGTCCAACCGCCGGCTCCATGTTTGTCGACGGCGAAAATGTCTCCTTTCGCAAGCCAATGGATGCGCGTGGTGCCGGCATCGCCATGATCCACCAGGAACTGCAGCAGGTACCGCATCTGAGTGTCGCGCAGAACATGTTCCTCGGCCATCCGCTGACATCCGTTGGAGGGCTGTTCGTCTCGAGACGGGAGCAGGAGCGGCGGGCTGCCGAAGCATTGTCGATGATCGAACCCGGCATCGATCCCGCGGCCCCGATCTCTTCGCTCAAGGTGGCGCAGCGCCAGATCGTCGAGATTGCCCGGGCATTGCTCGACCGCGCCAGGATCATCGCCATGGATGAACCGACATCCAGCCTGACGCCCAGTGAGTTCGAACGGCTGGCCGAGGTCATAACGAAGCTATCGGCCAGTGGCGTGACGATTATCTATGTCTCGCACAAGATGGACGAAGTGTTCCGCATCTGCCAGCGCGCCAGTATCATGCGCGACGGCAAGCTTGTCGGTGCGGTGGATGTGCAGACGGCTTCCCATCAGGATGTCATCACAATGATGGTGGGGCGCGAGCTGATGCAGGAGCAGCATGTCTCACACGCGACCGCGACGGTGAAACTCGAGGCGCGGGGGCTCTCGTCCCTGACGAAAATCAGGGACGCATCGTTCAAACTTCACCGCGGCGAGGTTCTCGGCATTGCCGGGCTTGTCGGATCCGGCCGGACGGAACTCCTGCGCCTTCTGGCGGGAGCCGACAGATTGACGGCAGGCACGATCGACATAGACGGCAAAACAGTCAACCTGCGCAATCCCCGCGACGCCATCTCCGCCGGCATTGGCCTCGTTCCTGAAGAGCGCAAGCGGGAGGGGATCATCCCCGTCCGCTCGGTCACCATCAACATGGCACTTGCCTCGCTGGAAAGCTTCTCCAAAGCCGGCATCATTCAGGGCGGCAAGTTGCGCAACACGGCTCAGGACCTACTGCGCCGGGTCAATCTCAGGCCTTTCCAGTTGGACAGACCGATCCGGCTCTTTAGCGGCGGCAATCAGCAGAAAGCGATCATCGCCCGCTGGCTGGCAAGCAAATCGCAGGTTCTCCTGTTCGACGAGCCGACCCGCGGCATCGATGTCGGCGCCAAGGCGGAAATCTATCACCTCATCGAGGCGCTGGCCGCCGATGGGCATTCCATCGTGGTCGTGTCTTCCGAACTGCCGGAAGTCATCCGGCTTTCCGATCGGGTCCTTGTTATGCGGGACGGGCAGATTGCCGCGGAAATCGCGCGCGCCGACCTCACCGAAAGCGCCATCGTGGCGCATGCCATTCCCGGTGCAAATACCGGCCGCACGCCAGCTCCGGCCGCCTAGGCGTGGACGAAATAAAGGAACACGTAATGAGCAATTCACCGACCGCCGCCGACACGAAACTTTCGCCCGCATTCGGCCGTTTCTCTTTTTCGTTGAGGGACGCAGGCACACTGATCGGCCTCGTGATCATCATGGGCGTGTTTGCGACATTGGTTCCCGGGTTCCTATCCGAGCGCAACCTCGTCAATATCCTGCAGCAATCCAGCATCAACGCGTGCCTGGCGCTCGGCATGACATTGGTGATCATATCAGGCGGTATCGATCTGTCTGTCGGCCCGACCGCAGCAATTTCGGCGGTCATCACGGCGACCCTGCTTCTTTCCGGAACTCCGGTTCCGCTCGCGATTCTGGTGGGCCTCGGGATTGGCATGGTCTGCGGCTTCATAAACGGAGTCCTGGTTGCCTATGTCGGTCTGCAGCCTTTCATCGTGACACTCGGAACGTTAAGCACGTACCGCGCGCTCGCGTTGATCTATACCGGCGGCAATCCTGTTCTCGGCATCCCGGCGGGTTTTCGCTCGCTGTTCAACGGAAACCTGTTCGGGATTCCCACCCCGGTGCTGATTGTCGCCGTCGTGGCGCTGGCCGCCTGGGTTCTTTTGAAAAAAACCCCGATCGGCGAGTATCTTCTGGCCGTCGGCGGTAATGAGGAAGCTGCCTACGTCGCCGGCGTTCCAATCGCCCGTACCAAGATCACGGCTTATGTAATCTCCGGTGGTCTCGCAGCGCTCGCATCCCTGATTTTGATCGGACGCCTGGGTGCTGCCGAACCGATCCTCGGCAATCTCTGGGAGCTCGACGCGATTGCCGCTGCGGCCATCGGCGGAGCCTCGCTGATGGGTGGCAAGGGCAGCATTCTGGGAACGATCCTGGGCGCCATCATTCTCGGCACGATGCGCAACGGTCTCACGTTGATGAACGTCCAGGCCTTCTATCAACTGCTGGCAACTGGTCTTATAATCCTCGTCGCGATGATGATCGATCGCGCGACAAGGGGACGAGAATGAATTCCGAAAACTTCGACACGAAGGCCGTCGGCCCTCGCATCCGCATGATGATGCCGTTGCTGACGCCGCTCGAAGCAAAGGTTGTCGATACGGTTTTTGCGTTGCGCGACTTCGGCGACGACACGTCTCTGAAACAGATTGCCGACGATGCCGGTGTTTCGGAAGCCATGGTGGTGAAGATCACCAAGAAACTTGGTTTCGCCGGATATCGAGATTTCCGTGCGGCGGTCAGCCAATATAACCGACAGCCCACGGCCGAAATGCATCAGGAATTGTCCGTCGACGATACATCGCAGGAGATCGTGCAAAAGGTGTTTCGCACCTCTATCAATGCCTTGGAAGAAACGTTGTCGATACTCGACATGGAGGCGTTCGACAGGGCGGCGGATCTGATCCACCGGGCCAAAAACCGTGATTTCTATGGTGTGGGCGGCTCCGCTCAGATTGCACGGGATGTGTCGCACAAATTTCTGCGGATCGGCGTGCGCGCTAGCGTTTTCGATGACTCGCACATGATGCTGATGTCGGCATCGTTGTTAGTCGACGGAGACATTGCAATCGGTTTTTCCCATTCGGGCAATACCACTGCGGTCATCGAGGCGATCCAGCTTGCTCGGCGGAACGGCGCGCGCACCATCGCCATCACCAATTACAATTCGTCCGCCTTGGCGCAGGCGGCCGATGTCGTGCTGTGCTCCACCGCACAAGGGTCGCCGTTGATGGGGGAGAATGCTGCCGCGCGCATCGCGCAACTCAATATTCTTGACGCAGTGTTTGTTGCCGTTGCCCAGCGTGACTATAAAGCTGCCGAACGCAATCTCGAGCGGACCATGTCCGCCGTCACGTCCAAACGAAAAGATCGACTTCCATGACATCTTCACCCGTCGTTACCGTCTTTGGCAGCCTCCATTACGACATCGCCGTGATGGGCCCAGCCCGGCCGCGCAAGGGTGAAACAGTGACGGGAACATCATGGCACCCGAAAAGCGGCGGCAAGGGCGGCAACCAGGCTGTTTCGTCGGCCCGAACCGGCGTTGCGACGGCGATGATAGGAGCGGTTGCCGATGACGACTTTGGGCGGTTTCTCATTGCAAATCTCGATCGCAAGAATGTTGATCACACTTTCGTTCGGCGCGATGCAGCGCAATCCACTGGAATGAGTGTCGCGATCTTCGACGCGGAGGGAGACTATGGCGCAGTCATCGTTTCCGGAAGCAATCTCACCCTTGGCGATGGAGATGTCGCAACGGCTCAGGATCTGTTGAACAGAACAACGCTGCTCGTTCTGCAGAGCGAAGTCCCCGATGCCGCCAACATCGCAGCGGCAAGAGCCGTGAAACAAGCCGGTGGCCGTGTCCTGATCAATGCAGCACCGGCGCGTCCGCTATCGGGCGAGCTTCAGTCACTCATCGATATCATCGTCGTCAACGCAATCGAAGCTGAAATGCTGGCAGGGGTTCCAGTTGTTGAAACACTTGATGGCGCCTTGGAAGCTGCGAAAACGCTGGCGAATGTCTTTCCCGAGGTCGTGGTTACCGCTGGTGGCGCGGGTGTCGCTTTCGCAAGCCGGGATGGAGACGAGATCCTTATTGCGGCTATGAAGGTTGAAGTTGAAAGCACGCATGGCGCCGGTGACGAGTTCATTGGCGTGCTGGCTGCAGAAATCGCATTTGGGAAAACGATGAACGCTGCTCTTCAGAAAGCAAATATGGATGCTGCGAAACTGGTCAGTACACCTGAAAAAGATCGTGTGTGACGGGCAAATCTTGAAACCGGACGCTCTCAGCGTTGATTGAGAGCCATCTCTTCGAGAACAGGCTTCTGTATGGCGTCTTCATTCTTCTTTCGGTTGACGAAGGCCACGATATAAATCAGTCGGGTTCAGCCAAACGCCATGCCCTAACCGCGCGTTCGACCCTGTATTTTAGGGTTCTCCGCCAAAGGCTGTGGCGGGCCGTTTCACACAAGGTTCTGTTGCAAACTCTTTGGTTACGATCGATGTGGCATTGAACTCCGATATTTTCCGGAGAGCTGACAATGTTTAAAGGCCGCCATTTCGGCCAGTCGGTGATCCTGTTGTGCATGCGCTGGTATCTGGGCTATGGCCTAAGCCTGCGTGACCTGAAGGCACTTTCCGAGCGCCCAAACAAAAGCTGAATCAGCTAGCCGGTGGCACCGGCCGAAATCGGGCTCTAAGCTTGCACAGTCTCAAGGAACGGATAATCGGTGTAGCTTGCCGACGTTCCGCCGTAAAAGCTCGGGCGGTGGTAACGGTTGAGCCCTATGAAACGCCACGGGCACTGGGTCTGAAGGAAATTCCGGGCATCGTGGACGATTTCCGCCGCGCCGCCGAAAATGCCAAACGCTCCGGTTTCGACGGCGTCGAACTGCACGGCGCGAACGGCTACCTCATCGACCAGTTCCTGCGCGACGGCTCCAACCAGCGGACCGACGCCTATGGCGGTTCCGTCGAGAACCGGGTCCGCTTTCTCAAGGAGATCGTGGAAGCGATTATTCCGGTCTTCGGGGCCAATCGTATCGGTGTACGCCTGTCGCCCACCTTTCCAGTATTCTCAATGAGCGACAGCGACCCGGCTGCCACGTTCGGCCATGCAGCTAAAACACTAGGTCGATACGGGCTAGCCTATCTCCACGTCGTGCAGATCGGGGATCCGGACTTCGATTACGCCGCACTCAAGTGGGCGTTTGGCGGGCCTTATATCGCCAATGGCGGCTTTGACGTTGACAGCGCCGAGGCCGCGATCACCGGTGGCGCGGCCGACCTGGTCGCCTTCGGGACGAAGTTCCTGGCCAACCCGGATTTGATCGAGCGCTTTCGTCGCCGCGCGCCGCTCAACGCGCCGGATCCCGCGACCTTCTACCAGGGCGAGGCGCGCGGCTACACGGACTATCCGACGCTAACCGCCTGACCGCGGCAAGCTTTGGCATGTCGGCGGAATCTTTTGGGGCTGGGCAGTGTCGGGGCAGATCGTCGGCAGAGAGGGCGTTTTTTGCACTCTTCCTCGGTTCCGACATTATGCGGCCCAAGGGAGCAACATATCCTTGCTGATCAGTCGCGGAAAGGATCTTCATCCTAACTAACCTTGGAGGCCGAGGGCAGATCGCGGCGAAGGGATGGGCCTGCTGTGCAGCGACCAGCACGCCGGTGGCCGTGACGTAGGTTTCCGACTGCAGATGCCGGTCCACCATCAGCATCATCTGGTGGATCGTGACGCCGCGCGAACTTTCCGCCGTCCGTTTCAGGCGCGGCGCTTCACGCCGCCGTAATGATCATGGTCCCTGGCGAGCCGATCATGCGATCCTTCGTCTTTGTCAGGCACTTGCGCCTTGGGTGGCAAGCGTCGGATAGTCGGTATAGCCACGCTCATTGCCCCCGTAGAAAGTCGTCTGATCCGGCGCATTGAGTGCCGCGCCCAGCCGGACGCGTTCAACGAGATCGGGGTTGGCAAGAAATGCTGTGCCAAACGCGACCAGATCGGCGGTGCCGTCGTTCACCGCAGCTTCGGCACAGGCCGCATCATAACCGCCGTTGGCGATGTAAAGCCCGCCGAACCGCTGCCGCAGTTCCCGGAAATCGAAAGCCTGCGTGCCCGTTTCGACCGTGTGCAGATAGGCAATATTGTGGCCTGTCAACAATTCGGTGACCGCGTTGAAAACAGCCTGCGGGTCCTTGTCGCTCAAGGACCCGAAGTCGATGACCGGCGAAATTCGCACCCCCACCCGGCCTGCGCCCCACACCTCAATGACGGCCTCACTCACTTCACGCAGGAAACGCAGGCGGTTTTCGATCGAGCCGCCATAGATATCGGTGCGATGGTTCGCGCCGTCGCGCAGGAACTGGTCGATCAGATAGCCGTTCGCACCGTGGATCTCGACACCGTCGAACCCGGCCCGCAAGGCATTTTCAGCGGCGTGCCGGAAGTCGGCAACGACGCCCGCGATCTCCGCGACTGTCAATTCATGGGGAGTTTCGTAAGGCTTCATGCCTCCGCTGGTGAAGATTTCGCCATCGGGGGCGATCGCCGAGGGAGCCACCGGCAATCGGCCATCGGCCTGGACGATTGAATGCGACATCCGTCCGACATGCCAGAGCTGCAGGAAAATTCGACCGCCATCATCATGCACCGCTTGCGTAACGTTCCGCCAGCCTTCGACCTGCGCATCTGTGAAGATGCCAGGAGTACTGGTGTAGCCCTTGCCCTGCGCCGAAATCTGCGAGCCTTCGGAGATGATCAATCCGGCACTCGCGCGCTGGCGATAATATTGGACGGCCAGCGCAGTGGAGACATCGCCGTCGCCGGCGCGACCACGGGTCAGCGGGTCATTTGAGTTCTGTGACCGTCCCCTATGAAGCGGACACGGAGGCGGTGTCGGTAGTATGTCGTCAGGACCTAGTGCAGTCCGCAGTCAGTTCGAGGGAGCAGAGGATGTCGAACAGCAAAAATCCTCAAACTCATCTAGAACAGTGATTGGGACCCTTGAGGCAAGCACCTTGTATCTGGGTTTCCGTTGAAGTTGGTCCGCCGAAACCAGAGATTGCGCACATAGGAGCGTTCGGAACTCTGCCATCGGCTGGCGCGGCCATCATCTTGGCAGGCATCGAGATGATCAATTTGATGCGCAAGGGACAGGCGAGGTATGCTGTCGCTTTGCGGCCTGACCTCGCGTCACTCTCACAGGCGCGGCAGCTTACGGGATAACGACCGGAGCGCGTTAGCTATCTGGCAAGTCATTGCATCTAAATCACGGATGCTGCGTTGTTGTTTCTTGGACTGGCAATTCTGCCATCGTTCATTTGTTTGCTCGTTCCTACTATAGGGTCGGCCATAACGTGGAGAAATTCAGACATGCAGCTTCCAAAAGGCGCGACAATTGCTGTCGCAGATGGTGAAAAATTCAATCTTTTTCAAAATGTTAGTGAGGACGCAATTCCAAAACTAAATGCTCTTGCAGAAGCCGATGTCGACACCGAAACGAATAACGCAAGTGCTGGACGCAAGAGCAGTTCGGCAAATCCCGATCAAGGCCAAGCTAACGAGGACAATTTTGCTGCCGGAATTGCAGACTTGCTTAACCAGCGGGTGCTCAAGGGAAGGATCACTGGCCTCGTTATAATCGCAGCACCCAAAGCTCTTGGAGAGTTGCGAAAGCATTATCATAAGGAACTTGTATCAATCCTGATTGGTGAGATTTCGAAAGACCTGACAGGGCATTCGGTCCAAGAGATCGAAAAGGCTATAGCATCAGCGTGAGCTGGGGATGCTGACGGGGCTTCTAACCTGAGGTTCCTTAGCTCACCATCCTCAATGGTGTTAATGATCGGCTATATTGTCGGGGCTGGTCGCGCCGGCAACGTCAGCATGAAGCAGCATCGCTGAGCGCATTCTCGATCCGGCAGCTCTTTGGCCGCTGGATTTTGCCCTCTCGCGTGTGGCGGTTTGATACGGGCGATTCTGACGGGTTCTGCATGTGCATCTATGTTTGAGCCGAGCCGGCAACATCCCTTGCGGGCTGTCTGCTGGATATAGCCTTCGCGATCCAATGCCCAAAGGTGTACGGATCGATATGGATGATCTGAGGCGCATCCCTCGCGGTGACGATCCAGTCGCGAACGCAGCGCACATTGCGATAGACCGGCATCACGCAGCCTCCTTGGCGATCCGCATGTATTTGTGTGCAGTTCCCTGAGAGATGCCAGAGTCCTTGGCGAGCCATGGACCGAAGTGGCCACGAGTAAAAGTCCGCTTCATCTCAAGCAATCTATTGCCCGCTTCGACCTGCTGATCAGACAAGAGATGTTCCGCCCGAATACAAGCAAGCCTGGCTGAGCTTTGTCCGAAGGATTTATTGATCTGCCGGGACAGAAAGAAATATATCATGCCGGCAAGTGCTGTTGACGACATACGCCGCGCAGCTCATTGGCGATCAGCATCAGATTGCCAAGAGGAAGCCTACCCCATGCTGCTAGCATTCGCGTGCTCGCGTCTCCACGAAATCAGGACATGCCCGTATCAGGTCGGACGTTGCCCATAGGGAGTATTCGTCAATGAGGCCTCCGTTGCCTTCGGTTTCCGCCAACGTCGACAGCACAACGCACATATGCCTTCACCGTGTCTATCCATGATGCGTTGGATTGTACCTCGCGCTCGTGTCTGGCCAGGAAGGGATACGCGTTTGCAGGGATTATTTCGATATCGAACTCGGCGCAAACGGATTGGACTGTCGATATGGTCATGGGAGCACTCTGATTTTGAGGATGCGCCTTGATAGCAACGACAATATCCTTTGTTAAGCTATCGCTTAACGATGTGTACTCAATATTTGGTTTGATCGCGCTCCGCCTCATCCAAGCGCTTCAGCAATTGTTCGAATATCTTATCACTAGGCAGGAGCCTGAATCCGGAGCGAAGGGCTTCTCTGTATTCCGGCCGTTTCGGCTGCCAGTTAATTTTAGCACGCTTTGGCTCTTCGTTGCCGTCACCCATATCCTGGCCCTTGCTCATCCGCCTCTCGAAAAGAACTGGCGGTACCCTCATTGGTTCCGGGCAATTCGTCGAAGAACGGAGCATTGGGATGTGATTGACTCTTCCGGCCCGGACTAGGACAATGCGAATGCGGCACCGCTTCTGTTGCCGGGCCAACTGGGGCGCCTTTTAGATGGAACGCTTAGATCACAAATTAGACTGCAAAGCTTGCGGTACTTTATATCTGGACATTCCCGATGATGTGCGAGGCGTCACACGAATAAACTGCACGTCTTGCGGAAAGTTTCTCGGGTACTGGGGCGAGCTTTCTCGTGATTTCGCCAGACAAGGCGGCCAGGATGGTGTTTTCGAAATGAAGGACGGTCAAATACTTCGCAAGGCATGACATGAGCCCGTGGATAACCACCTAGCCAAATCCGGCTTAACGTTGGAACGTTATCGTACACTTAACAGTTCGAAGGTTGTCAGTGGACACAGATCTGCTCGACAGGGGCCACGTCGTAACCGCCACGGGAGTCCCGCGGCGGGCCTCACCGTTTATTACCATACAGGCGCAGGCTGTGAGCGTGATTGATGTCGATGGAGCCGAGGTTGGCGTTATAACCGTAAGCGAGCGTTGAACATGGCTCTTGGAATGGGGTTAGGTATCGGTATGGGAGCGATGCTTGGAAACACATTGTTTGATAGCATCTCGATGGGGATTATAGTCGGCACAGCAATTGGTGCCGCAGTGGGGTACGCTCTATCAAGATGAGGCCAGCGATCCGCAGCCCGCTGCAGGGCCGGCCGGCTATTCCCGCGCTGGTTTGTTCGGGGCCTGTCGATCCCGTTCGCTTTCCTTAGCATCCGATTTGAAGGTAGCGTCACCGTCGTTCTTGCCTCGCGGATTTGCGCTTGAAACGCCGTCATTATCGGCGCCGTGTCGCGTCCTCGCAAACTGTCCTTGCGTCCTTCTTCGGATCGGAATTGTGAGACTTGTTTGTCATGACCTTACCTCCTTGAACAAGGCAACAGGTCAGAGGCGCATTTTGTTCCGATATTCAGCGCAACAGCCTGTAGTGGAACAATCCTTATTTGCGCTGGTAACTTCTGAATACAGAGCAAGCACCACCCGAGTTCGAGAGACCATTGAGATGGACAGTTACCACGCTGCCTCTGCGCCTGATGTCATTGATTGCCGCACTGCCGCCGGACAATGTGAAACCAAAAAGCGTGCGCCGCCGGAAGAAAGCTTTAAAGAGTTATTCTTCCCGACGTTGGGGAAAAGTATATGCCTAGCGTCCGATTGATTGTCCCACACGAGATCCTGACAAGCCGTTCTCAAATTTGACAGTATGCGAGAGGCTTGCGCCGCTCTCCAGGAACATGAGGTCGTCGATGTCGACGGCCATGGCCCGATGACACGCGACGAATTCATCGCTTATTGTTTCGAGCATAAACTGGACAATAACCTCTGCACTGTGCGGAACAGTCCCCCGTAGTGCCGGTGCTTATCTCAAACACCCAGACGTGCTCTATGAGACATCAATCCGTTGTGATTCCTGCGTTAGTCGCGATGTTTGCGCTATTTGCGGCACTGGCCTTTCAATCGCGGGACGAACCTACGCAGGACCAACCCGGACAAACTCCACCGCCGGATCAACCCGGCGCTGGAGCAAATTGATCACTGTTGGGTCTCTGTTGGATTAAGCAGCCGTTCAAGAGGGAAGATCGAGCACGAGCACGCGTCCAGAGATCTTATTAATTCATCAGTCTGCATAGCAGTTCTGCAATAGCCCGCGTTGGGTGTCGCACTGTATTTAATCGTAAGAATGCGGCCGTTCATGCTTCACACTGCATTTAATGTGAGAATGAAGTCGCAAGGATTTATAAGCGGCGTCGGGGCGTCGCGCTCATCGAGATAGTCACCTCGAGTTGCATACCGAACGCAGATCCACATTCGAAGTTCCACATTAAGGTCGGCGGCGGTTGACGCAACGACTCGGCGATCGAGTATGCAACTTCAGGCGTTCGACCTTTTTAGCACCCCGCCGGGGTGGCCGATCAACGCTGCACCGAGGTTAGATCGATGTAGATATCAGCATTGACGGCGGCGTAGACCAAAGCGTCGCGGGCAGCGGCAGCGCCTGTTTTTCCATTCAAAGCGTACCTGCAGATCTGCAATGCCTTCTCGCGCGTCGGATGATCGTTGGGCCATCTGTGCTCCAAGACAAACATCGCATGCTCAACAGACCTGACGATGCGAGGACGCCCGCCTTCGACCTTCAAACATACAGGTGGAAACCTCATATCTTCCATTGCACCTTAACGCCGATTTAAAGCGCATGTTCCTCATGATAGTCATCCAACGAATGTCGATCGGCGCTGTACTGTGAGAGGGCCAATGAGTTGGTGGTTCGTTTGATGGCGTGGGTCATTGCAGCGGAATCTAGATTGTCCGGAATGTTGCAGGACGAGAAACCCAGAAAGTGTGTAAGCTGCTTCAAAAACGCTTGAAGTGCAATTATTAGCGCTCTTCCTGAATATAAATGTCTGATTCTTTCGCCGCCTCGATGAAAGCTTCGCGGGCAGCGCTAACACCAATTGCCTTCTCCATCACATCCAGACAAGCAATGCGGGCCTTCAAGTGCGTCCGGCCTTTTTCTGCCGGCCAATCATGGGCAAGGAACTCCCCAGCCTCTTCTACAGATGTTATGGTCCGATAGCGGCCGACTTCTTTTGTTGCAACGGTGACGGATCTGAACGGATATTTGCGCATGTTCAGAAACGCGACGGGTGAATTGCGGTTCCAGCGGCCGAGGATATAGTCATAGTTAGGCGTGCTTTAGGAACGGATGTGGAAAAGAAACTCGATAGCAAACTCGAATGCCCGAAATGTCAGACGATTTACCTTACGCTTACCCAAAATGTGAATCATAGCGATTCGTTGCAGTTCCTGCGTGGATATCTCGGAACCTGGGCTGAACTCGATCGGATTTCATCGCCCAAAGCGGTGAGAGCGGCATTTTTGAAGGGAGTGGAAGGAACCGTGGGGTAACGAATAGGCCGCAAACCCATGCCGTCTTGAATGGAGCAGGCGGCGGATGGGCAAAGCAGTTGCGTGGACAGTGCGGTTGTGTGCGCTTCCCGATGGTAAAGGGACATCGCCAAGTCCATGGCGTTTGGATTTATGAGTACATGCCTAGTGCCCGGCCTTTATTTATTTTACAATCATTCAGAACAGAACGCTTGCAACCATGGGACAAACTATCGATTGAAAACGCTCAAAGAATTGGCGGAACGCCGTGCAGCCGCAGTCGCGGCAAAGAAACTGCTTCTAAAGAAGTTCGAGACCGCACCGAAACCGAGCGACCCTGACATGGTTGCGAAAAGCGCCGAACGCGAAGCGGTTGCCGCAGCCCGTGAAACACGGCGTGTAGAACGCGAACGATCAGTCCAGGAAGAACGTGATCGGCAGATCGTAGAGGCTGCAGCAGTCGCTCGTGCTGCATCGGCGCAGGCGGATGCGCTCGAAGCTGAAGCTAAAAATCGTATCGCGCGCGTGGCGACCGATAATGCCGAACGGAAGACGGAGCGCGATCGGCGGTATGCTGCCCGCAAAGCCAAGCAACGCTGAATGTTTCACGTACCGTTATGCGTGAACGAAGTCGAGACATCGACGTGTTCGAGCACTAAATTGGTAAGCAGTTAAATCTCACGCCTTGTTTGGCGGGCCGATGTGCTCCTGACCGCTCATGGTATAAAGCTGAGCGTTGCGCGTCACGATTTCAACCTTGGTGGCGACTTCGATGAGCGCCCCCTGCCAACTCGCATTTCCATTGCAAGCTTGCTGCAACGCGCCTTCCAGAATGTGGAAGAGGTTATCGTCACGGACATCGGTCGCGCATGTTCAAGGTCAATACCATCGACGACGCGTATCGGTCAAAGTCTGTCCAACGGCGACGCCCAACAGGAAAGCAACAATACCGACGATGCCAAGTACAGAAGTCGTGGTGCCGGGGTTTGCACGGGCGATCTCGGAAACCGCTTGAGCTTGCGTCCGCAATTGCTGCGTTGCCCGTGATGACAGCGACGATGCGTCGTCAGACAGGTCCGAGGCCTGCTCGTGCGCATTGTCCAAAACTTTGGTGCTCCGCTCCGCAATAGTTCTGTTGATTTTCGTGATCTCCTTTCGGAGGGCTGCGATCTGTTTCTCCAAGTATTTTTGGATATCGTCGGCATTCGGGGCTGCAGGTTCAGGTGCGTCGGCCATTGAACTGTTCCTTGAAATGGAGCTGGTAAGGAACGGCGCTCAAGCCGATTTGTTCCGGAGCGAGCTTGAGCTGCATGGATGAAAGGGCGCTTCGCCAGCCGGGCGGGTGGCGCTCCATCGACAAGCCTGCTCAGCTTGTTGCTTTAGCGGTTCGGGCGTACCCCTTGACGTGAGCAGATCGCGCCCGGGGAGAGCAGTTAAGTTCGTCGTGTATTTGAGTTCATTCTTGGTATTTGAAGTGTAATTTGTATGAAATGGGCGATCTGATGGGGGTTCGAACACCATTCGGTCTCGTGTGAGCCAGCTGCGAAGAGGTTGCGCAAGGTCCGATGGGAAGAACTGGGCACCTCTTGACGAGGCTGATGAAATTGGCCGTGTGAAAGCAAGCATGCGTGAGTCTGGAGCCGAATAGTCGGCCACGCCACGGCGATGATTGGAACCTAAATCGCGCAGGACTGTTGCTGAATGCCGGGCGACCTGTTCAGCAGAATTTCGGAGGATAAGTTGCCGGACGCTCCAAAGAAGGGACAACAGCGACCAGATCGGGTTCCAATCGCTGGACAAGACGCAATCCAGGACAAACCTGGCTTGCCGCCACTTGCCGAACGGCGACGTTGGCCCCGGCATCCAAGTCCTGCAAAGGAAGGCAGCCTGCCGTTGGCGCCGGCATTGGAACCGCTGCAGTTTTCCACGCGCGATCTGGTCCCGGCAGATCAGTTTGCCACCTGGCAGGCCTACCTGGCGCCGCTGATTGATATCAAACTGCCGGATGGCGTATCGCCGGAGGCGGGATTTCCTGCCGACCACACCGCCTGGAACCTTGGCAGTATGCTCATCGTTCAACAGCACGCGCCTCCCCACAGCTATATACGCTCAGCTACCAAACTGAGATCAAACTCAATAGACCATTGGCATATTGTGTTGTTGCGTACTGGCCGGACATGGACGGAAGTTGACGGGCATGTTTCGGAGGGGGCGCCGGGAAAAGTGGAAGTGAGGTCGTTGGGCCACCCATTCAGAGGTCGATCGACCGACTCTCAAAGTCTCGCGTTCTATCTGCCTCGCGAACTGTTTTCAGACGCTACACCGTCAGCTGATGTGAACAATAATACCGCACTGACCGGGACCTATACGGACCTTTTGATCGAATACATGGATAATATCGAGGCAAGACTTTCGAGTCTGGCTGCCGCAGACCTTCCGCAGGTGGTTCGGACAACACGCGATATGATTTTGACGTGCCTGTCAGCATCGGCAGAACAATCTGGGCCAGCAGAGACGCAGGGCAATCTTGCCCTGATGGAACGTGTCCGCCGTTTCGTTCAGAGCAACTTGAACTCGCCTGGTCTCACATCTGATATCCTGTGCCGGGAACTCGGTATTTCGCGCACACGGCTCTACCAACTCTTCGAGCCGAGCGGTGGGGTCCATCACTACATTCAAAAGCGCCGCCTTCTTTCAGCGCATGCTGCGCTGAGCAATTCCGCCAACCGCCAGCAAATCGTCGAGATTGCTTCAGCTGTCGGATTCACTTCCGCTGCCCACTTCAGCCGAGCCTTCAGCAAGGAATTTGGCTACAGTCCGCGCGAGGCGCGGATTGTGGCTATTCCACCCTACTTTGCCCATGCAGTTGGCCCCGTGGAAGTTGTAGACGGCGCCCATTCCTTCGATACTTGGCTCAAGTCGCTTGGCCATTGACGCCAAACTTCCGTCACAAGGCATGATGACATAGGGCAAATGGCCCGATAGCCGTCGCGGCCACTTACGTTGCGCCTTCTATCAACGCAACGGCTCTATCGTTTCCTTTCACCCTTTCCTCGTGCCAACCCCGTCCCGTGCAAAACATGGCTGGGGGACATACTGCATGATGTTTCATTGCAGAAATGGACGCTGTGGTAAGTTTCCGGATGCGCATCTAACGACAGTTGACGCGCAAGCAAGTACACAAGAACCATAAGAAACAGCGCCGATTAACAGTTCTTTGACCTGATGAAGTACATGGCCGATGTACTCTATATGAGCAAAGTATAGGCGAACTTTTTGGGGTCAGATCAATGAAGCGTATGCGTCCAATACAAAACCGTCCCAGTATAAATGCAGTCTTCAGCGACGTCCGTGTCATCAGCTCGACGCAACGCGCCCGGCACATTCTCGTCACCGGTGGTGCAGGCTTTCTTGGATCGCATCTTTGCGAACGTCTTCTCAAGGCGGGCCATACGGTCATCTGCCTTGATAATTTTTCAACTGGGCTCGAACGCAATATCCGCCATCTGCGGAATTTCGAACGTTTCAGTGTCGTAAAACACGACGTTGTTGATCCGATCAATATCGAGGTCGATGAAATCTACAATCTTGCCTGCCCGGCATCGCCGCCGCATTACCAGGCCGATCCCGTCCAAACAATGAAAACCTGCGTCCTCGGTGCGCTCAATCTGCTCGAACTGGCAGCACGCACCGGTGCCCGCATTTTCCAGGCCTCGACGTCCGAAATATACGGCGATCCACTGGTTCATCCGCAGGTTGAAGGTTACTGGGGTAATGTGAATTCCTTTGGTCCTCGCTCCTGCTATGATGAAGGTAAGCGCTGCGCCGAAACGCTATTCTTTGATTTTCACAAGAAACATCACGTCGAAATCAAGATCGTCCGCATATTCAATACCTATGGTCCGAATATGCGCCCCGATGATGGCCGTGTTGTATCAAACTTTATCGTGCAGGCGCTGAAGGGCCAGGACATAACTATTTATGGTGACGGCTCGCAGACCCGTTCATTCTGCTTCGTCAACGATCTGATTGATGGCTTTCAACAGATGATGGCAACGGAGCCGTCCTTCACCGGTCCAGTTAACCTCGGCAATCCCGGTGAATTCACTATTCTGGAACTCGCACAACAGGTCATCAAGCTTACCGGATCCCGTTCAAAAACCATTTACAACCCGTTGCCGACAGACGATCCGCGCCAGCGTCGTCCCGACATATCTCTCGCCGGGCAAGAACTCGGATGGCAGCCAAAGATACCACTCGCCATTGGTCTGGAGAAAACGATCCATTACTTTGATCGTCTCCTGGCCGAGCAAGCGCATGAACTTGCGGAGATTGCGTGATGTCGGCGCGAAGGGTTCTGGTAACAGGCGGCGCCGGATATATCGGCAGCCATACCGCCAAGCTTCTCCATTCTATTGGCATCGAACCGATTGTTTTTGACAATCTGGTTACGGGCAACCGCTCGTCGGTGCGCTGGGGAGAATTTGTGCACGGCGATATCCTCGATACGAGCAGCCTGACGCGAACCCTGACGCAATTTAAACCCGACGCAGTCGTACATTTTGCTGCATCGGCTTATGTGGGCGAGTCCGTCGAGGATCCTTCAAAATATTATCGCAACAATGTCGTCGGGACCTTGTCGCTGCTGGATGCCTGTCGCCACGCCGAAATTGACAAGGTCATTTTTTCCTCAAGCTGCGCTACGTACGGTGTTCCGGATTGTCTTCCCATTACCGAAACGACGCCGCAGCAGCCGATCAATCCTTACGGGCGCACGAAGCTCATTGCCGAGCATATACTGCAAGACTTTGCAGCCGCCTATCGCTTGAAATATGTGGCGCTGCGTTACTTCAATGCTTGCGGTGCCGATCCGGAAGGCGAACTCGGTGAGTGGCACGATCCGGAAACACATCTGATCCCACGAGCATTGCTCGCGGCAGGAGGAAAAATTCCCCACCTTGCCGTCTTCGGTGACGATTACGAAACTGAAGATGGAACCTGTGTCAGGGACTATATCCATGTGTCGGATCTCGCCCGCGCTCACGTGCTTGCGCTTGATCATCTCATCAAGGGCGGCCAAAACCTTTCCGTCAACCTTGGAACCGGGCAGGGCTCGTCGATAGGGGAGATTCTCGGAACCATCAGCCGAATTACCAAACGCGAAGTACCGGTTGAAATGCATCCAAGACGGGCTGGCGATCCGCCCGCACTTTATACCGATCCGGCTTTCGCACGCAGCGCACTCGGATTTTCGCCTGAATATTCGGATCTCGAGACCATCGTGCGTACCGCTGCTCCCTTCTTTGGTCTGGGGGCACCGGCATGACAAACGCGCGCTACACAACTGCGATGGAGAGAGCCGACCCGTCGAACGTTCCGGTCCTCACAGGTTATCGGCGAAAAGAATATCTCGCCGGCGCAGTCGTGTGGCTGGCATTGCTTGTCTATTTCTGGGCCTGGTGGTTGAGGCCAGAGCATTATATTGGCTTTTGGGGCTTTTCCCTGGTCACAGCCGTCCTGGCCTGGGTGACCCTGCTGCCAGCCTACTTCATCGCAATATTCTATCGCGCGCAGAAGCCCAGCGGTCCGCTTCGTTTGCCTGTGGGCAGCCGTGTCGCCATGGTTGTAACCAAGGCACCGACCGAGCCCTTTTCGATCGTTGCCACCACACTAAAGGCGATGCTTGCTCAGGAGTTTCCCCACGACACGTGGCTTGCTGACGAAGATCCGTCGCCGGAAACATTGAACTGGTGCAACGAGCACGGGGTCTTCGTTTCAACGCGAAAGAACAAACCAGACTATCACCGGACAAGCTGGCCGCGCCGCACGCGCTGCAAGGAAGGCAACCTTGCTTTCTTCTACGATCATTTCGGATATGACCGCTATGATTTCGTCGTGCAGCTAGATGCAGACCACGTCCCTGAAGCCGGATATCTCATTGAAATGCTGCGCCCCTTTGCCGACCCGTGCGTCGGTTATGTCTCGGCGCCGAGCATTTGTGATCGAAATGCCTCTGAAAGCTGGTCTGCACGCGGGCGCCTTTATGCCGAAGCCAGCATGCATGGTTCGCTTCAGGCCGGTTACAATTACGGTCTCGCACCCCTTTGCATTGGATCACATTACGCTGTTCGGACAACCGCGCTGCGTGAAATAGGGGGGCTCGGACCGGAGCTTGCCGAAGATCATTCGACAACATTGATGATGAACGCCTATGGGTGGCGCGGCGTACATGCGCTTGATGCGATCGCCCACGGCGACGGACCTCGCACATTTGCTGATCTCGTCACACAAGAATTTCAATGGTCGCGCAGTCTTGTCATGCTGCTTCTGCAGTATTCACCGATCTATGTTCCCCGCCTGCCGCTGAGACTGAAGTCCCAGTTTCTGTTTTCACAGCTGTGGTATCCGCTTTTTGCCCTGTTCATGGCCCTGATGTTCTTCATGCCGATTGTTGCGCTCCTGCGCCAGGAGAACTTCGTCGCGGTGACCTATCCGGACTTTCTTGCCCACTTTGCACCGCTCTCCATCGCCTTGATGCTATTGGCCTATCGTTGGCGCGCAAGCGGCTCGTTCCGGCCATTCGACGCCAGGATTTTGAGCTGGGAGACGATGTTTTTCCTCTTCGCGCGCTGGCCCTGGGCCTTGGCAGGAACCGTTGCTGCTGTTCGTGACCGGATGACTGGCTCGCATGTTGATTTTCGCATCACGCCCAAGGGATCATCGGAAGTCGATCCGCTCCCTTTGCGCGTTCTCATGCCTTACGGCGTCTTGTCAATCGCGTCGGTACTACCCGTTCTGCTCGTCGAAAATGCCGGCGAAACACGCGGGTTCTATATCTTCGCCACCATCAATGCCGTCCTCTACACACTCCTATTGGTGACGATCGTCATTCAGCACGCCCAGGAGAATGTCGTGCGCTTTCGCACAAGAACCTATCGTCCGGCGATGGCTGCGAGCCTGCTCGGCCTCATCCTGCTTCCAGGAATTGCGACCGTCGAGCACGGAAAGGAGGGACTGGAATCCCTTGCGTTCGGCACCGGCCGATTGAGCCTGTTTGAAGCGAAATACGCCGTGTCAGGCGCAGGCCTCGGCGGCGGAGATCTGCGCAAATTGACATTCAGGCCGCGATGGCTGCCGTCGAATACCAGCTTGTCACAAGAAGGGCTCAGGGAGAGCGAAACAAAATGAAAAACCCAACAATGAGAACGGGCAATTTGAAGTCCGCCGCGGAGGAAAGTGCGATGACACAATCATTAAAAGTTGAAAGGAAAAGGGCTGGCGCCCACCGGTCGTTGTGCTGGCCCCTGCTCATCTCGTGCTGTCTGTCGGCCATCACATTCGCCGATGTTTCACGAGCAAGTGAAGGTCCTGTTCCATCAGCGGCCCGGCCAATGACGGGTGTGGAGCTTTACGAGCTTTACCGCGACAAGTCCTGGGCCTGGTCCGATGGTGCCGGACGCTTTGACGATGAGGCACGCCGTTTCACGGCCAGAACCGGTGCTGGTAATACGGCCACCCGGGCGAAGGGACGATGGATCGTGACCGATGATGGTCGTCTGTGCCTCGATGCCCAATGGCATACGGTCTCCGGCGTTCATGCCAATAAAACCTGCTTTGCTCACAGGTTCGAACGCGGAACGATCTATCAAAGGAAGGAACCTTCCGGGGCCTGGTATATCTTCAGGCACGCAGTTCCCACTGACAATGACGAGTTTGTAAAGCTGACGGCCGAACATCTCGTCTCGCCGGACCTGGCGACCATAAAAACCCATCTCGATGATCAGAAACGACTGGCCGGCAATACCTCGCCGAAAATCGCCAGCAGCAGGAGGAAATCGCAATGACCAACAACAAAAGTCGAACAGCAATTGCCGTCACTGTGGCAACCCTGTTCCTGTCGGGCACAGTCCTGGCGGCGAGCATTCCCCGCGGCATTCCGACAAACCGGCCGCCCCATGCCGGTCATGTGACCGACAAACGGCCGGTTGTCGGCGCAGACGCCGTCACTTTCGGTGCGTACGATCCGCACGGGGACTTTACGGACGACGCCAACTCCAGGATCGAACACCTTTTCCTTCCGTGGGAGGATGTCGATCTGTCGTCACTGTCTGTGGCCGATGAATATGCCCGGCAACGCGGGCGCAAGCTTTTGATAACAGTGGAACCGTGGTCGTGGTCCAAAGATTGGCGATCGACCTCAGAAGAACTTCTGCAGGGCATTCTGGCCGGCAGATATGATCGCAACATGGCCGCTGTATGTTCCACGGCAGCAGCGCTCAAGAGCCCTGTAACCATTCGCTGGGCCCAGGAAATGGACGAAACCGACAATCAGTTCACCTGGGCACACTGGAGCGCCGGCGACTACGCGACGGCCTACCGGCGGATGGTGACTGTATGCCGCGAACATAACAAGTCGGCCAGTTATATGTGGTCGCCCAAAGGCAATCCCGGCCTTGCCGCGTTTTACCCTGGGGACGATGTCGTCGATATCATCGGTCTTTCGGTGTTCGGCCTGCAAAAGTACGACAAGGATAATTTTGGAGGAGAAAGAACATTCGCACAGGCGCTCGCGCCCGGCTACCGGCAAGTAGAACGCTTCGCCAAGCCTGTCGTCGTGGCCGAGCTCGGCTATGAAGGCGATGCACCCTACGTGCGCAACTGGGCGGAAAATGCTGCCAGGAAATACCCGGAATTTCCAAAGCTGGCGGCCGTAGTCTATTTCAACGACAAGGAAGTCTACCCTTGGCCGAAACCCTACGGGCTTCCCAACTGGCGGGTTGTCAACGAAGTCACCAATTAGAACGGGCGCACAAGACCCGATCAGGAGAAACAAAAATGTCTGGATTTCGAACACTAATGCTTCTGGGCGCCATTGCCGGCGCTGTGAGCACACTTTCGTCCGGCGCTGAGGCAGCACAAAGCAAAATGACGAAGCCGCCGGTAGATTCAACGCCGCTGACCAGCGAGGAACTGTTCAAGCTTTACAACAATCGATCCTGGATCTGGAAAGAAGGTGCCGGCTATTTTGCAGTCAAGCAGCGCCAGTTCAACGCATGGACTGCCGAAGGGAAAGGCTCATACGGCCTTGGGCACTGGTTCCTTACCGATCCTGGGAAGCTTTGCTTCAAGGCGACCTGGTACGCAAAGGCAGGCAACGCCATAGCCTTGACCTGTTTCAGTCATCGCAAGAAGGGCAATGTCGTCTTTCAGAAGCGTGAACCGGAGGGTGAGTGGTATGCATTCAAAACAGCTCCAGCAAGCCTCAGCGATGAGTATCGCAAGGTCCGACCAGGTGACTATGTTACTGCGCGGTTCAATCGAGTGCGGACAAGATTGTCACAATAGATCAGATCGAAGGCATGCCGCCATATGGTCTGAATGGATTTTAAGCCGAGCCGACAGTTCGGCTTAAAATCCCATTGCTGTGCCCTGGTGCCTTGTACAATCCGCTTTGGAACGCTCTTGATCAGACGCAATGCACAGGCATTCATCTTGCAAAGCAGCTTGAGGTACGTCCAAAACCACTTGGGGTGCAGATATAGGGGGCCCGGCCCAGATACCTTGCTTTTACAACGGTTTCAGAAATCACTCTGACGTTTTTGATGGCTTTCCTTGTCGTAGTTTCTTTCAGAGGGCTTGAATAACCAAATTCTGTCGAACGCGCTTGCCCCTGTGCCATTTTCGTTGGCATTGCAGCACAAGAGGAAACAGCGACGACCAAGGTAGCTGTCAGCACACCTCTCGCCAGGTTTTTTATATGTGCAACTCCGCCCTCTGCTGGCTTGCATTTTTTAGTTACTGAAGAAATGCGAGTATTAACCTCATTAATCATCTTTAGACGCTCCCCATCTTGAATGTATAGGAGTTCTACTCTGAGATACATTTCAGTGCATTTAAACGAACAGATACAATTGGAACGAATCGAAAAATTGATACATCTGACGGTGTGCGAAAGCCGCTAGCGAAATGTGAAAGCCCAGTTCAATCACGGCCTCATGTATTTCAACGGCGCCGATGTACCAATAGATGATGCGCGGGATGCCGAGTAGCGGGCGCATATTTTCCGTTTTATCGCTTCAAGTGCCTACCGGCCTACCGCCCTTGCAAGCCCTTTCATAATTCCACGTGTCATTTGTCCCGCGCGTGCGTTCATTTCGGCCCGGCTTATAAGCCCGGAGGCAATGCCACCCTTAGCCGACGAAAGTGATGAGGTATTCATATTCTTTGCCACCCCTCCCGGATTGAATAATCGAAGCTACTCAACGATCGCATGCGGAGGTGAGAGCAGAGACGCTGTAAGATGCTCATGGACGGCCTCAAGAATAATGTCGTTGACGCCCAAGGTGTTATCCAGTGGCGCTCGCGATCCGGCTGCGCGATTGAGCCGTTCGCTCAGCTCAGGTGGGAGAGCAATCAGATATTCGGTCGACTCTTTTTCGTCACTCGGCATTTCCCAGTCTCACAGTCCATTCAACTTGCCTACAATGGGCATAGCTAACCAATTGTACTTAGTGTTTCCGCCCCAGTCTGCTCGGAAACTGCGGTCGTCGCGCTTTTTCCATGCCCTGTGATCTTGCATTGTAGAATTCTAGGAACCAATCGGATTCGGCGGAAAATCAGCTATTATCGGCATTTTCAAAGGAACGGTTGTTTACCAAGGTTGAGTTTGAACAGAC
The DNA here is from genome assembly GCF_002764115.1 of Phyllobacterium zundukense. NCBI lineage: Bacteria > Pseudomonadati > Pseudomonadota > Alphaproteobacteria > Hyphomicrobiales > Phyllobacteriaceae > Phyllobacterium > Phyllobacterium zundukense. Next base: position 340,752 of record NZ_CP017941.1, on the reverse strand, counting down.
CAGATACAGTCGGGCCCTGGGTGGACCTACTCACAATATGCGTTATTCACGCCATAGTAGGGGTGATTGCAACCGCCACTATGGACGCGACCTTCGTCTCAACCATATGCCTTCCTTATTGCAAGGCCTCGGATGCATTTATCCAGCGGGTTTTGGCAACGGCTCAATGCGAATGTAGGGGTTCGCTGGATCATAGGAACCTCTTGGTTCGCCGGTCCCCGGTGAGACGACATCGATGATCAGTACACCGTGTGGACCGACGAGATAATCAATGCCGGCGCACAAATGAGCGAGCGAACGAAAATCGAGGTATCGGAATTCGCTTTCGGCAAGAAACGCTGCGTCGTCCCAAGCCTTACCCTTTAGCGCGAAATAACCTGAACTTTTCAGGTAGTTGGTGCCTTTCTTCTTGTTGATAGAGGAACCTTCACAAGCACCTCCCGCCAGTTTGGACAGTTTAAGGTTGCGGAGAGTTTCGGCCTCGGGAGTCGCAAGCTTGCGGGAGAATTTGCTCAAGTACGTATTCTTGACTGGATCGTTAGTCATCGTCTTGCGCCAACTGGCAGGGTATTTTTCTTGAGCATGCAATGCACACGGGAGGCCAATTAATAGTATGCCCGCAAGCAAGGAGAGGGATCGGCGCGTGGTGGAACGCGGAAAAACAGAGATATCGATCATTTGCTGCACACTTTTGCTTGTTAGAGGAACGTTGTTGGCACTGAAATCAAGCCATCTGTGATCGCGGCCTTGTTTAATACGAGCTCGTCTGGACCAAGCGGCCTCGGCGAGAAGGACGGAAGAGTGCCGCCCAAAATGATCGGAACGTGACCACACGGCACGATATTCATATGTGGTATGTTCGACACAATTGGCAGCCCGCTGCTGCGTTCGGCAGACCTTAATCGCTGTAAGGTCATCCACGCCGCCAGACGAGCTTACCAATTTTGCCTGAAGTGCCTGTTCCGGTGAGAGGTACGACATATCCTTCGGCGATGTCGCAAGCATCCAGTCAAGAAGAATTGGATTAACGCCCATACTGGTAAAATAGTCGGCAAACGTACTGTATTGTGATGGCGTCAACTTGGTGGTTTCTGAGGACACCGTTTTTCTTCTATTTTTAGCACTCGCCCGCGTGTGCGTCGTCGTGATTTGGTGGACGCCGATGCGTCCGTATGGTCCTGCAACACGGACAACACCGCCAGCCAGGATAAAAGCACAAGCAGATTCGCAATTGCCGAATGAATCGGCATATCCCAAGTGAACAGTGTTTTTCTTTTTTGAACCACCCGGCTTGCACTCGCTCGGGTCAGGAAGGCATTGGTTAATGCGTGTGCTGCCGACGGCTACGTCGAGAAATCGTTGTCGAATCATCAGCCCCAGTTCCATTGCCGCGCGAACATCCCCGCCACCCGAATTGAGCACGACGGGGAATTGCTGGTCACCCATCTGCTTGAGCACCTTACTCAACTTCGAGGGCGATTCAGAAGTTATTCGACCAGTCGCCACAATCCATTGGGGGCAGATCGGCTCGCAAAGAGAATTTCCGCTTCGCACGATTTCGAAATGCATCGGCGGATCCAAATCTACTTTCGGTTTCTTTGTTGCGGCAAAAGCCCTTGAAGCAGGCAATACCTGGAGAACAATGATCAGAACGATCGACAGTCTGTTAAGCACGGCTAATCCAATATTCATTTTCAACCCAAGTGGCCCCGCTCGCTAGAGTCCGTGCCTTATCAAGTCCGCTTCCTTCGCGCGCCCGCGCTTTATGCACGGGCCCATCTCCGCACTGCCGAATTTGACTCCGGATTTGATGCACCGCCGGTAGATTGAGACCATGGGATCTTTGTGCGCGATACAAACACCTATCTCCCAATCGGCCAAGGCCCTGCCGTTCTTTCGGCATTCCAGATACAGCTTGGTGCCTTGCGAATGATAAGCGACACAGGTCGCCATGGATGGCGACCCGGGCGTCGCCCCCTCTTGGATACAGGTCCGCTTATAATATGCGACCGAGCTCGGCGAGTGGACGTCGAGTCCGTCGACATTCTCAGTCGTGCAGCCGGCTAATATCAATATTATGGAAAGACAGGAAAAGGACTTCTTCATGGTGCAACCCGGCCTCTAAGACGTCGCCTCGAATCTGCCCGCCGCCAGTGCAGGAAAGCATTGCGGCAAGCCATCAACCAACATGTTTCTAACGTGTTAGTTCGTTGAGCTCCTCAGGATACAATTGTCCGGAGGGAACTCCTTCTTGCACAGGCCTGCAGAAGTTAGATCATTTGAATTCCCAAAATCCGTGACAATGCTAAAGTCACGCATCTCTTCAGAGGTCAGATCTCTCAACTTCTTCGTCGAGAAGATGATTGGAACCAGACCGCTGCCAATCCCCATTTCGCCGAGATATGCCTCAACATCAGGCTTCGCGCGGGCACTCGTCCCCATGTGAACACCCATAAAGTTTTGGTCAGATCTCAATCGCGCAAAGCCGCCGACAAAGAGGTAAACACACGCGGAGTCGCACGAGGCTTTGCCTGGATAAGAGGAGCCACCGTAAGCTATTTTATCGGTCCAAAGTGGCTTGCAATTTTTCTCATCGGGCGCGCATTTTTGAAACCTTGTGTGACCGACTGCGATGTCAAGTTGCTTCGCGCGGATCATGCGGCCCATTTCCATGGCGGCATAAGTTTCGCCGCCCGGCGATTCAACAATTACGGGTAGTCTTCGACCATCCAACTGCTTCAAAAATTTGGCCAACAGCTTGGGTGTTCGCTGCTCAATCGTACCGAAAGCGTAGATCCATTCGGTGCATAGCGGTTCACACTTGTCTTCCGCCTCACGCACGATGGCAATTCGCATCGGACGATGGAGGCCGCCGTCGGTCGTCTCCGCGCTGACGGGTGCCGCAATTCCCAATAGTACAAGAGTGGTGAATAAACCGAGTAGAAACTTACTTGGCCCGATGTGATTAAGATAAGACCGACGCATTAGATGATTCCTGACCAACCAGCTGAAATCCCACATCGTATTGGTAGGGCAATTTTTTCGGCGTCAAGCGTCAACAAATTCGACCCACAGTTTTCAAATCATGACAAATGACTTCACGTTGATTCTTGAGGGTGATGTTTGGAAAATTAAGGGTTCCGGTGTTGTCAGACATAGATCGAGTTTTCGCCTGCGGGCATTTAAGTAAAAGCTCCGACGGCCGCTGCGACGCCGCTCCACACGTTCATTGAGCACTTCAATGATCTTTGCGGCAACCAAAGTGTTTCAGGCGCGGAATCCACGCCGACTGCATTCTTGTGTATCTCAATGCACATTACCTCTTTAAGCTGACACACTTTTTCGACGCTATCTGACGGCCAATGTGCTCATACCCCAGTGAACTATTCAAAAACTGTTAATCCAAAACAACGTGACAAGCCTCTGTTCGGGATATTAAGGACTATTAACGGGGTCGAGTAAGAAGATAAAAACGTAGCGGCTGCTATTGGATTTAATTCTTACAAAGGTCGCTTCAATCGAAGCGATTTGCACGCTGTAATGACGAAACGCTCGATTTTTGGCCTCGTACATTATCGCAAAAAAAATTCTTGAGCAGATTGACAGTATACTATGAAGGCGCTTACCTAAAGGAAATTCGGTGATTGGGGATATCGCTGAATTGTTATAAGAAATGTTGGGGAAAAGTCCAATTAACTTCTTGATTTCTATTTATTGACGTGTGCAGCCGGACTTGGTTCGACGGCGTAGATTATCTATGCCTTAGACAGTAAGAAGTAATAATCGGATTAACTCTGAAGACGTACTTTAATGGTACAAAGATTCAAGAATATTATTTTGACGCGCTGGAGATATACTTATAAATGAGAATGCTGTTGACGATAATGTCGATTTGTCTGACGGTTACTGCATGCATGTCAGAATCCTCCTGTAAGACATTCGACGAGATTAAATACGCTCGGGAAAAACTCAATGAACGGTTTAGTTTTGCTATAAAGAATTTGGAGTTATACAAGGATATATTTTGCTATACGGATAAAAATACCACAATGCGCAATAACAGATCCTGTATTATTGCGTTTGTCTCAAGAAATCAAAAGAGTCATGTTGAGTGGTTCGAGGTAACATTTAATCAAGATGATTGCGCAGCTTCGCGTCCTGATTTTATCGGCAATGATGCGGAAAAAGAATGGTTCGATTCTTGGGTTAACGAAAAAGGAATTCAATAGTATGGCCGACACTATCCGTGACGAATTTTCAGCTGCAGATGCATTAGATCATTGGTCCAACGGGAACGGCAGTACGGTTCATGTAAATCCAGATAGGTATATGAATTCGGGCCCGGGATCGGTGGTAGACTACGGGCGCTTTCTGTCGCCAAATATCTTCGCAGGGATTGATCAACGTGTAGGTTCGCAGACACCGATATTGGAACGCAGCAAAGTCTACCACTATACAGAGTCTGCTTTGCGGGGGAAGGTTAAGAACTACGTCGATGCGGCATATACGTGGGGAAGTTCAGGCTATCAGCTACGAGGCAGTGTGACTGTCATTGGCAAAGACGCATACCAGCTTCAGGGAACAATTCGGCCTTTCGAGGAGGATTTTGATTTCAAGATCAACGCCTGGTACGAAGCGCCGGCAAAATGGGCGGCGGAAAAGATTACTGACTATTTGGCAGGAAAGCCGGGAACTGCCTTTAAAATTTCTTTTCTTGACGAATTCAATCAAAGAATTGGAACGGGCAAAACTGTAAATGCGGTTTTCACAACGGCGGATCTCCAATTAGCAGATCGATTGAGAACGGAGGGTTTGGATTGGCTCGATGCGATGCCGCCCTCGATACCTGACCAGGGTCAAACTTATCGTCAAGCTGAAAATGTAAGTATGCAAAATCTTGCGCGCTATGAAGCACAACAGCGTGCTGATACGCAGCAGCGACATACGTTGGATGCTCGTGACCAGCGCAGTGCGAATGCTGATTTGGCTGACGCACGAGAGAGTCGCACGCTGGGGGCCCGCGACGATGCTCGCGAAGCACGGGATCGGGCGGCGTCGCGCGCGGCCCAGTTGGAGAATTTTCACGACAAGATCGATGCACGCCAAGTGGAGAAGACCAATCCGACCAGCGGTGCCAAACAACAGCTGACCGGCATGCAACCTTCGGAACGCACCATGGCGGAACGAACCCGGCGCGAAAACATCGAGCGAGCCAAGCAGCAAGACCGGCGATTCAACACGGTTACTCCCTCCATTACTCCCTCCATCGAGAACCACTACGGCGGCACGAGCTTTCAAGGCAGTTGGGCAAATGATCCCAACATGCCGACCTTCGACCCGAATCACGCATCAGGTGGTTTGACACCCGGATTTCAGGCCGCTCCCGCCGTGACGCAGCCGAAGCCCGCCCCCCGCCCCGTCGTAGCTATTCCGGTGGCCCGTCCACCCCAGTATCTCGCCTTGCCAAAGATCGGTCCTATTCCAGCGCAAAAGCCAGCTGCCCCTAGTACGGTTGCTGGCTTCTTCGGAGGGCTCGTGGGCGCAATTGGCGGCGTCATCGGTGGCATAGCTGGAATCGTCGGCGGTATTTTTGGGGCCATAGGCGAGGTGATCGGAGGCATTTTTGGTGGTGGTAGCAGCAGCCCGAGTAATAAGGGTGCGGGCCATGGTTCCGACAGTGGCGGAAGGAACAGTGGTGCCAGCAAGGGGATGGGCGCTGCCACTCGGGAAAGCACGAGGAATGAGGACCACAAGAGCCAATGGGGCCGGCCTGTTCTGCTCGACCTCTCTGGCAATGGCCTGACCGTCGATGCGTTGTCATCGTCATCGCAATTTGTCGACCTTAACGGCGATGGGTATCTGCATCGCACCGCCTGGGCGGGTGAGGGGACAGGTGTCCTCATCATTGATACAAACGGCGATGGCAAGATCAACCAGTCGAACGAATTCATTTTCACGGAATGGGACAAGTCTGCGACCGGTGATCTTGAGGCCATCCGCAATGTCTTCGACACCAACCACAACGGCAAGCTCGATGCCGGCGATGCCCGCTGGGCCGAATTCAAGGTCATGGTCAATGGCCAGATGCAGTCGCTCGATGCGCTCGGCATTGCTTCCATCGACCTGACGCCCAAGGGCAGCGGCCAGAATTTTGCCGATGGTTCGGCCATTGTCGGGCGCACCGAATTCACCCGCACGGACGGGACAACCGGCACGGTCGGCGACGCGGTTCTGGCGTCTGATCCGAATGGATACATCGTCAAGCGCACCAGCGTGACCTATGCCGATGGTTCAACCACCGAAGATATTTTGGCCTATAATAAGGACGGCAGCCTGGCCTTCCGCAATCTGATTACCCGCAGCGCCGACGGGCTGACGAAGACAACCCAGTTCGATGATGATGGCAATGGCACGTTTGACCGCTCGCAAATTGAAGTCCTGCGTCTCGCCGGGCTACTGACTGGTGATCCAAGTGCAATCGAGGGCACACCCGGTGACGATTACATCGCGGGCACTGACGGTAACGACACCATTCGCGGGGGCTCCGGCAACGACACGTTCTACGGCAAGGCCGGTAGTGACATACTAATTGGCGGCGGCGGTACGAACCAGGCTGATTATGATGGCTCCGCGGTCGACTATACCTTCACCCGCAATGCCGATGGCACGGTAACAGTCGCGCATGCCACGAACGGTGTGGACACCCTGATCGATATCGATGCTGTCTGGTTCTATGGCGAGAACCAGTGGTATTCCCTCGATGATCTGGCACCGCACGGCACCGGAACGAGGGTTAGTGTGGGCACAGCAGGAGACGACTATCTTGCCGGCACCGACGGCAATGACATCCTTCGCGGCGGTGACGGTAACGACACCTTGTTCGGCGGGCATGGCAATGATGTCATCAAGGGCGGGGGTGGCAGCTACAACCAAGCTGACTATGATGGTGTCGCTGCCGATTACACTTTCACCCGCAATGCGGATGGAACAGTAACGGTCGCGCACGCGACCAATGGTGTCGACACCCTCAGCGAAATCAACGGGCTCTGGTTCAATGGCGAGGAAAAGTGGTACTCGCTCGATGAATTGGCACCGCTAAATTCCGGAGAGACGGTATCCGTCGGAACCGGCAACGGCAATTATTTCGGCGGTACGGACTATGCCGACAGGATCAATTTCACGGGTGGAAGCGGAAACTATGTCGACGCCGGAGGTGGCTCCGACACGGTTGTCTTCGCCGGTGACGTAACCGCGTACCGGATTCTCGGCGAAGGCGATCGCTTTACGGTCACCCATGCCGCCACTGGCGACAGTGTCCAGTTCACCAATGTCGAATTCATCAAGTTTGCGGGTGCGCCGGCACTGTCGCTGGTCGACATAGTGGCGAATTCCGGTCATGTCCCCGGTGCGACATGGTCCGAACCGCAGATCATCGACAAATCACGTACCCGCACCATTTCGAACTTCAATGCCGATGGCTCGCTCTTGAACCGCACGACCATTGTCACCAGCGCGGACAGGAAGACAATCACCACCACGGTCGACCAGGACGGCGACGGATTGGCTGACCAGAGCGAGACTTTCGTCACCAACGCCGACGGCTCGACAGTCACGACAACCAGGGCGTTCAGCCTTGATGGTTCGCTCAGCAAACAGATCAACGTGACCGCGAGCGCCGATGGCCTGTCGAAGACAACGCGCACCGATGCGAATGGCGATGGCGTCTACGAACTCAATACCATCGAAATGACTATCATTGATGCCGATGGCGGCCGCACCAGGACGGTGGACAGCAAGAGCGCTGATGGGACACTGATTGCGACAACCATCACCCGGACCAGCGCCGACAATCGAACACGGACCGTCCAGTATGACCACAGTGGCAACGGCACGTTCGACGAGAGCGAAACAACCAGCATTGCGGTCGATGGTTCCGGTCAGATCACAACAACAGTCTCGAGCTTCAACGCCGATCAATCGCTGCGTGACAAGACCATCACCGTAACGAGCGCCGACGGTCTGTCGCAGACCACATCCAGCGACCTGACCGGTGACGGTGTCGTCGACCGCGTCACCTCGCAAGTAACGGTGGTCGGAGCCGATACAAGCCGGACACAAACGGAAGAGGTGTGGAGCGCCGATGGCACACTGCTGGCGAAGTCCATCACCACAACAAGCGGCGATGGCAAGACCATTACCGTCGATGAGGATCAGAACGGCGATGGCGCGTGGGATTCCCGGACGACCGTGATCGTCAATGCGGATGGGTCGACGACGCAAACGGTGATGGGCCTCAATCCGGATGGCTCGCTGCTGAGCAAGGCAATTGCCGTGACAACAGCAGATGGCCTTTCGACCACAACCAGCTCCGATTTGAATGGCGACGGCACGATCGATCGCACCGAAACGGATGTCACCACAGTCAATGCCGACGGCAGCCGGACGCAAACGGTGGTTGCAAAGAACGCAGATGTCTCGATCATCAGCAGGACGGTCAAAACAACATCAGCTGACAGCCTGACCCAAACGGTCGAGCAGGATCTCAATGGCGATGGTCTGATCGATCAGGTTGTCAGCACCGTAATTGTGCTCAATGCCGATGGCAGCCGCCAGCAAACCACCACAACAAGGAGCGGCGATGGTGCGCTGCTTGGCAAGACGGTGACATTGACCAGCACCGATCGCAAGACGACGACGGTCACCACCGACAGTGACGGCGATGGCAACGTCGATCAGACGGCGATCCAGGTTCTGAACGCTGACGGCAGCAAGACCGCGACCATTACCCGGACGAATTCCGTCGGCGCGCTTCTGGCAAAGTCGGTTACCACAACGAGTGCGAATGGTCTTGACGTCACGACGACCGATGATGTCGACGGTGACGGTTCGATCGACAAGAAGACGGTCGACCTAACCGTGCTCAATGCCAATGGCAGCCGCACCCGGACGGTCACGACAACGAGCGGCAATGGTGCATTGATCAGCGAAACCGTGACCAAGGTCAGTGCCAATGGACTGGTCAAGACCGTGGACGTGAATGTTGACGGTTCGGGTCCCGTCGACGCCAAAACGACCGAAACCTCGATTTTCAATGCCGACGGTTCGATAACGAAGACAGTCTCCAATTACGCCGGAACGAGCCTGAAGGACCGGACGGTCACCACGGTGAGCGCCAACGGGTTGAATTCGTCGGCGCAGATCGATGCCGATGGCAATGGCACAGTCGACCGGATTGCGACATCGTCGAAGACTTTGAACACGGATGGTTCAACCGTTGAGACCATTGAAACAAGGTCGGTCAGCGGGACGCTGCTGGCAAAATCTGTCAGGAACACAAGCGCCAACGGCAGAAACATCTCGGTCGATGAAGACGTGAACGGCGATGGGGCGATCGACACGCGGCGCACCGTGCTGGTCAACGCCGATGGTTCGACGACGGAGACCGTCCGCGAATTCAATCCGAATGGAACGCTGGTTGCCAAGAGCGTGACGGACACTTCCGCCAACGGGCTGTCGAAGACGATCCATTCGGATCTCAATGGTGACGGCACGGATGATGCGGTCACGACCGATGTCATGAGCCTCAATGCCGACGGTAGCCGCGCACAGACTGTGGCGTCACGGAGCAGTGATGGCACATTGCTCGGCACGGCAACGACCACCACCTCGGCAAACGGGCTGACCCGGACGCTGGAAAAAGACATCACCGGCGACGGTGTTGTCGACGAGGTCACGACTAGCGCCGTCATCATCAACGCCGATGGCAGCCGCCAGGAAATGGCGGAAACCAGGAGCGGCAACGACACCCTGCTTGGCAAGACCGTCACGCTGACCAGCGCCGATCGCCGGACCACGACCATCACGACTGATGACAATGGCGACGGCGAGGTCGATCAGACAATAGTCGAAGTCCTGAACGTCGATGGCAGTCGGACCAGAACGGTCACCCGGACGAATGCCGATGGGACGATCTATGCCAGATCAATCTCCACCACCAGCGCCAGCGGCCTGACGGTAACCACGTGGAACGATGTCAACGGCGACGGCGTCATTGACGAGAAAATTGTCGATACAACCATTCTCAATGCCGATGGCAGCCGGACCCAGACCGTCACGACCACAAGCTCCGATGGTACGCTGCTAGACAAAACCGTTACAACGATCTTCACCAATGGCCTTGTCATATCAGTCGATACTGATCTGAACGGAGATGGCAGCGTCGATACGACTGTATGGGATGCCACTGTACTCAATGCCGATGGCTCTGTGACAAAGACCGTTTCGGAGGTAGCCGGTAGTGCTTTGATTGATCGGACAATCACGACGGTCAGCGCCAATGGTCTGACATCGATCGTTCAGTCCGATCTCGATGGCAACGGGACCGTTGATGCAACCGCCACGACGACCAAAGCCTTGAATGCCGACGGTTCGACAGTTGAAACCCTCTCGACGATCAATGCCTCGGGTAACCTGATTTCGAAGTCTGTGACGACCGTTTCCGCCAACGCGAACAGCACGTCCCTTGATGACGATATCAATGGCGACGGCGTGGTGGACCGACATGAAACACGTGTCGTCAATGCCGACGGCTCGACAACGCAAACCGTCGATCAATATAAGGCGAACGGTTCACTGATGAGCCGATCGGTGACGGAAACGTCGGCCGACGGCCTGTCGACGATCACCAGGATCGATTCCAGCGGCGACGGCGTGTTCGACCTTTCCACCAACGACACGACGGTGCTCAATGCCGATGGCAGCCGGACCCGGTCGATCGTCGAACTTGGCGCAAATGACACGCCCGCCTGGCGTACCACGGTGGTTGTCAGTGCAAACGGCCTGACGAAAGCCACGACATGGGCATTGGGCACGGGAGCAACTTTGCGCTCAATGAGCGAGGTCAGCGTGCTGAATGCCGACGGCAGCACGATCCAGACCGTCAGCTACAACAAAGCCAACGGCACACTTGAAAGCAATACGACAACGACGTTGAGTGCCGACAAGCGCACAACAACGGTGGTCAAAGACATTGACGGTGACGGCAAGACTAACCAGCAGGCGCTCACCGTTGAAAATGCCGATGGAAGTACGGTCCAGACCCTGACGGATTATGGGCCTGACGGGACAACCGTTATCGGCAAGAAGGCCATCACAACCAGCGCGGACAGCCTGTCGGAGACGATCGACTACGATATCGATGGCAATGGAACGATCGATACCAGAACCACCCGCACCGTCGTTCTTAATCCGAATGGTAGCAAGACGGAGACGCTCAGCACATTTGGCTCCGGTGGATTGGTGCTGAAGGGCAAGACCGTTGCCGACACATCGGCGGACGGCCTGACTGTTGCCACGAAATGGGACACCACCGGTACGGGCAGCTTCAATCGCACCGAGACCGATGCGACAGTCCTTAACACGGATGGATCGCGCACCCGAACGATCAGCATCTTCGCAGCTGGCGTTCTTACAAAGCGTCAGCTGATCGGCACAAGCGCCAACGGCCTGTCAGTCACCACGCAATGGGATACGATTGGCTCGGGCACATACGACCAGAAGGCGACGGACGTCACCACGATCAACAGCGACGGGAGCCGCACACGCACCGTTGCCAATACCAAATCCGACGGCACGGTGCTGTCCTGGAGCGTCGAGACGACCAGTGCCGACGGTCGCACCGTCACCGTTCAGGACGAGCGAGCGGGTCTTGGTCAGCGCACGCGCAAGATCGTCAGGGACATCCTCGCTGATGGATCAATCGTCGATACGGTATTGACTACCGACGCCAGTGGGAATGCCACCGACTGGACGGTCACATCGAGTCTGGCCGATGGCCGCTATGTCACCATCGAACGGGAGACCAATGGCGACGACAACGTCGATCAAAAAGAAGAGCGTATTCAGGCGGTCGACGGGTCGCTGACAACGACGATCACCGGCTTCCGCGCTGACCACGGCGTGGCCAACCGGACGACCGCAAAGGTCTCTGCCGATGGCCTGACGACAACCACGGAGTGGGATCTTGACGGCGAAGGCACGATTGATCGCCGCCGCACCACCACAAACACCTTTAATGTCGACGGCAGCCAGCGCAGTGTCACCAGTGATACCGACGAAACCGGCAAGCTGGTTTCCAGGACCACGATCGTCAGAAACGCCGATGGCACGACGCGCACCACCTCGCGGGATGTGAACGGCAGCGGCACCGTCGATCAGGTTGAAACGGTCACCGTTGACCTGTCCGGGGCAAGCATCACGACAGTCACCAATAGTGCCGAAGCGCGAGAACTCAGCAATCTCGTCGCGGGTGAGGTTTATTGGGCGAAGGCAATCGCTGCGAAGGTAGAAACCACCGTTTCCACCGATGGTCTGATGGCAACTGTCCGCTCGGACTTCGATGGCAATGGCACCTTCGAGCACGTTATGGTGTCGAAGACACAGATCGATGGTTCGATTGTTTCGACGATCACCGAAACCAATGCCGACGGCAGCGTCAAGGCAAAGGGCACCATCACCACCAGTGCCGATGGCCTCGTAACGGTCCTCAACAAGGACGCCAACAATGATGGAACCTACGATCGCACCGAAACGGCGGTCACGCGCAATGACGGTTCGATCACGCTCACCGCTGTCGATCGAAACACGAATGGTAGCTTGAAAGAAACCGTCACGGAGAGTTTCACGGCCGCCGGAAAATTGCTCAGCAGCCTCACCACGGATTCTGCCGGACGCAAGACGGCGGAAATAATGCTTAATGTTGACGGCACAACAACAGCGAAAACGTTTGCCGCCGCTGGCGGCCAGCAATTGAGCGTCAGCCAGCTCAACACGAAGGGGATACTCACCAGCGCCACGCTTTACGATCCGCTGAATGCCAATCCGTGGAGCCGTGTCGAACAATCTTTTGATGCTGCCGGCAAGAAGACACTCGAAAAGCAGTTCAATGACGACGGCATACGGGCGGATATCACTTTCGATGCGGCTTCTGGCCAGCAAAAGCAGGTGAATTTCTACAGCGCGACAAATGTGCTGACAGGAACGACGACCTATGACTGGACCAGCGTCAATCCGTGGACACGCATGGAGCGCAGCTATAACGCTGCGGGGCAAATAACCTACCAGAATGAATTTCAGGACAACGGAACGCGGACGGCCTACACGTATGACCCTGCCAATGCGCAGGCCTGGACACAAATCGTGCAGTCCTTCGACACTGCCAACCGGCTCACCTATCAGAACCAGTTCAACGACAATGGCACGCGGTCGGCAATTACCCTGGACCCGACCAATGCGCAGCCGTGGTCACGGGTAGACCAGAACTTTGATACAGCCAACCGCTTGACCTATCAGCTCAACAGCAATGATGACGGAACGAAAACCGCTTACACATGGGATGCGACGAACGCCCAGACATGGTCATACATTGTCCAGCTACTCGATACGACTGGGAGTCTGACGACCCAGTATAACATTTATGACAACAGCACGCAGATCCACATCGTCTACGACCCGCACAACATCGCGACATGGTCAAACATCCAGTATCATTTCAATGCGGCGGGTCAACTGCTGCTGGACATGCCGACTTTCGATAATGGCACCCGGACCGAAACCTATTTTGATCCGACGAATGCGCAGACGTGGTCACGTATAGTGCGAACGTTCAATTCTGCGGGGACACCCGTCACCGAAACGCAGTATTACGACGATGGCCGCCGCATCGAACTATCCAATTATTCCAATGGTCGGTTCCACCTCGGCATGCGATATGCCTCCAATGGGAATTTTGAAGGCAAAACCGAGTACTACGACAATGGTGGGTACAAGGTTTGGCGGCTGACCTATAGCTGGACAGAATATAACGCCAGCGGCCAGGTCATTGGCCATTGGAGCCATATGACCGACAAAGATCCCATCCTGCTTGATTTGAATGGCGACAATCACATTGACCTTCGTCCATTCGATCCGCAGGAATTCGCCGACGACACGGGTCCCAAGTATGATTGGGATGAGGACGGTATCCGCGACGGCACGGCATGGGTCGGACCGCAGGACGGGTTCCTGGCCATCGACCTTGGATCCGATGGTGCGGCAGGTGCCGATGGCCTCATCGATCAGGCGAGGGAACTGGCATTCTCCATGTGGCCCGAAGGGATAACTGAGGGTGACGAACCGACCGACCTTGAGGCTTTGCGACTGGTTTTCGATACCAATCATGATGACGTTCTCGACAGCAATGATGCCCGATGGAACGAGTTCCGCGTCTGGCAGGATTTGAACCAGAACGGCATCAGTGATCAGGGCGAGCTCAAGACTATGTCGGAGGCCGGGATCAGGCTCGTCAACCTGCTGCCATCCTCGCAAGGAGCGACCCAGTTCCCGGATGGCTCGGCCATCACCGGCACCAGCTCCTATGAGATGACCGACGGCACGACCAGACTGGTTGGCGATGCGACGCTTGCGTTCGCTTCGTCGGTCAGGGCGAGCAACCCTGCATAAGGGTATTATCCCATGGAGGCGGCGCATTCTCGCGCCGCTTCCCGTTATCGATTGTCGCGATTGCTCTCCAGCCCGTTCCGTCCTTTCTCCGTACATGAATCCGTAATCCTGCACTCGAACAGAACTCGCCGGCACAGCAATGGATAGCATCACGATCGACACAGAAATTGCCGGGGACACGAGTTCAGGGCCGGATGAGCCTTTGCCCGACAGCGGGCTGATTGCTCTTACGACGATTGCCGGCTACTATCGCATTTCATCTCGTCCGGAGACCCTGGCACACGAATACGCCTTGAAGGGGCTCGCCGGGCGCGAAGATATCCTGCGTGCCGCCAGCTCTATCGGCCTCAAATCCAAAGTCATCGATGCCCGCACAGAGCAGCGCCTGAAAACGCTGCCGGCGCCGGCCATAGCCTGTCTAACCGACGGTACGTTCGCGATCTTTGGCGGTGCCGTCGAGGAGGGGCTCTATCGTCTCGTCAATCCCGTCAATTTCACCTCGCGCAATGTCAGTGCAAGCGATCTTTTGCAGCTGACCGGCGGAAAGTTCATCCTCGTCCAAAGGCGGTTCGCCGGTCCCGGCGTTTCCCGGGAGAGTTTCGGCTTCCGCTGGTTTCTGCCATCGATCTGGCGCTACCGGCGCTCATTGGGGCATGTGCTCCTGGCATCGCTGTTCGTGCAGCTGTTTGCACTGGTGACGCCACTGTTCTTCCAGGTCGTGGTCGACAAGGTGCTGGCACACCGCAGCTATTCGACTCTGATCGTCCTGGTCATCGGCCTTGCTACGGTTGGCCTGTTCGATGTGTTCCTGCAGTATCTGCGCACCTATGCCCTGTCGCACACCACCAACCGCATCGATGTCGAACTCGGACGCCGACTGTTTCGCCATCTGCTCAATCTGCCGCTCAGCTATTTCGAGACGCGCGCTGCCGGTCAGACGGTGGCGCGGGTGCGCGAGCTCGAAACCATCCGCAACTTCCTCACCGGGCAGGGGCTGTTTTCCGGGCTCGATTTCATCTTCACCATAGTCTTCATTTTTGTACTGTTCTGCTATTCGACGAAACTTGCATGGATCGTCGTTGCCTCCGTTCCCTTCTATCTTGCCATCGGCTTTCTCATTCGCCCGTTCCTGAAAGAACGCATTGACGAAAAGTTCGATCGCGGAGCCTATAGCCAGCAATTGCTGGTCGAGACCGTGGTCGGTGTGCAGACGCTGAAGGCGTCTGCTGTCGAACCCGTCGTTGCCGCGCAGTGGGAAGAGCGGCTCGCCGCCTATGTCCAGTCTTCCTTTGCCGCAACCATGCTGGCGGCAAAGGGGCAGAACGCCATTCAATATGTCAGCAAGATCACCAGCGCGGCATTGCTTCTGTTTGGTGCGCAGGCTGTGATCAATGGCGAGCTGACGGTCGGAGCACTGGTGGCCTTCAACATGATCGCCGGGCAGGTGGCCCAGCCGATCCTGCGGCTATCGCAGCTGTGGCAGGATTTCCAGCAGGTTCAAGTTTCCGTCTCGCGCCTTGCCGACATTCTCAACGCGCCGCAGGAGCCGCGCCCGGCCATTGCGGTTAGCCTGCCTGCACCGAAGGGTGCGATTGAGTTCAAGTCGGTGAATTTCCGCTATTCTCCGGATGGCCAGGACGTTTTGAAAGACATCACGCTCAACGTCAGGCCCGGGGAGGTCATTGGCATCGTCGGGCCTTCGGGATCGGGCAAATCGACGCTGACCAAACTCGTCCAGCGCTTTTACATTCCGAACAACGGCCAGGTGTTCATTGACGGGCAGGATATCGCCCAGGTTGATCCTGCATGGCTCAGAGCAAGCATCGGCGTCGTTCTCCAGGAGAACATGCTGTTTAACCGGACAATCCACGACAATATTGTTCTCGCCAATCCCGCTATGTCGCGCGAAGCCGCCATGCGCATGGCAAAACTCTCCGGAGCCGACGAGTTTATCTCGAAATTGCCGCGCGGCTACGACACCTTGATTGAAGAGCGCGGTGCCAATCTTTCTGGTGGCCAACGCCAGCGCCTGGCGATTGCCCGGGCGCTCGCCACCAATCCGCCTATTCTCATACTTGATGAAGCCACCAGTGCGCTCGACTATGAGAGCGAGCGGATCATCCTGGCCAATATGCGCGAGATCGTGCGCGGACGCACTGTGATCATTATCGCTCACCGGCTCGCCACCGTACGGCACTGCCATCGTATCGTCGGCATGAAGGACGGGCGCATTCTTGAGGAAGGAACGCACGACACGCTCTTGGCACGTCCCGACGGTCTTTATGCCCACCTCTGGAAACTTCAAACCGGGAGTGTGCAGGGATGAGCTCGCCAACCGTTGCAGCAATCAAGGCAAAAGCATTGAAGGGCGCTGCCAAACGGCAGCGCGACGACACCGCATTTCTGCCTGCAGCTCTGGAAATACTCGAAACGCCGACCTCGCCGATCCGTACGGCTTTCATCTGGTTCATTTGTATTTTGGCCTCAAGCGCACTGCTCTGGAGCTATCTCGGAACGTTCGACATTGTGGCAACCGCACAAGGCAAGGTTCAGCCGACGGGTCGGGTCAAGGTCATTCAGTCCATCGAGATGGGCAGAACACGCGCCGTTCCTGTTTCGAACGGCATGACTGTCAAGGCAGGTGAGGTTATCGTCGAACTGGATGACACCGAGATCAAAGCGGAGGAAACTGGCATCGCTGCCGGCCTTGCCGCCTATCGCGCCGAAGTGGCGCGCCGGGAAGCAGTACTGTTGACCGTTGCGGCATGGCAAAAGGACGGGATATGGACGTCCGGTCCGGTGGCTGAGCAACCGATTTCCATTCCCAACGATGTCCCGGATGTCATCCGCCGCCGCGAACAGCTGATTTACCAGGCCGATGTTACACAGCTGCATTCCTCGCTGGATAATCTCGCGGCCCAGCGCGGGCAGCGTCAGACCGAGATTGACGGTCTGACGAAGACAATCGCGGCGCAAACGGCCCTGGTTACAACGCTTGCCGAGCGGGTCGCCATGCGCACGGAACTGATCCCTTCGGCCGCCGGATCGCGGGCGCAGGTCATCGATGCCCTGCAGTCGCAGCAGGAGGCGGAAACCAGTATGGTGACACAGACTGGCCAGTTGGCAGCGGCCTATGCGGCCCTCAATGTTGCCACCAGCGAGGCAGCCAAGCTGGCGAACAGCTTTGTCGCTGACAATGTGCAGAAACTCTCCGATGCGGCGCGCCGCGTCGATGAATTGGAGCAGCAGCTGGTCAAGGCAAGCAAGCGTCGCCAGTCGATGACGATCAAAAGCCCGATCGACGGCACCGTTCAGGCATCGGCGATCACCACGGTCGGACAGGTGGTGTCGGCCGGCAGTGAACTGATGCGCATCGTTCCGGGCAATGCCTCGCTCGAGATCGAGGCCTATCTTCCCAACCATGACATCGGCTTCGTCGCTGCCGGACAGCCCGCCGTCATCAAGATCGAGGCGTTTCCGTTTACCCGCTATGGCACCATCGAGGGCCGCGTCGATCGCGTGGCGACCGATGCGATCCCCGAACCCGACGCACAGCAGCTGGAAGGGGCGGCGGCCAAGGAACTCGAAAGCATCATTCCAACCGGTAATGTCCAGCGCATGCAGAATCTCGTGTTCCCGGTCACGATCAAACCTGACACGACGCTGATTGAGGTCGACGGCCGCAACATGCCGCTGTCGCCGGGGATGGCCGTGACGGTTGAGGTCAAGACCGGCAAACGGCGCATTCTTGAATATCTGTTCTCGCCGCTCGCGGAGATTTCCTCGCAGGCCATGCAGGAACGGTAGGGGTAAGGTCCGTTTTTCCCTTCATAATGCAGCCGGACCCGAGGCTGATGGCCTTTGCGGCGACGCACGCCGGTCTGCGCCAACGTCCATTGGAAAGCGCTCATGCCGATATGCTCTGAAGAGTGAGTGTAGAATTTTTGGAACCAATCGAAGTCAGTGCGAATCCGCAATTGTAGGCATTTTCAAACGAAGAGTTCCTGGCGACGTCCATTGTGTGGACTCGCATCCTCTCCCTTTTTGGGCAAGCTGCCAGTGGTCAGGTGGCAGGCGATGTCGGTAGAGGTTCGTCAAGTTCGTCAGGAATAAAGCCCCCGGTCTGGCGTTTCCACAGACGGGCAAACAAGCCATCCTCTTCGACCAGCTTGTTTGGGTTGCCTTCTTCCACGATGCGTCCCTGATCGAGCACGACGATTCGGTCCATCCTGGCAATCGTCGAAAGGCGGTGTGCTATTGCAATCACCGTCTTTCCCTCCATTACCAGATTGAGCTTTTCCTGGATGGCGGCCTCAGATTCGCTGTCGAGGGCGGAGGTCGCCTCGTCCAGCACTAGGATCGGCGCGTCCTTCAATAGGACGCGCGCAATGGCGATACGCTGGCGCTGGCCGCCGGACAGCTTGATGCCGCGATCCCCAACGAAGGCGGCGTAGCCCTTGCGGCCTTCGACATCGGTAAGATCGCTGATAAACGCATCGGCCTTTGCGGTCTTCGCCGCCCATTCGATCTCGTCCTGTGTCGCCTCCGGCCGGCCGTAGCGGATATTGTCACCGACCGAGCGGTGCAGCAACGCCACATCCTGCGCGATGACCCCGATGTTGCGGCGAAGGCTTGCCTGCGCGACCGTGCGAATGTCCTGCCCGTCGATCAGAATTGCACCGTCCCGTATATCGTAAAAGCGCAGCAGCAAGCTCACCAGCGTTGTTTTGCCCGCCCCGGAGAGGCCGACCAGGCCCACCTTCTCGCCGGGCTGGACCGTCAGCGACAGCTGGTCGATCACCGGCTTGCCGGAGTTGTAGGCGAAGCGCACATTTTCAAAATGGATCTGTCCTCGGCCGACTGTCAGTTCGGCCGCGTCCGACCGATCCGTGATGGTGGGCGGCGTCGTCATGACTGGCATGGCGTCCTTGATCGTGCCGATCGCCTGAAAGATCTGCTGGCCCATCTGCAGGAAGGTGAAGGTGTGACCTGATAGCCGGTTGAGGATGTAGACTGCCCCAACGAACTCGCCGACCGTTAGAAAGCCGTTGACGAGGCCCGAAAAACCAATCGAAAGCATGGCCAGCCAGAGCGCCATGTTAAGCGCCACGACAGTCAGTTCCGACGTGCGGTAGATGCGTTGTTCCTTATGCTGTGTCTGCACGGACTTCTGGATGATGCGTCGTATGGCACCGGCCTCGCTGTCTTCGGCCGCAAACTGCTTGATCATCTGCATGTTGGTGTAGAGATCGGTGATGGCGCCGGCCACCAGGCTGCGCTGCTTGGCGGTGTTGCGTGAGCGTTCTACGAAGATCGGCGCCATCTTGATGGCGAGAGCCATGTTGAGCGCGATCCAGATGACGACGGGTAGGGCGAGTTGCCAAGACAGGCTAGTGAGCAAGATAACGGAGCCGACCATTTGCAGCACGAAGCGCGGGATGGACTGGAAGGCGGCGATGATCTGCTGCTGTACGGCGGAGGCCACCTGCGACAGGCGCGAGGCGACCTGACCGGCAAAGAGGTCATGGAAAAAGGCAAGATCCTGTCGCTCGACTGCCTTGTGACCCTGCCACTGGATGGCGGCCGGCATTCCGACGCCGAGCGTATGCGAGTTGAGAGTGTTTAGAAGGAACGAGGCGACCGGCATGGCCGGAAAGATCAGGAAACCCAGAAAAGTCAGGAGCGGCCATTCGTTCTGCAGAAAGGCGGACGCGCCCTGTTGCGTGACGCCATCGACGATGACCGAAAGCCCCCAGACGATCGCCAAGTTGATGGCCTCGATCGCCATGGAGGAAAGCGCCAAGGCGATCAGAACGCCGCGGAACATCGAGATGAAGTGCAGCAAAACAGCTACCGGTCCTTTGCTAGGCAGCGGCTGGTAGGGGATGTCGAGCGGCCGGATCAACCTTTCGAACGGACGATAGATGGCATCTGAAATTGACATGAGCCTCTCGGATCAAACATCGGGAGAAGGGGCAGAGGAGTCAACTACGAGGGTCGCATACGATCATTTTCCCACTGCAATCTCAACAAGAAATCCCGGATAAGTGCGTGTGGCCTTGATTTCATCAGTGGCGGTCGATGGGATGGAATCACCACCGGTCTCTTCACCGGCACAGCTCTAACAAGCGTCGACAAATGCGATGGTCACCACGGGGCGCGCAGCGCGTGCTCCAGACGAGAGTAGCAGTGCTCGATGGACGACTGCGGGATGGTCGGTTTTCTCTTGTCGCCTAACCCCAAGATTCCTTCCACTCTCGTGTAAATCGACAGAGGGAGTCACTTCTTTGGTCGCGTCGATTTCATAAACGTCCAGCTCGCCAAATAGCTCGCCAAACTCGCCAGAGCTGGATGAGCAGATCGCCTACTCTGCCGTCCCGGGCGTAGGCGAGATGGTTAGCAAGCAGGAATTGCTAAGATCAACCATCGCTTCATGATCGCCCCGGTGATGTCAGGTTAACGTTTCGTCATCGATTTGGGATGTAATCGCTGCAGGATGCATGTTCCTTCCATTCGTTACAAACGCCATCGATTTCCTGCTTCAATCATCGCTCATGCGGTGTGGCTGTACTACCGGTTTCCCTTGAGCCTGCGGCATATCGAGGAATTGCTGCTCGAGCGTGGGATCAGGGTGTCGTATGAGACGATCCGGCAGTGGACACGAAAGTTCGGGTCGGAATATGCTCGCCGGATTCGAAGAAAGCCTCCATCATCACAAGATATCTGGTATCTGGACGAAGCCGCCGTCAGCATCAATGGTAAAAGACACTGGCTCTGGCGTGCCGTCGATCAGGATGGATATGTTCTCGACGAAATCGTTCAAAACCGGCGCAACAGCTAGGCTGCACGGCGGTTGCTGACACGGCTTATGCGGAAGCAAGGTATCCTGCCGAAGCGGATGATCACCGACAAGTTGCGCTCCTACGAAGCCGCCAGACGCCAGGTCATGGCCAACGTCGAGCATCGCTCGCACAAAGGGTTAAACAATCGGGCGGAGAATTCTCACCTGCCGTTGCGAAAACGGGAGCGAGTGATGCAGGGTTTCCGATCATCGGGAAGCTTGCAGCGGTTTATCTCGATCTTCTCTACCGTCCGCAACCTCTTCGTTCCACCCCACTCACAACGTTCGGCATGCCAGATTTATCTCCACCGCCTGAATGCCATGGCAGAGTGGAAAGCCATGGCAGAAGCACTCGCCTGAAATCAACAGGGCGACCATCCTCGTGACCTGAAAATTTAACCTGACATCACCCGATGAAATCGTCCAGAACCGCCGCAACACCAAGGCAGCAAAGCGATTGCTAACAAGGCTCCTGAGAAAGCAGGGGCTCGTGCCAAAGAGAATGATCACCGACAAGCTCCGCTCCTATGGAGCAGCAAAGCGGCAGGTCATGCCGGGCGTCGAACATCGGTCGCATAAAGGCCTCAACAACCGGGCCGAAAATTCGCACGTACCGTTACGAAAACGCGAGCGGATGATGCAGGGCTTCCGATCTCCAGGAGGGCTGCAACGCTTCGTCGCGATTTTCTCCGCTATCAGAAATCTCTTCGTCCCACCCCACTCCAAACGTTCAGCAAATGCCATCCACCTTCATCGCCTCAAGGCAATGGCGCAGTGGAATGCCGTAACGGGCGCGACTGCCTGAAACACACCGCCGAGGCAAACTCCGTCTCATCCACCTTGATGTGACAAGCCCGAGCAGGCTAGAGCTGGCATTCGAAGAGTGCTCACACAATGAAGTCGAATCGACCGAATTTGCCGTCCGCCGTGTCGCGCATTCGGAGCAAAAGCCGCTCATCAAATATGCGGTCGCGTGCGTTCAGGGGCTCGCCCGGAAAATACAGCTGGGTCGTCAAAACGTTCCCGCCTGGCTTTTGTACTTTCACATGGTAATGGCGCGTGCGCCCCGGATAGAGCGATGGAATGATGGTCGAAAACCACCAGCGGCCACGCTGGTCTGTGAATTGATGACCACGCAACCTGTAGCCAACGCGGTCATATGAGCCATGCTCATCCGCGTGCCAAAGCTCAACGAGTGCCCTGTCGACGGGTTTGCAGTCCGTCTCCAACACAAATCCGCCTAGGGTGATCCTCATACCGTCAGGCGCGTCGGCGGCAAAGTCCTGTTTGAGTGGCGAGCTGGGCTTGTAATAGGGTCCTTCTGTCTGCGTGATGGTCAGCTCATCCGCATCCTTGCATGCCGGCGTCAACTCGAGCGCGGATTGTGCGGCATTCGCTTCAAAAATGCCTGCCGCTTTGATCGACGGCACAGCTAGAAATGCAGCGAGGACCGATCGACGTGTCGATTTCATCTTCTTAATCCCACATCTATGTTGGAATGCGTCTCATCACTTAATCACTATTGGCTGCCCTGGCGGAAAAGCTTTTCAGGCAAGTGCAACCGCACGGTACTTTGGCCGGCAACGTCGCGCGCGCTCGGCAGTCAACCTTCGTCGCTTCCGCTCTCGATTGGTTGTTTGTGTCATTGTTCACTGGAACACGCCTTATCTGGACAGGGCAGCAGCTCCGGGTGAAGTTACGCCAAACCCACGAAAATACCTTTATAACTCAGTTCCACGTGTGCAGGCACGTCTTCCAAGAACCATCGGGTTGCCTTCGAAAGATGGTGACGATCGTGCCCTCAAAGCGCAACGCCTTTCCGTCTTCTCCCAAGCCGGTCGCCCACCACTTGCCGCTGGAATAGGCCATGTCCCCGCCATCTTGGGCATCGAGCAGTTCGATATCATGATCCTTAACGCCAGCCGATATGAAACCGGCCCAGAAATCGGCAATTGCGGCCGTTCCCTTCACGACGGCATGGTCGGGCGGCAGCACAGTGCCGTCCGACGTATAAAGCGCCGCGACTGCTGCTGCATCTCCGCTGTTGAAGGCCGCGTTCCAGCGGTCGTTCGCCGCCCTTACGATCTCTCTGATATCCAATCCCGGCATGATCTCCTCCCATCGTTGTTGGCTACGCTGATCCTGCTGTCGTTGCGAGCATTTGTGCAGCCTTCAGGTCCGGCAACATTGCTCCTTCTGTGAAACTCGAGAAAATCTCGGCAAGCTGCTCCCGCGCGCTGATATCGGCGCTGCTGGCGCGGGCAAGTCCCATTGCTGCGCGAAGCTCCCAAAAGCGCGCATCCTGCGCACGTGCCGTGGCCAGCGCGTCCCCGAACCGCTCCGCGGCCATCTTTCCCTGATCAGGCCCAAGCTGAAGCATGGCCTCTCCCTGGAGACGGAGCACCTCGGCTGCGAACCAACGCTCGTTAGTCCGCTCGATGACCTCTTGCGCACCTTCGAGCAGCCCGAGTGCCGCTGCAGGGTCGCCTGCTTTCAGCTCGATCTGCGCCAGAAGGGCCGCGAAGTAGGGCGACATGTACTGCGCCCCTGTGCTCCTCCATTCGGAGACGCCCCTCTGCAGATCAGCCCGGCCGCGCTCGGTTTCGCCTTCGTCGGCGATTGCCCATGCCTGCAGGATCGTAGCGCCCGCTTGCCAGAACCGAAATCCGGCCTCTCCCGATATTTGCGCAAGTTCGGCGGCACGAAGCTTCACCCCTTCGCGATCGCCGAGAATTTGGCGCATCACACCGCCAAAGAACAGTGGCAGGGCGAGACTGTTGCGATGTCCGATCCTCCTGGCGTCTCCCACCGCTTCCTCATTTGACACGAGTGCCTGATCAGGAAAGCCAAGAGCCAACTGGGCTCGTGCCAAATAATCGAGGCACACGACCCGCGGGTCAAAAGCGTACACGAATGCCGGAGACCGATGCTCCTGTGGATCGTAAAGCGCTAAAGCTTCCGTCAGGTGAGCGCGAGCGCGTGAAAATTCGCCTGCAGGCAGGGCGCTGACGCCTGCCGCGCGGTGGGCGAAGAACAAGAGGCCGCGCTCATTGCTGCTGTTGGCCAAGTCCAGTAGCCTGTCCGCGTCACGTCGTGCTTCCGCCAGTTCGGCGGCATAGAGGTGATAAAGGCAGAGGCCGTAAAGGACGGGAAACAGTTCTTGTATCTCACCCAATTCTTCACACAGTTCATGTGCCCGCAGATATGCAGCACCAGTTTCGGGAGCGGCAAATCCGTGAAATGCTACCAGCGTGCTGCCTAATGCCACCTGAATCGAAAGCTCACGCCGCGCGCGCTCCTTAGAGGGGGGAAGAGCGTTCAATCCGTCCAGCGCATTCCCGAAGCGAACAAGAGCTTCCGAAGGGGACGAACGCGACAGTGCACGCCGTCCGGCTAATTCGTGATACTCCACAGCCTTCTCAACAAGCGAAGCCTGGCCGAAATGATGAGCAAGCAATTCAGGTTCGTTCGCTGCCGTCTCGGGAAAGCGTTCTTCCAGGATGCGCGCGATGCGGGCGTGCAGCTGTTGCCGACGGCTCAAGAGCAGGCTTCCATATGCGGCATCCTGAACCAGCGCATGCTTGAAGGCGTAGCTGACTTGGCTCCCGCCGCCTCGACGGAACACCAGGCCGGCCGTCACGAGCTGCTCTGTTGCCCGCTCAAGCTCGACTTCCGAAAAGCCGGCGGCTGCGGCAAGCAACTCGTGGCTAAACTCCCGCCCAATCACTGCACCGATCTGGGCGACCTCCCTGACGGAGGCAAGCCGGTCCAGGCGGGCCATCAAAGAGTCATGCAGGGTTGCGGGAACGGCTAATGGCGGCAGGGGGCCAGATAATTTGTAATCTTCACCGCTCTCGCTAAGCAGGCCAGATTCCAGGATGACCTTGGTCAACTCCTCGATGAACAGCGGTACGCCTTCGGTCTTGGAAAGAATCTGGTCGAGAACTGGCGACGGGAGTTGCTTTCCTCCCGTCATAACCGTGATGATGGAGGCCGCTTGCGCGCGGCTCAACCGGTTCAACGTCAGCACAGTCGCATGGGGAAATCCGTTCCAACGTACAATTCCTTCCGGACGGTAGGTGGCAACAAGCATGATCGGGAGTCGCTGCATGCGGTCCACGATGACGTCGAAGAGTTCCGCAGAGACCGGGTCAAGATAGTGAGCGTCCTCAAGGAGCATGAGAACAGGCTTATTGCTCGCCAGCGCCTCGAGTTGTTCGATCAAAACCTCGAAAGTCCGCGCCTTTTGCTTCTGAGGCATCAGGTCGAGCTTCGGATAGCGGCTGTCGGTGGGGATTGACAGCAGAGCGGCAATCAGGGGAATCGCCTCACGCGGGTTCTGCGCCGTTGAAAGCGCCTCCTCCAGGAACATTAACTGCTTTTCTGGCGGGTCCGTTCGGTTGATGTCCGCGGCCCGCAGCAACTGGTCTGCGACAGGATAAAGTGCGCTCTCGGTATGATACGGCGAGCAGAAATAGCGCAGATACGTGATAGGCTCCTCTTTCAGGCGCTCGCGGAGCTCCTGAAGAATGCGTGACTTGCCAATCCCCGCCTCTCCAAACAACTCCACGACTTGTCCTTCCCCCGACGCCGCAAGGTTCCATCTCTCAACCAAGAGGGCAATTTCCGGGTCGCGGCCGGCCAGCGGCGCTGTACCACCAACATGGAGAGCGTCGAAACGGCCTTCCGCCCGGCCTTCTCCAATTACCTGGTACGAATTGGTAGGCGTGTCAAAGCCGTGCAGTTTCTGGGGACGGATTCGCTTCACCTCGAAAAGCTTCCCCATCAATCTAAAAGTGAGTTCGGAGATCAACACCGTGTCCGGCTCGGCGAGCGTTTGCAAGCGGGCAGCGAGGTTGGGTGTCTCCCCAACAACGGCGTTCTCCTGTGCAGCTCCGTTGCCGATCAGTTCCCCAACGACAACCAGACCGGTCGCGATGCCAATACGGCAGGAAAGTTGTTGGCGGGCGTTCGTTGAAAGGGCTTTGACGGTTTCAACAACGGCAAGCCCTGCGCGGACGGCACGTTCCGCTTCATCCTCATGCGTCTGCGGCCAACCGAAATAGGCAAGGACGCCATCGCCCATCAACTTCGCGACATAGCCGTCGAAACGGACAACGTCGCCCGCAACTGCATTTTGGAATTGGCGCAGGACCGCGCCCATTTCCTCGGGGTCAAGATGGGTGGACAGACCTGTCGAACCCACGAGATCGACGAACATCACCGTGAGCTGTCGTCTCTCGGCCTCACGAGGGCGAACCGCGAATGATTGGTGGCGAGAAGTGGCTGCCTTTTTACCGGTTGAAGATCGCGAAGGCGAGGCGTGCCGGTCGCCCTCGAGTGCAGCGATTGCTTCGAGAATTTTCTTTCGGTGGGCGAGAGCAGCGACCCCGACCTCCTTTAGATCTTCGGCGGTCAGCTTTGGCAGTGTCTCGGCATCAATCGCATTACTCTCAAAGGCTGTGGCATACTGCCCAAGCCCTAAACTCTCCAGCCATGACGCAATGATCATCAGGGGCCCCTCTCAGAACGACCACCCTAAACCCGCCACTGTACATCATCCACCCGGAAAAATCACTGCATGGCGTTGCGCCTTCGATCGATTGTGCTCGCGATGCACCGGCGCAATGCGAGGTTCGAATTCTGCCGTAGATAAGGGCAATCAAGCCAGTCGCGGAACGCTTATGCCATCGTGGTAGGATACATTGTAGACTTACGGGCACCAATCAAAATCAACGAAAATCAGCTACTATCGGCATTTTCAAAGGAACGTTTCCTTCCAAATAAAAGTTTGAACAACGTCTAAATCAGCACGTGTTTTTGGTGGTCGGGAGTTCGATACGGTTCAAGGCGGGGGAGTCACAGTTTGCATTCTAATGAGCCACCATCGATTAGTCCGAGCTTGATCTCTGGCACTGTTAGTTGAGCCAAATACGCATTATGCACCTTCCAGCATTGCGGTCCTAGAGCAATCACTCAGCTAGTGCCCTTGAATGACCGAGATGGGGCCGGGAGCGGACCGTCCACTATGCGTTTCGATTTCACGGAGAGCGGCCACTCCGCGGCCTGTCCCCTTGGGAATGCCAATCTCCAACAGCAATTTCCCCAGCCCATTTTTGGCGTTTGGCACGGGACGTCAGCCGCGCGATATGGACCGCCCGGCGAGGAGCGGAGCGTACGCGGCGAGTCGGTGGGATATGAACTCTGTGAAAAGCCGCACGCGCTTCGTCTTGCGTGTCTCCCCCTGCGTGAGAAGCCAGATCGTCGCAGGTGATTTCAGATCGATGCCCGGAACTCTCGCCAGCAAGTGATCGGCATCTCCGACGAAACAGGGCAGTTTGGTCATGCCGATCCCTTGCCTTGCCGCAGCGATCTGCGCGTCGGCGTCCGGCGTCCTGAACGGAACCCCTGTGGCGCGAAACTCCCCTTGGTCGACCCAGTTCGGAACAGCCTGACCGCCGATGACGATGGGCCGGATTGGATCCGGCGCACCCGCACGCCACGCGGCCAGTCTATCGCGGGACATATAAACACCCGCGAGCAGATCCGGACCTTTCAGGCCATGAAGATTGAGCGGCAGGGTCTTGCGATCGGAGACCATCCGGATTGCCACATCCGCCTCCCGGTTGGTCAGATTCACGACCTCGCCGGTCGATACGATCTCCATCTCGATGTCCGGATGCAGACGCGCAAAATCTGCGATATCCGGCATGAGCAGGTGTGTCGCAAGGAACGGGGGCAGCGTCACCCGTAGAAGCCCGCGTACGCTCTGATCGCGCCCGAAGACGCGCGTCTCCAGTTGGTGCGACGAGGCTTCCATCTGGTTCGCGAACTCGAGAACCTCCTCGCCCGCGGCCGTCAGGCGGTAGCCCGAAGGCAGCTTTTCGAACATCTGCGCCCCGAGGTGCTCCTCGAGCTGAGCAATGCGTCGCAGCACGGTCGAGTGGTTGACTCCCAGGCTCTTGGCGGCAGCCCGCACTGAGCCGCCACGTGCGGCGGCAAGAAAGTAGCGAACGTCATCCCAGTCGATCATGGTCCATTCCCGCGCCGCATGGGGCGGCTTCCAAAGACCAGTCTACCCTACTGGGCCGGATTGCGCATGACCGTCGCTGCGTTCGATCACGTAAGTGGATCGTTTTCGCACCACGGATACGCGCGATTGCGCACTCACCGCTTGGCGCCGGCGACCCCATATCGAGGCTGTCGGAGGATGTCTCCGCAAAAGCGACGACCCGAGATGCGACACAAGGAATGCATGACATGATCAGATTGAATGGAAAGACCGCCGTGATCACGGGCGGCGCCACCGGTATCGGCCTCGCCGCTGCAAGGCGCTTCATCGAGGAGGGTGCCTTCGTCTTCATCTACGGCCGTCGGCAGCAAGCACTCGATGCGGCTGTGGCCGAGCTTGGACCCAACGCCCGCGCGGTGAAGGGCTCGGTCTCGGATGAGGCCGATCTGGATCGGCTCTACGCGGCGGTGAAAGCCGAGCGCGGAAGCCTCGACATCGTCTTCGCCAATGCCGGGGCCGGAAGTCCGCTTCCTCTCGGCCAGATCACCGCCAAGCACATCGACGACACTTTCGACACCAACGTGAAGGGCACGATCTTCACGGTCCAGAAGGCGCTACCACTGATGGGCCCGGGCGGTTCGATCATCCTGACGGGATCGAGCGCCGGGACCACCGGCGCCCCGGCATTCACTGCCTACAGCGCCAGCAAGGCAGCCGTGCGCAATCTCGCACGGACCTGGGCGGAGGATCTGAAGGGTACCGGTATCCGGGTCAACGTGCTGTCGCCCGGCGCGACGGCGACCGAACTCGCGAAGGAAGCGCTCGGAGAGGAGGGCCAAAAGGCCTACGGCGCGATGACCCCGCTCCAGCGCATGGCCGCTCCGGCGGAGATCGCGGCCGCGGCCGCCTTCCTCGCGTCGGACGACAGCAGCTTCATGACCGCCAGCGAAGTCGCCGTCGACGGCGGCCTTGCTCAACTCTGACCCCGGCGCGGTTCCGTGCCTAACTCACACACAACGTAGGACAAAAGACTATGAAAGCACTCGAAGGTAAAATCGCAGTCATCACGGGCGGAAGCAGCGGGATCGGCTTGGCCACAGCCAAGCGTTTCGTGGAAGAAGGTGCGAAGGTCGTGATCATTGGGCGACGCGAGAAAGCCTTACAAGAGGCCGCGGCGCTTATCGGGAAAAACGTGACAACAGTCGTGGGCGACGTCTCGCGCTTGGAAGATCTGGACCGGCTCTACGCCACCGTGAAGGAGAAACATGGTCACATCGACATTCTCTTCGCAAACGCGGGCGCAGGTACAGTCGCGCCGCTCGCGGCAGCTACTGAGGCCCATTTTGACCAGACCTTCGATGTGAACGTGAAGGGCCTGTTCTTTACGGTGCAGAAGGCCCTTCCCATCTTCAAAGACGGCGGATCGATCATTCTGAACTCTTCGGTCTCGAATGTGATGGGGCTGCCAGCGTTCAGCGCCTACGCAGCAAGCAAGGCGGCTGTTCGCAGCTTCTCGCGGTCTTGGACCCAAGAGCTGAAGGACCGCAATATCCGCGTCAATACGATGAGCCCCGGCGCGATCGAGACTCCCGCCTTGGCGACAACGACCGGCCTCACCGCTGAGCAAGCCGAGGAGGCGGTCGCCCAGTTTGCTGCACAGATCCCAATGGGTCGCAGGGGCAAGCCAGAGGAAATCGCGGCTGCGCTCACGTTCCTTGCCTCCGATGAAAGCTCCTACATCACCGGTATAGATCTCGCCGTCGACGGTGGTTGGGCGCAGGTCTGACCCAACCTTAACACAGGATCGGAGAAGCATTATGAGCTACTCAATCATCGGCTTCGGCAATATCGGCCGAGCTCTGGCCAAGGCCTTTTCACGCAAGGGCATCGAAGTATCTGTTGCAACCACGCGGGACCCGGAAAGCTTTGCAGCTGATGCGGCCGCGATCGGGCCCAAGGTCATTGCTAGAACACTAGCGGAAGCCGTCAAGGCGGATATCATCTTCTTGGCAGTCCGTTTCGAGTCGCATCCAGATGTCGCAAAGGCGCTCCCCACCTGGCAGGGGAAGACCATCGTCGATGTGACCAATGCCTACGGCGTGCCCCCTGAGCAACTGGGAGGACAGCCGTCTTCCCAGGCCGTCGCGCAGGCTTTTTCTGGCGCAAGGCTGGTCAAGGGCTTCAACCATCTGCTCGCTGCCACCCTTGGCCAAGATCCGGCCGTGCAGGGCGGCAGGAGAGTCGTGTTCCTGGCGAGCGACGATGACGACGCTGCGGCGGAGATTGGTACGCTCGCGGAAAATCTGGGCTTCGCGCCGATCAAGCTTGGCGGGCTGTCGGAAGGCGGGCTGCTGGTCCAGGCGCGCGGAAAGAGCTGGGGTCATCTGATCTTCAAGGATCTGGTCAAGTTCGACGGATAAAACGAGGCCCCCACCGACAGGACCACGATGTACGGATCGGATCGAGCGCGATCCGATCACAGCGAAATGGAGATATTCCCATGAGTATTGAAAAAAACATCCAGACCGTGAAGGACTTCTTCGCCGCGATAGGCCGCGGCGACAGACAGGCTCTGTTGGCGCTGGTTGCCGAAGACATCAAGTGGATCATTCCGGGCGAGGACTGGCCGCTGGCCGGCACCTACCGGGGGCACGCGGGACTAGCAGATTTGCTGGATACGGCATCCAGGTCGATGGAAACCTCCACGGAACCCCGGGAGTTTGTCGCACAAGGAGACCGGGTTCTCGTCGTCGGCTTCGCCAGCGGGAAGGTCAAAGCCACGAACAAGCCGTTCGAGGACGACTGGATCTTCGCCATCACGGTCCGGGACGGCAGACTGACCAGCATCCAGGAATACATCGACACGCAAGCGTTGGCACGCGCCGCGCAGATGGACGCGTCCGGGCCCGTATAGCGCAGGCCTTCAACCATCGGCTTTCGCCGAAGGTGAATGAGCGGATCGCCGTCTCGCGTGCCGCGCGCTCGTCGAATACCCAACCGTAAAGGAGATTCCGATGTACGACCAATCCAAACTATCCGAGTTGATCCGGTTCGCACGCATTGATGCGGGTGCCACCGTCATCGACGTTTATCCAGGCGCCGGCGACTGGACGCGCCTGTTCTCCGACGTCGTTGGACCCGAAGGTCGAGTCACCAGCTTCGTGCCGGCCGAAGTCGCGCACTTCAAGAACGATCCGGTCGGCCTCATGCGAACTATCGCGCAAGAGCCAGGCCGGGAAAACGTCGAAGCCGTCTCAGCGGACCTCGTGGCAATGCCGGAGATCACGCAGCCAGCGGATGTCCTGTGGCTGCACCTGTTCTACCACGATCTCCACACCGCGCTGATGCAGGCCAGGGGCGCGACGGCGGCTAACTTCAATCGAGCTGTCTACGAACGGCTGAAGCCCGGTGGGTTCTACGTCATTGTCGATCACGCCGCCGCCGGAGCCGGCACAGGTGATGCCCAGTCATTGCATCGCATCGACCCTGCCTCCGTGCGCGAGGAGGTGGAGGCTGCCGGCTTCGTACTGGATGCGGAAAGTACCCTGCTCGCTAACAGGAACGATCCACACGCGATCAAGGTCTTCGATCCCTTGATCAAGGGCGAGACCGATCGCTTCGCATATCGGTTCGTGAAGCCCTGACAGAGGCCGGCGCCAACCTCAAGTCGACCTCCCAAGGATGCCAGGATACTGCTCAACTGCGCCAGTCTGCAGCAACGTCAGCTTTCGGAACTCGCTGGAGAGCTGCAAAGGTCAAGCTTCAGGGCGCATAGCCGCCCACTCGAACTGCTAGAACCAGAAACATTTTCCCCAAGAGGCACGGCCCCGCTGGGTGCGGGGCCGCACTCTGTCAAATCTCTGTATGCTCCGCTATTTCCAGCGCATCCTCAATGTCCACACCAAGATACCTGACCGTGTTCTCGATTTTGGTATGTCCAAGCAGGATCTGGATTGCACGAAGATTGCCCGTCGCTCTGTAGATCATCGCGCCTTCGTGCGTCGAAGCGAGTGTGTCCCGTAGTCTTCGCGTTTTAGCCCAATTGCAGTTACCCACTCATCGACCAATCGGGCATACTGGCGAGTGCTGAGATGATGGGAATGATCGACTCGACTGGGAAAGACGTAGTCGTCAATTGTTCCACCTCTCCGTTCAAGCCACGCATGCAGACTTGCCCTGACGTCGGCTGTGATCTCGAACTGTACAGGACGACCGGTCTTTTGCTGGATGACCATGGCGCGGGTTCGAATTTCTTGACCTGTGACGAGGGTTCTGATTTTGATCTTAACAAGATCGCAGCCTCGGAGCTTACTGTCGATTGCTAGATCAAACAGCGCGCGATCTCTCATGCGCCCCTCCCGGTCGAGGAAGAAGCGAATCGCCCAGATCTGGCGCTGCTTCAGGGGTTTTTTGATGCCGACTTTTCGGCCGGCGTTCCAGGCCGGTCGGCCCAATGCGGCAGGATCGTATTGTGCAATACCCATTTGAGTTCTCCTTCGGCCACCATTGGCCCTCAAGAAAACGTTTGATCTTAAGTATTCACGGGGCCGAAATCTGCCGGTCCGCTTTCGAAATACATTTGGCTGAAGCGGACATTCGGCAAACGACCCAATGTCAGTCGCTGACTGGCTCCTTGCCGGTTCCCGAAAGCTGGCCTTCATTCCGGCGGCCCCGTCCCTGGTGAAATACGGCGGCAAGCAGAAAGATGCGACGTCGAAGTGGGGATTGTACAGCTACGTCTCCGAAGGCGACATTCGTGCAGCGGCAGGCCGGCCCACTACGTTGCCCCGAGAGGTCGTCTCCCCTTGCCCCCCACGCCGTCGCCGCCAGCAAGAAGCTTCCTCTTTGCCAGCATCTATGGTGATATGAATACGGGCGGTAATGAGATTCTATTCAAGCTCCATCGAGTTAGGTTGGCTCAATGAATGAACGTATCCAGGAAAGGTGGCCGGATATACCGTACGGTCCTTGGCGCAGTACGTGTTCCGCGCTGCATCTTTATATTCAGATCATAGGGAAATATCGACTCGCCCGCTCACCGTGGGTGAACCATTCCTGGCATGCGACCCTTTACACTGACGCTCGCGGTTTCACGACCGGCCTAGTGCCAGATGGACCGGGCGGGATCGAATTGAGCCTCGATCTGATCAACCATGAGGTGGTCGGACGAGCAACCGATGGACGCATTGCCCGGTTCTCGCTTGAGCCGATGTCGGTCGCCTTCTTTCATGGGCGCGCGTTGGATCTCATTCGTACTCTCGGTGGGACGCCGGAGTTCCATGGCAGGCCGAACGAGATTCCGGGGGCTATTCCGTTCGCCGAAGACAGGATGGAACGCCCCTACGATGCCAATGCTGTGACACGGTTCTTCAGGGCGTGTGTGGCAGTGACGAACGTGCTCCAGATCTTCCGTACGGCGTATCTTGGCAAGGTGAGCCCGGTGCATCTCTTCTGGGGAAGTTTTGACATTGCCGTGACACGCTTCTCCGGTCGACACGCGCCCTCACATCCAGGTGGTATTCCGGCCCTGCCTGACGAGATCACCCGCGAGGCCTACAGCCACGAAGTCTCGTCAGCTGGCTTCTGGCCAGGTGGGGGTGCAATCGACTTTCCCGCATTCTATTCCTATGCATACCCGATGCCGACCGGTTTTGCAGCTGCTAGAATTTCTCCTGAAGCCGCATATTACGATGAAAACCTCGGAGAATTTCTGCTGCCCTATGATGCGGTCCGGCTTGCCAACAATCCAGAAGACATGCTCATGACCTTTTTGGAAAGCACGTATCGCGCCGCTGCTGAAGTTGGTGATTGGGACAGGGCTGCGCTCGAGTGCAAGGTTGGGAAACCTCGACAACCTCGGCCCATGTGAGACACACAGGATTCGACTGAACTGACGACTTTTCCCGACCACTAGATTGTAGTCGTTCCGGGCGAACTTGGGCCGATAGCGGACAAGCAGCTTCGGGACCGGTATCCTCAAAGGCGGTCCGTCAGGTCAGTGCAAGCATCGTCGTGAGTTGGCCCCACGCGGGTACTCGCAATTTTCAGCCGCGGAAGCGAAGTGCCTCAAGCACGACTGCGAAGGCGGGAGCGTGCTGCCTGCTGCTCGGATAGTACAGGTGATAGCCGGGGAACGGTTCGCACCAATCCTCCAGCACTCGCACCAGCCGTTTCTTTGTCAGGTCATCCTGCACCATATCATCGGGCAGATATGCCACGCCCAAACCATCCAGAGCAGCGCGCCTTGCAAGCTCAAGACTGGTCACCGCCAGTTGGCCCTCGACACGGACGTTGATTTCGCGTCCGCGCTTTTCGAACTCCCACGGGAAATATCCGCCGCGCGTTACACGGCGCAAGTTGATGCAGCGGTGGCCGGTTAGCTCTTCAGGATGCTTGGGCGCTGGCCGCTCTTTGAAATAACCCGGTGATGCAACAATGGCCTGGCGCATCGGGGGACCGATCCGAACGGCAATCATGTCCTTCTCGACGTACTCGCCCACGCGAACACCGGCATCGAAACGCTCGCTCACAATGTTTGCTAGGCCCTCGTCAGAGACCAACTCGACCGTGATGTCGGGATAGTTAAGCATGACCTTGGCCAAGCGCGGCCACATCACCGTATCCGCCGCATGTTGCGTTGCCGTGATCCGAACGATGCCGGACGGCTTGTCCCTTAGCTCGGTCAGCGCGGACAGGCTGCCTTCGATACCCGCGAAATGCGGCTCGATGCTCCGAAGCAGACGCTCTCCGGCTTCTGTGGGCGCCACACTTCGGGTGGTGCGACTGAGCAGACGCAAGCCAAGCCGCTCTTCCAGCGTCCTGATTGTCTTGCTGAGGGCCGGTTGGGAGACGCCTAGCCGGACTGCCGCCCGTGTGAAACTGCCTTCCTGTGCGACAGCGATGAAGGCCATCAGATCGCTGACGTTCTCTCGGACCATTCATAACTCCTGATTATAAGGTTATGATCTATATAGCGCCTTATCGTATGAGTTTGCATCCCTTAAGTTTTGAGGTGTGAAGAGCGCTGGTCCCGACTGAGACTTACTCCTAGGCGGCCATCAGCCTCTCCAAATGACTTGTTCAAATAAGGAAAGGAACGAACATGAAGGAATTGGCTTTGGGGCTCGCACTTATGCTCGGATCGGTATCCGGCTTAGCGATCGGCGCTTCCCCCGCGCTCGCCCAGGACATGTCCAACGGCGCTGACAACTTTTACAGGAGCGACCGCGTGGTGGTCGAAAAGATCACCTTTGAGAATAAGTTCGGCATGAAGGTCGTCGGCAATCTGTTCACGCCCCAGGGCCTCGACAGGAGCGCCCAGACTCCGGCGATCGTTGTAGGCCACCCGATGGGCGCCACGAAGGAGCAGAGCGCCAACCTCTATGCGACCAAGCTGGCAGA
Organism: Phyllobacterium zundukense; assembly: GCF_002764115.1. Classification (NCBI taxonomy): domain Bacteria; kingdom Pseudomonadati; phylum Pseudomonadota; class Alphaproteobacteria; order Hyphomicrobiales; family Phyllobacteriaceae; genus Phyllobacterium; species Phyllobacterium zundukense. The sequence continues at coordinate 304,999 of NZ_CP017941.1, read as the reverse complement.
GCAGGGCTTTGTTACGCTGTCGTTCGATCTCTCCTTCTGGGGCGAGAGCGAGGGCCAACCGCGCAATACCGTCGCCCCCGAAATCTATGCGGATGATTTCAGCGCAGCCGTCGACTTCCTGAGCACGCAGCCCTTCGTCAACAAGGACAATATCGGCGTGCTCGGCATTTGCGGGAGCGGCAGCTTCGCCCTCAGCGCAGCGCAGATCGATCCGCGCATGAAAGCGATCGCCACCGTCAGCATGTATGACATGGGTGCCGCCAATCGCGACGGCCTTCGGAAGGGCGTGTCGGTCGAACAGCGAAAGGAAATGCTGAAGGTCGCCGCACAGCAGCGCCTCGCAGAGTACCAGGGCGCCGAAATCAAACTGACCGGCGGTACGGTTGATGAACTGAAGGCAGACTCCAATGCGATCGAGCGTGAGTTCTACGATTTTTATCGCACGCCGCGCGGGGAGTTCACGCCGAAAGGACAGACGCCGCTCCAGACCACGCATCCGACCCTGAGCAGCAACGCCGCTTTCATGAACTTCTATCCGTTCGCCCAGATCGAGACGATCTCGCCGCGTCCGTTGCTGTTCATCGCCGGCGAGCAGGCTCACTCGATCGAGTTCAGCGAAAACGCCTACGAGCGTGCTTCTGAACCGAAGGAGCTCGTGATCATCCCGGGTGCCGGTCACGTCGATCTCTATGACCGTGTCAACCTGATCCCGTTCGACAAGCTGACCGCCTTCTTCCGGGGGAACCTGAGCTCCTAACGAACATACAACCGGACGATACGCCTCGCGGGCCCTCCGCTTGCCTGGCGTGTTGTTCGACCAATACAGAGGCATGAAATGACCCACGCAACCGCGGTAGCGACTACCGAAAGCGCCCCAGACTCGGCGTCATGGAGCGCTGTCCTCGCCCTTAGCTTGTGCGTTGCGACGCTCATCGCTTCGGAATTCATGCCCGTCAGCTTGCTGACGCCAATCGCCTCCGACCTGTATCTGACCGAAGGTCAGGCGGGGCAGGCCATCGCGATCTCCGGTATATTCGCGGTCGCCACCAGCCTCTTCGTCGCGGCATTCACGTCGAAGCTTGACCGGCGACAATTGTTGTTGTGGCTCACAGCTTTGATGCTCATTTCGGGCGTCGTGACCGCGTTCGCGCCCAACTATGCGGTCCTGATGGCGGGGCGTGCCTTTGTCGGCGTCGTAATCGGCGGCTTCTGGTCGATGTCAGCGGCGACAGTCATGCGCCTCGTGCCGGCTGCAGACGTGCCCCGTGGCCTCGCGATCCTCAACGGCGGCAATGCACTGGCAGCAACGATTGCTGCGCCGCTCGGCAGTTTCCTTGGACAGTATATCGGTTGGCGCGGCGCCTTCTTCAGCGTGGTGCCGCTCGCTGCGATCACCTTTGTGTGGCTCCTCGCAACGTTGCCGTCCATGCCCAGCCGGACCCGTGCGAACCCGCTGGCGTCGTTTCAAGTCCTACGCCGACCAGGCGTGCCGATCGGCATGGCGGCCGCCGCACTTTTCTTCATAGGCCAGTTCGCGCTCTTCACCTACCTGCGGCCATTCCTGGAAACCGTGACGCTCGTCAATGTTTCCGGCTTATCGCTCCTGTTGTTGGCAATGGGCGTCTCCGGTTTGCTTGGAACCCTCCTTATCGGCTCTGTCCTGCGTACGCGCCTCTACCAAGCGTTGATCGCCATGCCTGTGATGATGGCGGCGCTCGCGATTGGCCTGGTCGTATTCGGATCGTCGTTAGGTACCACTGCCGGGTTGCTGGCGCTTTGGGGCCTGATCGGCACCGCCGCGCCAGTCGGCTGGTGGAGCTGGTTGAGCGAAGCACTGCCGGACGATGCAGAAGCGGGAGGAGGCCTGATGGTGGCTGTCGTGCAACTCGCCATCACAGCCGGCGCAGCCTCCGGCGGTCTGCTGTTCGACAATGGCGGTTATCAGATCGCATTCGGATTCGGCGCGATCGTGCTTTTCACCTGCGCTATCGCGGCTGTGGTGCTGGCGCGTCACGACAGATCACGCGCGGCCACGCCAACGTCTTCAAGGGAGCATCTATCATGAGCAAAAGACAAAGCCAGTTTGGCGATGCAGCCACAATGTCAGTAAGCGAAACCTTGTCTGCGCCCGGTGCGCCCGGTTTTTCTCCGCTCCGCCGCTCTATCCTTGGAGCGATACTGGTCACCGCCACCATGCCCTGGCTGGCGTTCGCCCAACAAAAAAACGATCCGGCAAGTCAGGAGCCAACCGACATGAAAATTCGAATGATGTTCAACGGTCAGAGCCTGACGGCAACGCTTTACGACAACCCGTCGGCGCGCGATTTCACATCCATGCTACCCCTAGAACTGACCATCGAAAATTATGCCGGCAACGAGAAGATCGCTTATCTCCCCCGTAAGCTGACGGAGGACGCGAGTGGTCCATTCGGCAACGAGGCGCCAGGCGACCTCTGCTACTTCTCGCCGTGGGGCAATCTCGCGATGTTCTACGCCGGCTACAGCTATTCCGGTGGGCTGATCCGGCTCGGCCGCTTCGACGATTTCGAGCCGTTGCTTGTGCGCGGGACGTTTCCCCTGACCATCGAACGGATCGTCTGAACGCATTGTCTGGGCGAGAAGGAATGTACCAAATAGCGAAGATTCGAAACTGAGCTTCCTCCAAGTCGAGGCCGCGCGATGACCACGACGCAGGTTGATGAGCATTAAAACTTATAACAGAAGGTGGCGCACTAAGAGCAGCGATGTCCGCTTATAGGGACGGACGGAGCCCCCATAAATGACCGATTTGGGGCGCGAAGCGGACATTGATGAATGTCCGCAAGGGGGCGCAAACCGGCCGAGGTTGGCGCCGTCGTTAGGCCTCGACAGTCAAGTGCAAGTGCGCCTCCGTTGTCTTTTCGACCTCGCGAAATGGGGCCGCGACGGCGCCTGCGAGTTCGCCAGAATGGCGCGCATTAAAGAACCCCTCAATCTGCCTGCATGTAATCCGCCACGCTGTAGCAATGGCTCGCCTGATAGGCGTTCCGCCCCCGGTTCATGTGCGTCAGGTTGAACGTCCGAATGGCGCGCAACACGCGGCGGCTCGTGAGGAATTTGCGGATCGAGACAGAGCCGCGCACATTGATGCCGAAAATGTCCGCACCACGCGGGAAGAAATAACTGACGTGGTCTGGCAGCGCGACGCTTTGCTCGAGAAAGGGTTCGTCCACTCGGCTCGGCGTGGCTGAACGATCCGTAGTGAAATCCGAAAGATGCATGATGAATCTGGCGCGGATATCTTCGCCTTGGGCATAGAGCGTGAAAAGCTCCATCCAGCTCGCATTGACGCGGACGAGCGGCTTGTCTGAGGTCGAAGGCAGACAGGAAACCGACCAGTAGTAGCGCTCGGTCTTGCGCAGGATCGGAATGCAGTTTGGACCGTATAGCCCGAGAATCTCCAGTACTTCCCCTGCTTGCGGGCGACTAAGAAGCTTCTCAAATCGAGCGACATATTTGAAGCGCTGTTCCAGGGACTCCAAGCGGTCGCCCGCGTCCGGCAAGTCGACCTTGCCCTCTATCCAGTCGCGCTGCTGCTCAAGATCAAGGAATTGCCGCACACCAGTGGTTCTCGGGCGAGAGGTCGCGACCACCTGCGAAATTCGTGTGCTCGTCATCGGCCGACTCCTGTGTTCTCGCTTAGGCGTTTGCGAGTCTAAGCATCGCGCCCAATGCGCCTCCGAATGATACCTCGCAGATGGTGAATTTGGAACGTCTGCGCGACCATGAGGAGAAAGTCGCATGACCGTTCGTTGTCTTGGCAACGGTTCAAGGCTGGTATTGCCAGCGCTGCCGAGCGGCCGCTTCGGGGATCAGAGTTCGATCTACCTGACGGTCGCAATTGGGCGCATAGCCGCCCACTCGAACTGCTAGAACCAGAAACATTTTCCCCAAGAGGCACGGCCCCGCTGGGTGCGGGGCCGCACTCTGTCAAATCTCTGTATGCTCCGCTAGTTCCAGCGCATCCTCAATGTCCACACCAAGATACCTGACCGTGTTCTCGATTTTGGTATGTCCAAGCAGCATCTGGATTGCACGAAGATTGCCCGTCGCTCTGTAGATCATCGCGGCCTTCGTGCGTCGAAGCGAGTGTGTCCCGTAGTCTTCGCGTTTTAGCCCAATTGCAGTTACCCACTCATCGACCAATCGGGCATACTGGCGAGTGCTGAGATGATGGGAATGATCGATGTCGCATTGCACTTAATCATAAGAATGCGGCGGTTCACGCTTAACTGCTGCACTTAATTTGAGAACGAAGCCGGTAAGATTCTTAAATAAGCTGCAATACGGGGAGTTCATTCGCCACCCGTTTTGTCAGGTTATCTGACTGAAATTAATAGGATTTTTCGAAGATGCAACGCCTGAGAGCCTGCATCTTTCAGCAACGGACAACGGTTAATCGTGTCGGTATCGCTTCTCAAATTAACTGCAAGGTTCAGCACAGAATTCTCAAATAAACTGCACGCTCTCAAATTAAGTGCAAAGCTAACTCATTGAAATCACTAACTCGGCATTCGTATGATTAACTGCAGCGCGACAATCGCTTCGCGTGGTAATTTCCAAAGTCTCCATCTGACACCTCCATCTAATTGTGCAACGAGGCCTTAGTATTCTTTTTGGGCATAGTTACGAAAGCGATTATCGGTGACAGCAAAATCGAGCTATGGTTCCATCAGGAGCCTGTCATGTTGCTCCGGCGGGTGCAAGAGCTCAGCCCTTGCGATTGAGCGAGAACCAAATGGATCACCACACCTCCTACGGCTCCGATCGCGCCGAGCTTGTCTATGGCGAGACAGTCGGGGGCAAATTGGTCCACATCTCGACGGTTGAGCGTGGCCTGAAATGCAACTGCAGTTGTCCTGGCTGCGGGCGTAAACTGGTTGCTAGAACGAAGGCCAAAAAGGTTGTACCACATTTCGCCCATTACGGTCCTGCATGCGGTGGTGCTCCCGAAACAGCTTTGCACAAGTTGGCCAAGCAGATTGTAGAGGAACGCCTGACGCTGATGGTCCCGAAACGGATCGCGGTGCACGAGAACGTTGAAAGCGTACTGCCCGGCGCAACCAATATTACATTGGATTCGGCGCGCGTTGAATTCACGGAATTTACGCAAATCGTTCCTGACCTCTACGTCACTGTGGGAGAGCGGGAACTCTTGGTCGAAATCGCGGTGACTCATTTCTGCGATGACGATAAGATCCTACGCATTCGCTCGCACGGTATCGCTGCGATCGAAATTGACTTGTCGGGAATTGCGAGAGACGCTCCTTCTGAGGCGATTGCAGAAGCGGTCTTGCGCGCCGCTCCGCGGAAATGGCTATTCAACCAAGGCATTGATGACGCAGTTTCCGAACTAAAGGAGGCAGCCCAGAAGAAACGCATTTCCGCAGAGACCAAGCTAAAAGCAGAAGCGCGGAAGATTGCGATCGCTTACGCAGAAGCTGTCCAATCGTTGGCTGAGCAGGGCGAAGATATTCCAGAAGCCGCAGCTTTCCGCGCTATGGGGCTAATCGCCCATGTTGGCATTAAAGTCGATGGCTATGGCTGTTATACTAAAGGGCCGACTTATTGGCAGGCGATCGTTCTGGCTGAGCTGTTGCATAGGAAGAAACTTCGCAGTCACCTCGTCACCGCTGTGCCTGCAGCGAACCACCTAGAGAAGCTGAATCTGGTCCGACCTGCATTCCGACGTGTGACAGGTGAGCTTGAGGCTGCCATAAAGCAAGTCGATAGCCGCTTCGCAGCCCCCTGGCGAGCTGTGGAAGCCTACCTTCAGCACCTTATGGCCTCGGATGTGGTGATGCGGATGACTCACGGCTACACGTTGTCACCGGCATTGTCTTCACGGTGGTTCGACTGGAGCATGGCCGAGGAAGCAAGGGTCGCACGGATCAAGGGCATTAGGAATTCAGTCGAAGCCATTCTGCACCACGTTCCTGATAAAGAACGCGGAGATTTCAGCGTGGACACGTGGCTGGCGATGGTCGAACCGAAGTCCGGCATAGCTTATGGCGTACTCTTGGAAACGCCGCACAACGAGTACGACATTGCCGCCGAATTGCGAGCAATCGAAGGGCTGTTCAATAGTACGCTCACGGACGTGATCGATTTTCTTGGCCTTCCCATTGTAAGGGCATGCGAGCGGCAGCTTGCGAAAATCGCCAACGAGCAGGCGCGCCAGAATGCCGAGGCTTTGCAGCGTGCGGAGAAGGCAAAGCAGCAGCGGCGAGATGAAATCGCTGCTGACGCAGAGAAGGTGCTGAGCGGCCCCGGCGCCTGGCTGAATACACCACACAATGGATTGGATGGCCTCTCACCGATTGACGCTGCAGAGGATGGAATTCATCGGCTGCGAAGAGCAAAGGAACTGCTTCACCAAGTTCAGCGCCAAAGAGAAGCCGAACAAGAAGTTGCTGCCGAACGGAGACACTTCCAAGACAAGTTGACTACGGACGCGGTTCGTCGTCTTGGCGACGCTGAAGCCCAAACCTTCCTGAACGGCCGTGACGATGATTTGAGCAGAGCGCCCCCGCTCCTTTTCGTCAAAAACGAGCGCACCTATCAGATGGCCCTACGCAAGTTGTCTGAATGGGAACGGGAATTTGTGCGATCGTATCCACGGAAGTGACCCTTGCGTAGGAGGTATCTAGCCTCGTGATTTCTTGCCTAGCATGACCGTGGAAGTATCATTGTTGACGATCAGGATACAATCAAAAACGAGGCAAAAAGCCTATTATCGGCATTTTCAAAGGAACGGTTATTTGCCAGGGTTGAGTTTGACAGACCAGATACAGTCGGGCCCTGGGTAGGACCTACTCACAATATGCGTTATCGTAACGCGCAAAACCGCTGTGCTCTCAGGATCTACAAAAGGTTGCGGTCATATAAGAACTAGCGTCTCGATCGTCCGCGAAGGTACCCAATCGCAAACATCACGCTAATCTGGGCGCACTTAAAGGCACTGTAGAGAAGCACAAAAATGATCGAATAAAAGAGAATTGGATGATCAGCAGCCGTGAATGCGGAATGTCTGATGGGAAGTTCTCCACGGATCAAACACACAACAGAAAAGCCCATGAGTATCGGGCCGATCAGGGTCATGCCGACCATTGCAGCCAAAGTCCGAAACTTGTCCATCATACAGGTTTGTGCTGCCGCGACGCTGTAAGGTAACTTCGAGCTAAAATCATGTACAGGACTTCAATATCATCTTGCCAGTGCTGATTTCTTGTTACATCGTTCAACACGAAATCAACCCATATGCAATCCTCAGTTGCAAACATCCAAATCCTCTTAATGCTCTGCGAACGGGCATGCTGACCGAAGCGCGAAATATTCCTCGTGCCCAAGTTCACTTGAGCATGGGAAAGGTTATTTTCTATCCAGAACATACCTGCTGTACATCGTGTAGTAATTCGGTCAACCAGTGCTACCTATACTAACCTCAAGCAATTCTAAAGTGGAATCAATGTTCACAGTGCTACTTCTGGTCGCATACTTCGTTTTCGCACTATATATGTTCGTTCCTGCCTTGTTGAAGGCATGGAAGAGTGGAATTTGGGTTGCTCGAAATAACCTTTGGAGCAGAAAAACGCAGCCGAAGCGCTATTGGGCGGGAATTTGCTTTGCAATATTCAATATTTTGTTCCCGACCTTTATAATAATCTATGCAATGATGTATAGCTTTAATTAGAATCTACCTTTGTTGGGAGGTGTCATGACAACTTTCGGAGAGGCTTTCTGGGATCGCTTTTTGGCTAATGGAGATCAGAGCTGGGCAAATCGTGAACGCAATCAACTAGCTTTAATATGAATATATAGGCATGAGCCGGGGGGCGAAATTGGGTGAAGCATCGACTGCAGACGAAATAATAGATTACAAGTCCAAATATCCTTCATTACATCGAAAGCCAAGACGGACCCGTTGGGTCATTGCCGGAGTGCTTGCAGCATGTCTGGTTGGTTACCTACTGTTTTTCAACTCGCTCACGAGGGGTCATCAGGCGTTGTTGGCGAAAAACTACCCAGAGGCTCTTAGATTGCTGGAGCCCTTGGCCAAGGGAGGAATGGCACCCGCCCAGACACTGCTTGGAATAATGTATGACAGAGGCGAGGGCGTTCGAGAGGACAAAACTTTGGCCGCTGATTATTATCAAAAGGCTGCCGAACAGGGCTATGTTATAGCGCAGGTCAATCTTGGTGTCCTGTACAGCAATGGCACCGGCGTACCAAGAGATGATAAGTTGGCGGCTGACTTGTATCGCAAAGCCGCGATCCAGGGCAGCCCCGAGGGGCAACGGAACCTTGCTTATATGTATGAGGTCGGCTTGGGCGTGGCCCAGTACCAGGACCTCGCAATATACTGGTATCGCAAAGCTGCCGAACAGGGATTTGGTCCAGCTCAGGCGAGTCTCGGCATGTTCTATCTGGAAGGTAGAGGCATTCCCAAGGACGATAAGGCAGCGTTTGAGTGGCTTAACAAGGCAGCCATCCAAGAGGTTGCGTCTGCTCAAACAACAGTCGGCTATCTTTACCTCATGGGGCAGGGCGTGAAGCAGGATAATGCATTGGCTTTAAACTGGTTCAAAAAAGCAGCCGCCTCTGGTGATGCGGTGGGCCAACGCAACCTCGGCCTGATGTATTTTCATGGGAGGGGTATAACGCAGAGCAACAGTCTGGCCGCCGAATGGATGAAAAAAGCCGCCGACAACAACGATGACGTAGCGCAAAAATTGTTGGAACAAATGGCCGGAGCGGGCATGTTGCACGCCCAAGCAATGCCTGGTGATGTAGCGGCGAGGTTGAGATCGCCACCTCCCTCTACGTAAGTAATGAAACTCGAAAAGCTGAATGACCCGCGCTAACAGAGTCGCAGACAAGGACTATGCGACTATTCTGCATAGCCATGAACGGTTCAATATCCCCATACAAGCCGATGGAAGTCAATCAACGGCTTTGTGGTTCTATTGTTTGGGAGGGGGATCGTTGCTTTGTTATCCCTTGCTTTGCCAAGGTCCACAGGATTGATTGGTGTTCACTGGTTCCTTTTACCTCACAGGAACATCTTGAAAGACCGGTTGCGTAGCGAGTTATCGCTGGGATGCATGAAGTTAAAAGACGCGATGATCGTCTTTCCCATTGCATGGGCGATATTCTTCGGGGGTGCATACTTGGTCCATCGACTTAATGTTTCACGCATCAATAGTCGTCCCCACGCAACGGCGACGATTGTGGACGCATGGACCGAGTATCGAGGTGGTAGCAAGCCGTATGCCGTTACGATTGGCCGCATAAAGTTTGAGCGCATAAGCAGTGGCAAGGCTATTAACTGTGAGATCTCTCATCACATTGGATATCCAACCGATAATCTTCAAATCGGCGACACGATCGACGTCGTTTTTATTGGAGTTGTTATTGAGCTGTTGCGCAAAGGATGGATGTGGTAGCGGCATCCGCGCTTTAACACGAACTACGTCGTTAATGCCGGTTGAGAAACTGGGATCATCAGATGATCAAGAACAGCATTTAGCACGATGTAAATGCAAACCGGCGAATTCGCCGCCTTAGCTATCAGGAGATATTTGCAAATGGACACCGGCGTTCTGGCCAACAGACTCTATATGCTGGCATACCTGTGCTTTGCACCCAGTTCGTTAATATTAATGGTAGTTTTGTATCGGCGTGTTACAAACCGACCTGAGTTCTGGAGTCAAGTTGTTTACTGGAGGGACGACCTCGATCGGAATCTATTCGTAAAGCTAAACAGATTCAAAACACACAAATTGCCCATTATCTCGCAGGAAATTCGCGCGTACCATGCAACGAAATTTGGCAAAGTTGTTTGCAGGGTCTGGCTGTGCTCCTTGGCTACATCGGTCGTGGCCACAGTCTGGATCATAGGCCTGGATATAACAACGCTCGGCATGAACCGGCATTGAACATGCGAGACAGAGCATTATTTGCGATCGAACATGGTGTTTATGGTAGGGCCCATAAGAGTGTTCGCGAAAGGGCGACGATGCACCAGAATGAAACGAAGCGTCACTTTGCGCTGAACAGGTTTGAGCAGAATATGCGCAATCCACATGACCATGCGCTCAAAGTGGTCTCGCGGAAGGAATTGACGCAAGGCTGGGTATCTACCGCCTGCCTTGTTGCGGCTTTGTTTGTTGTTGTTGTTGTTGGCGGACTTTTAATATTTGTAGGCATTTAGTACGGTCCGACACGGACTATTGCGCCTCAGCAAATACCCGTCGCACCAGTATGATTGCATGGCAATGTACAAGCCGAATTCGGTGTCCATCCGCGCACATTTATCGGTGATATCTCCCTTAGCTCCGGGAAGTGAGGTGCCGTTTCGCATCGGTATATTTAAAAGTAAAAATCCACAAACTCCGTCAAGCGGTCATATGAGTACAGCAACGAGATGGCTGTCAGTAGCCCGATGCCTGCCCAAGCCACGATCTTTGCGAGCCAACCACGTTTTGCCACGCCGAGTAGCTTTTCTGTCACGAAATCAAAGAATATGCTCATTCAGTTCTCACTATCTCGCTTATGCTCGCTGTAATACCATTCCTGGCCGTACCGCTTCTCGAAACCAGACGTTCCCACGCCCGCAACCCTCATGAATGCAATGGTGCTCGAACAGGCCAAGCCGCGCTCCTCCATAATGTTCGAGGAAGGTTTGCCGTAGCGGTGTTTCACTCATTTATTTGCGCACACCGTCCTGAGGCGATATTCAAACACCCTGGTTTTTCCTTCGACATAGTCTGACTTCTCTTGCCGTGATGAGAAATTGTATTTGTCGAGATCATGATCATCTACAATCTCATTAAAGAACTTCATTGCTTTCGCACTGTTGTTCGACGTTGCGGCGACATATGCGAGAAACACTTGGCGATTGTTAGCAAGCGATTCCGACACCGCGATGGCGCACTGGCAATATGATTCAGACAGGGTCTTAATCGCCACGCATTGTTCCAGCATTTGCTTAGTTGAAGGTCCCGCTTCCTCAACTTGCGCCTGACCACCAGATGGTATTAACGCCAACAGGAGAGCAAGCGTCGGCAAGGCGAAGGACGGAGCAACAGATGAGTTTGAATGGCTAATTTTCATCACAGTAGTAATGGCTCTTCCTGCGCCTACCTAATTCGCAACAATGCATCAATGTGGAGTATTCCTGCCGGCGGCCCGCTGTTCCTTTTTCTGAATTGCCGTCAACATTTTGTCTGCCCATGATCCATAAAATCGATGCAGTATGAAGAGACATAAACCGAATACAAACACCATCGCAAAACCATAGGCGGGGACAACCAGTGCTCCAATACTTCGTCCGTTAGAGGCTGCACGCGAAAGCGGGCCCCCATATTTTTCGTAGGCCAGAGCCCCGATCAAAAGGACAACATTCGTCAGAAAGCTGATCAAGGCGAACTGCTTGAGAAAGTTTCCGAGCTTAAAAAATTCCGTCATAGATTTCCCCACCATCCATCCAACATCGTAAGTTTAAGGAATTGGACGATCCTAGCTCTTACCTCGTGCCAAAAAGCAGTGGCCGACACGTGGGATTGCTGTGACCCGTCAGCAGGTCCCGATGCGGACTCAGCGGAATTGGCTTTGGAGGAGTTTGGATGCATTCATTGTGGGTAGTAGCTGTATGAGCCATCTGCTGCCTTCGCCCATTTGTACATGACATAGCCCGGGAGAGTGGAGTCGCCCTTCTTGTCGTACGAGATATCACCGAGAACCGTTTTGAACGGTCCTTTCTCCTTCATTGCCTTGGCCACCATTTTCGGGTCGGTTGATTTTGCAGCGGTGGCCGCGGCGGCGATACTTTGGACGGCCGCATAGGCATTGAATGCGTACTCAACCGGTTCGATACCCGCCGCACGAAACTTCTCGACAAGGTACTTATGCGCCGGATTGTTTGCCGGTTGAGGCGCGAACGTGTTTAATGTCCCAGCAACAGCGTCGCCGGCAATCGAGGCGAGTCTGTTTGTGATTATCCCATCTCCGGAAACGAACTGGACTTGGAGGTCATTCTCGGCAAGCTGGCGCATTATCTGCCCCGCCTGTTTGTCGAGCCCGCCCCAGTACAGCAACGTAACCCCGGCCTTTCGCACCCTCGCAACCAATGGCGAAAACTCCTCGCTGCGATAATCAATGTTTTGGCGGAATGCTACTTTGACGCCTTTGGCCTTGAGAGTTTTCGCAGTTGCATTAGCGAGGCCGCGGCCATATGGCGTCTTGTCATCAACGATCGCAATTTTCGCATCCTTGAATTTTTCGGCAATGTAGGCTGCTGCGACATTCCCCTGCCGGTCATCCCGCCCACAGGTTCGGAACGTGTTCCAAAGGGGTTTGGGTCTATCGGTGAAAGTTGGATTTGTCGAAGCAGGGGACACCATTAGGATGCCGTTTCGAGCATAGACGTCCGACGTATAGATTGACACGCCAGAGTTGACGTGGCCGATGACGAACTTGACGCCGCTCGAGACAAACTTGTTGGCAACAGCCATGCCCTGCGCCGGATCATACGCATCGTCACCAACTGAAAATAAGATCTTCTCGCCGTTGATGCCACCGGACGCGTTGATCTCATCAGCAGCGGCCTCGGCGCCCTTCTGAATCTGAACCCCGTAGGCACCATAATCGCCGGTGAAAGGCGCTCCTATTCCAATCAATATGTCTGCGTTTGCAAGACTGCAGAAGTTGAGCATTGCGGCAAATGCTACGCCGAAAAAGAGTATCACTCTCATTGCTATTATGTCCCCCGGTGCGAACCAGCACTGGAGCAGACAATCATGCGAACCGGGACAACTGCAAGTGCCGGCGATTGTTTTCAATGGATATTTCTAGGCGCCCAGTTCAGCGGGCGCGTTTTCCCGCAATGCCGTTTGAGTGCTGAACCGGATCGTTCTCGATCTGTGCTTCGAAAATCGCATAATGTCTCACCTGGAACCGTCGACAAACGTCCTCATCTGGCCCAAAGCGGTGACTCGTCGGTTCACATGATCCAAAGGGATAGGGTGTTCCGACTTGATATGTTGGCAATTTTAGTTGGGACGATTTACGGGTAGGTGCGGTGAAGCGCCTGCCTTTTCGGCCGCTGCTCTTAGGCGCTTGTCTTTGGTCCATAAGGTCGCTCGCTGATCGAGAAGGACGGATGCCAGCAAGTGAGCATCGGTGTAGCCAATGCCGATGCTGAAAAGACTGTGGCGATCGATCATAGTCATGACTTCGTCGTGCGTGGCGATGACCGCCGCGCGCTGCGCCGCCAGAAAAGCGATCACGCTGCCGCGATCCCTAAGGCTGCCAAGCGCCAGCTCACCGATCACGGCTGGGTGGCAAAGTAGGAGGTCGTCTTCAATAATCCTGCACAGCTCCGCATCAACTTCGCATGTGCGAAACAGCGCTTCGTTAGAAGTAAAATGTCAAAAAAGTATCAGTGACGTGGCGCTACCGTAGTAGCCTTCGGGCTATATGACGGTTAGGTTTCAACCGCGTTTGTGAAAAATGCTTCTGGGAGGAGGCGTCCGGTTAGGACCGCAAGATTGAAAGACGCAGGGAGGAGATTCAAGTGAATCCAGATTTGGAAGTAGTCCAGATCGGCCGCGGCGAGTCGTTCAAGGCCTGGGAGCACGGCTATCCCTTCCACACCGTACGCTGGCACTTTCATCCAGAATACGAAATACATCATGTCGTCGCGACAAGCGGGCGATATTTCGTAGGCGACTTCATCGGTGAGTTCGAACCGGGCAATCTGGTTCTCACCGGCCCCAATTTGCCGCATAACTGGGTGAGCAACATTCCTGTCGGCACCTGCATACCTTTGCGGGGCAGAGTGGTGCAATTCAACGAAGCGTTCATAACGGACGCCACCAACGTCTTTCCCGAGCTAGCGGCGTGCCTGCCCATGTTGGAGCTCAGTCGGCGCGGAGCGCTGTTTTCTGCAGCGACGGCGAGCGCAATCGGACCAATGCTGAAGGAACTTGTAGCAGCCAAAGGCTTGCGGCGCATCGAACTCTTTATCGGGGTGTTGAATGCGATGAGTTCCGCGACGGAAACGCGTTCGCTGGCAAGTTCGCGATACATGCCCGATCCGTCTGGATTCATGTCGGCTGGCGTCAACCAGGCTCTTTCCTACATCAACTGCCACTTAACTGAACCCTTCAGCGAAGGGGATCTCGCTGGCCTGACCGGACAAAGCGCCAGTGCTTTTTCTCGCAGTTTCCGCCGCCACACGGGTATGGCGCTGGTCCAGTACGTCAACCGCCTGCGGATTAATTTCGCGTGCCATCTGCTGATGAGCGAGCCCGCGATGACCATCACCGACATTTGTTTCGCGGCTGGCTTCAACAATATTTCCAACTTCAATCGCCATTTTTTGGCGCAAAAGGGCATGGCCCCTTCGCGCTTTAAAACATTATTGGCACAGAACGTCAGAGCGGTGGAGGCCGCATAAGAGGAGGAAAGGGAGGACGAAAAATCGGCGAGAAGTGCGGAGCGCAGCTGCGCGCCGTAGGGATCGCTTTGCCAATTTTCTGGATGGCAAACGGCAAGTCATCGCCCATGGCCAGATTCAACATGCTTTAGAATGAAAGCGGGAACGCAAAAAACCATCATCAAACGACAAGGGAGAAATTCTATGACGAGAATCGCAATTAAAATGACCGGAGCCGCAGCGCTTGTCGCCGGTCTTCTCGGGAGTGTATCGGCATTTGCCCAGTCAGGTGCTACAGTCGCCTTTCTAATGCCGGATCAAGCCTCGACTAGATATGAGGAGCACGACGCCCCCGGATTCATCGCCGAGATGAAAAAGCTATGCGCTGATTGCAAGGTTGTTTATCAGAACGCCGACGCCGATGCTTCGCGTCAGCAGCAGCAATTTAACTCCGTCGTATCGCAAGGCGCGAAGGTCATTGTGCTCGATCCCGTGGATTCCACAGCGGCCGCATCTCTGGTCAAGCAAGCCCAGGCGCAAGGCATCAAGGTCATTGCTTACGACCGGCCCATTCCGGACGCAAAGGCCGACTTCTACGTTTCGTTCAACAATGAAGGCATCGGGAAAGCGATCGCCGATTCCCTGGTCGAGCATCTGAAGGCAAAGGGGGTGGCTGCTGCGGACGGCGGGGTGCTGCAGATCAACGGCTCTCCGACCGACGCTGCGGCGGGACTGATCAAAAAGGGTATTCATGCCGGTCTGGACAACAGCGGCTATGAAATCCTGGCTGAATACGACACGCCTGAATGGGCTCCGCCAAAGGCGCAGCAATGGACGAGCGGGCAAGTCACACGCTTCGGAAAGAAAATCGTGGGGATTGTCGCGGCGAACGACGGAACCGGCGGTGGGGCGATCGCAGCTTTGAAGGCAGCCGGTGTGGATCCGGTTCCGCCGGTGACCGGCAACGACGCGACGATTGCAGCGCTCCAGCTGATCATCTCGGGGGACCAGTACAACACGATTTCCAAGCCCAGCGAAATCGTCGCGGCTGCAGCAGCCAACGCTGCAGTGAAATTGCTTGCAGGCGAGACGCCAAAGGCTGACGTCACTTTGTACGACACCCCGTCCCAGCTATTCATTCCCGCTGTCGTCACGGCCGAGAACTTGAAAGCGGAGATCATCGACAAGAACATCATGAAAGCCGAGCAGCTTTGCGTCGATCGCTATGCCGAGGGATGCAAAAAATTGGGCATTGGTGGATGAACTGATGAAGCGGAAGTTCCGGCCGCGGTGCGCGCAGCCGGAACTTCCCTTATCCAGCCCTATTGGAAAGGCATGCCGCAAATGACCGAAACCGTCGACCGAAAAACGCCTGCGGGCGAAATGGTGCTTAGCCTACGGGGCATCTCCAAGAGTTTTGGTGCTGTTTCGGCTCTGACCGACATTGATCTCGATGTCCATGCGGGCGAGGTCGTTGCCCTCGTCGGCGACAACGGAGCCGGGAAATCAACCTTGGTGAAGACGCTCGCGGGCGTGCATCAACCGACAGCTGGAACGATCACTTTCCGCGGCCAACCCGTTACGATGACAGACCCGAGCGCAGCGCTCAACCTCGGCATCGCCACGGTGTTCCAAGATCTGGCGCTATGCGAGAACCTGGACGTCGTCGCCAACATTTTTCTGGGACGCGAGCTCAAACCGATGCAGCTTGACGAAACGGCGATGGAAGTCAGGTCCTGGACGCTGCTGAACGAACTTTCCGCGCGAATCCCGAGCGTCCGCATTCCAATCGCATCGCTCTCCGGGGGGCAGCGCCAAACCGTTGCAATCGCCAGGTCGCTACTGCTTGAACCGAAACTTATTCTCCTTGACGAACCAACCGCTGCCCTGGGCGTAGCGCAGACTGCCGAAGTACTGAACCTGATCGAAAGAGTACGGGATCGCGGACTCGGCGTCATCATGATCAGCCACAACATGGAAGACGTCCGTGCCGTAGCCGACCGGATCGTCGTCCTGAGGCTCGGTCGCAACAATGGTGTGTTCTATCCGGATGCGACGAACCAAGAACTGGTCGGTGCAATCACCGGCGCAGTCGACAACTCCGTCACGCGAAGGGAAGAGCGACGTCACGCCGAGCAGCAGCTTTCTGAAGGGGGACAACCATGACGAGCAACGTCAAAGACAATGCACTCCCAGCCGTTATGTTGGATCGCAGCGACGAGCGCCTGAAGCACGAAGCGGGTATTGGCGGTGCCGTCCGCGCTTTCATCGATCGCGTGCGGTCGGGCGACCTCGGTTCGCTTCCAGTCGTGGTCGGACTGGCATTGATATGGACTGTATTCGCCAGCCTCAATCCGATATTTTTGTCGAGCAACAATCTCGTGAACCTGCTGTTCGACTGCTCGACAGTCGGCGTCATCGCACTCGGTATTGTGTGCGTGCTTATGGTAGGTGAGATCGATCTGTCTGTCGGATCGATCAGCGGCTTTGCCTCGGCCATTGTCGGCACGCTATGGGTCAACCAAGGTTGGCCGGTTGCCCTGGCCATCCTCGCCGCCGTTGCCGTCGGGGGCCTCATCGGGTCGCTTTATGCGCTCTTATACAATCGCTTGGGCATGCCAAGCTTCGTCGCGACGCTTTCCGGTTTGCTGGCGGTTCTGGGGATGCAGCTTTATATCCTCGGTTCCACCGGCTCGATCAACCTGCCGTACGGGTCAGTCATGGTCAATTTCGGGCAGATGTTGGTGATGCCGCGCCTTTTGGCCCATGTTCTCGCTGCGGTCCCTGGCGTAGTGATGCTCGCGACGGGCATTCGCACGATTTCTCGCCGCCGCGAAGCCAATTTATCCGCACCGTCGTTGGGAAGCATTGTCCTTCGCGCCGCGGCCACAACATTGGTGCTGGAGATCATCGTTCTCTACCTGAATCAGGATCGCGGTATTCCTTGGATGTTCGGTCTTTTCGTGGGACTGGTGATGTTGATGAACTATGCGTTGACGCGCACCCAATGGGGCCGGTCCATGACAGCGGTAGGCGGAAACCGCGAGGCGGCTCGTCGTGCCGGCATCAACGTCCGGCGCATCTACGCCAGTGCCTTCGTGCTCTGCTCGATGTTGGCGGCACTCGGCGGCGTGCTTTCTGCGTCCCGCCTGGCGTCTGCAAGCCAGCAAGCCGGTACCGGCGATGTCAATCTCAATGCGATAGCAGCGGCTGTCATCGGTGGAACGAGTTTGTTCGGCGGACGGGGCAACGCCTACTCAGCGCTGCTCGGCATCATCGTGATCCAGTCGATCGCCAACGGCCTGACGCTTCTCGATCTGTCATCTTCTCTTCGGTACATGATCACGGGCGGTGTTCTTGCAATCGCCGTCATCGTCGATTCTTTAGCGCGCCGGTCGAGAGTTTCCCACGGTCGCGCTTGATGCAACGTTCTAACAAGTAAGGTTTGCCATGAAACAGGAACTGTCAGGAAAGGTCGCAGCCATTACCGGCGCAGCCTCTGGAATCGGCCTCGAATGTGCCAAATATTTACTGCGCGAAGGGGCCAGTGTCGCACTCGTCGACAGGGCAGAGGATGCCTTGAACAAATTATGTTCCGACTTGGGGCCACAAGCTTATCCCGTGGTCGTCGACCTGACGAAGCCGGACGAAGTTTCGACAATGCTGCCACGTATCCTGGAGAAGTGGGGGCGTCTCGATATCTTCCACGCCAATGCCGGCTCTTACGTTGGGGGGGAAGTCGTGGATGGAGACCCGGATGCCTGGGACCGAATGCTCAACCTCAACATCAACGCTGCATTCCGATCGGTCCAAGCCGTGCTGCCTCATATGGTCGAGCGCAAAAGCGGCGACATCATCATGACCAGCTCCATCGCCGGCCTGGTTCCGGTGGTAGGGGAGCCGATCTACACGGCATCAAAATATGCGGTGCAAGCATTCGTCCATACGGTTCGACGCCAAGTGGCAAAGCACGGCATCCGGGTGGGCGCGGTAGCGCCAGGCCCGGTAATTACCGCTCTGATTAGTGACTGGCCTAAAGAAAAGCTTGATGACGCGATCGCGGCGGGAGGGTTGATGGAGGCAAGCGAAGTGGCGGAGGCAGTGCTGTTCATGTTGTCCAGACCGCGCAACGTCACCATCCGCGATTTGGTCATTCTGCCCTTCAGTTCGGACTTGTGAAGATGGCCGCCCACTTCATCGGTGTCGACGTCGGAACGGGCAGCGCTCGCGCGGGGGTCTTTAACGAGAACGGCACTCTGCTAGCCGTGGCGAAGCGCCCGATCAACATCTGGCAAGAGGCAGGCGACGTCGTCGAGCAATCGAGCGAAGATATCTGGAGTGCAGTGTCCACAAGCGTGAGGGAGGCAGTGGCGGCTTCCGGCGTCGATACGGCCGACATCCGGGGTCTGGGATTCGACGCCACATGTTCGCTCGTAGCCGTCGCAGCCGATGGCTCCCCGGTTGCGGTCGGAAGCTCAGGCGATCCGAAGCGAAACATCATTGTCTGGATGGACCACCGCGCCGCTGGCGAAGCAGAAGAGATCAATGCCGGCGGACACGAAGTCCTGAGGTACGTAGGTGGTCGTATCTCACCCGAAATGGAGACGCCGAAACTTTTGTGGTTGAAGCGCAATCTGCCGGACTCCTTTGCTGCCGCCAAGCACTTTTTCGACCTCGCCGATTATCTGACATGGCGGGCAACCGGCTCTTTGACGCGCTCGACCTGTACCGTCACGTGCAAATGGACCTATCTCGCTCACGAAAGTCGCTGGGACACGGACTATTTCAACAAGATCGGTTTGGAGGAACTGGTTGCGGAGCGTTTTGCCAGAATTGGGACCGAGATCGCGTGGCCGGGCACACCGATTGCTTCCGGTTTGACTGAAACGGCCGCTCCGGAACTGGGATTGCATCCGGGGACCGCCGTCGCCGCATCTCTGATCGATGCGCATGCCGGCGGCCTCGGGACTTTGGGGGCGGCCGGAGAGGGGGTGACCTCGGACATCGGTCGCCGCCTTGCGTACATCTTCGGCACCTCGGCGTGTTCCATGGCGTCCAGTCAAGAGCCCGTTTTCGTAGATGGCGTATGGGGGCCGTACTTCTCCGCCATGATCCCCGATCTATGGCTCAACGAAGGCGGACAATCGGCCGCCGGTGCCGCGATCGACCACCTCGTGGCAATGCATCCAGCGTCGGCATCGGCCACCGAGCTTGCCGAAGCAGCCGGGATACCGCTTGTAGGTTGGCTTGACGCAGAGGCGTCCAAAATGTGCAGTAGCCCAGAGGATGTTATGGCTTTGGCGCATCGGATCCATGTTGTTCCGGAGTTTTTGGGAAACAGATCGCCAAACGCCGATCCGGATGCACGTGCAGTCATAGCAGGTTTGAGCCTCGACGCGGGGATACCGGACCTCGTCGCATTGTACATCGCCGGGCTCTGCGGCATCGGCTATGGGCTTAAACAGCTTCTGGTCAAACTGCGCGAAGACGGAATTCCAATTGACCTCATCATCGCAAGCGGCGGCGCGGCGCAAAGCGACCTCGTCAGGCAGTTGCTGGCCGACGCTACAGGTGTCCGGGTGGCGGTAATTGACAACCCTGAGCCTGTATTGCTCGGCTCGGCCATGCTGGCCGCCGTGGCTTCCGGTCATCGCAGGAACTTGGTCGATGCGATGGTGACCATGTCAAGCATCTCGAGAGTGTTCGAGCCCGCCCAAGGCGCACCCAAGAAAGCGCATGAAACTAGATATCGCATCTTCGAAAGCCTCCAGTTGGTCGACCGGGAGATAAGGACGGAGCTTCGGATGGGATTGCAGCAGTAGAGCTGGAAATTTACTCGATGTGCCAGCTGCCTTGCCGCTTGGCGTGTGAATTTCATCACCCCGACAACCCCAACATGAGAGCGAATACGCAACTCGACCTAAATTCTTGTTGAACTTGGGACCACGCCGAAATCATTCGAGGAGTATTATGCAAATCAGCTTAAACACGCGCCGGATTTTGGCCTTGCAGGAAAAGTGACCTTAGTGACAGGCGCATCTCGCGGGATAGGAAGAGCTTGCGCCCTAGCGTGCGCTGCCGCAGATTCCGATATTGTTCTCGGATTGGGTAACGTTGCTGCGTCCAAGGAACTGATTGAGGAAATAGACGGTATGGGAAGGAAAGTCCTTCCCGTCCAGCTGGATATTTCACAACGACATCAGATAGAGACGTCCATCTCCAAGGCGATTGAGAGCTTCGGACGGATTGATGTTCTGGTGAACAATGTCGGCGTAGCACCCGGTGATCTTGCAGAGCGTGTTGCTGAGGCAGATGTGGACGAAATTCTCCAGGTGAACATTAAAGGCACCTTCCTAATGACCCAAACGGTTGCCCGGCAGATGATCGCACAAAAGGCAGGCCGCATCATAAGCATAAGCTCCCAAGCTGGCACGGTGACGCTTCGCGGCGAGGCAATCTATTGTATGAGCAAGGCCGCGATAAAGCATCTGATGCGTTGTCTTTCAGCTGAATGGGCGCGCCGACATTCGTATGGACCGATGGAACGAGGCCCGCACTGCCTGATAAAGACTTTTATGACAGAACACTTGCACATATTCCCATGGGCCGGATCGGCGAAACGAATGATGTCGTGGGTGCTGTCGTATTTCTAGCGTCCCCGGCAGCCTCCCTCATCGCCGGACTAAATTTGCTGGTCGATGGCGGATGGTCCATATCATCGAAATAACCGCGGCAAATACCATCTGGAGTTCACTAGGCTCAGGACCCATTAATCTGACATCAGCATTTAGCAGCAACTGCCATGAGGTATCGCTCGAAAAACGGACCACCATCGGGAACGTTACAAAGAAGCGGGCTTCCAACAGGAGTTGTCAGGCGCTGCTCCATCTTCCGTGGTGGCTCATTCGGGATCGACAATGCGAATGGGACGTGTTCCTACCGGTGCGCCGGTCCCGCGGTCGATGGTGAGGGGATCAATTTCAGTTCCGGTTTCGGCGTCGAAGAACCGGGTCACCTTGCCCCCGTTACGATATTTCCGCCCCCACGCGCCAATCGCAAACAGCACCGGCAGAAAGTCCCGCCCGGCTTCCGTCAGCACATATTCGTCACGTGGCGGGCGGTCGGAATAACGATGTTTCTCCAACATCCCCTCGTCAGTCAGAACTGAAAGTCGTGCCGTCAACATCGTCGGGGCGATACCAAGACTTTTGCGGAACTCGTCAAAGCGAGTGAGGCCCGCGTGGGCATCCCGCATGATCAGCATACTCCAAGCATCCCCCACAAGGGCAAGGCTCCGAGCGATTAGGCATGGCTGGTCGGAAAGATTTTTCATGTCGGTATCTTTTTGATAGTGACTTACTACTAAATTCATAGTAACTTATTATTCATCGATGTTCCATGACAAAATGAAAGCTGAAGGCAATGAGCAAGATAGAACACCGGGTCGCCCTCGTTACGGGCACTTCCTCAGGGATTGGGCTGGTGACTGCACAAGCGCTGCGGCGTGATGGCTATCGTGTATTCGGTACCAGCCGAAAGCCGATGTCCAATACCCCGGACGGGATCACGATGCTGATTTGCGATGTTACCGATGATGCATCGGTGCAGACGGCCGTCGATGAGGTTCTAAGCCGCGCCGGGCGGATCGATCTTCTCGTCAACAATGCCGGGATCGGGCTGCTCGGCGGCGCTGAAGAGTCCTCTGCGGCGCAGGCGAAGGCTGTGTTCGACGTGAACGTGTTCGGTGTCCTGCGAATGACAAATGCAGTCCTGCCCGTAATGCGACGCCAGCGCAGGGGCCGGATTGTCAACCTGAGTTCCATACTCGGGCTCATTCCCGCTCCTTATAACGCCCTCTATGCATCGACCAAACACGCAATCGAGGGCTATTCGGAATCTCTCGATCACGAAGTTCGGACACAGGGCATTCGCATCGTACTTGTCGAGCCCGGCGTGACACGCACGTCCTTCGAAGAGAACCTCACCCGGCCGGACCAGCCGCTCGCCTTCTATGATACCAGCCGTGCCGACGCGGAGAAGTTGATGCGAGAGATCATCGAGAAGGGTGACGCACCTGATGTGGTCGCCGCAACGGTCGTAAGGGCCGCCAATGCGGCATCACCCAAAAGACGCTACACTGCAGGCAAATCCGCGGGGCAGGTTCGGTTTATGCGACGGTTCCTGCCGGAGTCCTTCGTCGATAAAAACCTGCGGAAATTCAGTCGGCTCCCTGACTGAACGTTCATCGCTGGTGGTGCCCTGCGTTTCACTGAAAGTCCGGAGCCTGAGCTGCGGGCGAATGACGTGATGATGGAGATTCACGCCGCCAGTGTGAATGTTCTGGATGCCAAGATCAGAGATGGTGAGTTCAGGCTCATCCTGCCATACCGCCTTCCGCTGGTTCTCGGCAACGACGTAGCGGGCGTTGTGGTCCGGGTCGGGGCCAATGTCCGGCAGTTTAAGCCCGGTCAGCTATTCCTTCCTCTTCATGACGGCCAACGGCGGGCAGCTCGCAAAGATCACCGCGCTGATCGAGGCAGGTGCCATTCGACCAGTCGTCGATCGGGTCTTCCCGTTCGAGAAGACCAATGAGGCGCTGGCTCATGTCGAGACAGACCGTGCGAAGGGGAAGGTTGTCGTCGCTGTGAAGTGACGTCTGGTGGCCAATAGGGCCAGCGTCATTTATCACTTGCAGCCATATCGAGGGATTGATTCAATTGCAGTGCAAGGAGGCACTGCAATGAGTGATTTAATGCTGTTATCCCAAGCGCAAATGCGCCAGATAAAGCCGTACTTTCCCTTATCCCGCGGTATTCCACGAGTCGATGACCGCAAGATCATAAGTGGTATTATCTTCGTCATTCGCAACGGATTGCGTTGGTGCGACGCGCCAAAGGAATACGGTCCTCACAAGACGATTTATAATCGCTTCATCCGCTGGAGTAGGCTTGGTGTCTTCGGTCGAATCTTGGCCGAACTCACGGCAAGATGCGGCAAGCCGAAACAATTGATGATTGATACTACCCACTTAAAAGCACATCGCACGGCAGCAAGCCTGCTAAAAAAGGGGATGTTGCCCGATGTATCGGGCGGACCAAAGGTGGTCTGAATTCGAAACTGCACGCGGTTTGCGATGGTCACGGACGGCCGTTGCTTATGTTGTTGAGTGAAGGGCAGATGAGCGATTACAGGGGCGCTGCTCTCATGCTCAAAGCCCTACCCAACGCCAAAGTATTGATTGCTGACAAGGGATATGATGCTGACTGGTTTCGAGACGCCCTTGCTGCCCGCAAAATCGCCGCCTGCATTCCGCCGAGGGCCAGCCGAAAGATCCCAATTCCGCATGATCTCCATGATCCCGGTCTCGTGCCGCGAGCGATGGCCGAAATCAGCATTCAGCACGCCTTCGATCTCGCCGCGGCGCGCGAGAACCGCGTTCCGAAGCTTCTTCAGGTTGGCCCGGCGTTCGGTCAGCGAGGGGGTGCCGTCCCTAAGGAAGGCCTCGCGCTGCCGGGCAAGGATTTGATCGAGCCGGCTGCCGGTTTTGATCTTTGTGATGGCATTCATGGCTTTGCTCCGATGTTGGTGGGTCGCCGACGCACGGGTGATCACGTGTCGGCTTATGCGGTTTGGACAGGGACTGGAGGCGCCATCCTCGTCGATGGCCTACAATTCAGGACTGCCTACATGATTGTGGGTGCTTCCGACCTCGGTGAGGGTAATCTTGGCGCCAGAACGGGAAATCTCGAGGATGGAACCGAGTTTGCCTTCCTTGCCCGGTACGGATATGGCGGCCGATTGACCTTCAGCGAGAGTGCTCGAGAAGCGCACAGGAGAGCCGGCCTCGTCGTCCGTAATCGTTGCGACAACCCGATAGCCGTCATGTTCGCTGGTGTAGTAAACCACTCCATGAAAACGGCCGAGATTGATGCTCTCGCCTGCCATGGCTGACAGTTCGCCTGCTTGCAGGGGAGACGCGGCCAGACAGAATGCCGCCAGGCCTCCGATAATGTGGGCTATTTTCAGTCTCAGCTTAAATCGTGGTGACGTGCCTATTGCCTGCGATGCCGGATAACCGGTGGGATTGCGCGCACCGCCACCTTGGTTTGTGAAGACGGGGTTCATGGTATGCTCTCCAATGTTGACAGTGTTAACTTTCGGCCATTGACATAGGCTGAGAAGTAAGCGATGTCAACATAATGTTTTCACTGGTAACTTCGAGGCAACATGAAGGACACGATTGATCGGCCTTATCACCACGGCGATTTGAGGCGTGCGGTGATCGAAACCGCCATGGGTATGCTGCATGAGGACAAGGGCTGGCAGTTCACGCTTCGGGAGGTGGCTCGCCGCGCCGGCGTCAGCAATTCCGCCCCCTACAAGCACTTTCCCGACAAAGCCGCACTGCTGGCCGAGATGGCCCTTATCGGGTTCGACGGCCTGCGCGAGGCGCTGATGAACGCGAAACCTCGATGGCCAAACTCCCGACGAAACGAATTCTTCGCCGTGGCGCGGGCCTATGTCCGATTTGGAACATCCAATCCGGGCCTCTACCGGCTCATGTTCAGCGAGGACGCCGGCAAGGCGGGGGACGTGCATTTGAGCGAAAGAGCGCTGGCGGCGTTCGGTGTGTTGACCGACCTGCTGGAGCGGGGCCAAGCCGAGGGCGTCCTGCGAAAACGCGACGTGCGCGGTCAGGCAGCCGCGTGCTGGGCGCAGATGCACGGCATCACTCTGCTTACCATCGACGGGTTATTCCTGCCGGAGAAAGTCGGCCCAAACGCCTTAGATTCTGCTCTCACCACACTGCTCGAGGGGTTAGAGAACTGACGCGGCCGGGATGTCGCTGGCCGCCTCGCAAAGCGGCATGTTTAAAAAACCATCAGGGCCCGCCGATGCAAGCTGACGCCCTTGGCTTCCCCTGCGAGGCGTCGCCTGCATCACTTATAACAACGAGTGTGCGATTGAACTCGAAACCCGTCTCGGTCGCCTCGGCGTTAATCCCGGAGACCGCGCCTTCATCGGTACCGTGCACAGCTTTGCGCTGAGCCAGGTGATCAGCCCCTATGCCCGCTGTGTGCCGGTCGGCCTTCCTGAGAACTTTAGGGTCGCGACGCGATTGGAAGCGCGAGCTGCGGTGGAGGTGGCGTACAGGAACGCCATCAACGGCACCGACAATCCGCACCAGCGTTGGGAGTTTGCGACCGAGAAACGCAAGCGCGACGTCGATCGCTCACGGCCGAAATGGCGTGGGCGCAATCCCGAACTGGCTGCTTTCATCGAGGCCTATGAGGCGGAACTGCGCCGACAGGGCTTGCTTGATTTCGACGATATGCCGCTTCTCGCCTATCGCATGATCAAGGAGAACCTCTGGATCCGTGAGGTTCTTCGTGCGCGGTTTCCGGTTTTGTTCGTCGACGAGTATCAGGACCTCGGCCATGCGTTGCATGAGCTCGTCCTGCTCTTGTGTTTCGAGGCGGGAATCCGGCTTTTCGCAGTAGGCGATGCTGATCAGTATGCCTTTGCCGGCGCCAATCCCGAGCTTCTCGAAAGCCTGACGCGCCGCGCGGATGTGCGGACTATCAGACTGCGGTTCAATTATCGCTCCGGCGGCAGAATTATTCGCGCGTCTCTGGGCGCGCTCGGTGAAGAACGCGACTACCATGGCGTGGAGGATGCGCCAGAAGGCGATCTGAGCTTCTGGGAGGCGCCCTATGGCCTCGACTCGCAGGCGCAACTCATCGCCGACACGATCATTCCAAAGCTTATCGAGCAAGGATTCGAGCTTGGGCAGATCGCGGTCCTTTACCGAGCGGCGTGGCTTGGCGACAAGGTGGCCACCGTATTGAAAGATGCCAGCATTCCCTTCGTGCGAACCGACACCAACGCTCTGGTTAGGAGAAACTCGCGTCTCGCGCGCTTCATTGAGGAGTGCGCGCGTTGGGCCACCGGCGGGTGGCGTGATGCCGATCCATCCTTTACGCGGCTTTTGTCGCAGGCGGTCACGCTTGTGTTTGGACGGCATAGCGAAGGCGAAGAGCAGAATTTGTCCGCGCAGCTTATGGCGTTCCTTAAT
Organism: Phyllobacterium zundukense; assembly: GCF_002764115.1. NCBI lineage: Bacteria > Pseudomonadati > Pseudomonadota > Alphaproteobacteria > Hyphomicrobiales > Phyllobacteriaceae > Phyllobacterium > Phyllobacterium zundukense. The sequence goes on along the minus strand of NZ_CP017941.1, from coordinate 278,444 downwards.
GCATCAATCGGGAGTACGGAAACGACGCATGCATGGCTGCAGCGTTTCTCGCGTGAGCTCATCACGCAATGGCGCGACGTTGCTCGAAATTCCGAACAAGATTGGCAAGTCTGCGACGAAATGATCACCAATACGGAGCCGGCGCGTGACCTCGATCTTTCGCTCGCGCACTTCGCAGGCCGTATCGAGGGAGCCGGGCGCGTTAACCTCAGCACACTGCATAGCGCGAAGGGCAGGGAGTTCGACGCCGTCATAATGTACGGGGTCAACAACACCGATTTTCCGAACGACCGGGATAAGCGCACTCCGGCCGGGCTACGAGAAGCAAGGCGTGTTCTATGTCGGCGTGACGCGGCCGAAAAAACATCTTAGCCTGGTTTTTCAGGCGCATCACTTCTCCCCTTGCGTCCTCGTACTGTATCAAAGAAGCCAGAAAGAATAGCAGGCCCCGTTACCAATCCGTCAAACCGGCGTCGAGTTCACACCTAAGTTCGCCGTCGAAAGACAATCTTGCGCTGTGAACTTTCGACAAGGTCGTAGGGTGCCCACCCCGACGTGGTCCATCGCATTTGCACGACGGGACGCGGTCGCTGCGGGCTTTTGCAAAGCGAGCCAAATTGCCTCTATCGTTTAAGCTTCAATCTCCATGCGGTCGCCATCTAAAGTTTCGCGAATCATTGTGCCGCGAATCCGACGATACTGCCTTACCAGGCTGGCCTGTAATCGGCGGGTTTTATTCATTGCTATTATGTTTACCGCCTTTTCTAAGCCATATCGTGTTCTGTCCGAAATATGTAGTTATTTTTCGGACATGCAAAGATTGAAGATTGTCCGAAATGCGTGTACAAATTTCGGACATGGATCCGCGCACCGACCTAAAGGCGACGATACAGGCCCGTCTCTCAGAAGCATCGCCGCGAGCGGTATGGACCCCTGCTGATTTTCTCGACGTGGGAGGCCGCGACGCAGTGGACAAGGCGCTTCAGCGTTTGGTCGGCGCCGGCGAGCTACGTCGCATTGACCGCGGTCTCTATGATCGGCCAACGATAAACAAGTTGACGCACCAAAAGAACCCTCCGGACCCCCGAAGTGTTATCGATGCAGTAGCGCGCCGCGACCAGATCCGAACGCTGGTCGATGGTATGACCGCAGCAAATGACCTCGGACTCACAGATGCTGTCCCAGCCAAAATCGTCGTTCACACCGACGCGCGGCTGAAACCGATCAAGCTGGGCAACCTCGATATCGTTTTCCGCCCTACCGCGGCGAGTAAACTCTACTGGGCCGGTCGCCCAGCTATACGCCTCGTCCAGGCACTGCATTGGATCCGAGACATGTCAAGTCAAGAGGAGCAGCACAGAGCGTTGCAGCGGCAACTGAGCAGATTGTTGAACGATCCCGCGCAAGGCGAAGTTCTTCGCAGAGACTTAGAGGAGGGTTTCTTGACCCTGCCGGCGTGGATGCAAACTTTTCTGAAACCGCTCCTGGTTGGAGCTGCGTCAGTTGACACTGAGGATAAGCAATGAACCCAACCTATGATGAAGTGCTTCGGGCCGACGAAGAAACGCGGGCAGGGCTCTTTACCACAACGGCACAGCGACTGGGCTCGACTCCGCAGAATGTGGAAAAAGACTTCTGGGTCTGCTGGACGCTTGATGCACTGTTCAACGGGTTGTCGGCCGGAGGACCGAGGCTGCTTTTCAAGGGCGGCACGTCGTTGTCAAAAGGGCATTGGTGCATCGATCCTTTGTCAACGGTTTGGCGATAGGCAGGCAGGATCGAAATCAGCTTGATCCGGGTGCCATGCCGTACAAACACAACGCAGATCGTCGTCATCACATCGGAAAGATGAAATTCAGGGTGACGAACTGGTCTGCGCCGGCGTGGTAGCCTGACACTATGGGTAACGCCGGAAGCACTGGCCGGGTGGCGCGCTCCCCGACGCAAGACCCGGGGAGGCCAAGCCCGGTATTCCGATCTCGCGATCGAAACGGCGCTGACACTGGGCTGCGTCTTCGGAATGCGGCTGCGCCAGATCGAGGGGTTTATGAGCTCGGTGCTTGATCTCATGGGACTTGACCTGCCAGTTCCCGATCATACGACATTGAGCCGCCGGGCACAGACGTGGGAGTTGCCAGCCAGACGAAACCGGCCTCTGCCGGACGGCCCGCTGCATGTGCTGGTCGACAGCACGGGATTGAAAGTCTACGGCGCCGGACAGTGGCTGGAGGAGAAACATGGCGCCAGATCACGCCGCAACTGGCGCAAACTCCATCTGGCAGTGGATGCCAATCGTGGCGAAATCATTGCTCATAGACTGACAGACCAGAACACGGATGATCCTTCACAGATGGAGCCGTTGCTTAGCCAGATCGACGGCGAGATTGACCGGTTCACAGCCGATGGAGCCTATGATGGAAAGCCGGCCTATCAGACGATTCTGCGGCATAGCAGCACCGCGATCGTCGTTATTCCACCCCGTTCGACGGCAGTGGAAAGCGGTGACACTGGACCACCCGGTCAACGGGACAAGCACATCGCGGCGATCGCAAGAAATGGTCGGCTGAAATGGCAGGCGGCCACTGGTTATGGCAAGCGTGCTCTGATCGAAACCACCATCGGACGATACAAGGGACTGATCGGATCGCGCTTGCGGGCTCGTTCGTTCGCCGCTCAGCAGACCGAAGTTGCCATCGGTTGCATCGTTCTCAACCGCATGCTGGCGTGTGGACGCCCGGAGTCTGTCCGGCATCAAGTCAGGCAGGCATAACCGACAACATCAAAGGCCGAAATGCGTTCGATTTCATATCCGCGCACCAACGCCCCGCTTGGGTGAAGTGCCGAATGTCCGGATTAAAGTCACTACGATGATGGACAATCACCACCTGCGTGGTTTGTAGATGACCGCTTGTGGCGCGCGAAGCAGACAAACACAACAAGCGAGACGTTCTTGCAGCTGATCAGCGATTGTATATATTTTAGCACCAATCGGATTTAACAAAAAATACCTCTTATCGGCATTTGTCAGTAGCCTTCGACTTTGAATAGACGCCCGACTCTTAAGAGTGTTCGACAATTAATACGGTGTCAGCAGTTCGATACGTTTCAAGGCGTACGGACTTTAAACGCTACGCTGAGAGACACGGAGGAAGGCCGCGCTCCGAAAATCGCATACTGGCCAGACGGGAACGAACTGGTAAGTGGCTTGCTAATGGGGCAAGCTTCTAAGAAGCGTTTTTCCTTTGAGGCCCGCAAATTCATCGTTTCGCGCATCAACTACAAATTTGAGAACAGGTTGATGTAAGGGGCGTAGAAAAACTTCCTATTCCTTGCTTGACCCGTGATCTCAATTAGCAGGCCGTTACTCACGAACTTATCTACGAGCGCACTCGCGTTGGGATAACTAATACCAAGTTCATCGCGCACAGCGTTGATGCTCACCATAGGTCGGCGATAGAGATACTCGAGGATCCTGTTGGCCTTTCCCGCTGAGTTACCAAATCTATCTGAAATGATCGAGCGGTGCTGCTCTCGTAAACTTACTATCTCGCGGGCAGTTTCAGTTGCCTGTTCGGCGACATCTCCAACGCCCGTAAGGAAGAACTTAATCCAGCTTTCCCAGTCACCGTTCACACGCGTGGCTTGGAGCCGATCGTAATATTCTTGCCTATGGGCCTTGAAGTAGTGAGATAGATAGAGGACAGGACTGAGAAGCAGCTTCTGCTCGTACAGGAAGAAGGCGATAAGTAGGCGTCCCACGCGGCCATTGCCATCTAAAAACGGATGAATCGTTTCGAACTGTGCGTGTGCCAAACCGATTTTGATGAGTGGAGGGATATGGTCATCTTCATGGAGAAATTTCTCTAGATTACTCAGGGCCTGAGCCGCGACTTCATGCGGCGGAGGAACAAAGCTGGCGCTGTGTAGACTACTGCCGCCAGGTCCTATCCAATTTTGGCTGCGGCGAAGTTCACCAGGCTGCAGTTTGTGGCCGCGAACACCGTGAAGCAGCTTTTCGTGAATTTCACGGATAAGCCTCACTGAAAGCGGAAGTTCGCTTAGTCGACGCATTCCATGGTTCATTGCGTTGATGTAGTTAACAACCTCATCAACGTCTTTTGGGATTTCATGATCATATATTTCTGCCTCGGCCTTGAGTAGGTCGTTGAGAGAGGCCTTAGTGCCTTCGATTTGGCTGGACAACACCGCTTCTTTCCGGATGTACATCATCACGAAAAGGTCCGTATTTGGAAGGGTTTGGATAGACCCATCGAGTCTTCCCAACGCGCGATCTGCTCGAGACAAGAGGCTTTGCATCTCAGAGTCTACTTGTAGGTCCGGATCGGGAGGCAAATCTTTAGGGATGAAAGCGCTATATCCAGTGGGCTGGCGCACATAGTTTCCACTCCGGCCTTTGAAATCCATTCCCAGTCCTATTATTATCGCTAGACAATAACAAGGTTGCTATCCTTCTTCACTGTTATCGTCAAACGTTATTAAGCGGGGAGTATGGAGCGCACAAGGCTTCTGGCCAGCGCTCACATGGGGCCATTTCTCAACGGGACCTCAGAAACTTTCGCAGTTCCTCACGAACGGAATGCCTGCGGCTGGAAAGTCTCAAATAGCTTGGCCACACCCTTGTCGATAAGTGCGACGGGCATCGAAGCGTATCCAAAAATAAAACCAGCCCGCAGGTCTGTGGGAGCCGCAAACAGACGCGAAACCGGATAAATTCCGACATCATTCTTCCTTGCGAACTCGGCGAAACGTTCTTCGTCATCAGCACGCAGCCGGTCGAACCACACCACCACGTGAAGGCCCGCTGATGTTCCGACGATTTCGATCTCGCTGCCGAATGCGGCCTTCATTGCGTTCAGGAAAGCGGTTCGTCTCTCGGCATTACGTCTCCTCATTTTCCGCACATGCCGCTCAAATGCGCCTGTCTCGATCATGGACGCGAGGGCTTGTTGCTCGAAGCTGGAACTGTGCCGGTCAGCAATTTGCTTGCACAGAGTGAAAGGTTCGACCAGTGGACCAGGGAGGACTATGTATCCCAACCGGAGAGTCGGAGACAGGGTTTTGGATACAGTGCCGACGTAAATGACCCGGTCCTGACCTGACAGGTATAGGGGTGGAATTGGACGAACGTCATATCGATATTCGCCATCGTAATCGTCCTCAATGATGTAGGTATTTCCTGCGTTCGCCCACTCAATCAAGGTCTGGCGACGTCCGGCCGATAGAACCCCTCCCAACGGAAACTGATGGCTTGGGGTCACGCACGCGAGGGCGATCTGGCCGGGATCGGGAAGCAGCGCGGTGTCCATACCATCATTGTCGCAAGTGAGGGTGATTGGTTTTGCACCCACGGCAAGCATGACGTTTCGAGCCATCGCATAGCATGGTTCCTCAACGATGACCTGGTCTCCGGGGTTGACGAGCACCCTCGCGCACAAGTCCAGCGCCTGCTGAGACCCGCTAACAATGATGATCTGTCTGGCCTCGCATCCTATCCCCCGGGCCCGCCAAAGATAACCTTGCAAGGCCTGACGAAGGTCTGGATTGCCCGCGGGATGCTCATAGCCCAGTCGTTCACGATGGGTCAGAAGGGCTGCGTTCAGGGCTCTCCGCCAGAGGAGTTTTGGAAAGTCTGCCGATGCGATATCGCCATATCGGAAGTCGTATTTCAGCGGTTTCAGTCCGACGCTGGTGTTCGAGGGCAACGCCATGGCGCGAAGTGCATAGTCGGAGAGTTTATGGGTCGCGCTTGGCATTTGCAGAGAATGGCCGACGCGGGTCGGTTGTCCGGAAGACGCGACCGTGGCTTTCGAACCTTGACGAACTTGAACATAACCCTCTGAGATCAACTGATCGAAAGCAGCGGTTACCGTCGTCCTGGACACCCCAAGCTCTTCGGCCAGCGAGCGGCTCGACGGAAGCTTCTCTCCTGCTTTGTAGACGCCGGACTCAATTTGCTCGCGCAAGGAAAGATATATGCGACGAGTTGCGCCGATTCTCCGTGAACCCTCTCCAAACTGGACCAATGAAATACTCCAAAACTGGCTATTTATTTGGTGCCAGTTGGCGGGAATAATGCGTCCAAGTCAAGGAGCGCAAAATGTACACCCCACCAGCCTTCGCAGTAGACGATACGGACGAACTTTATGAGATGATCCGGCAATGTCGCCTCGCCAACTTCATTACCGCGACACCAACCGGTCCGATGGCAACGCCCTTACCGATGTTGCTCGATGAAAAAGAGGGAGAGAAGGGTGTTTTTTATGCGCATCTCGCGCGACCAAATCCTCAGTGGCGAGCTGATGTCGTCGGCGATGCCCTTGCTGTTTTCATGGGTCCAGACGCCTATGTGACGCCTTCCTGGTACGCTTCCAAGGCTGAACATGGTAAGGTGGTGCCCACCTGGAATTACACCGCCGTTCACGCCAGTGGACCGATCGAGTTCTTCGATGATGCTGAACGGCTCCTCGATGTCGTAAAGCGCCTTACCGATCTGCATGAGGGAACGCGCAAAATGCCTTGGGCGGTTACGGACGCGCCGGAAGCTTATATCAAGGCCCAATTGCGGGGCATCGTTGGTCTCCGTATGCCAATCGCCTCCCTCCAGGGAAAACGTAAGATGAGCCAAAACCGACCTGAAGCTGATCGCAGAGGGGTGAGACAGGGGCTTGCCACGAGCAGTAGGGATACCGACCACACAGTTGCGGAATTGATCCCAATCTAAACCGAGCGCTGGGGCTATTCGTGCAAAATTGTGGAGCTAACTGGAATGTTTGAATCTCCGATCATCGATGAACGGATAAGGGGCATTGCCCCTGGCTTCAGAGCGATGAGTATTCATGTTGATGCCACCCTCGCCAAGGAAGGATGCATCGACCAAAATTTCCTAGCAAATGCATGTGATTTCGTTTCGGCGGGCGGGCCATCGTGGGCGGACGCGCATTTGGCCAGTTGGGCCGATGCGTATCTGCAGTTTGGTTCGAAGCCAAACCGGACTCCGTGCTCCGCACAAGCGCTTAGAAAACGCGTCTTGAAAGACGGCCAAATTCCCACGATCAACCCTGTTGTCGATCTCTATAACGCCGTCAGCCTTAGGTACGCCCTTCCTGTAGGGGGTGAGAATTACAATGCGTATGTTGGACGTGCGTTCCTGACCATCGCCCAAGGAGACGAAGTTTTCGAAACGGTTATGAACGGCGAAGCACTAATCGAAACTCCAACGCCTGGGGAAGTCATCTGGCGGGACGATGCTGGCGTTACGTGCAGACGATGGAATTGGCGGCAGGGGATCCGCACGCGATTGGAAGCTGCGACAGGCCGAATGTGGTTTGTGTTGGAAAGCTTGGAGACTATGCCAGAAGATGCGCTGGCGGAAGCAAGCAACACGCTGGTCGACGGTTTGACGAAGCTCATGCCTGGCTGCGAGGTCCTGACACAGAGAATTGTTGCGGTGTAAGCGCGTCCGGCCTTGAGGAAAACTGGAGCAGATGGCCTGTGATTGACGATCGGCCGACAAGTAAATGGCGGCTTTTGGCGCAGAGCGGACGGCAGGCTCATCGATCGATGTTCTCGTTCTGTGCTTCAGAAGTTGCATAATGGCTCATCGGGAACCGCACTCACTAAGGTACAAGAGCGAACATAGCGGCTCGGATTTCCTATGAATTCGCGAACGAATTGGTAAACGTCTGATCTTCGACTACAGCACTATTGGTGCCTCAATCCCGAGCAAACCGATCAGCCTGAGAGTAACCTCTGCGGATTTGGAGTTTTGGCCGTTGTACGGCATCAATTTTCTTGCCTTCTCGCTGGGCTGAAACGTATGAGTAGACTTGCAGGTTCGGTCGCTTTGCCGAATCGCGGAAACAAGGACTTCTCGTAGCGTTCAGGCATGGCAGTCTTGCGCGGCGAAGCAGAATATGCAGGGGCGGCGCCCCTGTCGCTGTGGAGGGACCGGGCGATGGACGTGATGCGTCACGCTGACGCCAGCTCGAAGGTGGCAGCAGCTGATTGCGCGCAAAACACGTACATCGGTCCGGTACTCTCCGATCTAGAATACGGCGACGCAGTGCGTGTTGGCCGTATCCATCCCGTTGGTTCAAAAAGGAGCGACTGCAATGAACATTCACATGACCGTCAAAGGCGCGCTTCTCGGCTTAGCCGCACTTTGTCTTGCCAGCGCCGCCGGGGCCGACCAGCTTGCGGATATCAAGGCGGCCGGCAAGATCGTCACTGCCACCGACATGCACTACGCGCCATTCGACATGTTGAACAACGGCACCTATGAGGGCATGACCAAGGACTTGTTCGATGAGGTTGCCAAGGAAATCGGGGCCGAGCCAGTGTATCAGGATATCCCCTGGACTGCCGAGCTGCCGGGACTTGAGGTCAAGAAGTTCGACATCGTGATCGCCCCGGTGACCATTACGCCGGAGCGGCTGGAGCGTTACGGCTTTACCTTGCCTATTGCTGATGCAACCGTCTCGCTGCTCAAGGCCGCGAACAACAGCGAACTTACCAAACCTGAAGACATCAAGGGCAAGACCGTCGGCGTCCAACAGGGCACCGCGCAGTTCAAGCAGCTTGAGGCCTATGGCCAGAAGCTGGGCGGTGTGACGATCAAGGAATACGGCACCACGGACGAAGCTTATGCCGATCTCGCCGCCGGCCGCCTAGATGCGGTCGCAGGGTCACTTCCAAACCTCACCTATCTTGTGAAGAGCCGCCCGGAGAGCTTTGCTCTCTTCACGCCAGCCCAGTTCGGTGAACCGAAATATTTCGCATGGGTGGTGCGCAAGAATGCAGATAGCGAAAGCTTCAACAAGGCCATCAACGATGCGATGATCAAGATGACCGACGACGGCCGCGTCAAGGCTATCCAGGAAAAGTGGCTGGGCAGCTATACCGAATTGCCCCGCGAAGTTCCGGCCAAATAAGTCGCTCGCGGGCGGAGGTGGCTCCGCCCGCGCGCTTGGGCATAGTGAGGGTGGATGTTTTCCCTAGCGGTATTCTTTCAAAGCTTCGGGCCGTTGTTCTGGGCAGCGCGATATACACTGCTGATCTCGGTTCTGGGCATCGGGTTGGGTGTTGTGATTGGCACGCTGATTTGTGCCGCTCGCCTGTCGCCGTACCCGCCACTGCGCCGTTTTGCGGCCATTTGGGTCAGTTTCTTGCGCGGCGTGCCACTGCTGGTGCAATTGCTGGTGTTCTACTATGCCTTGCCGGTTATCGGCCTGGACGTGCCAGCAATGGTCGCCGCCGTGGTGACCGTGGGCATCTGCGCCAGCGCTTATATCTCCGAAATCTGGCGTGGCGCGATCGCGGCGTTACCGAAAGGACAAGCGGAGGCCGCGGTCGCCATCGGCATGACGCCCGTCGACGTATGGACCCGGGTTATCCTTCCACAAGCCGTGACGCTTTCGCTGCCGGCGTTGATCAATGAACTCATCTTGCTTGTGAAGGCGTCTTCGTTGGTTTCGGTCGTCGGGATTCTCGAAATCACTCGCGCCAGCCAAGCGCAGGCCGCCACCACCTTCCGTCCGCTTGAAGTCTATATAGCGGCGGCCTGCATCTATCTGCTGATCAATCTGTGCCTGGCGGCGCTGGGGCGTTATCTCGAACACAGGACGGCCGTCTGATGGAATGGAGCGCTCTGCAGCAATACGGCCCCTCGCTGCTGAAGGGCTTTGGCAATACCATCCTATGCTGGGCGCTTGGCACGGTCTTCGGCATGGCGCTTGGCCTCGTCATTGCGCTCATTCAACGCTATGCGCCACGCTGGGTGACATGGATCGTCCAGGCCTATATCGAAGTGATCCGCGGCACGCCCTTCCTCGTCCAGTTGTTCGTGCTCTACTATGGCGGCCCACTCGTCGGCCTGCGCCTTGACGCGCTGCCTGCAGGCCTGCTGGGTCTGACGATCTATGGCAGTCCCTACTTCGCGGAGATATTTCGTTCGGGCTTCCGCGCCGTACCCGATGGACAGATCGAGGCGGCCCGTGCGATCGGCATGTCCGAATCGGATATCGTGCGACGAATCCTACTGCCTCTGGGCCTGGTCTCTGCTCTGCCAGCGCTGGTAAACTTCTCGATTATCCTCACCAAGGAAACGGTCATTCTGTCGATTATAACGGTTCCCGAACTGCTGTATCAGGTGCAGCGCATGTCCGCCGAAACCTTCCGCTACGTGGAGGCAAACCTGGTACTGGCGTTGTTCTTCTGGGGCCTGGTCGAGACGATCTCGCGCGTCGGACTCAGATTGGAAGCGCGCATCACGAAACATCTGATCGAAAGGACGTAAGATGCTTGCTGCGTCATCAGTCGAAATGCGCAAGGTCAACAAGTACTACGGCAAGTTTCAGGCGTTGAAAGACATCGATCTATCGATACTGCCGGGCAAGGTCACCTGTCTCATTGGCCCTTCGGGTTCGGGAAAGTCGACCCTCCTTCGCTGCATAAATTTCCTTGAGGAGTATGATTCCGGTGAAGTCCGCATTGACGGTCAGCTTATCGGCTATGATGCGCCTAACAAGAAGATGTCGGGCCGCAGGCTCCGCGAGATGCGCCGATCGATCGGCATGGTGTTCCAGCAGTTCAACCTCTGGCCGCACATGACCGCTAAAGAGAATGTGGCTGAGGGGTTGATCCGCGTGCGCCGAATGTCGAAAGCCGATGCGGATCGGCGTGCCAGCGAGGCGCTGGCCAAGGTTGGGCTGGCAGACAAGATCGCAAGCCATCCATCGCGGCTTTCCGGCGGTCAGCAACAGCGCGTTGCAATTGCCCGCGCAATCGCCATGGAACCCAAGCTGATGCTTTTCGATGAGCCGACATCCGCGCTTGACCCGGAGCTTGTGGGCGAGGTGCTGAGCGTCATGAGGACGTTGGCCGGCGAGGGGATGACGATGGTGGTTGTGACGCATGAAATGGGTTTCGCTGCCCATGTTGCCGATCAGGTGGGCTTCATGGAAAAAGGCGAACTGGTCGGCGTGGACAGCCCCGATCGCATCCTGCATCGTCCCGAGGACGCGCGTATTCAGTCGTTCCTGCGTACCTATCACGAGCGCAACAGCTTCTGAGTGTGAACGAGCATCAAGGCTTCCCAGCTGAGGCTGACGTCCCATCGGCTTGCTTCCACGGGCGACGTCACGACACATGATCAGCCAGCGAATGAGCGAATTCAGCTGATGAGAAGGTCAAGAGCGTTCCGGCCGAATACTGACAGTGCCTTTTGGTGGAAATGAGCGAGGAGTTTGAGCCCATCGCGGCAGTTCGTGATTGTGACCTTTTGGGTACAATTAAGAATCGAGCCAGCACGCCCGTTATCGGCATTTTCAAAGGAACAGTTGCCGCTATATGGCAACATTGCACAACGCCGAATTAGGAGACGGTCAGTGAACGGTGGCGGGAGGTCGAGCACAAGCCACATCATTGAAACGAATTCCTCGGAAATATTCGTTCAAACCGTATAAACTCGTTTGCATGGCTAAGCAGTGAGCGGGCGTAGCATTCTCGATATTTGACCCTGTTCTCATTTTCTTGGAGGCACGATCATGCGTATTGCGGTTCTCGGAGCAGGGGCCGTCGGCGGCTATTTTGGGGCACGGCTCGCGGCCGGCGGTGCGGATGTAACCTTCGTTGCGCGCGGCGCTCATCTTGCGGCCATTGAAAGGGACGGGCTACGTGTAACCAGCCGGCGTGGTGACGTCCATCTGCGCTATGTCAAGGCGGTAGACGATATCAGCAAAGTCGGTGAGGTCGACCTTGTCATCGTCGCCGTGAAGCTATGGGACACGGAACAGGCGGCCGCCGCCCTCAAGCCATTGGCCGAACACGGCGCGGCCATCCTCTCCTTGCAGAACGGTGTTCACAAAGATGAGGTGCTGCGCAAGCACGTGCCACCCGGGGCGGTCATCGGCGGACTCTGCTATATCGCAGCCGTGATCGGCGAGCCGGGAACCATCCGGCACGACGGAACAATGCAACGCATCGTTTTCGGCGAATACGACGGAACCTGCTCGGTCCGGGTCGAAGCCTTTTATCACGCTTGTATCGCCGGCGGCATCGACGCCGACGTCAGCAACGAGATTGAACGGCTGATCTGGGAGAAATACGTCTTTCTCGTCGGACTGTCGGCAACGACGACGGTTATCCGTCAAACCGTTGGACCAATCCGGGAAAATCCCGCTGCCCGCGCCTTTCTGCTCGACCTCATGAACGAAACGGTTGCCGTCGGGCGGGCAAAGGGCGTGCCCCTCGCTCCAGACTTTGCCGAGGACCGGCTCGCCTTTTGCGATACACTCCCGGTTTCGATGACATCATCGATGTACCATGACCTTGTTCGCGGCAAGCGAATGGAGTTGCCGTGGCTGAGTGGCGGAGTCGCCGCCTTGGGAGAGAAACTGGGCGTACCGACACCCATGAACCGGGCGGTCGCGAGAATCCTGAGCATCTACGCATCCGGGAACACAGCGACGAGTGCGTCGGGTTCTTAGTTCGGACAGGATGTGAGTGATTTCGCCCGATGTTGCATGGTTCCGTTGCAAACTTTCGTTCACGGTTGTTGTGCTATCCGGCATTTTTCTCTTTTGCGGAGTTCAAATGTTCAAGGGCCGGCATTTCGACCAGTCTGTGATCCTGCTGTGTGTGCGCTGGTATCTTGCTTATAGTTTGAGCCTTCGTGATCTGAAAGAGATGATGGCAGAGCGCGGCATCTGCATCGACCATTCGACCATTCATCGCTGGGCCGTGCATTTCTCGCCGATATTGCTGAAGCGATTCAATCGGCGCAAGCGTTCCGTCAGTGCCAAATGGCATATGGATGAATCCTATATCAAGGTGCGTGGTCGATGGATGTACCTGTATCGTGCTATCGACAGTGTCGGGGACACTGTCGAGTTCTGGTTCAGCGAGCAGCGTGACCTAGCGGCAGCCAAGCGCTTCCTGAACAAGGCGCTGGCCCGTCATGGCCGTCCTGATCGTATTGTCATCGACGGCAGCCAGACCAACAGGGAAGCGATCGTTTCGTGTGATATGGCAAGCCGTCTGCAAGCTCGCTCACGGCGAAATCTGACGCCGATCAGGATACGCCAGAGCAAATATCGGAACAATCGTATCGAACAGGACCATCGACGCATCAAGCGGCGAGTGCAACTCATGCTTGGATTTCAGACATATGCCAGCGCCAGAGCTACGCTGAGCGGTATCGAGATGATCCACATGATGCGCAAGAGACAGGCCAGATATGTTTACAATCCGAACCCAAGCCTGGCAGAACAGTTTGCCATCCTCGCCGCTGCCATATGAACAAACAAGGAACACTGCTCATCCTCTGCCCCTAAGGAAATTTGCAACGGAACCCTCGCCCTTGGTGGGACCGCCCGATTACACATTGGCACTGAGCGGACAGTGCGTCAGTTGCGTGAATTAGATCGCCCAACAATCGGGTTCGTGGTAAACTTGGCCATTAACGAAACAAGCGGGGATTGGGCGGACTTTTCGAAAGAGCGGTCACCATGTTTGCGACAGACAGGCGCGCTTTCTTGAAAGCCGCGGTTGCTGGGACTGTTGTTTCGGCATTGGAAATCCCAAAAGTCGCGTCGGCAGCAGATCCCGGACCGACCAAAGCTTCACCAGGGTACTATTCGTTCGTCCTTGGTGAGTTCCAAATTACAATGCTCTGCGACGGCGTGTGCTTCTTGCCAACAAACAGCTTGGCGACAAACGTCAAACCGGAAGAAAAGAAACCGTATTTCGACGCGCATTACCTCGCGCCTGAGATGGTTCGGCTTCAGGCCAGTCCGCTCCTGATTGACACCGGACAGAAGCGGATACTGGTCGACACCGGCCTTACTTCGGGCACGGATTGGGCCGCCCATGCCGGGCGATTGAACAAAACTCTTGCAGCAGCGGGCATCGCAGCGGACTCTATCAGTATGGTCGTACTCACCCACTGCCACCCCGATCATATAGGCGGGCTTGTTGCCGATCCGGCCAAGCAGTTTCCGAATGCGGACCTAGTCCTTTCGGAAACCGAACTGGACCTCTGGAATTCACCAGATGCGGCGTCCAAGCTGCCAAAATGGGCGGCCGAGAGCGCGCCCGCGGTGCAAAAGGTATTCGCGGCGCTTGGCGATCGTGTGCACCCGATCAAGGGAGGCGCTGACGTTGAGACGGGCATTGCGGCTCTCGACACCGCCGGACATACCCAAGGCCATATTTCTCTGCTGGTCGGTTCCGGAAGCGAGCAATTGCTGATCACGGGAGACGCCGTCACGAACATCCACTTTGCCTTCGACCATCCGGAATGGCAGATCATGTGGGATCATGACCCGGATAAGGGTGCGAAGACCCGCAGGGCGTTGTTGGACCGCGCTGCAAACGACAGGCTGTTGGTCGCTGGCTATCACTACCCGTTTCCTGGGGTCGGTCATGTGGTGAAGGAAGGTATGGGTTTTCGCTGGCTGCCGACGGACTGGGTTTGGGACAGTTGATGGGTCATCATCTTTGAGGACCTTATGCGTCAAGCTGCGGGGGGAGCAGAGATGAGACTGCAATGGGCGGTTATTGCCTCCTTTTGTGTTCTAGGTGGGAGTCTTTCTGCCGATCAGTATCCGATGGACGTGGATGTCGAACTGGTTGTTGCCGTTGACGTCTCCTATTCGATGGATCTCGATGAGCAGCGAGTTCAACGGGAAGGTTATGTGCATGCCTTCCGTAGCCCTGAGGTCGTCAGGGCCGTACTCGGCGGACAGCTGGGGAAGACTGCGGTGACCTTCGTTGAGTGGGGTGGTTCAGCTGTTCAGGTTGTTCCGTGGACCGTGCTTGACAGTTCGGAGTCTGCCGCTCGATTTGCCGAAGAGCTGCGCCGGCAACCAATAAGACGGATATCCTTCACGTCGATCTCAAACGCGCTGGCGTTCGCGCGCGAGCTTATTCGAACCAATAGATTTCGAGCGAGCCGGCGCGTAATCGATGTTTCCGGCGATGGGCCCAACAATGCCGGGGCTCCGGTGCTGATCGCGCGCAATGCGGCTATCGCGGATGGAGTCACCGTCGATGGACTGCCGATCATGTTGAAGACCGCGCCGGATTCGGCATCGATCCAGACCTGGATGCCTACTACGAGGCATGTGTCATCGGTGGAAATGGGGCATTCTTATTGAAAGTGGCATACATTAGCCAGTTTGCTGAGGCAATTCGCAACAAGCTCGTTGTTGAGATCGCGGGGTTCAAGTTAAGCGAAATTCAGAAGCACCCATTCGCACGCGCATCCGTGCAATACACGCAACCTTACAATTGCCTTGTCGGCGAAGAATCTCAGGAGCGTTCCATTGGAAAGTAGTTTAGTTCGCCACATCCAACCGGATTGGCCAATCGTGGCGAAGCTATGAAAGGATGGCCGTTCCCAACACCCATAGTCCGGTCAGACCCAGCCCTATGCCAGCCAGGCGGGAGAGCCAGCGGCCGCTCGGAACAATCTTTTCGGCGAGGACATAGATTGCAATGGCGGCGATCCACAGCACATTCATCACCCCGCCGATGAACAGCAGGCCCATGAGCGCCCAGCAGCAGCCAACGCAATAAGCGCCATGGCGAAAACCTATGGACAGGGAGCCGAACGGATCGCGCCGGAACCCGCCATGCTGTTGAATGAACATGAGCGGTGCCTGGCATTGCCGGAGGCATACATCTTTCAGCGGCGTCCATTGAAAGAGCCCGATGACAATGAGCAGAATTCCGCTGAAAAACCTGCTCGCGCTTGCCATCATGGGCGTGAGTAGCAAGGTATTTTCGAGGGCCCATTGAGCGAGCGTCGCCAGTAGCGCGAACCCGATCCATGCGAACACATAGCCCGCAAAGAAATATCCCGTGGCGGCCAGTGGTTTACCTTGCAATTCACTTTGCCGTCCAACCCTTGCGTAGAGCAGTATCATAGGAGCGGCGGATGGCGTCATCATACCCGCCATCATCACCACCCACATGGCGAACATGACGAGAAACTCGATCGGCGTCCATAAATGCCAGCCGGATGTCATCGTCAAATCGGACGCATTCCCTCCCATTTCCATGCCTGCCATGTTATCCATGTCCATGCCAGTTACTACAGCATCGCCGATGCTCATGGTGTGCGCGAACCAAACAATATGGATCCACGCGATCACCGTCAGTACGGCAATGGACAGGGCAACGACGGCGCGATCCCGCCGCAAGATGGCTTCGAGCGCGGTCATGACGGTTAGTGGACGACGCCAGTCTCGGTGATGTGCAATTGGGCAAAATGGGCGTGCGAATCTGGAATGGATAGCTTCAACCCACCTTGCGTCTCTGCCCATCCCCGCCCGATTTCGCTGGTCACATATTCGAAACCGTGCGGCAGGTTAATGCGTGCGCGGTGCTGTTTTCCGGTGACTGGATTAAGGATCGGTTCTCCGTGCGCATCGATCCACCCCGGGACAACCAAACGGGCGGTGCGATCATTTACGTCGACTTCGAAATCTATCCTTGCAAAGACGGGATCGTGGAATTTCTCGTAGGTCGTCGAGAAAACCTGAAAGAACGTTGCACCGGGTTCGGTATCCAGTCCGCTCATGATGCGGAGTAGCGCCTCGCGCTGCTCCGGAGAAGCGCGCTCATCCACGATGGGAACAAATTCGCCTTTGCCCTGGTGGATGGCTCCTGGCCAGGCCACGATCATACTGCATCTAAGCCCGTCGAGCTTTGTGTTTCCGTGATGGCCTTCGTCAATTTCTATACCCACCACAGCACAGCAGTTTCCATGCGTGGGCAAAGCGTTGAACTGGCATGGGCAACCATAGGCGCAGTTGCAATGAACGAATTCGCGTCCCACGAGCGTCCATTTGATATCAGCCATTTTCTCCTCCCAATATCTGCTCCTGATGCCTTGTAAATTCCCCTGTTTGGCAACAGATTAGGCGCTTGAACTGCATTTTTGTCCAGCGTTTACACAGGCTCGCATGGAGGGATGCAATGACCGCCTTTGGCGCCAAGCGAACTTTCAAACATAATAAGCCAGACGTTCTTTCTGCTGATCAGCGATTGTAGAATTTTTGGCACCAATCGGATTCAACAAAAAACAGCTCTTATCGGCTTGCCCGTATTGTACAGCGCTGGGTCTGCCGTGGCTGTCCCATTTCGCTAAGCAATTCTCCTGATTGACATTTACGGTCGCGGCTATGAATCTCTAGCCGCACTATAACCGGGTTGTTGCCAATCTCGCGCGCTCCCATACGCACCAAGAAGGTTTGAAATGGCTACTGGCACTGTTAAATGGTTCAATTCGACCAAAGGTTTTGGCTTCATTCAGCCGGATGATGGCGGTACGGATGTTTTCGTCCATATCTCTGCCGTAGAGCGGGCCGGACTACGCGGGCTCAATGACGGTCAGAAAATCAACTACGAAATGGTGCGGGACAAGAAATCGGGCAAAATGTCGGCCGATCAGTTGAGCACCGATTAACGATGTGACTCGTTCGCGCCCGGCGGCGAATGCTGGCCTGGTATAGCAAGGGGGCTGGAGTCGCTGTCTGGCCCTTTTTTCGCATCACTCACACTGAGAGCGGCAAACGCTGGTCGGGCCGCGCCTAAGCGCGGCCCCCGAAGGGATCAGCGGCGGCTTGCGGCTGCGATGGCGGGATAATCCGTATAGCCCGCGGCGCCCCCGCCATAGATCGTGGCAGGATTGATCTGCGCCAGCGGCGCGCCGGTTTGCAGTCGCTCCACCAGGTCGGGATTGCCGATAAACGGCCGACCGAAGGCGAAAAGATCCGCCTTATCCTCGGTGAGGTGCGACGTCGCAAGCTCGAGATCGTAGCCGTTGTTGGCAATATAGGTGTTGCCGAAGCGGCGGCGGAGCGATCCGAAGTCGAACGGCGTGGCATCGCGCGGTCCGCCCGTGGCGCCCTCGACGACATGAATGTAGACGATGCCCAAGGCGTCGAGTTGATCGACGATGTAGTCAAACTGCGCTTGAGCGTCACTGCTCGAAACGCCATTGGCGGGCGAGACGGGCGAAATCCGGATTCCGGTGCGCTCGGCGCCGATCTCCTCGACCACTGCAGCCGTAATCTCCAGCATCAGCCGGGCCCGGTTCTCGATCGATCCGCCATACGCGTCCGTCCGGACGTTGGCGCCGTCCTTGGCAAACTGGTCGAGCAGGTAGCCGTTGGCGCCATGGACTTCCACGCCATCGAATCCCGCCGCAACGGCGTTTGCAGCTGCTTTGCGGAAGTCGTCCACGATGCCCGGCAGTTCATGCAGTTTGAGTGCACGCGGCTCCGAGACGTCGATGAAGCCATCGTTGACAAACGTCTTGGTTTTGGCCCGGATTGCAGACGGCGCAACCGGTGCTGCGCCGTTTTCCTGAAGGTCGATGTGGCTGACACGGCCGACATGCCAGAGCTGCACGAAAATCCGCCCGCCCTTGGCGTGCACAGCGGACGTGACCTTGCGCCAGCCCTCGATCTGGGCCTGGGAATAGATGCCGGGCGTGTCCTGGTATCCCTGTCCCTGCTGCGAGATCTGCGTGGCCTCCGAAATCAGCAGGCCGGCCGACGCGCGCTGGCCGTAATATTCTGCGGTGAGATCGCCTGGAACGAAGCCCGGGCCAGCGCGATTGCGCGTCAAGGGCGCCATGATTATTCGATTGGAGAGGGTCAGCGAGCCGAGAGTATAGGGCTCAAACAGAGTTTTTGTCATCCTAGGTCACCTTTGTCTGTCCCGCCGCGGCGGGGTCGTTTATCGAAATGGCTTCGTTGATGTTCAGGCGGCCGTGCGATACCGCTTGGCCGGATGTTCGTTCCCGTAGTTTGGAAGCATTGCCTGGCGCGCTGCCTCGAGCGCGTCCCATTGCCCGGCATCGGGAAGCGGGGGGATGGTTACCGGTTCGCGGCGGTCGAAGCCAACCAGAGCCGCATCAACCAGATCGCCCACCTCCATCACGTTGGAGAGCGTGTTGACGTCGGCGCCGACGTGCTCCCATATCTCGGTTCGCGTCGTGGCGGGAAGCACGGCCTGGACGTAGACACCCTTTGGCGCGAGCTCGAGGCTGAGCCCTTGCGACAGAAACAGCACGAAGGCCTTGGTCGCGCCATAGACCGTCATGCCGAACTCCGGCGCCAGGCCGACCACGGACCCGATGTTGACAATCGCTCCTTCGCCGGCCTTCGCAAGTCGCGGGGCGATGGCACTGGCAAGCCGTAGAAGTGCGGTTGTGTTGAGCGCAACGAGCCGCGCGACGACATCGGTGCTCTGCTCGATGAAGCTTCCGCCAATGGCCGTTCCGGCATTGTTGACGAGGATCCCGATGCGGGCGTCATCGTGCAGCCTCGTCTCTACCGCCGCAAGGTCGGAAGGCTGCGTAAGATCAGCCTGGATGATGTCGATCGCCACGCCATTTTCCTGACGCAGACGGGAGGCCAAAGCCTCCATTCGTGCCACGTCACGGGCAACCAGCACGAGGTCGTGTCCGCGGCGCGCGAAGCGCTCGGCATAGGAGGCGCCGATGCCGGTGGAGGCGCCGGTGATGAGAACTGACGGAATGGTGGTCATGGGATTGCTCTTTTCTCTAATGGAACCTATATTCATGACGGATATCATGATTGTAGCTAAATATGATTGCCATCATGTAAATGTCAATGGCACCAGCGGAGAATTTTGAAATGAAGGTCAGTCGAGAGCAGATGGCGGAGAACCGCCGCCGGATTCTGGACGTTGCCGGTCGGCTGTTTCGCGACAAGGGGTTCGACGCGGTCAGCGTGGCGGAATTGATGAATGCCGCCGGGCTCACCCACGGCGGCTTCTATGGCCATTTCAGTTCGAAGGACGATTTGATCGCGCACACCCTTGCCCACGTCCTCGCTGCGGACGAGGGCGGAGGGGGAGATTTGCGCGCGTATGTTGATTCCTATCTCTCGCCTCGCCATCGTGACAACGCCGCCGGTGGTTGCCCGACGGCGGGCTTGGCCGCGGCCATCCGCCACCAGAACCCCGCTGCACGCTCGGCCATGACCGAAGGCCTTCGATCGCAGATCGACCGTATCGGCAAGGCGCTCCCGGAGTTGGATGCGGCCGACAGACGACGGGTGGCGATCGGAAGCTTTGCGGCGATGGTGGGGGCAGTGATCCTTGCACGGGCGATCGACGATCCCGCGCTTTCGGATGAGGTGTTGGAACAGACACGTTCCTGGATCGATACCGGCATCAGCCAGGTGTCTGCAAGCTAGGCGCCTGCGGCAGGAGTGCACTTGTCAAGAGCGTGTCGTTCGGCACTAAAATGTAAGAATGGATGGTTCCAGTCGAGTTTGGCATTAAAAGGTGAGACTCCAGTGAACTCGAATCTCACGTGTGAAGCGGCCGTTTGGTGCAGAATTCTCAAAAAACTGCACGCTCCCTTGAGTCGACATTCCATTATTAACTGCAGCGCGATACGAGCATCTTGCGCCATGGGCGGACATCGAGAGAGGCCCGTCTTGCGTTCCTACAAAACAAGGAACTGCTATCTGACCTTGATGACGACCTTGCCTTTGGCACGTCCTGTTTCGACATAAGCCAAAGCCTCATTGGTCGCTTCAAATGGAAAGACCCGATCGACAACCGGGCGGATCAATCCGGATTCTATGAGGGACGTGATTTTGCTCAGCTGATCACCCTGCGCCCACATGAAAAGGAACGAAAATTTCACGCCACGGCGCTTCGCCTTGATCCGAATAGCGCGGCTCAATAGGCGCAGTAGGTGATGTCAGGTTAAGTCTGTGAGGACTACGCTTGATGGATCCCGGACTTCAGGCGGTAATAGCGGTGACGGACTTCCAGTGTGCAAGCGCGCTCATGCGATGCAGGTGGAGTGCAAGGGCGGTGCGTTTTGTCCGAGGCGGGACGAAGAGATTGCGGACCGCCGAGAAAGCTGAAAGGAAGCGTTGAAGGCTTCCCGATGATCGAAATGTTTGCATCACCCGTTCTCGTTTTCGCAGCGGCAGATGCGAATTCTCCGCTCGATTGTTTAATCCTTTGTGGGAACGATGCTCGAGGGTTGGCATGATCTGGCGTTTTGCGGCGGCGTAAGATCGCAGCTTGTCGGTGATCATTCGCTTTGGCGCTACGCCCTGCTTTTTCAGCAGACGAACAAGCAAGCGTTTGGCAGCCTTGGTATTGCGGCGGTTCTGAACGATTTCGTCGAGCACGTAGCCCTCCTGATCGACGGCACGCCAGAGCCAGTGTTTCCTGCCGGCGATGGTGATGACGACTTCATCCAAGCGCCAAATGTCGCTTGAGCTTGGCTGCTTCCTGCGCAGACGATGAGCATAGTCCGGGCCGAACTTCTTTGCCCAACATCGGATGGTCTCGTAAGAAACAACGATCCCGCGCTCCAATAGCATTTCCTCGACGAGTCGCAAGCTTAATGGGAACCTGTAGTAGAGCCAGACCGTATGGGCGATAAGTGCCGGTGGAAAGCGGTGACGTTTATAGCTGACGGGTGATCGGGTCATGCTTCCTGGATATCAGGCCGATGCTGATCACACGTTAACCTGACATCACCGGTTTCCGACCTTGATCGTCTGCGAGAAGGGCCCGACTGCGCCCGGCGCGTCGTTCGCATGATTTCCTGATCGTGTTTTGTTTCTCCGCATAGTGGTTGAATAAACCCGTTCAGGCATACCGCGCAATTGCCAGGTCGGTGACGTCGATATCCGGCTTGCGGCCGGTGACGAGATCGGCAATCACTCGAGCCGAGCCGGAACTCATCGTCCAGCCGAGCGTGCCGTGGCCGGCGTTGAGGAATAGGCCGGCGATCTTGGTCGGGCCAATCACCGGCGTGCCATCCGGGGTCATCGGTCGCAGACCCGACCAGAACGTAGCCTTGTTGGCGTCACCACCGGGAAAGAGATCCATCACCGAATGTTCTAGTGTGCGGCGGCGTGCCTGGCCGAGATCGTTATTATAGCCGGAAATTTCCGCCATGCCGCCGACGCGGATACGGTCCCCAAGCCGCGTGATGGCGATCTTGTAGGTCTCGTCCATCACCGTCGATTCCGGAGCACGGGAGGCATCGGTAATCGGAATCGTCAGCGAATAGCCCTTGACAGGATAGACGGGCAGCTTGAGGCCGTAACGCTTCAGGAGCAGGGGCGAATAGCTACCGAGCGCGACCACGACGGCATCGGCAGACAGCCTTTCGCGGTTGGTCACGACGCCGCGCACCCGGCCGTTTTCGATATCCAGCCCCTTGATTTCCGTGCCCCAAGAGAAGCGTACGCCAAGCACTTCTGCCTTCTTCGCCAGCCCATTGGCGAATTTGAAGCAATCGCCGGTTTCATCCTTCGGTGTCAAAAGGCCGCCGACGATCTTCTCGCACACATGCTTCAGCGCCGGCTCGACGCGGATACAGCCGTCGCGGTCGAGCACTTCGTAAGGAATGCCATCGGCGGCCAGCGCGTTCACGTCCTTGCCCGAGGCGTCGAGTTGCTGCTGTGTGCGGAACAGTTGCAGCGTGCCCTGCATTCGTTCGTCATAGGCGATGCTTGTTTCGACGCGCAACGCCGCGAGCGAAACGCGGCTGTAGTCGGCGAGCCGCAGCATTCGGCTTTTGTTGATCGCGTAGCGTTTTGATGTGCAGTTGGAGAGCATCTTGGCCAGCCACGACAGCATCGCGGTATCGACCTTCGGCCGCAGGATCAACGGTGCGTGCTGCATGAAGAGCCACTTCATCGCCTTCGTCGGTATGCCGGGAGCGGCCCAGGGCGAGCAGTAGCCGAACGACACTTCGCCGGCATTGGCAAAGCTCGTCTCCAGCGCCGGACCCGGCTGGCGATCAACAACGATCACCTCGTGCCCGGACTTGGCAAGCTGATAGGCCGACGTCACGCCGACGATGCCGGCGCCTAGAACGATAACTTTCATGATACCCTCACTGGGAAAGATAGGTCACCGGTATCGTCGGTGATAAGCGATTGCCGTGAACGGTCAGGTTCGTAGAAAATGGTGCCTGCGTCGCGGGCGACGCCCTCGAGCGTTTGGTTGGGGGCCGAGGGTTTCCATGAGGCTGCCGGGCCTCAGCCGGCCTTCCGGCTGGGCGGTGATATGGAGACACGACCGACGATCGGCAGGCGGACGCTGTCGCAATAAATGGCCCTTGCCACTGGGGCTGCGCAGCAAGCCGTCACGAGTCGACTATGGCTTAGAAATCCGAAACCTTTCCCCAAGCCGCAGTTTTGAAGCGTTTCGGGTGATAGGGACTTGGGTCGACCAGATGATCCGCGCCGGTGACAAGATCGGCGACCATATGGCCGGCACCTGGGGCAATGCCAAACCCATGGCCGCTGAACCCAGCTGCGAGTATGAACCCCGGGACGGAGTCGATCTCACCAATGCCGGGCACGCCGTCGGGGGTGCTGTCGATATAACCCGCCCAGGCTGCGGTAACGTGAGATTTGGCCAGCGATGGTAGAAGTTCACAGGCGCGGCGATAGGTCAATGCGATCGTGCTCTGATCTGGCGCCGGATCGAGAATCCGCATTCTCTCCATCGGGGTCGGCGCGTCGAGCCGCCAGCGCGCCAGGGTTTCGTGGCCGGAACGCCAACCTTCGGCGCTTCCGGGCGCAAGGCTGCGCCAGCGCCGGAGGAACATCGGCAGGAATTGCGGGGTAAAGCGGATTTGCTGCGGGGTCGGGTCCACCCGCCCACGCCCGCTGATCGCGAGGGTGTAGCCACCATCCCCACGTTTTGTAATTGAAATATGAGCTGTGTGCAGGGCGTCAGGGAGATCCGCTCCGCCCGAAACAGACAGAATCGACGACCGGATAGAAGCCTGTGGGAACCGGACGTGGAACTGCCGGCAGAAAGACGAAGCCCAGGCGCCGCCGGCCATGACGGCTACCGGCGTTCGGATTGTCTCTTTCTCGGTTACAACGGCGCTCAAGCGTCCACCCGTCGTCTCTATGCCGCGCGCGGCGCAGTGCTGATGGACGCTTCCGCCGAGGGCCATGATCGCACGGGCGACGGCGGGAGCGGCGCGCGATGGGTCAGCGGTGCCGTCGGAGGGCGAGAAGACGCCGCCTTTCCAGATGCGACCGCTGGCGCTGCCGCGCTCGCTCGCCTGAGCGCTATCGAGCGTATGCGTTGTCACGCCTGCTGATCGCGCAAAGGTTCCCCAACGGGCCCAGCCTTCAAGTTCCGCGTCATCATTGCTGAGATAAAGCAGACCACAGCGCCGGAAACCAGTGTCTTCGCCAGTGTCTGCCGCAAACTTCTCCCACAGATCGAGACTTTTCGTGGCGATCGGAAGTTCTCGCGCGTCCCGGTTCTGTTGCCGGCACCAGCCCCAATTTCGGCTCGACTGCTCGGCGCCAACCCGGCCTTTCTCAAGCAGTGCGACTTTGAGGCCCCGGCGCGCAAGGTAGTACGCGGCAAAGGCGCCGACGATACCGCCTCCAATCACGACCGCGTCGGCGCTGTCAGGCAGAGCCTGGTTTGTTTCTATCTTCTGAAGCGGGGCGGGCATGAAAGATCTCCAGTTCTCGTCATCAATTTACTCTTCGGCCCGAGAAGACGTAGCTGGAGTTTGGCGATGGATAGCATTTTATGTCGTTCAATCGTAAGCGGGCCATAGTTTATGCCGGCCGCGGAGACCGCATGGACAATGACAGGCACCGCATATGTGTTTATATTCACGAGAGGACATCCAGCATTTTCTACTATGCATATGGAAGTGAATGCCAAGGGGCGCGTTGCATGAAGCTGGACCGGATCGACATCAAGATTCTCTACGAGTTGCAAAAGAACGGCCGCATCACCAATGTCGAGCTGGCCGAACTCGTCAATCTGTCGCCGAGTCCCTGCCTGATACGGGTGAAGAAGCTGGAGGCAGAAGGCTATATCGTCGGCTATTCGGCGCAGGTGAACGTCGCCAAGCTCGGCCAGACCCTGACGGTATTTACCGAGATCACGTTGAAAAACCACCGGCAGATCGATTTCTCCCGCTTTCTCGCCGCAGTCGAGAAAGTTGAACAGGTCATCGAGTGCCATCTGGTTTCCGGCGGTTACGATTATCTTGTGAAGTTCGTCACCGCCGGGATCGGCGAGTACCAGACCATAATGGAACGGCTGACCGACTTGGATATCGGCATCGACAAATATTTCAGCTTCGTCGTGCTGAAGTCACCGATCGTCAAGGCGCATATGCCACTGACAAGTTTGTTTCGGCACTGATCACCGCACCGTCAGCGCTGGCAATAGGCGCGAACCAGTTCCGGATCCCGTTCCAGGCAATCGAGCCAATGCGGATCGAGTTTGGGAACCGAAGAAAACAGCAGTTGCGAATAGGGGTGTTGGGGGCTCTTGGCTGTGGCCGACGGCATCAGTTGCTCCACCTTTTCCCCCGCATACATGACGACGATTTCGTCACAGATCGCTTCCACCACCGAAATGTCATGGCTGATGAAAATGTAGGAGAGACCCAGTTCCCTCTGCAGTTCTTTCAATAGTTCGATGACGGCGGCGGCCACGACGGTGTCAAGTGCCGAGGTAATCTCGTCGCACAGGATCAGCTTCGGATCGGCGGCAAGGGCACGGGCGAAATTCACTCGCTGCTTCTGCCCGCCGGACAGTTCCGCGGGCCGCCGATTGCGGACCGAACTGGGCAACTGAACCATGTCCAAAAGCGCAGTAATCCGCTTGTTGCGCGTCGCGCCATCCATGCCGTGATAGAAGGTGAGGGGACGTGCAATTATGTCCTCGATCGATTTGGCGGGGTTGAGCGCTGTATCGGCATACTGGAAGACGATCTGCATCTCGCGCAATTGCTCGTGTGTACGCTTGGAAGCACTTGGTGCAAGCTCCTGGCCATCAAAAATGACCCTGCCGCCGGAGCTAGGTAGAATGCCGGCAATTGTCCGGGCAAGAGTCGATTTTCCGCAGCCGGATTCACCGATAATGCCAAGATTGCGGCCTTTTTCCACCGTCAGACTCACTGAACGCACAGCACAGATGAGCGGCAGCCCGTTGCTCTGGATGGTACCGTAGCCGGCGACGATGTTCTCAATCTCAAGAATGGGACGTGCTTCCGAAACGACCGGGGCTGCGCCTCGTGCCTTAGGTTCGAAAGCAGCGAGCAGTTCGCGCGTATAGGGGTGCTTCGCATCCGACAGGATTTGCTCAGTGCTGCCTGCCTCCTGCACC
Organism: Phyllobacterium zundukense; assembly: GCF_002764115.1. Classification (NCBI taxonomy): domain Bacteria; kingdom Pseudomonadati; phylum Pseudomonadota; class Alphaproteobacteria; order Hyphomicrobiales; family Phyllobacteriaceae; genus Phyllobacterium; species Phyllobacterium zundukense. The sequence continues at coordinate 252,239 of NZ_CP017941.1, read as the reverse complement.
TCGCCGCCTTTCAGCACGACGATCCGGTCTGCGATTTGGGCCACGACCGCAAGATCATGGGAGACGTAAACCCCCGCGATACCACCCCTACGCATTACGGCCTTGAAGGCACGTAGGACCTCGATCTGGGTCGTAACGTCGAGCGCTGTCGTCGGCTCGTCGAAGATCACGATCTTCGGATCGCCGATTAGCGCCATTGCCGCGGAAAGGCGCTGCAATTGGCCACCCGAGACCTGATGCGGATAACGCTCGCCGATCGTGTCGGGCTCCGGCAGGGACAGCGCCCGGAAGAGTTCGATCGCGCGGGCCTTTGCCTTGGCGGCGGGCATGAGGTCATGAATGCGGGTAATCTCGATAACTTGCTCCATGATCGTTGCGGCAGGATTGAAAGCTGCTGCCGCACTTTGTGGAACATAGGAGACTTCGGTGCCGCGGACACGGGCCCGCGCCTTTTCGGAAAGCCGGGCCATATCCTTGCCGGCAAGCTTAACGCTACCGCCGGAAATGCGGCAGCCTGGGCGGGCATGTCCCATCAAGGTCAAAGCGACCGTGGTCTTTCCCGATCCGCTTTCGCCGATGAGCGCAACGATTTCGCCTTCCGCCACATCGAAGCTCACCCCTTTGATGATCTCGACAATGCGGCCGGAGTCTGTCTTGGCCTCAACCTTCAGATCGCGGATTTCAACGAGATTGGTCATTGTACACTCCGGTCGCGGATCTTGTAAGGCAGGTTGTCGATCAGCAGGTTGACGCTGATGGTAAGACTGGCGATCGCGATCGACGGGAACATGACCGCCGGGGCGCCAAAAGGCAGGCCGCCGATATTCTCGCGCACGAGCGCGCCCCAATCGGCATAGGGCGGCTGGACGCCGAGACCGAGGAAGGAGAGCCCGGAAAGCAGCAGCACGATAAAGACGAAACGAAGGCCGAGATCAGCCAGCACTGGACCGAGGATGTTCGGCAGGATTTCGGAACGAATGATGTAAAAAACGTTCTCGCCCCGCGTACGAGCAACCGTGATGAAATCCATGGCATTGATGTTCACGGCCAGAGCGCGGGCGAAGCGATAGGCGCCCGGGATGTAGATGACGGACAGCGTGAAGATCAGAACCGGGATCGACGATCCGACCGCAGCGACGACAACCAGGCCGAACAGCTTGCTTGGGATTGAGCTCATGGCGTCGAGAAACCGGCTGAGCAAAGTGTCGGTCCAGCCACCGCTGACGGCTGCGATCATGCCGAGTACGACGCCCGTCGTACAGGCGATCGCCACGGCGGCCACCGAGATTCCGACGGTGTAGCGCGCGCCCATCACAATGCGTGAGAACATGTCACGGCCAAGATAGTCCGATCCCAGCCAGAACTGTGTCGACATCGGGCCGAAGTAGTCGACGTCGACGATCTCTCCGACCGGATAGGGGATGAGGAGATGGGCGAAGACGGCGACAAACCCCCAGAGGAGAATGACGGCAAGGGCCAGCATCCCGACAAGATTGAAGCGGTAGCCCATGCGGCCTGCCGCCGGCATTTTTGCGGTATCTATTGTCATCGCAGCCTCGGATTTGAAAGGATGGCAAGAATGTCGGCAAGCGTGATCAGGATCAGATAACCAAGACAAAAGATCATCGCGCAACTCTGGATCAGAGGCAGGTCGCGGGTGGCGACGGCATCGACCATCAGTTTTGCTATGCCGGGATAGTTGAAGATCGTCTCGACAATGATCACACCGCCCAAAAGGTAAGACAGCGACAGGGCCACGGCGTTGACGATCGGGCCAAGTGCGTTGGGAAGGGCATGCTTCAGTACGATCCGCTGGCGCGATGCGCCCTTGAGCAGGGCCATCTCGACATAGGGCGTGTTCAGCGTTTCGACTACCGCAGCACGGGTCATGCGGATCATCTGAGCGGAAACGACAAAAGTGAGCGTGATGACCGGCATCGCATAGACGCGCAACAGATCGGTGATCGAGTGAACCTCGTTGGCAAAGGACAAGGCCGGCAGCCATTTGAGATAGACGGCGAAGACGAGGACGGCCGAAGTCGCTACCATGAATTCCGGAACCGATATAACACCGATCGTCAGTATGGTGACAACCCGGTCGTAAAGCGAGCCGCGCATCATGGCAGCGGTAATCCCGAGCGTAAGAGCGATCGGAACCGAGAACAGGGCGGTCACACCAGCGAGCTTCAACGTGTTGATGAAGCGTCCGGCGATAAGATCGGCGATCGGCATGTCGTTGGCGTAGGACGTTCCGAGATCGCCTGTGACGAGCCCTCCGAACCACCGGATGAATCGGATAATCGCCGGCTCATCCAGATGCATGGCCGTGCGAAGGCCCGCGACGGCCTCGGGCGTTGCGGCCTGGCCAAGCAGGATAGTTGCCGTGTCGCCGGGGAGCATCATCGTGGCGAAGAACACCGCGAAGGATACGATTACCAGCGTAATTACGGCGATGAGCAGCCTGCTCATCACAAGAGAGAAGATCCGATGGTTCATAGACGCGCTTCCTTTGACGTTCGGCCGACCGACTATACGCGATCGGAACGCGAACCGAGGGCAATTCTGCCCTCGGCCACTCGCCTCGTCAGGCTTCGAGCCAGACATACTCCGCAAAGGCGTAGCCCATTTGGCCGCCGAGCGGGCTCGGAGCCAGCCCCTTCAGTTTAGCTGTGGTGGCATCGACGTTAGAAAGGTAGGCCGGGATAATGGTGCCCGCTTCCTCCGCGACCATGACCTGCATCGCGTTGTAGATTTCCTTGCGCTTTGCCTGGTCGAGCGAGCCGCGCGCCTCGATGAGCATCTTGTCAAACGTCGCGGACTTGTACTGGCTCTCGTTCCACGGTGCGTCCGATGCATAGAGCAACGAGAACAGAATGTCGGGTGTCGGCCTCGGATTGATGTTGCCGAAATGGACTGGTGCCTTCAGCCAGTAATTGTCCCAGTAGCCATCCGAAGGCACGCGCTGCACGTCGAATTTCATTCCGATCTCCGCGCCGGCGGCCTGAACGATCATCGCCATATCGATCGAGGCGTTTGCTGCTTCAGACGCGACCATCGGGATTGATTGACCGAGCACGCCCGCCTTTTCGAAGTGGAACTTCGCCTTCTCCGGATCGAAGGCCTTCGCCTTGAGATCGGCGTTGTAGTACAGGCTGGCGGGCGAAATCGGCTGATCGTTGCCGATTTCCGCAAGACCCCGCAAGGCTGATTTCTGGATCTGCTCGCGGTTAATCAGGTACTTCATGCCTTGGATGAAGTCCATCTTGTCCCCCGGTGCCATGTCCATCCGAATGTTGAGGTTGGTATAGTTTCCGGAGGTGGTCTTCGAGAGTGCGAAGCCGTCCTGGCTTTCGACCAGCCGCATCGAGCGCGGGTTGATCGATGCGGCAAGATGGATGTCCCCGGACAGAAGGGCGTTGACGCGGGCATTGTCGTCGCTGATGGCGAAGTATTCGAAAGAATCGACATTCGGGCCGCTGGATTTCCAGTAATTCTTGTTCTTGAGGCCGACCGAGCGGACGCCGGGTTCGAAGACCTCGCGCACGAAGGCGCCCGTGCCGTTACCCTTGGAGAAGTCCGTGGTGCCATCGGCCACGATCATGAAATGATGCATGCCGAGGATCGTGGGAAGGTCGCCATTCGCGTTGGCCAGTGTAATTTCCACGGTCTGCTTGTCAATTGCCTTGAACCCGGTCATCTGCGCTGCGATCTTGGCGACTTTCGATCCGACGCCCGGGTCCAGGTGACGCTTCAGCGAAAAGACGACGTCGTCTGCCGTCAGCGGCTTGCCATCGTGGAACGTCACGCCGCTACGCAGCTTGACAGTCCAGACCTTGGCATCCTTGCTCTCGACAGATTCGGCCAGTTCCATCTGTGTCGCGCCGCTCTGGTCGATGTAGGTAAGGCGGTTATAGAAGGCGCAGCAACGCACATAATCGGTGGAGAGCGAGGCCTTGGCCGGATCGAGCGTATCTGCGGTGGAAGATGACCAGCCGGCCGCTTTCAGCGCGCCGCCGGCGATCGGCGTGGCAGCAAGGGCGCGCGTGGCATTGCCGAGCATGAATCCGCCCGCCGCCGTGGCGACGCCACCGGCCAGCATCAACTGAAGAAGTTCGCGACGGGTTGCTCCACGCCGGATGGCAGTTTCAACCATTGCGTCGTCGGCTTTTGTCCAGTTCGTGATCTTGTCGCTCATGTTATTCCCCTTTTTGTTGAATTTCTGCTTGCCCGCCTTTTCGACGGATCTATGCAGATTTCGTTCGAATTCTTTCCTTTTTCCTGTCTCCAGTTTCGCAGCAAAGGCCTGCGGGATTCTCCGTTATAAACCTGCCCGACGGCACAAAATTGCGAATATGCGCATTCTACGATATTTCCCGGAACACGCCGGCGGCGCGCTACCGTCAGACCATGGCGGCGCGCACTGTGGGATCAGCAAGCGTCTCGTCCAGCGTCTGTCGTGTACGCTCGATGATTGCGTCGATATCGCTGTCGGTACAGCAGAGCGGCGGCGCGTAACCCAGAACCCCGCTGGCAAAGGCGCGAATAATAAGACCATTGTGCCAGGCACGGTCGAAAATGCGGCGGGCCGGGTCGGCCGCAGCCGGAAGAGGGGTCTTCCGCTCTTTGTCCACCACCAGTTCGACCGCAGCCAGCATTCCGCGGCCACGGACGTCACCGACCAGCGGGTGATCCCTCAGACTTTCGAGGCCCGCCATCAGCCGCGCGCCGGCCCTGCGGCCATTTTCAAGAAGCCCGGTTTCATAGAGGCGCAGAACTTCCAAGCCGACCGCTGCACTGACGGGATGAGCCGAGTAGGTATAGCCGTGCCCGACGGCGGAAGCGCCGGCTGCCTCGGCGATGGTCTGGTAGACGTGTTCAGACATGAAGAGCGCCCCCATCGGTACATAGCCGGACGTCAGGCCCTTGGCGACCGTTAGAAGGTCGGGGACGATTTCCTCCTCGGAGCATGCAAACAGCGGGCCGGTGCGGCCAAAACCGGTGATGACCTCATCGGCAACGAAAAGGATGTCGAACGTGCGGCAGACCTCCCGCATGGCCTTCATCCAGCCTTTGGGTGGCACCAATACGCCGCCGGACCCTTGGATCGGTTCGGCATAGAATGCTGCGATCCGCTCAGCGCCCAGCTGTTCGATCTTCTGCTTCAATGCGGCAACCGAAGCGGCGATGATCGCTTGCGGATCCGTTCCGGCGGGATTGCGATAGGCATAATGGGATGGAATTTTGTGCTGCCAATCGAAGGGCAGGCCGAAACCGGCATGAAAGGCCGGCAATGCAGTCAGGCCGGCGCCCACGGTGGACGAGCCATGATAGCCCTGTTCGATGGAGATGAACTGGTCCTTGTTCGGTTTCCCGCGGGCATTCCAGTAGTAGCGGATGAAGCGAACCGTACTGTCGACGGCATCGGAACCACCGAGCGTGAAATAGACGTGGTTGAGGTCGCCCGGTGCACGGTCGGCAAGTTCTGCGGCGAGCCGGATGGCGGGCTCCGAACCAAGGCCGAAATAGCCGGTCGCATAAGGAAGTTCACGCATCTGCTTTGCAGCGGCCTCCACAATGCTGTCATGACCATAACCGGCATTGACGCACCAAAGACCGGCAAAACCGTCGATAAGCTGCTTGCCAGTGGCATCGGTGAGCGTAGCGCCGGAGGCGGATGCCAGCACGCGCACCCCGAGCGTTTCGTGCGTTCGATAGGAAGCGACCGGATGAACCAAGTGCGCACGATCAAGTTCGATGAGGGAATTGCTAAACATGCGGGTCTCCAGGTCAGCCGAAGGCTTGGTTGGCGAGAGCGTAGGTCTTGTAGGGCGGGCGAGCCGGGGCTTCGGTCCCACCCGTGCGCATGGCTATGCCGCCGCCGACATGGGTAAGTCCCAAGCTCTCCAGCCAAGGTGCAAGTCCCGTGTCGGCCATGGTATCGATGCGCAGAAATGCACCCGGTCGGCTCCCGATAAACGAGGAAATGAGCGTGCGGGCATCGTGTAAATTCTTGGCCACGACCGGACCGATCACGTCGCCTCGTCCGAAAGCACGCAGAGCAGCAAAACCCTGAACCCGGCCTGCGCGCCGTATCACGACAAATTCTCCGACCTTTGCCAGGTGTTCCAAGAGGCACCTCCGGTCGGCCTCGAAGGCCGCGCGGTCGAGCGCTATGACAGCGTCAAAATCGGCTTCGCAGGCGTGCTCAATCCCATCGGGTGCTGCTATAGCGGGGATCTTCCCCTGATATTGCAGGATGGTGCCGACCGGCTGGAACCCAAGTTTTTCGTAGAGCGGAAGCCCGTCGGTGGTTGCAACCAGACGCAACTGGCGCTCGCCGCCGATGTCGAGTGCGGCCTGCATCAGCCTGCGCCCGAGACCGCGGCCGCGAGCAACTTCATCGACGATCACCATGTTGATCGTTGCGCAGTCTGCACCATAGGGAGTGACCAGTGCTGTCCCGACCACATGGTGATCGTCTGCAACAGCCGCGATCCCGCGGCTTACGGCAAGTGCCATTTGCCAGTCTTCCGGGCGATGCGGCCAGCCGGCCTGACGCGAGAGTGCGACAGCACCTTCGAGATGTTTGGGCCCGAAGGCCACAAGATCGATTTGACTTGTGTGCATCTGTTGGATCCTTAGAAAGCTCTCTTATTCTTAGATCCGCGGCGTCAGAATATCGTCCCGAGGACGGGGTGCTGGCGGTATCTTTCACCGTAGCTTTGATGGCTCACCGCATCTTATGCTGACCAGCGGGCGCGTGGCGACCGCGTCGAGCAAGCCTAGCCGAGCCGATGGTCGCTGAGGCGGAATACTGTGCCAAAGAGTGCGTGTGATACGGAACAATCTACTATGCCTCCGCTGATTTCAGTCGAGCGGCCCGCGGCCCGCGGCCTATGATTGAGACAGGCAACATCGCTCCGGCTATTCAAGGATTTACAGCAATGGCTCACTTCCGCCCGAAATTTATCACCTTCGACTGCTACGGAACACTGACCAACTTCCAGATGGCCGAGGCTGCCCGGGATCTCTATGGCAGCCGGCTTGACGATGCGCGCATGGTGGAATTCATAAAGAATTTCGCTGCCTACCGCCTGGACGAAATCCTGGGTGACTGGAAACCCTACAACGAAGTGGTCCACAATGCCGTCGAACGCACCTGCAAGAGGAACGGCGTCACCTTCCACGACGAAGATGCCAGGACGATCTATGAGCGCGTTCCGACTTGGGAGCCGCATCCCGATGTTCCCGCGGGCCTTGCCAAGGTCGCCAACGAAATCCCGCTCGTCGTGCTTTCCAATGCCATGAACTCCCAGATCATGTCCAATGTCGAAAAGCTTGGTGCACCTTTCCACTCCGTCTACACTGCGCAACAGGCCAACGCCTACAAGCCGCGTTTCAAGGCCTTCGAATACATGTTCGACATGCTGGGCTGCGGCCCTGAGGACGTCCTGCACTGCTCGTCTTCGTTTCGCTACGACCTGATGTCGGCGCACGACCTCGGCATCAAGAACAAGGTCTGGGTCAATCGCGGTCACGAGCCGGCGAATCCCTACTACGGTTATGTCGAAATTGCGGATATCTCGGGCCTGGCGGGGGTCGTCGGGCTCTGATTGGGACATGGCAATGAAGCTCAAATCCTACTGGCACGACACGGCCTCCGCCTTTGTAGGCGCGGCGCAAGGCCCCGTCGAGGGACATTACGACGTCGCCATCATCGGCGGCGGCTTCACCGGCCTTGCTGCCGCACGCCACCTTGCGAAGGCGGGTGCGCGCGTCGTCGTGCTGGAGGCAGAGCGGATCGGATGGGGCGCTTCCGGCCGCAATGGCGGGCATCTCAACAATGGCCTCGCCCACAGCTTCATTGCCGCCAAGGCTGAACTTGGCAAAGAGAGCGCCATCGCGCTTTACCGCGCATTCGATGACTCGATCGACACAATCGAGGCGATCATTGCCGAGGAGGGGATCGACTGCAATTTCCGCCGGGCCGGAAAGCTCAAGCTCGCCTCCAAGCCGCAGCATTTCGATGCAATTGCCCGAAATTTCGAGGCAATTCACAACGAGGTTGATCCGGACACTGCGCTTCTCACGGCGACCGACCTGAAGGATGAGGTCGGCTCGCCATTCCATGGGGCTATGCTCTCCAAAAAAAGCGCGATGATGCATATGGGGCGCTACGTCGTAGGGCTCGCCACCGCCGCCGCCCGCCACGGCGCTACTATTTTTGAAAAGGCGGCGGTAACGGCCCATCGCAAAGGGAATGGACGGCACAGCCTGGCTACTGCGCGCGGGACCGTCACCGCCGATCACGTGCTCGTGGCGACTGGCGCCTATACGCCATCGGTGTTCGGTTATTTCCGTCGCCGCATCATTTCGGTCGGCAGTTTTATTATCGCGACCCGACCGCTGACCGAAGCCGAAATCGCGGCGACGATGCCCGGTAACCGGACCTGCGTCACCTCGATGAATATCGGCAATTATTTCCGGCTGGCGCCCGACAACCGGCTGATCTTTGGCGGCCGCGCCCGCTTTTCCACCACGTCCGATCAGCGTTCAGATGCAAAGAGCGGCGAAATTCTTCGCGCAAGTCTGGCCCAGATCTTTCCACAACTTGCGAAAGTCGAGATCGATTATTGCTGGGGTGGGCTGGTCGACATGACCAAGGACCGCTATCCGCGCGCCGGCTATGTCGATGGCGTCTGGTACGCCATGGGCTATTCCGGCCATGGCGCGCAATTGTCCACTCATCTTGGCATGATCATCGCCGACGCCATTCTGGGCAAGACGGATCGCAATCCAGTAAAGGGGCTCGACTGGCCGGCCGTTCCCGGCCATTTCGGCAAGCCGTGGTTCCTGCCGCTTGTCGGGCTGTACTACAAGACCCTCGACCGGTTTCAGTAAAGGCATCAGCGAGAAACAAAAAGGGCGCCGGGATGATTTCCCGGCGCCCTTTTTCGTTGTTCCCGTTCGGCCGATCACGTGAGCCCGCCGATGTGGACGCTCTTCATTTCCAGATATTCCTCGATGCCGCACTGGGCGCCTTCACGGCCAAGGCCGGACTGTTTCACGCCGCCGAAGGGGGCAACTTCCGTCGAAATTGCTCCGGTATTAAGGCCAACCATGCCGAACTCCAGCGCCTCGGCAACGCGCCAGGAACGCTTCAAGTTTTCGGTATAGAAATAGGCCGCTAAACCGAAGGGGGTTGCATTGGCGATCCTGATTGCCTCCTCCTCCTTCTCGAAGCGGAAGAGGGGGGCAACGGGCCCGAAGGTCTCTTCGCTGGCGAGCTGCATGTCGGTCGTTGCCCCGCTGAGCACGACCGGCGCCGTGTACTGATCGCCCGCAGGCATGGCCGCAGGCGTCGTGAGGATTCGAGCCCCCTTGGCGACAGCATCGTTCACATGGCGGTTGATCTTTTCGATTGCGGCCCTGTTGATCATCGGGCCGATATCGACGCCGGCTTCCGTGCCGGGTCCGACCTTCATGGCCGAGACGCGGGCGGCCAGTTTCTCGGCGAAGGTGTCATACACACCGGATTGGACGAGAAGGCGGTTAGCACAGACGCAGGTCTGGCCGCCATTGCGGAATTTCGAAGCGATCGCCCCCTCGACGGCAAGGTCGAGATCGGCGTCGTCGAAGACGATGAACGGCGCGTTGCCGCCGAGTTCCAGGCTGAGCCGCTTGATGCTGTCGGATGCGCCGCGCATCAGAAGGGCACCGACCCGGGTGGAGCCGGTGAAGGAAATCTTGCGAACAGTTTCATTCGCCATCAGCTCGTTTCCGATCTCGGTCGGCATGCCGGTGACGATGTTGATGACGCCCTTCGGAATGCCGGCGCGTTCCGCCAGAACGCCGAGCGCAAGTGCCGAATAAGGCGTCAGGTCCGATGGCTTGATGACGACGGTGCAGCCGGCTGCAAGCGCCGGGCCGACCTTGCGGGTGATCATCGCGTTGGGGAAATTCCAGGGCGTGATGATCGCGGATACACCGACCGGTTCCTTCAGGACGACGATCCGCCGGTCCGCTGTCGGTGACGGAATGGTTGTGCCGCCGATTCGGCGGGCTTCCTCGGAAAACCATTTGACGAACGAGGCCCCGTAGCCAATCTCGCCGCGCGCCTCGGCCAGCGGCTTGCCCTGTTCCTTCGTCAGGATCAGCGCGAGATCCTCGATGTTTTCGATCATCAGGTCATGCCAGGACTCCAGCAAGGCGGCGCGCTCGGCATGGGTTTTCTTGCGCCATGATCCGAAGGCATTCTCCGCAGCCTCGATCGCCGCGCGGGTATCACCGCCGTCCATGTCAGGCACCACGCCGATCGCTTCCTGCGTTGCAGGGTTGATTACCTCTATTTTGCGCCCTGCCGCAGCACCGCACCATTGGCCGTCGATGAGCCCATGTTCACGAAACAGGCTAGTGTCCTTCAACTCGTTCATTGTGTCCTCTCCTTTGTCAGCCAAGCGCCGAAAGCACTGCCGTTGTGATTGAGTCTGTTTTGTCCTTGCTGGGGATGGCACCGATGCCGCGCGCAGTCGTAGCCTCGATCGCGGCCATGACGTTGTCAGCGGCGATTTTCTCGCCAAGCTGATCCAGCATCATCGCACCCGACCATATGGCGGCAATCGGATTGGCAATGCCGAGATGGGCGATGTCTGGAGCCGAGCCATGGACGGGCTCGAACATGGAGGGCGCCGAGCGGTCCGGATTGATATTGGCGGAGGCGGCGAAACCAAGCCCGCCTTGAATGGCGGCGCCAAGGTCGGTGAGTATGTCGCCGAACAGATTGGAGGCGACCACGACGTCGAGGCTTTCCGGCGCCATGACCATGCGGGCGGCCATGGCGTCGATATGATAGCTCGTCACCTCGACATCTGGATACTCACGCGCAAGCGCCTGCGTGATCTCGTCCCAGAACACCATCGAATATCTCTGCGCGTTGGACTTGGTGACGGAAGCGAGCTTTCCGCGCCGGATGCGGGCCTGTTCGAAACCAAAGCGCAGGATACGCTCCACGCCCTTTGCGGGTGAATATCGAGGTCTCGACCGCCACTTCATTATCGGTGCCCTGATGCACGCGGCCGCCGGCGCCGGAATACTCACCCTCGGTGTTTTCGCGGATGCAGAGAATGTCGAAACCGTTGGCCTTCAGCGGGCCCCGAACGCCCGGCAGCAGCCTGTGCGGGCGGATGTTAGCATATTGCACGAAGGCTTTGCGGATGGGCAGGAGAAGCCCGTGCAGGGAGACCGAGTCCGGAACTTTCGCCGGCCAGCCGACCGCGCCGAGCAGGACGGCATCAAAGGATTTCAGGGTGTCAATGCCATCGGCAGGCATCATCGTGCCATGTTGAAGGTAGTAATCGCAGGACCAGGGATAGCTGGTGCCTGCGAGGGCAAAATCGGCAGTCCGGGAGGCTTTTCCCAGCACCGCCCAGGCAGCATCGGTGACATCGCGGCCGATACCGTCTCCGGGCAGCAGGGCGATCTTGTAGGTCTTCATGGTCAGTCCTTAGAGGCTGATGAGCACGCTCTTGCTCTTGCGGTTGGCGAGAAAGGCATCGCGCCCGAGATCCTTGCCGATGCCGGATTGTTTGTAGCCGCCGGTTGGCAAGATATGATCGCGCGAACGGCCGTAGCGGTTGACCCAAACCGTGCCGGCCTGCAGGCGGCGCGTCAGGCGGATGGCGCGGGAAAGGTCTCGGGTGAAGAGGCCCGCAGCGAGCGCATAGGTCGGGTGGTCGGCGAGTGTCAGCGCCTCTTCCTCATCCTCGAACGTCTGGATGGTCAGCACTGGGCCGAAGATTTCTTCAAGCACGGCGGGCGACGTTGCCGTCACGCCGGAGATCAGCGTCGGCGCGTAGAAGTAGCCTTCACGGTCGAGGCGCTTGCCACCCGCCAGGCATTCGGCGCCGCCTTCGATGGTGGCGCGCACGATGCTGTCTATGCGGCCGATCTGACGCTCGGAAATGATTGGCGGATAATCAGTGGTTTCGTCCCAGGTGGGGCCGGGGCGGACGGTCGCCAGTCTGACAATGATGGCCTCCGCCAAGGCATCCGCCACCCTCGCCTCGACGATGAGGCGCGATCCGGCCACGCAGGCCTGTCCAGCGTTGGAAAGAAGGCTGGTGGCGATAGCTCCGGCTGCCAGATCAAGGTCGGCGTCGGCAAACACGAGTTGTGGGCTCTTGCCGCCGAGCTCAAGCGTCATCGGCTTGACACCACTCCGAGCGATATTGGCCATGATGGCCGAGCCCGCGCCGGTCGAGCCGGTGAAGCTAACCTTGGCAATGCCCGGATGACCTGTGATCGCGCTGCCTGTGGTCGCACCGTCGCCCAGAACGATGTTGATGAGGCCTCCCGGCAAGCCGGCGCGCACCGCAAGCTCGGCTAGGTAGAGCGTCGAGAAAGGCGTCATCTCGGAGGGTTTCAGCACGACCGCATTGCCGGCAGCGAGCGCGGGACCGAGTTTCCACGCGGCCATCGACAACGGGAAGTTCCAGGGCGTGATCGCGCCGACGACGCCGTAAGGCTCGGTCATGATCATGCCGAGACTGTTGCCGTCGGTGGGGACGACATCGCTGCCTTCCTTGTCTGCGAATTCGGCGAAGAAGCGGATCTGTTCGGCGGTCACGCCAATATCGCCGGCAATCAGATGTCCTACGGGGCGCGTCGAACCGACGGCTTCCATTTTAGCAAGCGGAATGGCCTCTTCTTCGATCAGATCGGCCCACCTTTGCATGAGCCGGGTGCGCTCGCGGGGCCGCAAGGTTGCCCACCCGCTTTCCTTCAAGGTCCGATGGGCCGTGTCCACCGCCCGATCGACGATGCCTGCATCGGCAATCGGGCAATCCCAATAGGCCTTTGCGTCAGACGGGCGCTTGATTGGAAGCTGGCCCGGTGCCTCGATCAGCCGGCCACCAATGAAATGCCCTTTCGGCAGCACAAGCGAGTCTGGGTCGAAGCTAAGGGTCATTGCATATCCTTGCGATAGGTTTGCACAAGATTACTGGCAGATTCCCCGCATCATGCGTCGACTAGCGCCCGCAGACGAACGAAAACGCCGTTTTATCTGACCTCGCCAGCTGAATCTTCGGCGGCGGCAGCGCGACAAAATGCCTTGTCGGGGAGTTACGAGAAGCGGCGGCACGACGCATGAGCATGCGCGGCCGCCGGAGGTTAAAGAGCAGCGAAGGGGCAGCCCAATGATGGTGTCACATGATGGTGACGTAGATCTTTCGGACTGTCTCAATAGTTTTCCAGATACCGGTAAAACCGGGCTTCATGATGAAGCTGTCACCCGCCTTGTAGAGCGTCGGCTCCCCGTCGTCGGGCGTGATCTCGACGATGCCGGACAGGATGTGGCAGAACTCAAACGTCTCTCCCTTGATCGAACGCGTCTCGCCTGGCGTCGCTTCCCAGATGCCGGTGTGGATCATCTCGCCGTGGGTTACGTCCTGCGGCCAGGTTTTGAAGGACGGGTCGCCGCTGATGAGGCGTTCCGGCAAGGGCTTCGATTCCCTCGGCGAGACGGAAGGATTGGTGTCGATGGTTTTCAGCAGAGTCATGGATAACCTTTCTTGGTTGACAGATCAGTAGCCGCGCGTCCGATTGACCAGGCCGATCGGATCGAGACCTGCGCGGTGGCGCTTGATGTTGTCGATGAGGGCGCTTGCTGCCGTTTCCGCCTGGGTGACGCTCGCCACATGCGGCGTGAGGATGATCTTCGGATGCGACCAGAAGGCATGACCGGGAGGCAACGGCTCCGGATCTGTTACGTCGATCACCGCACTCGCCAGATGGCCACTGTCAAGTGCTTCGACCAGAGCGGCATGATCGAGATGCGGGCCGCGTCCGGTATGGATGAGACTGGCACCGGCCGGCAGCATGTCGAACAGGTCAGAATTCAGGAAACCGCGCGTTTCTTCGGTCAGTGGCAGCAGACAGATCAGAATGTCGACCTTCCTCAAAAAATCTTGCAGCCCTTCCTGTCCGCTATGGGTGGTCACACCTTCGATCTCGTGCTGGCTGCGGCTCCAGCCGGACAATACAAAACCAAAAGGCTTCAGGCGATCGAGTACGGCACTGCCCAGCGCGCCGAGACCGAGAACGCCGACCACGCGGCCGGCCGATTGCGTCTGCGGAATGCCTTGCCATTCCTGCTTTCTCTGTTGGGAGAGATAGGTCGGAAAATTGCGGTGCAGCGCCAGCACTGCAAAGGTCACATATTCCTGCATCATGCGGATGATGCCATCCTCGACCATGCGCACCAGCTTCACGCTCTCCGGCAAGCGGGCGATCTGGAATTGATCGACGCCGGCGCCGATCGAAAAGACGATCTCCAGATTGCCATATCGGCCGAGGTCCGCGGGCGCCGTCCAGGTTACCAGGTAATGCACGTCGCGAGGATCGACGGCTGCCGGATCCATGGAAAAGGGGAGATCCGGAAGCTCACGGGCGACAGCCTGCTGGAAGATTCGGCCGCGTTCAGCATCGGAGTTGAACAACAAAGTCATCTGCATTCTCTCGTTTGGTCGCCTGTTGCATCCGCGCCTATCACTGTGTCGGCCTTCCTCATCTTGAAAGCCTCGCGCCGAGTGCTTCGATCAAGGATTGGCAGGCGATCAGCTCGTCCCTGTGAATGAACTCGTCGGGACGGTGTGCACGCGAAATATCGCCCGGGCCGCAGATGATCGCATCGATCCCGGCCCCCTGATAGAGACCGGCCTCCGTCCCGTAGCTAACTGCGGCAAGCGGCTCCTGCCTCGTCAATTCCCTGAGCAGTTGTGTGAGTGGTGCATCGCTCGCAAGCGACAAGGCTGGATATTCGCTCATTAGTTCCCAGTTCACCTGAAGACCCCGGCTTCGCAGGCTTTCGGCCTTTTCTTTGATCGGGGCCAGCAGTGCAGAGGGGGAAACGCCGGGAATGGCGCGTGCTTCAAATTCGGCGGCGCATAGATCCGGGATGATGTTGACGGCCTGCCCGCCCTTGATCGTGCCGACCTGGAGGGAGGAGTAAGGGGGTTCGAAAGCAGGATCGAACGGACCAAGCGCAAGACGTTTGGCGCCGGCGGCTGCGTCCGTGAGGATCTCCGTCATGGCATGAATGGCATTCAAGCCTTGATCGGGTCGCGAGGAGTGGCCCGACTGGCCACGGATTTCAACGCGCGCTGCCGCCTTGCCCTTATGGGCGCAGATCGCGCGCATGTTGCTCGGTTCGCCAATAATCGCGCCTTCAGGCTTGGCGCAGAGTTCGGGAAGACGCCTGATCAAATGCGGCACGCCCCGGCAGCCCGCCTCCTCATCGTACGAAAAAGCAAAATGGATAGGTTGCGAAAGCTGTCTTGATGCGAGTTCCGGCAAGGCGCCGAGTGCTGCTGCTAGAAAGCTCTTCATGTCTGAGGTGCCGCGACCGTAGAGCCGATCGGCGTGTGTCCGCAACACAAAGGGATTCGACGACCACTCCGGTTCGTTGGCCGGCACCACGTCCATGTGACCCGAAAGGACATAGCCGGGGACGTTCTTTGGACCAATGGTTGCGAAGAGGTTCGAGCGGTCGCCTTCTGGCCCTGGAAGGATAATCACGTCTTGATTGAAACGCGCGACATAAGCGCGAATCCATTCGACGATGGCGCCGTTCGCCTGGCCAACGACGGAGGGAAAAGCCACCAGCTTTTCAAGAATTTCAATGGCCTGCATTATGTGTACCTGAACTTGAGGCTTCTGGATCCAAAGCTTAATGGCCTGTTGCCGGATTGCGTGCCGAAAGCGGCCCATTTTTAGTGTATTGTTCCGAAGGGCTGGCAATCTGAAGCTATTTGTATTGGCCGTTTCGCTTTACATTCCATTCGCGATGATACTCACATCGCAGGATGCGGTCATTTCCCGCGTTGCAGCGCAACAAGAAGTTTGAGGGTGCCAATAATGACATCCAGATCTCTGGTGATCGATTCCATACAGATGACGATCGCCGATATTACTGAGGCAGAGGTCGATCAACTGCATGCCTTGTCCATCGGGGTGGGTTGGCCTCACCGGGCAGAGGATTGGCAATTCTTGCGCCATGTCGGAAAAGGTGTCGTAGCCATGGACAACATCGGCCGCGTGCTGGGTTCTGCCATGTGGTTCCCCCACGGAAACAAGTTTGCCACCATAGGGATGGTGATTACCTCGCCACGCCTGCAGGCCAATGGAACCGCCCACTGGCTGATGCGTCACGCCTTTACACATCTGGACGGTTGCAACTTGCGTCTCAACGCGACCCGGGCAGCGCGGCGATTGTATCGTTCCCTTGGGTTCGTCACGGAAAAAACCGTGTATCAGTGCCAGGGGGAGGCTATCGAGCCTCGCACCTCACCCTTTGCACCGGACAATATAATTCTGAGGGAAATTTGCCAAGGCGATCTTCCATCTCTGGGTAAGCTCGATCAGGCGGCCTATGGCGCCGATCGAACACCGCTTCTCTCAGAGTTGCTGTCTCATTCTAAGGGTTTAGGCATCTTTCGCAACGACCGGATGGAGGCTTTTTCCCTGTGCAGGCCCTTCGGGCGCGGGCATTTGATCGGCCCCGTGGTTGCCAATAGCGACGGCGATGCGATTGCGGTCATCCGGCCTCATGTCGCACAACATGCTGGCCGGTTTCTTCGTCTTGATACCAGCCAGAACAACGGTCCCTTCTCCAAATTCGTTGACCGGTCCGGCCTTTCTGTCTTCGATACCGTCACGACGATGAGGCTGGGTGAACTGCCGGTTCCCGCCGAGGCTCGCGACGACCTTCCGAAGATTTACGCGCTGGCGAGCCACGCACTGGGATAAGCCGACGGAAGTTTTCTCGGCGGCGATCTCCGCCTTTCGAGGATGTATTGTCTCGATCTACCGCGGGCTCGGCAGCCAGCACGGCGATTGTTGAGAGCAGGGTACGTGAACTCTGATAAAAAACA
Source organism: Phyllobacterium zundukense (assembly GCF_002764115.1). NCBI lineage: Bacteria > Pseudomonadati > Pseudomonadota > Alphaproteobacteria > Hyphomicrobiales > Phyllobacteriaceae > Phyllobacterium > Phyllobacterium zundukense. Next base: position 235,308 of record NZ_CP017941.1, on the reverse strand, counting down.
AATCAGAGGCTTGGGAAAAATTACAGATTGGCGCTGCGGTTCGAATCTCCTCAAGGCGCTCAATGAAAAATTACTCATCCCGATATCCTGTGAAGAGGGATTGTAGAATTCTAGGAACCAATCGGATTCGGTGGAAAATCCGCCATTATCGGCATTTTCAAACGAACGTTTTCTGGTGCCTATATTCTTACCGGACCTTCGTTCCTAATTCTGGAGCTGAACGGGCCATGATTCCACTGAATGTTCACGAAGATACAAGGAGACCTGCCGCCAAGGCGTGGAAGGCCTCGACAGCCTTTGGCAGGACATCCTGCGGATCGTCGCTAGCAGCGATCCAGAGAGCCGCATTGAGCGCAGCGCCGCTGAGAAGCCGGGCAGCCGCTTCCGCATCCACGGGTTTGAGCCTACCCTGTGCGATGAGGCGCTCTACAGTCCGCTTCGTTGCCTGAAGACAACTGCTCTGGCTGGGCCATTGCGACGGATCACCCAAGACTGCCGGTCCGTCCAGCAGAACGATGCGTTGCACTTCCGGATCAAGCGCCATCTCGATATAGGCCGTGCCCTCTGCAAGCAGTCCTTGCCAACCGTCGCCCGCACGGGCACCGATCTCTTGCGCGCGCGAGGCCATTTCCGAGTCGATCTGATCAACAACAGCTGCAAGCAATCCACGCTTGTCCCCGAAATTATGGTAAAGCGCTCCCCGCGTGAGGCCGACTTCGGCTGTCAATTCGTCCATGGAGGCGGTCGAGTATCCTTTTCCTGCAAAAGCCTTTCGTGCGGCCGTGATTAGCTTGACGCGGTTCTGCTCCATCGTCTCGACGCGTCGTTTCGCCATCTCATCCTCAATTTCATATACGCACCGTATATCAACTTGACATAAGGTGCATATGTAGTTTATTTCACATACGCATCGTATACAAGATGTTGCGCCAGCGTGTGAAGCTCCTGAATGTCACGCTGCGCACTGGTTTCCAATGAATAACGAAGAGAGATCGAGAATGACCCAACGCGAGGCAATCTTTCCTCCAAACAGACACGCCCTTTACGAGGAACACGGCTACTCGGCTGCTATCCGGTCGGGGGACCTCCTCTTCGTTTCCGGGCAGGTCGGTAGCCGTTCCGATGGAACGCCGGAACCTGATTTCGAACTTCAGGTCCAACTGGCCTTTGAAAATCTCAAGGCAACGCTGGACGCTGCGGGTTGCACGCTCGACGATATCGTGGACGTCACGACGTTTCACACCGATCCCGAGAATCAGTTCGCCATCATCATGGCCGTCAAGCAGAAGATTTTTAGCAAGCCGCCCTATCCGAACTGGACTGCGGTAGGCGTGAACTGGCTCGCTGGCTTCGATTTCGAGATCAAGGTCATCGCCCGTATTCCTTCGAATTAGAACGTCACGGGGCCCCTCCTGCCCGGGTTTCTGGTAGACTCCTCGATTGCGATCGGAGGTCTTGTCCGGATTCTTCCTGTAGGCGAATATCCCCGTCCATGCCTGCATAGCTTTGGAACGCGCTCTGTAACGACGCGCGCAGGCTGTCGTGGCTTGGCGACGCTCACGATCCGTCACCTGTAAAGGGCTGCTCAGGGTTGTAGGGCGGTTCGCTAAAGTCTTCTGCGCTGTAAAGAGCGACGAGCTGTCCTTCGCCTTCGTCCGGCATACCGGAGAATATAAAAACCTCTCCGAGCCGCGGGTGAAGCCCGTGAATGCCTTCAAGCGGGAACTCGTCTGGATTGGTAGATTCGTGGATAGTCACATCGTCAATAAGGTCGTCCTTCAAATGAAAGACAATTTCAGCAGAACTTGATAGCTCACGCTTATCCGTCAAAGCTTGGAACTTCATCCTCAAACTCAGGGTCCCAGCCTTCGTTCCCAGTGAATTCCTTACCGCGAAATCTGACCAGCCATGGCATCATTCAATCTCCTGCTAAAACAGCGTCGGTTCTTCTACCGACACCTTCGGGGTTTCGAGCATGTCGCACTGCACTTAATCGTAAGAATGCGGCCATTCACGCTTGACCGCTGCATTTAATTGGGTCTTCCTCACTTTGCGTGGTGGACGATCTATTGGCTGCTCAGCCCACGTCTTAGACTGCCAAACTGAAGATCAGAACAGCAGATTGCGACCTCCTGGATGCTGGAAATTCCCATGCCGGACGTCGAATTGCTGTGAACATGCGCGTTTGCGCCCCGCTTTTTGCAACCACCACACAAAGTGAGGAAGACCCTAATTAAGTGCAGTGCGACAGAGGTCGACGGCCGCAACATGCCGCTGTCGCCGGGCATGGCCGTGACGGTTGAGGTCAAGGCCGGCAAACGGCGTATCCTTGAATATCTGTTCTCGCCGTTCGCGGAGATCTCCTCACAGGCGATGCAGGAGCGATAATGGTTGTTACAGTCTTCGTCGAATTATGCCACTTCATCAACGTTCCTGACATTGCGCCCCTCGAACTGAGCGGGCTGAAACAGCAGACGAGGGCTGGTATGATTCAACGGTTTTTCAAGCAGCCTTGCACAATGGCTCATCCGGAACAGCAGGTTGTGGACGCCACGACGCACGCACTGCTGGGTTGATGATAGCACAATGGCGAGGCGGGATCGGCGCGGGCGGGTGGAGCGAGTGTCCGAAAGCAGATAAGCATGCCGCGTCCGCGACGCGGCATGCCATTTCAACCTCGGCCATGCTACCCCGCCGGCTGCAGCGCCGCGCAAGCCTGTCCGTCGTCGCAATCGCCGGCAAGGCTCTTCTGGCCAAGCGCCACGATCGCCACCGCAATAGTGCCCGCCGCCGCCGAGGCCCAGAAGCCATTCTGCGAACCATAGTTGTCGACCACCCAACCCGAGACGAAGGCGCCCAGCGCCATGCCGATGCCGATGCCGGTCATCACCCAGGTCACGCCCTCCGTCAGCATCGATTCCGGCACGCGACGTTCAATTAGCCCGAAGGCAGTTATGAAGGTCGGTGAGATAGCGATGCCGCTAACGAAGACGGCGATGGCAAGCAGGGTCACCGAGCTGCCGGCGACGAGCAGCGGCAACGAGGTCAGCGCGATTGCCACGACCGCTATCAGTAGCTGACGGTGCAGGGCCATGCGCGGGTTAAGCGCTCCGAGGATCAGGCCTACCGCGAAGGAACCGACGGCATAGACGCCGATCACCAGGCTCGCGGCATTCGGCTGCCCGAGCTCCTTGGTGATCGCAACAGCACTCACTTCAGCCGTTGCAAAGATCGAGCCGACGAAGATCAGTGCGAGCGTGATGATCTGCACCGGACGCTGCCGAATCGCCGAGCCAACCGAAACGGCATTGGCGACATGACGCACCTTCGGCTCGGTGCCGCGCTGCACAATGAAGGCGGCCGTCCCGAGCGCTAGGAAAGCTGTGCTCACCATCATGCCAGCTTCAGGAAATAGTGCCACAGCGAGCCCCACCGACAGCGAGGCCCCGGCGATATAAACCAGCTCATCCGCCGCGCTTTCAAACGCGAAGGCCGTGTTGAGCTCGGGCCGATTGCGGAAAAGCTCCGTCCAGCGCGCCCGCATCAGCGCCGGAATGCTTGGCATGGCGGCGGCGAGGAAGGCCGAAACGAACAGCGTCCAGACCGGCCAGTTCTGGTTGGTCGCCGCAATCAGCGCGATGAACGCCACCACCGACACGACAGTGGTCGGCACGACCACCGCCGTCTGGCCGACCCGGTCGACCGCCCGCGAAATCTGTGGCGAAATCAGCGCATTGGTTAGCGCGTAGGTCGCCGAAACCGCGCCGGCGAGCCAGTATTCGCCATGCGCCTGGGAGAGCATTGCGACAATGCCGATCGGCGCCATGGCGATGGGAAGGCGCGCGAAAAAGCCGGCTGCGGAGAAGCCCTTGGCCCCAGGTGCCGCGAATATCTCTTTATACGGATTTGACATGGGACAATCCTTTCAGGTATCTAATGGACAGAATACATACGCAGCGTATGTGAAGTAGTAGTTGCATACGTCGCGTATGTCAAACGAAAATACGCCGCGTATGTCAAAAGGAGACAAGATGGCCAGGCCGCGACAGGAGATGATCGCTGAGACCCGCGCAAAGCTCATCGCAGCCGGCCGGAATGCCTTCGGCACAATTGGCTATGCGGAAGCATCCATGGATGATTTCACCGGCGAGGCCGGTCTCACTCGCGGAGCCCTCTACCACCATTTCGGCGACAAGAAGGGTCTGCTCCAAGCCGTCATCATGGAAATCGACGCGGAAATGACCGAACGCCTCAACAAGGTCTCGGCATCAGCCCCCACCCGCTGGCAGGGTTTCGTCGACGAATGCGCCGCCTATATCGAAATGGCGCTCGAGCCCGAGATCCAGCGCATCATGTTCCGCGATGGCCCCGCGGTGCTGGGCGACATCTCGCAATGGCAAAACACCCCCGGCTGCATCGCCGCCCTCTCCCGCAGCATTGACTGCCTCAAGGCTGACGGCGAGATGATCGACATTGACACCGAAACCGCCGCCCGTCTCATCAATGGCGCCAGCAGCCACATGGCTCTTTGGATCGCCAATGCAGAGAAGCCCGAGGCGGTGTCGAAGGTGGCGGTGACGGGGTTTAGGGCAATGCTGGAAGGGCTTCGCAAACAGCTGACGCCTTAGCAGTCGGGAGAACCTCAAGCCTTGGCAGAGCTTCGGCACAGTCGCTAAGGCGGAAATACTTCGGGATCAACCATGGCTCTCTCATTTACCACAGCAGGGTCTCGACCCGGCCATCGCCGCATCCATTGAGCCTAAAACGACAAAGATGAGCAATTTGGAAAGCCAGAATTGGGTATCGCGTTTCCGTGCCGAAATAGATACTCTGCCTATCTGACCGATTGGGCAATATCCCTTTGTCGCTTTGCCCTTAAAGGCGAGATGAGCAACTCAACAAAATCAATGGCGATGTTTTGCCATTAAACATGATATTTTGCCTTTAAAATCGAGATTCTTGCCGGTAAATGTGAGACAGCCTTCACAAAGGCATTTGACGGGTTGGGATGGATAGGGAAGGGGACCAGGCGGGTGCAGCCGGCGCTGAAGCCGCGCGGTCCAGAAGCGTCCGCTGGTCAAAGCGGCACTGTTCAGCGCCGACGTCGACGACTTCGCCGGGGCGCCTTGCTGCGCGCCTATCAGAAGGAGCCCCGCTTGATTGCACTAGTCGACCACATTGCGTGGCGACTAGCGCAAAGGTCAGGTCCTTTAGGATTGAGGGACACCGAGCCGACGACGACGAAATCTCACAATTAAAGGCAAGAAATGACGTCCAGCGCATCGTGTCTCAGATTTAGAGTCAAAGCGACATCCATTCTCCCCGCAAAGGCGGAGATAAGACAGCGGAGCACCCGAATGCAGAAAGACGATGATGCGCGCCGGTCGGCCTTGCTGTCGGCGATGACGACCGAGCATTTTGTCCTCCAGACCGCGATCAGCGTCACCAACGCCGAATTGGCCTCGCGCGCCTCGGTCTATGTGTTTGCGCTGTCCTCCGCGCTGGTGGCGATGGGGTTCGCCATGGACGCGCCGCAGGCCTTCATGCCGTTCGTCGGCACCGTGCTGCCGGCGGTCTTCCTGCTCGGCGTGTTCACCATCCAGCGCATGGTCGACATCGCCGCCGAAAACCAGCAGGCGCATATAGGCATCGCCCGCATCCGCGCCTATTACCGCACGCTTCATCCCGACGCCGAAGTGTATTTTTCCGCCAAGCGCGGCCGCTGGCCCGACGGCGACCGCGAACCGTCGTTGTGGGCCGGCGCCATCATCGGCTATCTGACGACGGGCGCCAGCATGATCGCCTTCATCAACGCCATCGTTGCCGGCGCGGGCGTGACGCTTCTGACGCACTACACGCTCGGCGCCGGCATTGTCGTGGCGCTGCTTGCCGGCGCGATCGGCGCGGCGATGCCGCTTGTCCTGTTCTATCTCTACCAGCGCTACCGGATCAACGAATTGGTGGACGAGTGGGAAGCGGATTCCGAGGGGGCTTGAGAGTGTGGCAAACTGCGCGTTTTTCCGCCACTTGCCCACGAGCTGCGAGGGGCGGCGACCGGACGCCTCGAGGCGCCCCATGACGACCTCGAAATGACGCGTCTGGAACCCCGGAACCGCTCGGACATATGTGCCGTCAATGAACACCGAAACCGGGCCTTTCGTGGCGCGGCTCATTCGGTATGGCGCCTTGTGGTCACGAACCTCGATCTGATCAGCCACTTTGCCAAGACGTGATCGGACCGCGGTATGGTTGCTCATCCCGCTTGTGGGCAGGAACAGGTTGAGAATTCGCGCTGCCTCGCGGAATGAATGCCGCGCGCCCAGTTCGGCGAGAACATTGTCGAGCTCTGGCGTCGTGCGCCCCGGCGGCCCTTGACCAAGTTCGAGCCACGGTTGTTTCCCATAGGAACTTCGACCCGGCTGAAGCCAAGCTAACCGTCTCTATCGCCTGTACAGATTATCTGCAGGCGGTGGTGGTCAAGCCGCTCGTCGTGGAACTCAGGATGCGGGCACCCGGAGTTCGTGTCGCGCTGCGCAATCTCGACGTGCCGCAGTTGGACGCGCAGATGGCGCGGGGTGATGTGGATCTGGCGCTCATGACGCCGCAGGCCGCTTCGCCGAGTCTTCGTACTCGACACCTGTTTAACGAGCGCTATGTGCTCATTGGCCGACGGAAGCATCCGAGACTACGAGAGGGAATCACGGTCGAGGAGTTTGCTGAGATGGGACCAGGTAATTGTTTCCTTGGACGGCGGTGGTTTTGTGACGCCAGTGGACAGCGCTTTGGCTGACCTCGGACACAGACGCAATGCGGTGTTATCTGCAGCCTCATTCTTGTTCGTTCCTGAGATCGTGTCTTACTCGGACTTCGTTGCCCTTGTTCCAGAACGTCTCGTACGCGACCGTGCCGACAAGCTCATGGTAATAGACTGCCCATTTCCCGTCGAAGGTTTCGCAGTGGGAATGGTGTGGCACGAGCGTTGTCACGGACACGGCGGCCAACGCTGGATCCGGGAGGCTATTGTGTCGCTGATGGCGCATACATGAACGGCGGCCCTGGCCGGCGATATTCCGGCGCGCCCGGACTGTCGCCAGGTGGAGGTAGGGTCGGCAAATGGACCAATGTCTTCAGCGCCGCCCAATTTCAGAAGCCGAACAGGCCCGGAAAGAGCCTAATGGAGCCGTCATCTATACCTCCCGTGAATGAGACCTCCTGTTTCGGCGTGCATGGCCCACCGTCATCCGCTTGGCTCGAAATGTGGTCCTTCGCTTCCGAGCGTCAACCCGAGAGAGTGGAGTGACGCGGCCGTGCAGCCCTGCCCCGATCGCAATTCAGACTAATCGATTGGCGTTCATGCCGCCGCGTGCCATCCATCGCGGATATGGCGGTGGCCTTCGCGATAGACCGATTCCGGTGTCTCGGAAAAGTCGCGCCAGACCTTTGTCGCGGCGGCAAGGTCCTTGAGCGCCCGGCCGAAGGCCTCGATTGTCAGCCAGCCGTCGTAGCCGCTCGCGCGTAGCGCCCTGAACGTCTCCGCCCAGGGAATGTTGCCGCGCCCCGGTACGCCGCGGTCATTCTCCGAAATGTGGACATGGACGATGCGGTTACTGTTTCGCGTGAAGGCGCCGATGGGATCGGTCTCTTCGATATTGCTGTGGAAAGTGTCGTACATGGCGCGGATATTCGGATGCCCGACCGCGTCGACATGGGCCGCAAGGGCGTCCATCGTGTTGAACAGGTAGCATTCGAATCGGTTCAGCGCCTCAAGCCCGATCGTGACGCCGTGCTTTGCTGCATGATCGCCGATCGCGCGTTGCGAGGAGACCGAGCGCTTGAGTTCCGCCGCGCTCGGCCCGCTTCCGGAAAATTTGCCGAGCGTCGAGTGCAGCGGCCCGCTCAGAATCGTGGCGCCGAGCGCATCGCTGCAATCGATTGCCCATTTCATGTAGTCGATGCCGCGTCTGCGGGTCGTGGCGTCAGGGGCGATCAGGTTCATCGAGGGGTCGCCCATGGCGGAAACGGCGGTCCGTTCCAGGCCGATCCGGTCGAGGAGGGTTCCCAGCCGACAGTAGTCGTCGGGCGTGCCCGAAAAGATTGGAATCTCGACGCCATCAAACCCTGTGTCCTTGATGTCGCGCAACAGTCCTTCGTGCTTCCGGCCGACACTCGTCGTCCAGAGGAACATGCACATGCCGATCTTCATGCCCCCTCCCTCTGGCCCCTTCGGCCCCCGCGCAGTGTTTCCATACCTGTCACTTTACGTAATCTGGTAATACCAAAATTGAAAATCCGGTCAAGCCAATTCTCCGCATCGCTAGTCTGCAGGTTTGGCGTAAAATGCAAATTACAACATTAAACACCGGTATAATAAGATATATCTCCATTTCTCGTTCCGCCTTGCAGAGGGTGAGAAATTGCGCTAGATCTCTCAATCATCGATAATTGGCCAAACCAGATTACCGAAATGGCGGGGCTGGCCGACGAGAAGGTGTCCGTTTGCCGCCCTCGGCGGTCGAGCGAGCCGCAACAGTCTGGGAGGACCTCATGCATCTTTCAACACACAACTGGATGCGGGCGGAGCCGCTCGCCGTCACGCTGAAGCGCATGAAGAAATATGGCTACGAGAGCATCGAGATATCGGGCGAGCCGACACAGTACGATGTGAAGGAAACGCGCGCGCTGCTCAAGGAGCACGGCATCCGCTGCTGGGGGGCCGTCACGCTGACGCTCGGCGAACGCAACCTTGCCGCCAGGGACGACGGCCAGCGCGCTAGGTCAGTAGACTACGTCAAGAGCGTCATCACCATGGTCAGCGAACTCGAGGGCGAGATCGTCACCCTTGTGCCGGCGACCGTCGGCAAGGTCGTTCCGGATGGGACCGAGGAGGAAGAGTGGACGTGGGTGGTGGAGGCCACCAAAGAGTGTTTTGCCCATGGCCAGAGGAAGGGCGTGCGCATTGCCGTCGAGCCGCTCAACCGTTTCGAAACCTATTTTTTTAACCGCGCCGCGCAGGCGCTGGCGCTCGCCGATGCCGTCAGCCCCGACTGCGGCGTCTGCCTCGATGCCTTCCACCTGAACATCGAAGAGGAAGACATGTATGAGGCGATCCGGCTTGCCGGAAAGCGCCTGTTCGATTTCCACGTTGCCGACAACAATCGCTTCGCCGCCGCCTCGGCCAACTCGACTGGCCGAAGATCATCGGCACGCTGAAGGAGATCGGTTACGACGGCGCGGTGACGAACGAGTTTGTCGCACCCGTCGATCGCACGCCGGCCGTCAAATACCCGGACATGGTGGAGCGCAACCCCGTCGATATCCCGCCGGAGCAGCTGAAGTTCATTCAGGATCACGGCTCGAGCCTTCTCACCGAGAAGTTCTACGACGATCAGATGCGGATCACCGCCGAGACGATCCTGCCGCTGATCAAATAACGAACGGAAAGGCATATGCCCTGCGGCCTGCGGGTCGTGAGGGCGGGGGATCCGACACATGCGTATCAAGACCGTAGAAGCCTGGTGGGTGAAGATTCCCATCGAGGCGACCCGCCAACACCGCAGCGACTTCGGCCGGCTGACGACCTTCGACGCTGCGATCCTGCGTATCGAGACGAACGACGGCATTGTCGGCTGGGGAGAGGGCAAGAATGCCGCCGGCAGTGCAGGCACCTATGGCACACTGGTGTACATGTTGAACCACGAGGTGGGGCCGAAGCTCATCGGCCGTGACCCCGCCGACATCTCCGCCATATGGGAGATGCTTTACAACGGCGTACGCCACGAGATGGCGGCGATTTCGGGTCACGCCATGCCGGAGATCGCGCGGCGCGGCCTATCTGTCGCGGCGATCAGCGCGGTCGACATGGCGCTGTGGGACATTCTCGGCAAGTCGCTCGGCGTGCCCGTCTGGAAGCTGCTGGGTGGCCGCAAGGCGGACAGGTTGCCCGCCTATGCCTCGGGTGGGTGGGAAAGTGCGGACCGGATCGGCGAGCAGCTCCAGTCCTATATCGCGGCCGGCGGTTTCAAGTCGGTCAAGATGCGCGTCGGCGCGATGGACCGTGCGCCGCATGTCTCGGCGTCGCGCGTGCGGGCGGCCCGCGAGGCGATCGGCCCCGACGTCGACCTGATGGTCGATGCGCACGGCACCTATACGGTCGCCGAGGCGAAGCGCTTTATCCAGATGGTGGAGGATTGCGACCTCGCCTGGTTCGAGGAACCGGTGATCGCCGACGACAAGCCGGGCATGGCGGAGGTGCGCGCGGCAGGTAACGTGCCGATCGCCGCGGGCGAGAACGAGGCGACACGTTTTGCCTTCCGCGATCTTGCTATGCTGCGGGCCGCCGATATATTCCAGCCCGATCCGGCCTTCTGCGGCGGCATAACGGAGGCGATGCGCATCAGTTCGCTCGCCAGCGCCTTCAATCTCCGTTTCGCACCGCATTTGTGGGCCGGTGCGCCCTGTTTCTTCTCGGGCCTGCACCTGTGCGCGGCTTCCCCGGCAAGCTTCGTCATCGAATATTCGCTCGGCGCGAATCCGATGATCCATGATCTTGTCGAGGACACTGTGTCGGTGAAGGACGGTATGATAGAGATTCCTGATAGACCCGGCCTGGGCTTCACGATCAATCAGCGGGTCCTGGAGGCTCACGCGCAAAGACAGTGACGATGAAAGAAAACTCCCTCCTCTCCGATCTCGCGGCATATCTTTTCTCGAATTCGAGCGGCAACGGCCGCACGCCTTCGGAGCGGGAGCTTGCGGAGCATTTCGGCGTCAGCCGCGGCCAGATCCGCGAGGCGCTGGCCGTCCTGGAGGCGATGCGTATCGTCGAGCGCCGCGCCAAGTCTGGCATCTACCTGACAACCACGGAGGCGAGCGTAGAGGCCATGGCACTTTTTGCCCGCGCCGGCGTGCCGCTTGATCCGATCCTGATCTATGAGACCGTGGAGCTTCGCAAGATCCATGAGATCAAGGCCGCGGAACTCGCCTGCATACGGGCGACCGAAGAGAATTACCAGCGCCTGCGCGATATCCTCGCCGCGTCCGAGGCGAAGCTTGCCGCGGGCGAGGGGCTGGCGCGCGAGGACCGGGATTTCCATCTGGAGATCGTCCGGGCCACCAAGAATAGCGTCTTCTATCGCGTGTGCAGCGTCTATTACATGATGGGCGAGCAGCGCCTGCCGATCTATTTTAGCGACGCCGCCCGCAGCCGGCGTTCGCATGAGGAACATATCCGCATCTATGAGGCGTTGCTTGCCCGCGACGGCAATCTCGCCCAGGCGCTGATGAACGCGCATCTCCAAGGTGCGGAAAGCTATTGGAAGGATCTCCTCGGCGGGCCTGCGACGGCCGCCGGCGTAACCGGCGGGGAGGGCCGATGAGCTTCATCTTTTCCACACATCCCCTGCATCCCGCGGCCGAGGCCATGCTTAAGGCCGCGGGCGATCTGAGAGTCGCCTCCGCCCCCGATCCCGAAACGTTGCTGCGAGAAGGGCGGGGCGCGAGCATCGTCGTCGTGCGCGCGCCTATCCCGCCGGCCTTCTTCGAGGATGCGCCGGCGCTTCGCGCTGCGATCCGCCACGGCGCCGGGCTTGACATGGTGCCGATGGATGCGGCGACCCGCGCCGGCGTGCTTGTCGCCAACGTGCCGGCCGTCAATGCGCCGACGGTCGCCGAGCACGTCTTCCTCGTGACGCTGGCCCTGCTTCGGCGCTTCCGCCTGATGGACAGGGAATTGCGGCAGAAGGGCTGGGCGGCGGGCCGCGGCCAGTCGGACGCGGCTGTGGACCTCGGCGGCCGCACCATCGGCATCGTCGGCATGGGCAATGTCGGCAAGGCGATCTTCCGGATCGCGAAGTTCGGTTTTGGCCTGGAGGTGGTCGCCACGAGCCGGTCGCCGGAAAGCGTGCCGGATGGTGCGCGCTTCCTGCCGGTCGACGAACTCGTCGCGACGGCCGACATCGTCGTGCTCTGCTGCCCGCTGACGCCGGAGACGACCGGGTTGCTCAATGCCGGGCGCATTGGCCGGATGAAGCGCGATACCATTCTGGTCAACGTCTCGCGCGGCCCGGTGATCGATGACGCGGCGCTGATCGAGGCGCTGCGCGATGGGCGCATCGGCGGAGCCGCGCTCGACGTCTTCGCAACCCAGCCCCTTCCGCTCGACCATCCCTATTTCGGCTTCGACAATGTCATCGTCACTCCGCATCTCGCCGGTCTTACGGATGAGAGCATGATGCGCATGGGAACGGGCGCGGCAAGCGAAGCCCTGCGCGTCATGAAGGGCGAACTGCCCGTCAATCTGCGCAATCCCCAAGTGGTCGAACACTATCGCCGGCGCTTTCCGCCATAGCTTGGAGCCCCTTCGCGACAATCCGAAACGCAAACGGCCCCTGCGGTGTCACGGGGCCGCTGGCATCTTTCGGACCTATCAGGTTAGCCCGCGTGCCGCAGGCTGACGCCGCTTCCGCTGTCGAACAGCACGACTTTCTCCGGATTCCACGAAAAGCGAACCGTATCCTCGATCCGAAGCACCGTCTGCGCCGGCACGGTCGCGTGGATGAACTTCTCGCCGGTGCGCAGCGTGACGATCTTGGCGACGCCGTGGTTCTCGACGTCGTGCACCGTCGCCTCACCGGGACCGCCGCTTTCGAGTTGCAGGTCTTCGGGGCGGATGCCGAAGGTCAGCGAACGTCCATCCGTGGCGATGCCGTGACCGCTGCCGAAGGGCAGGCGGTAGCCATCGTTCGATACTGCCTCGCCGCCGGCGAGCTTTCCGTCGATCAAATTCATCGGCGGCGAGCCGACGGCGCGGGCGACGAAGGTGTTGACCGGGTTGTTGTAGATTTCATGCGGCGTGCCCGTCTGCACGAGATGGCCGTTGTTTAGCACGCCGATCTTGTCGCCCATCGACATGGCCTCGATCTGGTCGTGTGTGACGAACAGGAAGGTTGCGCCTAGGTTCATCTGCAGGTTTTTCAGCTCGGTGCGCAGCGCCTCGCGCAGTTTTGCGTCGAGCGCCGAAAGCGGTTCGTCCATCAGAAAGACGCGCGGCTTGCGCACGATCGCCCGGCCGATTGAGACGCGCTGCATCTCGCCGCCCGACAGCCGGTCAGTTTTGCGGTCGAGCAGGTGCTCGATGCGCAGGGTTTTAGCAACCCGGTCGACGCGTTCCTTGATCTCCGCGGGTTCGACGCGGCGGATGCGGGATTTCAGTGGAAATTCCAAGTTCTCCCGCACCGTATAGCGCGGATAGAGCGAATATTGCTGGAGCACCAGGGCCACGTCGCGCTCGGCGGCACCCCAGTCGGCGACGTCCTGCCCGTCGATGAAGATCTGCCCTGCCGTCGGCTTCTCGAGACCGGCAATCAGGCGCAGCGTCGTTGTCTTGCCGGCTCCGGTTTGGCCGAGCAATACGAAGAACTCGCCGTCGGCGATGTCGATGTTCATGTTTTTCAGCGCCGTGTGGTTGCCGAAGGTCTTGGTGATACCCTTGAGTTCGATATGCGCCATCAGAGTCTGATCCCGAGTGACGAGCCGGTCGCCGTGTTGAAGAAATGCGCCTGGGCGGGGTCGATACGTGCCCAGACGGCTTCGCCCGGACCGGGCACGAATCCGCTCTTGGTGCGGGCCCTGATTATCTGGTCGCCGACCTTCAGGTCGACGATGTCGTGCGAGCCGAGCGGTTCGATGATGTGCGCCTCGACCGGCATGAAGCCCTCGCGGGCCTCGCGCGAGATGAGCACGCCCTCAGGTCGGACGCCGAGCGTCAACTTGCCGTTTTCGGACCTGGCGTCCGAGAGGCGGTTGGCAAGGGCGGCCGGGAACTCGAAGCCCATTACACCGCCGCTGACCTGCACGCTGGCATGGCCGCCCGTTTCGCTGACGGTCGCCTGCGCCATGTTCATGACGGGGCTTCCGACGAACTGGGCGACGAACATATTGGCGGGCTGCGAATAGACCTCGTCCGGCGTGCCGACCTGCTGGAGGATGCCCTCGTGCATAATGACGATGCGGTCGGCGAGCGACATGGCCTCCACCTGGTCGTGAGTCACGTAGATGGTGGTCGAGCCCTGCTTGATGTGCAAACGCTTGATTTCCGCCCGCATCTCCTCGCGCAGCTTCGCGTCCAGCGCACCTATTGGCTCGTCCATCAGCATGGCCTTTGGCCGTCGCACGAGCGCGCGGCCGATCGCAACACGCTGCATGTCGCCGCCTGATAGCGCCGAAGGCTTGCGGCCCAGCAGGCCGGTGATGCGCAGCACGCCGGCGATCTCGCGGACCGACGTATCGACATCGGTCCGGCTCATCCGGGTGGCGCGGAGCGGGAATGCGATGTTCTCATAGACCGTCATGTGCGGATAGAGTGAGAAGGACTGGAACACCATGGCGATGTCCCGGTCGGATGCCTTAATGTGCTGCACCGGCTGGCCGTCGATCAGGATGTCGCCTTCGTCGATGGTCTCCAGGCCTGCAACGGCGCGCAATGTCGTCGTCTTGCCGCAGCCCGATTGTCCGAGCAGCACGATGAATTCGTTGTCGGCGATGGCGAGATTAAGGTCTTTGATGACCTGAACGGCACCGAAATATTTCTGGATGCCACGAAGTTCGATCTGCGTCATGAATGGCTGCCTTCGTCTCGTTGCTGGTCCCTTGGAATCTTGGTCGTCACCATGAATGCGATCAGCCCGACGAGCGTCATCGTCAGCCCATAGCGGTGGAGAAACAGGTTCCAGGGCTGGCAGAGCGCGATGATGCCGAAGATCATCAGGTACTGCGAACCGGGTTCGAGATATTTCTGGTTCAAGGCGCGAAAAGTCATTTGCGGATCGCTCCGAAGCTCATTCCGCGCAGGAGATGGTTCCTGAGCAGGAAGGTGAAGATGGCGACCGGCAGGAGGAACAGGAACGTGCCGGCCGCAATCACCGTCCAGTCCGGCAGGCCGGAGCCGACCTGGCTCGGAATGAAGGGCGGTGCGGTCTGCGCCCGCCGGTTTGTCATGATCAGCGCGAAGGCATATTCGTTCCAGGCCGTGATGAAGCAGAAGACGGCGGTGGCGGCGATGCCGGTGGCGGCTTCCGGGATGACGATCTTGAAGAAGGCCTGCATGCGAGTGTAGCCGTCGACGAGTGCCGCCTCCTCATATTCCTTCGGGATTTCGTCGATGAAGCCTTTCATCAGCCAGACCGAGAAGGAGAGGTTGAAGGCCGTATAGAGGATGATGAGGCCCCAATGCGTGTCGTTGAGGCCGACGACGCGGTACATGAGGAACATCGGGATCGCCACGACGACGGGCGGCAGCATGCGCGTCGACAGGATGAAGAAGAGGAGGTCCGCTTCCCCCTTCACGCTGAAGCGCGAGAAGCCGTAGGCCGTGAAGGTTCCCATGCCGACGGCGAGAACCGTGGACGTGATGGCAACGATCAGCGAGTTCATGAAGCGGTTCGGATAGCCGGACGGCTGGATTTCGCCGCGGCCGGAACGGACTATCTTCTCGCCGCCGTCGAACACCATCCGCTCCCACCAGGGTGCGGCGGCATAGTCTTCCGGCTTCGGCGCTTCGCGCAATTGCGAGCGCTTGGTGAAGAGCTTCACGAAGGGCGAGATTTCCGGCTCGAAGAGCACCGTTGGCGGAATGGTGGTGGCGAGGTTGCGCGGCTTGAAGGCCGTCGTGGTGATCCAGTAGATCGGCGCCAGGAAGATCAGCGTGATGACCAACACGGCGGCGATCGCCACTCGGTTCAGCGCGCGTTCGGAGCGGGTTTGGACGGCAGCCATCTCAGCGCTCCTTCACCTTATTAAGGTACTTGACGTAGATATTGGTGATAGCGAGCACCATGATCAGAACGATGTAGGCGAGAGCGCAGGAGCGACCTGTCTGCCATTCCTGGAAGGCCATTTTGTAGAGCCGGATCGAGATCACCTCGGTCGTCGGTTGGCTGGTCAGGATGTAGGCGAGGTCGAAGGTCTTGAAGGCTTCCATGGTGCGGAAGATGATCGCGATCATCAGGATCG
Source organism: Phyllobacterium zundukense (assembly GCF_002764115.1). Taxonomy (NCBI): domain Bacteria; kingdom Pseudomonadati; phylum Pseudomonadota; class Alphaproteobacteria; order Hyphomicrobiales; family Phyllobacteriaceae; genus Phyllobacterium; species Phyllobacterium zundukense. Next base: position 219,300 of record NZ_CP017941.1, on the reverse strand, counting down.
GCGCCACCAGCGGCAGCGTGATGCGGAAGAACGTGTAGAACGGCCCCGCCCGGTCGATCGCCGCCGCCTCGTAGAGATGCTTTGGCACGGCCGAAAGCCCGGCGAGCGATAGCAGCATCACGAAGGGCGACCACATCCAGATGTCCGTTATTGCTACCGCATAGAGCGCCATGTCCGGATTCGACAGCCACTCGAAGGAGCCGAGGCCGAGCGCGTAGTTAATGATGCCGAAGGAAGGATCGTAGAGCAGCTTCCAGAAGAGGCCGACCACTGCCATCGACAGCATCATCGGCAGCAGGAGCAGCGTCGTCAGCAGGCCCTTCAGCGGAATGTCGCGGTTGAGAAGCATTGCGGTGCCGAAGCCGACGATCACCTGCCCCGTCACGGAGACAATCACATATTTCGCGGTGATGGCGAAGTTCGACCAGATGAAGGGGTCGTTCAGCAACTCGCGGTAATTCTGCAGGCCGACGAAATTGGCCGGCGCGTTGGACGAGGCGCGGAAGTCGGTAAAGGAATAGCCCAGCGAATAGATCAGCGGAAAGATGTTGAAGACGATCAGGAATAGGATCGTCGGAATGATGAAGAGATTGCGGATCCGGATGTCGCTCATGCCGCGGGATGCGGCACGCGATTTCGTGTCCAGCGATGTCATGACTGCGGTGGCCAATACTCTCCTCCTCCGAGAGTTCGGCGCCGGATGCCGGAACGAGCATCACGATGCGCGAAGTTAATGCCGGGCGCCGCGCCCGCTCGAACCACGCCCTTTGGCGCGGAGATGCAAAATGAAAAGGGAGGGGCAGGGCCCCTCCACGTGACGCGCCTGCTACTTGTGTCGTCCATATTTCTCGAAGGTAGCGTTCCAGTCGGCTGCCAGAGAGTCGAGCACTTTCTTCGCCGTGCCTTCACCGGCGGTGACGAAGGGATAGATGCGCTGGTTCATCTGAATCAGCAGTTCGGCATATTCAGGCGTCGCCCAGAAGTCCTTCACCTTGAACATGGTCTCGTAGAAGGCCTTGTTATAGGGTGTCGCATTCTGGAATTCCGGCGATTCAAGCACCTTTGCGCTTGCCGTGTAGCCGCCGAGTTCGGCCCAACGCTTCTGGGTCTCATCCTTGATAAACCATTCGAGGAATTTCATCGCCTCTTCCTGGTTCTCCGAGTAGGAGACAATCGAGATACCCTGACCGCCGAGCGCTGCAAACTGCTCACCCCCCGGACCTGCCGGATTGGCAAAGAAGCCGGTAACCTTGGCGTTCGGGTTGGACGCCTCGTTCACCAGAGCCGGGAAGAAGGCGAAGTAGTTCATGCTCATCGCCGCGAGGTTCTCGGTGATCGCCTGGTTGTTCTCGACGAAGAAGGTTTTGGCCCAGCCGGGAGGTGTGAAGCCGTAGAGCTCGCGATACATTTCGAGCGCCTTGACGTTCTTCTCCGAATTGATGATGCCGTCGACCTTGTAGCTCTGATAGTCGCCGAGTTCTCCGCCATAGGAGAAGATCGCGTTCTCGACACCCATGACGAGACCGTCATAGGAGTTGTCGGTGTAGATGGCGATGCCGTAGCGCTTTTTGTCCGGACGGTGGAAGAATTCGGCAATGTCACGCATCTCGGCCCATGTCTTCGGCGGGGCAAGATCGTAGCCGTATTTGGCTTTGAATGCCTCCATCTCCTTGGGGTCCTCGAACCAGTCCTTGCGGTAGGACCAACCGACGGCGTCGCCTTCAGCCGGGATTGACCAGTACTTTCCGGAGTTCGAGGGATATTCGGCGTAGTATTTCACCGTCGCCGGCGCCATGACTTCATTCAGCTTGTGCTTGTTGAAGAAGTCGGTGAGATCGACATAGTGCCCGGCTTCGGACGCAGCACCGATCCACTGGCTGTCGCCGACGACCATGTCGTAGGCCGAGCCCTTGGCATTGAACTCAGTAAAGGCCTTGGTCTGGAAGTCGGCCCACGGCGTGGTCTCGACAGTGACCTTCACGCCCGTTTGAGCCTCGTACTCGTTCACGAGTTCCTGGAGATAGTTTGCCGGGTCCCACTCGGCCCAGAAGATCGTCAGTTCCTGTGCCAGAGCGGACGTGCCACTGGCGAGCATCAAGCCTACACCGGCCAAAAGGCCGGTCACAGTTTTGCGCATAACGTTTCCTCCCATTTATGCACGCTTCCGCTTCGTTGCGGGTCTTCCGATCCAGCTTGCTGATCCTCCTGGGTGGTGGTCCCGCTGAGGGTCTTCCCCGGCCCTTCGCTCCGTTTCAGATCTCAAGCCTGAATACTTTTCCCTTAATCTGGTAGTACCAAATGCCATTATCGTCAAGAGCAAGTTTTGGCGGGCTTCCGCCAAGACTCGTCTTCAAAGTTTCTAAATCGCCCAACAATTGCGGGTTTCTTGAAGCCATCTTGTCGTCGCACATTCTGATTCGCGATCGCCGATCTGGACAACGACACAATAAGAATATTAACTAAACTGGTCGAACCAGTTCTCGCTTCAAGTCGGAGGATCGCCCATGTCATGCCTCGCTCTCCGCCTGCCGTATCGCGGCGTCAACGAGCGCCTTGGCCGCCCATTCGGCAACAGACTGCGCGCCTTCGGAGGTCAGTCCCCAGATATCCTTCAACACGATCAGTACCTCGACGCCGAAGACAAGGGAGAGCGCCTGTGCAAGGCGTTCCCGGGATTCGGGCGGCACGGTGCCCTGCAGGGGCGCAGTCACGCACTTCAGCAGGTCGACGCGGTGGCCGCGCGTGAACAGCGGCTCGTTGCCGATCGTGCCGGCCTGGCGCTGCGCCCACTGGTCCAGCGAAAGCTTCAGCGCCGCCTTGAAGGTGGCCTCGAACTCGTCGATGCGCGGCATCGCGGTCGCCAGCAGATCGGCAACGCGGGTACGTGCATCGGGACTGTCGGACGACCAGTCGAGTATGGGTCCCAGAGCCTCGTCCACCACCGCGTGGACGAGCGCCGCCTGGCTTGGAAAGTAACGGTAGGCCGTTGCGCGCGACACTTCGGCAGCCTCGGCGACTTCGCTTACTGAAGGAGTGATGCCGGATTGCATGAGCCGCGTTGCCGTTTCGAGCATCAGTTTTCGCGTGCGGGCACGCGGGCCTCGCTCGGCGGTTCTGGCGGTTTCGTTCTGTTGACGTGAGACATGCATATCTTTATGATACGCTCGTCTCATAAATTTGCAAGGGCCATCGAGTGCTGTGAATGTGAGACATGGCTGGGTGGAAATCCGCCGGTCGCGGAGGAGAAATGAAGCACATCTACGTAGTCGGTACGGCCGACACGAAGGGCGAGGAGCTTGCCTATCTGGCTGCATGCATCGAGACGGCGGGCGGCGGTGTGGTGCGCGTCGATGTCGGCACGCGCGCGCCTGCGGCTGCCTTTGATATAAATGCCGAGACAGTTGCGGCCTTCCATCCGGAGGGGGTTGGAGCCGTCCTTGCCTGCGACGACCGCGGCAGGGCGGTCGAGGCGATGGGCATCGCCTTCTCGCGCTTCCTCATTGAGCGCCAGGACATTGCCGGCGTCATCGGTATCGGTGGCGGCGGAGGCACTTCGATCATCACCGCGGGCATGCGCCAATTGCGGCTCGGCCTGCCAAAGATCATGGTCTCGACGCTCGCGTCCGGCGACGTCGCTCCCTATGTCGACGTTTCCGATATCGTGATGATGCCTTCGGTCACCGACATGGCGGGCCTGAACCGGCTGAGCCGGGTCATCCTGCACAATGCAGCCCAGGCGATTACGGCCATGGCCAGCCGGCCCGCTGAGGTGACCGCATCGAAACCGGCCCTCGGGCTTACCATGTTCGGGGTAACGACACCTGCCGTAGCCGCTATGGTCGAGCGCCTCAGGGTGGAGTACGATTGCCTGGTCTTCCACGCCACTGGCACGGGCGGGCGCACGATGGAGAAGCTTACCGACAGCGGGCTTGTCTCGGGAGTGCTCGACATCACGACGACCGAGGTCTGCGACCTGCTTCTCGGAGGCGTCCTGCCTGCCACCCCGGACCGTTTCGGCGCGATCGCTCGCACGGGTTTGCCCTATGTCGGCTCCGTCGGCGCGCTAGACATGGTGAACTTTTGGGCGCCGGAGACGGTCCCGGAGCGCTATGCCGGCCGGCTGTTCTACCGCCACAACCCGAACGTCACCCTGATGCGCACGACGTCGGCCGAATGTGCGCAGATTGGGCGCTGGATCGGCGAGAAGCTCAATCTCTGCTACGGCCCCGTACGCTTCCTCATTCCCGAGAAGGGCGTCTCGGCCCTCGACATCGAAGGCGGTGCATTCTTCGATCCGCAAGCCGACGCCGTGCTCTTTGCCGCGCTAGAGGCGACCGTGAAGCCAACGGCGGCGCGACGCATCGTCCGCCTGCCGCTCCATATCAACGACCCGCAATTCGCAGAGGCCGCCGTCGCGGCCTATTGTGACATCGCCAACCCCTGAGAGACAAAATCGATGCCAGCCATACCGCGCAAGACCATCCTCGAAAAATTCCACGGCATGATCGCAGCGGGAGTGCCAATTGTCGGCGGCGGCGCCGGCACGGGCATCTCCGCCAAGGCCGAGGAGGCAGGCGGCATCGACCTCATCATTATCTACAACTCGGGGCGCTACCGCATGGCGGGGCGCGGTTCGGCGGCCGGCCTGCTCGCCTATGGCAATGCCAACGAGATCGTGAAGGACATGGCGGTCGAAGTGTTGCCCGTCGTGAAAAAGACCCCGGTGCTTGCCGGCGTCAACGGCACGGACCCCTTCGTGCTGATGCCGCGCTTCCTCGCCGACCTGAAGGCAATGGGCTTTTCCGGCGTGCAGAACTTCCCCACAATCGGCCTCTTCGACGGCCGGATGCGGCAAAGTTTCGAGGAGACGGGCATGGGCTACGGTCTGGAGGTCGAGATGATCGCCACCGCCCACGGGCTTGACCTGCTGACGACGCCCTATGTCTTCAATGAGCGCGAGGCTATCGACATGACGGTTTCCGGTGCCGACATCGTTGTGGCGCATATGGGGGTGACGACCGGCGGCACGATCGGCGCCACCTCCGGCAAGTCGCTCGATGACTGCGTCGATGAGATCACGGCGATCACCAAGGCCGCTCGCTCGGTGCGCGACGACGTCATCGTGCTCTGCCACGGCGGCCCGATCTCCATGCCGGAGGATGCGCGCTACATCCTGGAGTGTTGCCCCGGCTGCCACGGCTTTTACGGCGCAAGCTCGATGGAGCGCCTGCCGGCAGAGGCGGCGATCCGCAAGCAGACGGAAGATTTCAAGGCGCTCGCCATCGGCGCGGTCGTCTGAGGAAGGACACGGGAGGAGACCATTTCATGCCAAAGACCAAGTACTTCATCTATCCGGAGGATGTGAGCGCCTTCGGTTTCGACTGGGGCAAGCTGTCGCTGACGGTGGGGCCAGAGGTGAACGGCGCCAGCCGCTTTTCCGGAGGTGTCGTGGACCTGCCGAGCGGCGAGGGCCATGCCCGCCACAATCATCCGGGTGCGGAGGAGATCATCTTCGTCATCTCCGGCGAGGGCGAGCAGATGGTTGAGGATGAGAACGGCAATCCGATCACAACGAAGGTCGGCCCCCGCTGCACGATCTATGTTCCGGAAAGCCGCTTCCATTCGACAAAGAATACCGGCGCGGAGCCCATGCAGCTCTTTGTCGTCTATTCGCCGGCGGGGCCGGAGCTTGCGCTTCGCGAGTTGCCGGACTTCCGCCTGCTGCCGCCGGGCTGGTGAAGCCGGGCCACACATCTTCTGGGAGGAAAAACGATGAACATTAATGCAGAGGAAACAAGGCCCGCCGTGCCGCCGTTCGATACGGCCAAGCTCGACCGGCTCATGGACGAAGCCGGTATCGACGTCATCGTCGCCACCTCCAAGCACAACACGCAATATCTGATGGGCGGTTACAAGTTCATCTTCTTCGCGGCCATGGATGCGATCGGCCATAGCCGGTATCTGCCAATAGTGATCTACGATAAGGGCGCGCCGGACCACTCGGCCTATGTGGGCAACCGCATGGAGGGCGGAGAGCACAAGAACAATCCGTTCTGGACGCCCGCCGTGCATACGGCGACCTGGGGCACGCAGGATGCCGCCGGGCTCGCCGTCGAGCACCTGAAGAAGATCGGCAAGGCCGGCGGGCGCATCGGCATCGAGCCGGCCTTCCTGCCGTCCGACGCCCGCGACCTCCTTGCCTCGCGGCTGGAGGGCGCGCGATTCGCCGATGCCACGCATGCGCTGGAGCGGCTAAGGGCCGTCAAGACGCCGGATGAACTGGCAAAGCTGAGGCGCGCCTCCGAACTGATCACCGACTCGATGCTGGCGACGATCGCGGCGGCCCGCGCTGGCTCGACGAAGACGGAGATCATCGAGCAACTGCGGCGGGAGGAAACGAACCGCGGCCTGCATTTCGAATATTGCCTGCTGACGCTGGGATCCAGCCACAACCGCGCCGCCTCGCCGCAGCCCTGGGCCGAGGGCGAGGTGCTGTCGATCGATTCCGGCGGTAACTATCACGGCTACATCGGTGACCTCTGCCGCATGGGCGTGCTCGGTGAGCCGGATGCGGAGCTTGAGGACCTTCTGGCCGAGGTGGGGTCCATCCAGCAGACGGCTTTCGCCAGGGTCAGGGCAGGGGCTGCGGGCAGTGAGATGATCGTGGCGGCGGAAGCCGTACTCAAGGCCTCGCCGTCGGCGGCCTTCACCGACTTCTTCTGCCACGGCATGGGCCTGATCAGCCACGAAGCGCCGTTCCTCATGACGAACCACCCCGTCGCCTATGAGGGCATCGATGCCGACAGGCCGCTGGAAGCCGGCATGGTGATCTCGGTCGAGACGACGATGCTTCACCCGAAGCGCGGCTTCATCAAGCTGGAGGACACGCTCGCCATCACCCATGGCGGCTACGAGATGTTCGGCGACCGCGGCCGCGGCTGGAACCGCGGCGGAGTGTGATTGCAAGCCCAACCGCAAAGAAAGGCCCGGCAGTTGTCATCTGCCGGGCCTTTCGTTTCTTGGTCCCGTCGTCTCAGGTGTGGCGGATTTCCGTTCCCAGCACCTTCAGGCATTCGCGGATGAAGGCGGCGAGCGCCGTCCAACCCTTGGCGGAAACCATCGTACCATCGACATAGGCCTCGGTCGGAGAGAGGTCGATGTACGTGCCGCCTGCCAGGGTGACTTCGGGTTCGCAGGCCCCAAGTGCGCCCACCTTCTTGCCGCGAACGACGCCATCGACCGCGATCAGGATCTGGACCCCGTGGCAGATGGTGAAGATCGGCTTCTTCTCGTCGTGGAAATGGCGCACCATCGCCTGCACCCGCTTGTCGGTGCGGATATATTCCGGCCCGCGCCCGCCGGCGCAGTAGACGGCGTGATACTGGTCGAGCTGTTTCTCGGCTTCGGAAAACGTCTTGTTGATGGTGACGTTGTGCCCGAGTTTTTCGGTGTAGGTCTGGTCACCCTCGAAATCGTGCAGTGACGTCCTGAGGATGTCGCCGGCCTTCTTGTCCGGGCAGACGACGTGCACCGTATGGCCGACGGCCTCCATGGCCTGCTGGTAGACGAAGATTTCGTACTCCTCGGTGAAATCGCCGGTGAGCATCAGGATTTTCTTGCCTGGCATGGGTTCTCCTCCTCGTTGTCAGGTCGGGCAGGCGCTTCCTTGCCTGTCGGGTTACTCAGAATTCGTCGAATGCCGGCAGCAGCCGGTCGCGCGAATGTTCGATATGGATGCGCATTGCGTTCGCCGCGGCGTCGGGGTCGTGAGCCGCGAAGGCATCGAGCAGCGTCTGGTGTTCGCCGAGCGCCTCCTCGGTCACGCGGCGATGGAACATCAGGCGGAAGACGTGGAAATGCGTGTGCTGGAATGTCAGCATCTCGCGGATCAGCTCGTTGCCGGCAAATTCCATGATGCGGTCGTGGAAGATGGCGTCCTTTCGGGCGAAAGCCGAATAGTTCGCCCGCTCGTCCCTGTTGTCGCTGCGCGTCATCACGCCTGCGGCCTCCGTCAGGATAGCGAGCCTTTCGTCGTCCATCGCCTGGGCCGCCTTGGCAGCGCCGGCGGGCTCCAGCAACAAGCGGAGTTCATAGAGTTCGTCGAAGCGATGGCGCGTGATCTGGGGTGCGGCACGAAAGCCGACGAGATGCTGCTTGACGACGAGACCCTCGCCTTCAAGCCGGCCGAGTGCTTCGCGGATCGGCGTGTGAGAGACGTTGAATTCCTTGACCAGGTTGTCGACCGTGATGCGCGCGCCCGGCGCGATCTTCAACGACATGAGCTGGTTGAAGATCACTTCGTAGACGTCGCCGGCCAGGCTGTTGGCGCGCGGTATCTGGGTCGTGCTCGCAGATGGTTCTTTAGGTCTCGTCAAAATCATCTGCTGAATTGCCCCTTGACAGGTTCAATCGCTAACACGATGCTGCGGCTAATACAATCCTATATCCTATACGATTTATATAGGGAGGGAAAAAAATATGAGGATATCCGAAGTGGCAGCCCTTGCGCTCGCCACCCGCCTGCTGGAAGAGCACGGCGCACCGCGTGACCATGCGGTCCTGCAGGCTCGCGTCCTGGTGACGGCAGAGGCTGGCGTGCCGCCGGGCGTCGTCAATGTGCTGACGACGTCGACGCCTTGGCCCGTCACCGCCGCCATGCTGGCCGACCCGCGCGTGCGAAAACTCTCCTTCACAGGCTCGACGGGCTCGGCCGCACGCTTTTGGCGGAAGCGGCGAAAAATGTCATCTCCTGCTCTATGGAACTCGGCGGCAACGCGCCGTTCATCGTGTTCGACGATGCGGACCTCGACGCGGCGATCGAGGGCCTGATGGTGGCGAAAATGCGCAATGCGGGCGAGGCATGCACGGCCGCAAACCGCATTTTCGTCCAGTCCGGTATCCATGATGCCTTCGCGGAAAAATTCACCAGCGCATGGCCGCCCTCAGGGTCGGCCCAGGTGTGGATTCGGATACGGAATGCGGTCCGATGATCACGCGCAAGGCGGTGGAGAAGATCGACCGGCTCGTTGAGGACGCCATTTCGCGGGGCGCGCGCGTCCTTTGCGGCGGACGGGCCACGGCAGGGCGCGGCTCCTTCTATTCGCCGACGGTGCTTGCGAATGTTTCCCCGGCCTCAGACATGGGCTGCGAGGAGATTTTCGGTCCCGTGGCTCCGCTTTACCGTTTCGAGAGTGAGGCAGAGGTCGCCGCCGCCGCCAACGATACGGAATATGGCCCCGCCGCTTACATCTATACCCGCGACATGGGCCGTGGCATGCGCGTCGCCTCGAAGGTGGAGGCAGGCATGATCGCGCTCAATCGTGGACTGGTCTCCGATCCCGCCGCCCCCTTTTGCGGTGTGAAGCAGAGCGGCCTTGGACGTGAAGGAGGGCAGCGTCACGGTCTCGCGGAGTTCATGGAAGCCAAGTACATCGCGACAAGTTTGTGAAGGAGGGAACTGTGGCAGCCGATCCGTTCCGCATTCGTGACCATGTCGCAAGTTTCGACGACATTGTCGGCGATATCCGTACCCGCAGCATCGCCACTCGCCGCACCGTCGCCATGGAGGCCAACGTCGCCTACGGTCGTGAGGCGGGCGAGACGCTTGACATTTTCCTGCCAAATGGTGCCGACTCGGGCATGCCGATCCACATGTTCATCCATGGCGGCTATTGGCGCATGTTCTCCAAGGAGGACTATTCTTGCGTCGCTGAGACCATCACCCGCGCCGGCGCGGTCGCCGCCATCGTCGATTATTCGTTGATGCCCATGGCGAGGATGGAGGTCCTGATCGGTCAGGTCCTGAAAGCCAAGACTTTCCTGCTGGCGCATGCCGATCGCTTTGGTGCCACGCCCAGCAGATTTTCCGTCAGCGGCCACTCCGCGGGTGCACATCTTGCGACCTTTCTCTTTAATCGCTCCGTAGCGCCGTCGGGTGTAATTTCTGCTTTTCTGCTTGGCGGGCTATACGACCTCGCACCCTTGCAGACGTCTTTCCTGCGTGACGAGATCGCCTTGAGCGACGAGGAGGTGCGACGGTTTACGCCGATGCGGCGCGAGTACGACCTTGCAACGCGCGTCGCTATCATGACAGGCGAACTGGAAACTTACCCCTTCAAAATCCAAGCAAATGCCTTCAGGGACATTCTTTCCGCCCAAGGGCTCGAAGTGCGGGCATCGCACGTTGCTGATGGGGATCACATGAGCACGGTACGTGATCTCGCCGTCGTTGGCACGCCTGTAGCGGCAGCATTGCATGCCTTTATTGCCAATGATGCCAGCGAGAAACCGCGGTGAGGACGGCTTGACCGGGGATATTCGGGAACAAGGTACTTGTTTTGCAGTCGAAGATGGTGAAACTATCCGCTATCTGATCTCGTCGGTAGTGGCCGGCGCCTGACGAGGCGTCGAGCCTTTTCTATTCAGCAAGCCGAGGGCGTTCGCGGCCTTTCTCTTTGCCCGGTAACGGTTGAATTGCTGATCTGCCAAAACCCCGGACAGGATCACCGCTCCCATCACCGCGAAGTTGAGCGAAGAAGGTATGCCGAGAAGATTGACCAAGTTCTGCAACTCTTGAAGCAATACGACGCCCAACACGACGCCGATGATCGAGCCTTCTCCGCCACGCAACGAGAAGCCGCCCAAGACCGCGGCCGCGATAGCGTAGAGTTCGTAGAAATTGCCATGTGACGATGGCTGCACCGATCTGGTGAACATAGCGAAATAGACCGCCGCAACGGCGGTCAGCACAGCGCAGATAACATAGGCAGCGGTGATGACGAAACCGGTGTGAATGCCCGAGTAGCGTGCCGCATCCTCATTCTTGCCCACCGCCTGCAAATGCCGGCCAAATACAGAGCGGTGAAGCAGGAACCAACAGACTCCCCCGATGATAATCATGGCGTAGAAGGAGTGCGGAACTCCAAACGAGCGCCCAATGGTCAGCCATTCCAATTCTGGATAGTTTGCGCCGAAGGGAAACCCGGCAGTGGCTTCGCCCGTATAGCCGCGCGCTGCGCCGCGATAGATCAGCAGGCCACATAGTGTCACCACGAAGGGTTGCATCCTGAGTTTGGTGATCAAAATGCCATGAGCCAGTCCCAGGAGCGTTCCGATGGCGATAACGACAAGGATCGCCACCGGCCACGGCACTCCGAACTTCCCCACCATATCGACGAATATGACACCGAGCAGCGCAATCATCGACCCAACCGATAGATCGATACCACCCGTTATGATCACAAAGCCCTGCCCGATGGCGAAGAGGCCGAACAGGCCGATTAGGTTGGCTGTATTGCCCAGATTGATGGGCGAAAGGAACAGTGGATTTCGCAGATAGACTACCGCTCCCACAATTATGATCAGAACTGCCAACCCTAGGTCTTTTTTATGCATTGGTTTTCCTGATTTGCCCGACAGCGAGCTTGAGCACATTGTGTTCGGAAAACTCCGATCGCGACAGCGATCCGACGATTTCTCCTTCCCGCAACACGACGATACGGTCGGACACGCCGATCACTTCTTCCATGTCGCTGGAGATCATCATGACCCCAACACCTGCGTCTGCCAAAGCGCGCATGAGCCTGTAGATTTCAACCTTGGAGGAGACATCAATGCCGCGGGTGGGCTCGTCAAAAATGATCAATATCGGCCGCATGGAAAGCCATTTGCCCAACACAACCTTTTGTTGGTTGCCGCCGGAGAGTTCGGCGGTATTGCGCATGACATTGGTGGTTCTGATACCGAGTTTTGTACGCTGATCTTCGGCGCGCGCATTAACCAAGTATTGCGAAACGAAGCCGTTGCGCGACACTGCACCAAGATCGGCGAGGCAAATATTCTCGCAGATCGCGCTTTCCAATATGAGGCCAGTGCGTTTGCGATCCTCCGGCACGAGATAGACGCCCGCTTCGATAGCGTCACGCGGCGAAGCCGCCCTGAACGGCTTGCCCGCCAGCATGATCTCGCCCTCGAGAATGGTGCCGATACCGAAAATGGCCTCGGCCAGTTCCGTTCGTCCCGCGCCGACCAGTCCGGCCACTCCCAGAATTTCCCCGTAATGGATATCGAATTCGACCAAAGCCCATGGTTTTGCGCTGGTTCTGACAGCCCTCAGAGACAATATAGCCTCTCCCGCAGGGTTGGCCGGCGGCGCATATAACGAATTGAGGTCGCGTCCGATCATCATCCGGATCATGGCGTCATGGTTTATTTCAAACTTGCTGAGTTCACCGGCCGCCTTGCCATCGCGCAGCGCGAAGACACGGTCGGCGCATTCCTCAATCTCGCTCAGACGATGCGATATGTAGATGACGGCAATGCCCTCGGCCTTGAGATCGGCAATGACGTTCATCAGGGTTTTCGTTTCTGACAGAGTCAGTGACGACGTTGGTTCATCCATGATGATGACGCGCGCCTTGATGGAGAGCGCCTTGGCGATTTCGAGTAACTGCCGTTCGGCCAATGACAGATCAGCTACCGGTGTGTCGGGCTTGAACGTGGCCCCTACGCGTCGCAGAAGCGGTTCGGCTGCGGCACGCATGGTTTTATCATCCAATAGCCCGAGGAAACCCGAGCGTATTTCGCGGCCCAAGAACATGTTGGCAGCGACATCAAGATTGTCGAAGACGTTGAGTTCCTGATGAACGAACGCGATCCCGGCGGATTGTGACTCGGTCACCAAAAATTGGTCGCATCGCACATCATCGACAATGATATGGCCCGAACTGGGCTGTACAATGCCCCCCAGAATTTTCATCAGCGTGGATTTGCCGGCGCCATTCTCTCCGATCAGGGCCAGCACTTCGCCAGCCATGACCGACATGGACACATTGGAGAGGGCCACCACGCCGGGATAGGCTTTTGAAATGCTCTCAAGCACCAACAGGGGGCGTTTCTGATCCGCTTTAGTCGTCATATATCGTGGCCATCTGATTTACTGGAAGCAGAGATAGTCGACGCTATTGGCCGAATATTCAAAGTAACAAGCTCGCACCGGGCCGGATGCACAGCCCGTGCCCGATGCGGCGCACTGACCGGGAGGAGTTTACCCGCCAATGCGCTGTTTGAGTTCCGCCTCGAAGGCATCAACGTTGGAAGCGTTGATGACTTTGGTTGGAACAATAATGAGGCCATCCGCCGGAACCCCCGACTTGTCGCCTTCGAGATATTTCGCCATCAGATGCATGCCTTGATAGCCCCACTGGTAGGGATCCTGCACGACCGTTCCGGCGAACTTGCCTTCCCGCACCGCACCGAGGGTAATCGGGTCTTCGTCGAATGCGATGACCGTGATGGCGCCAAGCTTGCCCGCAGCCTGGAGGGCCTCATAGATCTTTGGTGGGTTGTAGGAATAAAACCCTACCATGCAGGTGATGTCCGGATTGGCGGCAAGCACGTCATCGACATTGGACCGGGCACGGGCGAAATCGACGTCGTCGCCGCGCACGTCGGCAAGCTCGATCCCGGATCCTTCCACCGCCTTACGGAACCCGGCGATACGCTCAACAGCGTTATCGGCTCCCAGGAACCCGACGAAACCCATGCATTTCCCACCTTTGGGCATCGCGGTGACTGCGATTTCGCCAGCTTGCACGCCTGCTAAGGTGTTGGAGGAACCAAGATAGGCGATACGCTTGCTGCCAGGCGCGTCACTGTCGGTGGTGAACAGCGGGATTTGGGCCGCAACACGATTGAATGCGTCGATGGAGTTCTTCGGGTCAGCCGACGATATCATGATCGCATCGGTGCCGGCAGCCACAAGGTCATCCATCAGAGCATTCTGGAGGGCAGCGGTACCTTGAGCCGGATAACGGAACTGCAGTTCGTAGCCCGGCAACTCCTCTTGGGCCTTCTTGACGCCGGCTTCGGCGAGCTTCCAGAAGTCCGAAGCGGCATTCACGACAAAAGCCAACTGGGGCTTATCTTGAGCGACAGCGGGGCCGGCCAGACCGGAAACCACCATGGCGATCGAGACGGCAAGGTTCAGGTTCATTGTTTATCCTCCCATTGTGAGAGCATGGTCACGGCCATATCCCTCAACTTTACAGAATGTCCCGCAGCAACCCATTTGCCGCAGGGCGGTACATATCCTTTGCTTTGGGCGTCCGCCCGGACGGTCGCATTCGGATCGCCCCGGAGCCGGCTTCGGATATTGCTTACCGCGCATGCGCTTACCCCGGGTACCAGACAAGGCGCGGGTCGTCGGGCGCTCGGGCATATGCCCAGGCGCGCTGGATAAGAAGCTTAAGATCGACGGTCGGACGCCAACCGAGCAACATTCGTGCCTTGGTATTGTCGAGCCAGTTGCTGTGAAAGGGCGTCGAAATTTCCACAACCGGCACGCCATGCGAGGCGCTCAGTTGGGCCGCGACGCAGGCGTAATCCACCGGGACATCCATACCGACGTTGAAAAGTTCGCCATCGGCTGCCGGATTGCCCAGAGTCAGAAGAATTGCGCTGACAAGGTCACTGACATGGATGAAATTGCGTTTGAGCGGAGCGCCCCTCGCATCGCGAAGCAATGGGATGGCGCCAGCCTCGGCATGTCGAGCGATTGCCTCATCCGTCAAGAATTCACTCCACGCCGGCCCACCGAACTGGTCACGGAAGCTCAGCACGTACCGGAAATCATCCTTCTCCATGATCCAAGGTGCCCGAAGGCAGCAGGCATTGATGCCGTACTGAATGCGGTATTGCTCGAGCATGACTTCCTCGATCACCTTGGTTAGTGCGTAACAACCCGGATAGGCGCGGCGCGGGGAACTCTCGGTAATAGGGGCATCATATGGATGGAAAATGTGGCCCACCGAGCAGTCGCCGCCGATCAGGATGAACTGCCTCGCCTCCTTCGAAGTACGGAAGGCCTCAAGCAGGTTGAAGATGCCCTTGACGCCGACGTCGATCGCCAGATGAGGCGATTCCTTGACAGCAGCCATATGCAACACATGGGTCACGCCATCCAGGGCGGCACGGACTGTGTGTTCATCCGACAATGAACCGCGTACGATCTCGATCGTTGCATGGTCGATGACGCGGTTGTTGCAGAGCGCGCGCAGGGACCAGCCGGAAAATTTTTCATTGGCCAGGAATTCGGGCAGGAAATTGGTTCCTACCTTTCCCGTTATTCCAGTAACCAGAAGTTTCAATTTGTTCCCCTCCGTCCAATATGCACACTCGAATAAGAGGGTACAGCTCCGCAGCCCTCGCAGGCGGTCGAGGCCGTCATGGCGCCGAAACGCCATGACGGGATTGCGTCGAATCACTCGATGATGCTACCGGGCGTAGATGCCCGGCTCTTCACGCGTGCACACATCCAGACCGGTGTAGATCGTCTCCCCTTGACCAGTTGGATCATTACCTCAGAAGTGCGCTGCCCCATTTCGAAGGGGCGCTGACCCATTTGGGTGGCTCCGTCTTTCGTTGAAGGACTTTTCGTACCTCAAAATAGTGTACTCCTCAGTTTGGTTTATCCGGCACAGCCAAGCAGAAGTCTGTCCAAGCGCTCGCCAGATCTGTTTGCCGCCCTGATCCTCCCATTGCGGCACACGAACCGAAATCATTGAACCAATATTGATGTTCAATGGGGTTGCAGATCTGATCATATTTAGTGCTAATAACAGCACTTAATTAGCGCAGCCGTCAAGCTGGAAATTCATCAAAGGTGCGCAGCGTACGGGCCGTGGAGGAAATGCAACAAGGGTGCCTGTTGCCGCCACGGCACGAAGCTGCGCTCCCGCGGCCGATTCCGAAGACGAGCCGAAAGGGAGGCATATAAGCGCGCTGAGACTTGAGGGAGTGAGTAAGCACTTGGGGGCAATCCACATTGAGCGATGTATCGCTTTCGATCGAGCCGGGAGAAACCATCGGCCTGATGGGGACAGGCAAGTCCACTTTGGGAAAGGTCATAGCCGGAAATTTCGCGACGACGCTCAGGCGAGATCTTCATCTCGGACAATAAGGTCGAGTTTCACAAGCCACCGGATGCTCATCGCGCCGGAATCGAGGTCGTCTATCTTCAAACGATCACTGCGCCGCCACGGTGGCTTCGGCATTGTCGAAGCGCTGGCAGGCGGTGGACTCTCGCGCAATCAGTTCACATTCAACCTTTATGCGGCTTGGAGTGGTGTGCAGGCCGCCGGCCGCATCGATAAGCAACTCCGCAGCCGTCCGCCCCATTTCATAGAGCGGGAGAACGAGGGTTGATAGGGGAGGGTGCGTGTACTGCGCGATATTGCGATCATCGAAGCCAATAACGGCCACATCGTCCGGTACTATGGCGCCCAATTGCTTGAGTGCGTCGAAACAGCCGACTGCCATCATGTCGTTGGCGCAGAAGATGGCATCGGGTGGATTGTCCAATGCCATCAGTTCCAGCGTCATTTCGTAACCCGCCGATGGCTCCCAATTGCCCGGACGCACCAGCGCAGGATCGAAGGCGATATCGTTGCTGGCCAACGCCTGCTTGTAGCCTTTGAGACGATCACGCGCCGCGTCCACCCCCTGTTGGCCATTGATGAAGCCGATCCGCCGGCGACCGTACAGCAGCAGGTGTTCGGTTGCGGTGCGGCCGCCCAACAGATCACCAGGCAGAACGGAGTGATGCTCGTGATGCTCGTCATAGCAGTTCACCAAGACGATACGACGGCCGGCAAGGGCCACAGGAATCTGCACGAGCCTGGTCAAGATTGTACCGTAGATCAGACCAAGAATGGGCAACTTCCTCAGACCCGCGATGATATTGGTCTCAACATCAGCGTCGCCATGACTAACTGCCATCAGCACGTTGATACCATATTCGAGCGCCTTATCCCGGGCGCCCTCGAAGGCCAACGACATCCAAGGATCCGTTGAGGTTTCATCGGCAACGAAAACTATTGTGGACTGCCCACCCGGGGCTGCCTTGGTTCCACGGCGCACAAAACGATAGCCAAGCGCCTGCGCTGCTTCCAGCACGCGACCCCGTGTGGCGTCGGCAAGCCGCGCACCTTTCGTTCCGCTGAGAACCAATGAGACGGTGGCCTGGGAGACGCCCGCCGCTGCAGCAACATCCATCATGGTGGGTCGCCCCACACTCACTTGCCTCTTGGATTTGGACATAAGTCGATAATTTCCCGTAGAAATAAACATCTGCCATGCAGCCGTGGAAAATTCAGCGCCGTAGGTTTCGATGGTTCAACCGCCCGGCCCTTTCATGCATCCTCTTAGATAATATTAAATCAATAATAAGTTAACTTTGCAAATACATATTGATGATATTAGCAAATTTTATTTGCGCAGAAGTTATATGGTGGAGGACTAAGGGCATTGTCATGTCTGGATGACGCCCATTTGGCAAGATGATTTTGAGCAATGTTTGAGCTTGGCGGGTCGGGTGCAGTCATGTCTCCGGCCTTTGAGCGCGGTATGTTCATGACCGCTGGCCTTGATGTTTTCCGCTTGATCCGGTCCCTCTCACATTGACGCGCTTTTAATGCGCAAGACAACGCTACGGGTTTTCCGGTTCGTGCGGTCCATTCCGCTTTTGCTTTCACATCACACCATAGTCACTCCGCCAACTGTTTGCCCCAAAAGAGCGAATGCTTTCACGCATATTCTATGCCGTTGTTTGCACAACCTTATGACCGTTGAACCCAGGTTCATAATCACTAACTTTTGCCATGACTGCCCACGCGATGCGCGCCATCTTGTTGGCAAGGGCGACCGCCACCAGTTTGAACGGCTTCTTTGATAACAGCGAGCGTGCCCAGTCAGCCAACGGTGTTTGGGTCTTGCCGGATTTCATCCTGTAGAGCGCGGCATGGGCTCCTACGACGAGTAACGCTCGCAAACGCCGGTTACCCATTTTGGAGATGGAACCGAGCCGCGGTTTACCGCCCGTTGAGAATTGCCTGGGCACGAGACCCATCCAGGCAGCAAACTCCCGCCCACACTTAAATACGCGCGCATCCGGAACGCTGGCCGAAAGACATGATGCAGTGACAGTTCCGATCCCGGGAATGGTGGCAAGCCTTTTGCTGAACCGCATCGATGGACGGGTGACCGCTTCACAGATTGCGGCAGCGTCAGCGGCATCGTTCTTCTGCCGGCGCAGGTAAGGCTTGATATAGGCCGGTGGGATCAGGCGAACGTCGTGGCCAGATGTCATCAGCGTCCGTGCCCAGTGGTGGGCTGTAGCGCAAGCTTCCATTCCGATCAGGCAAGGAGGCAGCTTCTCGAAGAACTGATGCAACTGCCCGCGGCGCAGCGACTTGCGCGGTACAATCTGTCCATGCGCGTCGACGCCATGCAGTTGGAAAACATTCTTTGCGATATCAAACCCAATCGTTGTAATCTCGTCTATGGTGGATGGCTCCTCTCAAAGGTTTTGCAACAAACCTATTCTGGCACACTTGATGCCGCTGGAGGGCGCCATCCACTACATCACATTGTTTTTTCCCCTGTCGCTGCATTTGGGATAGTTGGTTGTATGAACAAGACCGCATCGACTTAAAGAACCACCGCTATCCAATCGAGATCGTGGCGCGAGCGATCTGGCTGTAATTTCGCTTCAATCTGACCCTGCGCGAAGTTGAGGAATGGCTGCTTGAGTGCGGTATTGTCGTGTCCCATGAGACCATTCGCCGACGGTGTCGAAAGCACGGTCCGGACTATGCGCGTCGCTTTCCCTGCAAAGCGCCGACAAAAGATGATGTCTGGCACCTTGATGAGCTTGTCGTGCTTTGAAAGAGTTCACCACGGCCGGTTTCGAGGATAATTTATCGCGAACGGACAGCGTTATCTGGGTTTCCGAGAACTCTGTTGGGATCGATGGATTTATCCGTATCGCCCGCGACGCAGTACCACCTTTGCATGGTTGCTCCGATGTTGAGATCGCAACGCTGTATCTCCAGCCGCGGCACCGAGGCACCGGAACCGGAAGAGTACTGTTAACGACTGGCCCGTAATTCTGCGCCTCGACGGGACGCCCCGACGTCTGGCTGTGCGTCAATGCCGAAAACACGCGCGCTGCGAAATTCTACGTAAAGAATGGCTTCACAAAGATCGGAGAAACGCAATTTCAGATGGAGGACCAGATTTATCCCAATCACGTATTTCGACATAGTCAGATTAAGGGTACAGCCTTGAACGCGGGGTGTTCTGAGTTTGAGCATCGCAGGAGTGGAACGGCGATGGTAAGTCAAAAGATGCCCATGCGGGCTCAAGGGTGCCGGCGGTTCTCAAATAAACTGGTTAGCATCGAATTCTCAAATAAACTACACGGTATCAAATTAAGTACAATGCTAACGCATTTTAATTCAGCATCTCAAAGTTAACTGCAGCGCGACACGTATCTCACGCGTAGCAGCGCCGATAGCGCCCTGCGCACTTGGGGGTTAAAGCTAAGGGAAAGGCTTGGATAGCACCAAATGAGGTCAACGCCAGAATCCCGCATCCAGCAAAATCACCATGGCCGTCTCCACATCCAAATGCTGCATCATGCATGGAAGACGAAGGGTGCGGCCGCCGCGGTAGCGCTTGCGACACAGTAGCGGTACTGATGAATGCCAAACAGGGCGAGTTGATGAATAGGCCGAGGCGAAAACCTGGCTGATAGAGCATACCAGCTAACATTTCGAGCATTGCATGCGCCATTTTGGACAGCGTGCAAGCGGAAGCTCAGGCGGCCACCTGAAGCGAGCGGACCAACGTCGTTCGCGCTGAGGTCATGTGGCGCAGGCACGTGCGCTCGATTTCGTGCGTGTCTCCGCTGAACAGTGCGTCGATGTAGGCGAGGTGCTCGCCGATCGCTGCCTCGTTGCGCTGCAGTTCATCTTTCTTGTTCCACTGGTAGTGGTAGTGGAAAATCAGGGTGATCACGTCATAGAAGTCGTCGATGAAGCGGTTCGGCGCAGCGCGATTTATGAGGCGGTGCAGGCGATTGTCCAACCGCGAAAAATCGTGGAAGCGCCCGCCGATTTCCCGCAGCAACTGTTGGTGCGCCGTCTTCAGTTCGGCAAGTTCCCTCCACAAGGGCGAGTCATCGGGTAGTTCGGCGAAGAGGACAGCCGAGCGCAACTCGAACATGACGCGGATCTCGAAGAGTTCGAGCGCGAAAGCCTCGGTGAATCCCTTGAACAGCCAGCCTGAATTCTGCTTTTTCTCGATCAGCCCGAACCGGCTAAAGCGGATCAGGAATTCTCTGATGCCGTTTGTTGCCACGCCAAACTGCCTCGCCAGCTGCAGCTCGTTAATGAGCGTGCCCGGCTGGGTGTCCCCGCGCAACATCCACTCCATGAACTGTTCTTCGACATGCTGGCGTTTCGATGTCGTCTCCGGATCGGGAAAATAGTCGGATTTCAGTATGGGCCTGCCAGCCCTCGGCCCGTTGCCGGACGCCTGCATTATGCCGCGGGCATCGAGCTCGCTAAGCACCTTGTGCACGGTGGTGCGGCTAACGCCGATCCTTGCCCGCAGAGCGTTCTCGGAGGTCGCGCCGATGTCGACATCGGCGGCGTCTATCAGTTGCAGCACGCGGTTGAAAGCTTTCTTGAAAACTGAATCGGGCTTCACTAGATGCGCCTGTCTTCTTTGGGTTGCATATTACTTATAAAAAACAACTTGACGTTCGTCCAGTCCTGCGGCTTTTTATCGATAAGAATACAAACCCCGGGTTGCATTGTCATCAGGAGGTTGTGTTGACGGCGATGGACGAACCGCTTGAACGAGAAGTCGCTGAACCGCGCGCCGCCGCTGTTGCGACCAGCGAGAATGTCGCGGTGGCCGTCGGCCTCAAGTTGCTCGGTGCCGGCGCGATCCTCATTTTGATCGGGCTGGTTCTGGTCTTGAGCCTCCTGTCGCCATACTTTCTGTCACCGCGCAATCTCGGCAACATCCTGGCCCAGACCGCGGTGATCTGCGTCGTCGCGATGGGACAGCATCTGGTGATCCTGACCAAGGGGATCGACCTTTCGGTCGGATCGAACCTCGCACTGGCTTCCGTGCTCGGGGCGCTGAGCTTTCACGCCGGCGCTTCGACGCTGACGGTCGTTGCCGTCATGGTCGCGGCCGGCGCGGCCGTCGGTGCCGTCAACGGCCTGTTTTATGTCTACGGACGCCTGCCGCACCCGTTTATCATCACGTTGGCGACGCTCAGCATCGCCAAAGGCATCGCCCTCCAGCTTGCCGACGGCCGCGCCATTCCGGGGATGCCGCCAGCCATCCGGAGCTTGGGCCAGGAGGCATTTGCCGGGCTTCCCGGGTCGGTGTTCGTGGTCGCGGGGGTTGCGGGGCTGATGTTTGTCCTGACGCAGTCGACGGTCTGGGGCCGCTGGATGTATGCCGTGGGCGGCAGGGCCGACGCCGCCGTCCGCATGGGCATTCCGGTTTCCGCGGTCTTGGTTTCGACCTACGTCATTTCGGGAACCTGCGCAGGCATAGGAGCCGTACTTCTCGCCGGCCGCACCGATGCGGGATCGCCGCTGTTCGGCAATCTACTGGAGCTCGACACCATAGCCGCGGTCATCATCGGCGGAGCTAGTTTTCTCGGGGGTCGCGGGCACATCGGCCATGCCTTGATCGGAGCGATTATGATCGGCGTCATCCGCAACGCCCTCAACCTGATGAACGTCGGGGTGTTTTACCAGTTGATCGTCATCGGCGTTGTCATCGTCGTCGCCGTCGAGGCTGATGTCCTTCGCAACCATCTCGAGTCCCGCATGCGTGTGCTGCGGGCGGAGACCGGGCCATGACACAGCACCAGCTCGCCGCACTCCCGCACCGTCCGGTTCTGTGCGTCCGTGGCGCTTGCAAACGTTTCGGCTCGGTGGTTGCACTCGACGACGTCAGCATCGACGTCGATCGCGGCGAGATCCTCGCCCTGCTTGGAGACAACGGCGCGGGCAAATCCACGCTTATCAAGTGCATCAGCGGCGTTCACCGGCTGGACGCAGGCGACGTCGTGATAAACGGCGCGGCCAACGTTCTGCGATCGCCCGCCGACGCGCGGTCGGCCGGAATCGAGACTGTGTATCAGGACCTCGCGCTTTTCGACAACCTTACCCCGGCACAGAACTTCTTCGCCGGACGCGAGATTGCAGGTCCGAAATGGCTACCGCGCGCCATGCGCTTCCTCAACAAGCGGAGGATGGACGAGCAGACGCGCTCGTTGATCCAATCGCTCAACGTGTCGCTGCCCCACCTCAATGCGGTCGTGGCGTTGATGTCCGGCGGACAGCGCCAGGCCATTGCAGTCGCCCGCTCGGCAGTCTTTGCCCGTAAGGTGGTCATCCTGGACGAACCGACCGCGGCGCTCGGCCTGCGCGAATCTCGCAAGGTGCTCGACCTCATCGGCGCACTGCGCGACCGCGGAAATGCGATCATTTTGATCACCCACAACATGGAGCACGTGACGGAACTGGCCGGTCGAGCCGTGGTGCTCAGACAAGGGCGGAAAGTTGGCGAGCTCGTCCCGACACACGACAACAAACAGGAACTGGTCTCGATGATCGTGGGGGCTTGAGCCGAAAAAATTGCGGGTTCGAAAGGCGGCCGCGAGGAGACCGTCAGGGCCCGTCAAAACAGGGAGGAAGCGCGATGAAACTGAAGTTCTTTATGGGACCGGCGCTGGTCGCCGTCATGGCCGATCCGTTGGCTGCCGCTGAAAGCGTCAAGATCGGATTGATCACCAAATTTCCGGTGCCGTTCTATTCGACGATGGAGGAGGCCGCCAAAAAATACGCTGCCGACCACCCCGGGATCGAGCTCGTCACCGGCCAAGGTCAGTCAGCAACCGACATCGAAGGCCAAATCGCCCTGATCGAATCGATGGTCACGCAAGGCGTCAAGGGATTGGCGATCACGCCCGTCGACCCCACCGTCGCACCCGCGCTCGACAAGGCGGTCGCCGCCGGCATCAAGGTTGTGTTGGTCGATAACAGCATTCCGGGATGGAAGGGCCAATCTGCACTAGTTTCCACCAACAACCTCAACGGCGGTAAGATCGCCGGCGAGTTCCTGAAGACCAAGCTCAAGGATGGCGACAAGATCGCCATACTCGAAGGGGTGCCGGGCGTGCCGGCGCTGGACGAACGCGTGACCGGGATGATGGAGGGATTGGGCGGCGTCAAGGTTGACGTCGTGGCCAAGGGCGCTACCAACTGCACCCTCGAACTCGGGACCTCCGTCACCGAAGACATCCTGACGGCCAATCCGGACCTCAAAGCAATCTACGCTGCCTGTGGTCCGCCCATTCCGGGAGCCGTAAAGTCGCTCGCCAACGCGAACATTGCCAACGACAAAATCATTCTTGTGGGTTTTGACGCCTGTTGCGGGGAGCTTGAAGCGATCAAAGCCGGAACCGAAGATGCAAGCGTTGCACAGTTTCCGGCGAGGATGGGCGAACTCGGCGTCGATACCGTTGTGAAAGCTATCCGAGGCGAACATGTCGAGGCCAACGTCGACACCGGAGCCGGGCTTGTGACACCGGAAAACGTAAAGGATTTCAATTGAACCGAGAGCCCGACGGATTTTCGGCGGGCTCCTCCCAACGCTCTTGGCTTAAGGATCGGCGATGGACTCGCTTGCTATTTTTGACATGAGATCTCGGCAGAGCTTTTCGCGTCTCGGAAGCCTGCGCCACGGGATCGTTATTTTCAGTACGCACCCGTCGGTGTTGGTACTAGCGCCGAGCAAGCAATCCGGGCCCTCAAGTCTTTAACCCATGCGGTATGCACAGCCGAGAGGGGTCGCTAGTGGTTAAGATCTAACGCCCTGGTGCCGCTCGCTGCCGGCTGTCCCGTGTTCTCGCGGTCATTTGTTTCAACCAGATAGGGCTTAATGCTTTCCTTAGCTTTGGCGACGGCGTCGCGCTCAAGGTGCCGTATGTGGAGTGATGAGCTTGAGGACATTATACTTCGACATTTCCCTCGAGGGCTTATTTTGTACAGGACGTCAAGAACCAACCTCGCTCTATTTTATGCCAGAGCATGACAGGGGCATCGGGACCTCGCATTCCATGAATCTCAGCTTCTTCATTCGCCCGCCCCAGCATGATCGGTCCTCCCTCAAGCGGGGTAGCGAATTGTCCTGAGTATATAGGCTTGACTTATGTTTTAAATTATAAAAAACAATAACGAACAGGTGCGCTGGCGCTCGAGGCGAACTATGACGAAGTTCGTCGGTTCAATGAATGAAGGGCAGGGAGACAAGGTCGCATGAATCGCCGGAGAATTGGAAAAACGGGCGTCCACGTCACAGATGTCGCATTCGGTTGCTCGGCAATCGGTAATCTCTATAGGATTGTCAGCGAGCAGGACGTCTCGAATGTGCTGCAGTTCGCTTGGGATAGCGGTATCCGTTATTTTGACACCGCGCCTCACTACGGCCGCGGTCGTTCGGAATTACGCCTTGGCCGATTCCTCAAGGGTCGCGATCGGCAAAGCTTTGTCCTCTCCACCAAGGTCGGGCGTCTCCTGTGGCCCGGCGAGTCGCTGGAGCAGGCTGATGGGTTCATCGCGCCGCTCGCCATGACGGTTCGCTACGACTATTCGGGGGACGGTATCGAAGCGGCCTTCGAGCAGAGCTGCGAGCGGCTCGGGACGTCCTATATCGATATCCTCTATGTGCACGACATCGGCCGCCTGACGCATGGGGCCTCCCATGAGGTGCATATGGCCGACTTGCTAGGCACCGGCATCGATCGGCTCCAGCAGCTGAAGCAAGCCGGCCGCATCGGCGCGTTCGGCCTGGGTGTGAACGAGAACGAGGCCTGCCTGGAGGTGATGGCGGCGGCGGAGCTCGACGTGATCCTTTTGGCGGGGCGCCTTACGCTGCTCGACCGCTCGGCGGAAGAGGCCCTTGTCGCACGATGCCGGAAATCGAATACGAGCCTCGTGCTCGGTGGAATATTCAATTCCGGCATCCTGGCGACGGGACCGGTTCCGGGCGCCGTGTTCGACTATGAGCCTGCGACGCCGCAAATGCTCGAAAAGGCGGGGTTGCTCCAAAGCCGCGCCGAGTCGTTTGGGGTGCCCCTCGCCACCGCGGCACTTCGCTACGCGATGACCCACCCGGCGGTCACATCGGTGCTCCTGGGGACCGCGCAAGCGCGATCCCTGACCCGCAATCTCGAAGCGATCCATGCGCAGTGGCCCGTGGGCGGCGAGGCTATCTTCAATCCGCTAGGATAGGGCGTGAATGCGCAGCGAGGAGAGCAGTGTCTGCTTCGACGTGCGCAGGTGATCGCGCGCTGCCGCGAGTGCTGCGGTTTCGTCGCGCGATTTCAGGGCCGCGATCAGTCTCAGATGTTCATCGATTGCGGCTGCGTTACGCTCGCGTTCGTCCTTCTTATCCCACTGATAATGGTAGTGGAAAATCAAGGAGATCACCTTCTGAAACTCGGCGACGAAGCGATTGCGCGTGATGCTGCCTATCGCTAGATGAAAGCGCTCGTCCAGCAGGGAAAAATCGTGAAAGCGCTCATCGATTGCCACTGCCAGCGCGCGATGCGCCTCGTCGAGCTCTTCTATTCTGTGCCAAATTTGGTGGCCGTCGGGCAACGCTATGAGCTGCGAAATCGCGTTGAGCTCAATCATCATGCGGAAATCGGAAAGCTCGATCGCGAAATCAGAAGTGAATCCAACCAGCTCCCAACCGTTTTTAGGCCGCCGTTTGACAAGGCCGAACCGGCTGAGCGACGCTAAAAATTCCTGCAGGCCGTGCACGCTGACCCGAAACTGTCGGGCAAGTTCGGCGACATTGAGCGGCGTGCCCGGCGGCACGTCGAAGCGCAGGATCCAGTAGAGAAACTGACGTTCGAGCTCTTCGGGGGAAACCTGGCTCGCATTTACTGTCAGCCATTCGTCTGGGCGCGGCGTCCGCATGAGCGCTTTCTGGCGTCCCCTCCACTGCACCACCCCGATCATGTCCAGACGTTCGAGGATTGAACGGATCACGGTACGGCTTACGTCGAATTGCGCGGCAAGCGCCAGTTCCGAAGCCAGCAAATCACCTGGTTTCAACGCGGAACACTCATCGAGAACCGCATTGAAAGTTGCCCTGAAGCGTTCGTCCGTCCGCGCCATCGAGAGAGCCTCCTGTCGCTGCTCCCAATATACCAAAAGACAAGTGTCGACAATAATTAAAAACAATTGACAGCGGATGTTTCGACCTGCATTCTGCATTTAATTATTTTATACCGCTCAGGGAGGAGCGTTATGTCAATTGAAGTGGATCGGCTTGTTGTGCCGTTGGCTGGGGTCAAAATTTCATCCGATGCCCTGCATAAGCTTTCAGCGCTATTCACGCTTTTCATGCTGGTCGGACTGTTCGCCTTCGGCAATGCAGCCTTCCTGAGCGTCGGCAACGGCCTGACGGTGCTCTTGCAGACGTCGGTAATCGGCCTGCTCGGGATCGGAATGACGCTGGTGATCGTCACCGGAGGTATCGATCTCAGCGTGGGTTCGGTACTGGCGCTTTCCGGAACCGTAGCTGGGCTCGCGGTCAAGGCCGGCATGCCCGTACCGCTCGGCATGGCTATGGGAATCGTGGTCGGGGCTCTGTGTGGGGCCGTCAATGGGATCGTGGTCACAAAGATGCGCATCACGCCATTTGTCGCCACGCTCGGCATGATGCTGATCGCGCGCGGCACTGCCTTGCAGATCACCGGCGCCGCTCCGATTTCGCAGTTAGGCGAGGCGTTCGGCAAGCTGGGCAACGGTTCGCTTTTCCGGGTGATCGGCATGGGTTCGAATGGGTTGCCCAAAGTCATTTTTCCGGGAATTCCCTATCCGGCGATCCTGCTTGTCGTCATCGCCGTTGCCGTAGGCTTCATGCTGCGCCGGCGCTCCATCGGCCGCCACATCTATGCCACTGGTTCGAATGAGGAAGCCGCGCGGCTTTCCGGTGTCGCGGTCGATCGAACCAAACTTGCCGCCTATGTCATGTCCGGCGCGCTCGCCGGACTGGCCGGGATCGTTTTGATGTCACGACTGGTTACTGCCCAGCCCAATGAGGGCGTCATGTACGAGCTCGACGCGATCGCTGCGGCCGTCATCGGCGGGGCGTCGCTGATGGGCGGGGTCGGCACCGTGTCCGGAACCATGATTGGCGCCTTCATCATCGGCGTCCTGCGCAACGGCCTGAACATGGCCGGAGTCTCAGCCTTCATCCAGCAGATCATCATCGGCTTCGTCGTCATCATGGCGGTCTATGTCGATCAGTTGAGAAGCCGCCGTTAACCGGCAAAACTGTCTTCATCAGAGGAGGAGAATATGAAGAAGACCTTGAAAGCACTGCTTCTGGCAAGCACAATCATCGCCGCGCCCGCCACCGTCATGGCTGGAGAAATCGCGGTCATCGTCAAGACGACTAACTCGAACTTCTGGCAGAATGTCAACAAGGGCGCTTCTGCCGCGATCGCCGGCCAGAGTGAACACACGATGACCTTCAACGGCCCGGCGGCGGAGTCCGCGATTGCCGACGAACTCAGCATGGTCGAAAACGCTATCAACCGCGGCGTGATTGGCATCGTGCTCGCACCGTCGGATCCGGATGCGCTTGCTCCGGCCGTCAAAAAGGCCAACGAAGCCGGTATCCCGGTCGCAATCATCGACTCCGCGCTCTCGGATGCCAGCAAGGGCACCTTCCAGACCTTCCTTTCGACAGATAACTGCGCGGCCGGCAAGCTTGCCGCGACGATGATGATCGATAAGGTCGGGAAAGAAGGCAAGGTGGCCGTAATGTCCTATGTGGCGGGCGTCGGCTCGGAAGTCGGTCGCGTCGGCTGCTTCGTCGAATATCTAAAGGCGAATTCCAAGCTGGAAATCGTCGGGCCATACTATTCGCAGTCCCAGATGGCGACGGCACTCAACCAGACGACCGACGTGCTCGCCGCCAATCCGGATCTCAAAGGCATCTTCGGTGCCAACGAGCCGACCGCGGTCGGCATGGGCCGTGCGATCGTCCAGGCCGGCAAGGTGGGCGAGGTCGTCGCCATCGGCTTTGACGGCAACGAAGACCTGCAGGCCTTCGTCAAGGATGGCACGCTCGTCGCGACCATGGTCCAGGGTTCGTATCAGATGGGCGAACTCGGCGTGAAGGCCATTCTCGACATCGTCGGCGGCAAAAAGGCTGAGCCGAAGATCGATACGGGCGTTGTCGCCGTCACCAAGGACAATATCGCCGCTCCCGAGGCCAAGAACGTTCTGTACTGAACGGCCGGCCGCGAGAAGGTAGGGGCTCAGGCCTCTGCCTTCTCTTTCCTCAGGAAAACCTCATGAATGCTCATGTCACACGATCGCGGCCGCTGGTCGAGATGATCAATATCCAGAAGAGCTTTGGCGGCGTGCACGCAGTCGAAGACGTGTCGATTGATCTCTTTCCTGGAGAGGTCGTTGGAGTCCTGGGCCATAATGGCGCGGGAAAATCCTGTCTGATGCGGATTCTCTCCGGCGCCATGGCGCCGAACGCCGGCACGATCAGGATGGGGGACGAGGATGTCCGGTTCCTATCACCCCAGGACGCGCGACGTCAGGGGGTCGAGACCATCTACCAGACGCTTGCCCTTGCCGACCATCTCGATGCTCCGTCCAATCTGTTTCTCGGCCGCGAGCTGAAGACGCGGTGGGGCAATCTTGACGACAAGAACATGATGGAGGAAGCGCGCCGAGTGCTGCATCGGCTCAACCCCAACTTCAAGAATCTGAGCGACCCGATTTCGCGATTGTCCGGCGGTCAGCGGCAGGTCATTGCCATTGCCCGCGCCATCTATTTCAAGGTGAAGATCCTCATCATGGACGAGCCGACGGCTGCGCTCGGACCAGCCGAGACAGCAATGGTCGCCGATCTCATCAGGCAGTTGCGGAGCGAAGGTATCGGCATCTTTCTTATCAGCCACGACATGCACGACGTTTTCGACCTCTGCGACCGTATTGTTGTGATGAATCGGGGACGCAATGTCGGCGGCTACTGCATCGAGGAAGTAACCAAGGATGATGTGCTGAGCCTGATCATCAAGGGCGAGATGCCCGACGGCTGGCGGTCGCGCAATGCGGCCAGGACACCACAAACCGGCCTGAGTTCGAATTGAGGAAGGACAACGGAATGTTATGCGGCACCTGCGTCGAACCCGGACGGTTCGAACTCATCGAACGGCCTCTTCCCGTGGACTTGCCAGAAGGCTCGGCTTTTGTCGATATCACGGCAGTCGGCATTTGCGGAACGGATTATCACATCTATGCCGGCAAACATCCCTATCTCAACTATCCACGCGTGATCGGCCATGAACTCAGTGGCCGGCTGGTCACGCCTGTAGGCGGCATCGAGGCGGGCACCCTTGTCGTGATCAATCCCTATATCGCCTGTAACAAATGCCGCGCCTGCCTGCGCGGCAAACCGAATTGCTGCTCGAACATCGCGGTGCTGGGCGTTCATTGCGACGGCGGCCTCTGCCAGCGCGTCGCAGTTCCGGCAGGCAACCTTATAGCTGCCGAAGGACTCGACGAAATCCAGGCGGCCATGGTCGAATTCCTGGCGATCGGGGCCCATGCGGTGGCCCGTTCGGGACTCGCCGCCGGCGACCGGGTGCTGGTCACGGGTGCCGGACCGATCGGCATCGGGACCGCGCTTTTCGCGCGGCTCGCAGGCGCGGAGGTTCATCTTTTGGATTTGAGCTCGCAGCGCCTGGCTTTGGCGCGCGAGAGTTTCGATTTTCAGAATACGTATGACGATACGTCGCGGATCCTTGAAGGCGACCGCGCCGATGGCTTCGACACTGTCTTCGATGCAACGGGGGCTGCGGTAGCGATAGAGGCAGGCTTTCCATTGCTCGCGCATGGAAGCAGCTATGTGCTCGTCAGCGTCGTGAAGGATCATATTCGTTTTGACGACGCGGAATTCCACAAGCGGGAAACTCGCATCATCGGCAGCCGCAATGCCGTCCAGTCAGATTTCGAAACCGTCATGGCGGCCATCCGTGAGGGCAAGATCTCCACGGATGCCCTCTGCTCGGTGATCCTGCCGCTGGCCGACCTGCCGCAGCGCCTGCCCGAACTCGCCCAGGACAGGACCGGACTGATCAAGGCGGTGGTGAGGCTCTGATCCAGCGCCTACGGTTGCATCCAGAGAATAATGTGGCTTAAAATTGGAGGCCGCCAGGTGACAGGGGTGATGTCAGGTTAAGTCTGTGAGGACTACGCTTGATGGATCCCGGACTTCAGGCGGTAATAGCGGTGACGGACTTCCAGTGTGCAAGCGCGCTCATGCGATGCAGGTGGAGTGCAAGGGCGGTGCGTTTTGTCCGAGGCGGGACGAAGAGATTGCGGACCGCCGAGAAAGCTGAGAGGAAGCGTTGAAGGCTTCCCGATGATCGAAATGTTTGCATCACCCGTTCTCGTTTTCGCAGCGGCAGATGCGAATTCTGCAAGCGCGATATAGGGCTGTACGTCGCCTCTGGTGCCGAGTGTCTCGATTGCTGTGCGCACCCGGTTTCCTTTTTATCAGGCCAACTGGCCGTTCAACCTCAAATAGTTAACGCCTTGGCTACCTCATATTCCTATAGCGTAAACGCAGCGCCCACCTTCATTGTTCTCGGCCCGGCGGGAACGTGTCGATCGCCTATCGCCATTTTGAGCACAAACACCAATTTATCGCTCCGATCATCAAAGTTGCGAAAGCATGCGATTGCATAGAGCAAAACCGAAAGTGGTGATCGTAGTTTGGAATGGGCGTGGGCAAGCCCCGACCTGCCCAGAACGCAATACAACAGCAGGTCGAATGCCGACTTGTCGGCGACTAAACCAGGCAGCGCGATTGAGTGCCATTTTGGGGCGGAATGCAAGAAAGTGTTGCGTCAGCGCTGACAAAACAGGAGTTATAGTTATGGCCAATTCTCGTTTCACGATCATCGAAGCTCCATCCGTGCTCGGCCTTTTCCCGAAAGGCGTCGAGACGCTACCCGATGCCTTGCTCGGGGCTGGCCTCGCCGGGCGATTGAATGCTCGACGTGCCGGGCGCGTTGAACCGCCGCCTTACGATGATCGCCGCGACCCCGAGACGCTGTTGCTCAATCCGCAGGGCATCAAGGATTATTCGATTAAGCTCGCAAATGCAGTCACGCCCGTACTTCAAGCAGGCGAATTTCCGATTGTGCTCGGTGGTGACTGTTCAATCATGCTTGGCTGCTTGCTCGCGCTCAAGCGCCGTGACCGCTACGGGTTGCTGTTCCTTGACGGCCACGCCGACTTCTACCAGCCTGAGGCCGAACCGAATGGCGAGGTGGCGTCGATGGAACTCGCGCTCGCTACGGGCCGGGGACCTCCTGTCGTGGCAGACCTGGAAGGACAATGTCCGTTGGTACGTGACCAGGACGTCATTGCGTTTGGGCGGCGTGATAGCGAGGAAGCTAATGAACACGGCAGCCAGCGTATCGAGGATACGGCCATCAAGGTAATCGATCTGGCGGAAGTTCGCGCCCACGGTGTTGACGCCGCCGCCGATCGGGCGATCGCCCATTTGTCTCGGTCCGAACTTTCTGGCTTTTGGATGCATCTCGACGCTGACGTGCTGGATGACACCATAATGCCGGCGGTCGATTACCGCATGCCGGATGGGCTGTCGTGGGACGAGTTGGCGACGATACTTCGGGTAGTCGTCGCTTCAGGCAGAGCCGTCGGCCTTGACGTTACGATCTTCAATCCGAAATTGGACGCTGACAGCTCGATCGCTAGGATGTTCGCCGACGTGCTCGCCAGAGAGTTGCGCTCGTAGCTCATAGAACACATGGGCCAGGCCTGGCATCCGGGCGACGGATGGACCGCGCTCCTGGATCGCAGGAAACATTTGCCGCGCTGATCGCCGCTTGGGTGAAGTGCCGAATGTCGGATTAAAGTCACTACGATGATGGACAATCACCACCTGCGTGGTTTGTAGATGACCGCTTGTGGCGCGCGAAGCAGACAAACACAACAAGCGAGACGTTCTTGCAGCTGATCAGCGATTGCATATATTTTAGCACCAATCGGATTTAACAAAAAATACCTCTTATTGGCATTTATCCTTCGACTTTGAATAGA
The DNA here is from genome assembly GCF_002764115.1 of Phyllobacterium zundukense. Classification (NCBI taxonomy): domain Bacteria; kingdom Pseudomonadati; phylum Pseudomonadota; class Alphaproteobacteria; order Hyphomicrobiales; family Phyllobacteriaceae; genus Phyllobacterium; species Phyllobacterium zundukense. Next base: position 187,252 of record NZ_CP017941.1, on the reverse strand, counting down.
CGCCCGACTCTTAAGAGTGTTCGACAATTAATACGGTGTCAGCAGTTCGATACGTTTCAAGGCGATCATAACCTCCGCTTCTTGGACCGAAGAGACACTTGGCATGCTGCCAAACCAAAGATCGCGCACACAGCACCCTTTGGGAGGAAGGTCTTCAAACGTGTCCAGGCCGTCGAAATGATCAACAGGCAGCTCCTGAACGAGGTCTGGCGACGCAAGCCGCAAGTTTACAGCCATGCGGCGGCGACCATTCTTTTGAAGCTGTAAACCGCGCCAGCTCAGTACACACGCGCACGATGGGCAGAACAATATTTCGAGAGACGACTTGTCTCTGCCGGCGCGGGTGTAGGAGGCAGTCTGCCCGGCCCGCAATACGCTCTCCTTCGTAACCATAGGCCTACAGAGCGCCGTAGCGTCGGCAGAGCGTGCAGTTGCACGCCGTGATCGAACCGGGATCACCTTTGAGGGTCCAGCTCGCATTGCCGCAATGACCTGAGCCCGTCAGCATGAGGTAGGTTCAATTCTGCTCCAGATTCAAGGATAGCATCCTGCCCCAATCACGCGATTTGCCGCAATTAGCGGGTGAGGAAGTCGAAACTGACCGACAGGCAAAAATCGCTTCGTGATGCCGAAAGATGCTGCTCAAAGAGGGACTAAGGTTGTTCCAAGGATCAGAGCCACGCGATCACCGGACATTCCGCGTCTTATCCGGCATCTCAATTGTCGACACAATTTCACAATATTTTTATAGCTTCAGTTAAACAGTGTATTACACCAGAATTATAGATATTTACTTAAAAAATTGAAATGATTATAACTAAACAGTTGATATAACTTGAGTTTTTTCAATGTGATATTTTTTCAAGTTGAATTCATAGTATAATTCCAAACTAGCTCCCTATTTTTTGCTAGTTTACTTTCCAGAATTTCCTGAAATGACTAATCTCACCGCATACGTGGCAAGTGGGAGCGACATATTTTGTCATTGGTGGAAACTCAGATCGTGGCTTCCCGTAAACGTTTTTTGCCGGGGGCCCAAGCTCAGATAGCTCGATACTTGGGGATGGCAAACAGGCGGCAAAGGGTCTGGAATAGTAAAGTCACGCCCGCTTTGTCCCAGTCTCTTGTCGATGATTTTGACAGCAGGGTAGCATTTGTCGCCGCGTCGCTGGAAAAGCGACAGCAGATGGAGTTGCCCGATCCTCGGTGTGACCTTCTGCTTGCAACCTATGTGTTGGGCCTCACAACTCCTTTCTACGAAGACCGGCCGCCCGACCAGCATCTCGAAGCAATCCGAAACTGTCTTGTTCGTGTGATGCCGCCCGAACGGATCACACAGGCGCTTCTCGCGACGCCTGCTGACGGGGACGACTGGTATACGAGCGCTCTCGATCCCATCGAGGTGATCGGCCGCAAGGATGGGCGCGCACTGTTCATCCGATACGCCGGTGGTGATGGCGCCGCTTTAATTCAGAACGAACACTCATATCAATCAGCACCCGAAATGAATGGCGGATTCCAGGAAGAACCGGCCGCGACCAATTTGAGAGGAACTGCCAAATGACGCATTTGCTAAGTGTGACAGCTTTCCGTCAGATCGCCCGCTTCACGGCAAATTGGGTGCCAGGGGCCGTTGAAGACAACCGCTCCTTGCGACGCCGAGTGATGGCGGCGCTGCGCAGGGCGCATCGTGTGCTCGGCATGCGCCGCAAAGGTCTGGGGCTTGGGATGCTGGGCCTCGGCCTCGCCGCGCTCGGCCTCTCCACGCCGGCCCAGGCGCAATATCAGGCCGGCGGCGGCACGGCGACAGCCGGCAACGCCGTCGCCATCGGTAACGGTGCCCAAGCGAATGGCGCGAACAGCGTGGCGTTGGGCACCTCTAACAGTGCAACGGGCAACGCTTCGATCGCCATCGGCTATTCGATGGGTGTCAATGGCCTCAACGCCATAGGCATAGGTGTCTTCGCGGGCGCAAACGGCGTCAACGCACTGGCCATCGGCGGGAACGCCCAGGCCGTTGCGGACGGAGCAAGCTCCATTGGCGTCAACTCGGTTGCAGGCGCGGGCGCGGCCGCCTTTGGCCTGAACGCGCGTGCCGACGGAGTGAACTCGACGGCGATCGGCTATGTTACCCGGGCGACCGGGCTGCGCGCCACCGCGCTCGGATTTGGGGCAACAGCGTCCGGGCTGGATTCGCTTGCCCAAGGTAATAGCGCTGTCGCAAGCAACCAGAATGCCATCGCCATCGGCTTTCAGGCGACCGCGACCGCGATCAACTCTGTCAATCTTGGCAACCGGACTGCTGCGGGAATGGGCGCCCTTCAAGAGAGCGCCATCGCGATCGGCACGGACGTGCTGGCGTCTCAGGTCGACGCCGTTGCGATCGGCCGCCAGAGCCGGTCGACCGGCACGAGCGCCACGGCGATGGGTAGGAACTCCCGCGCCTGGGGCAACCAGTCGATCGCACTCGGCCTCGGCGCGGTTGCAGGCGTTCAGGCCAACACGGCCATACCCAACAGCATCGCGATCGGCACCAATGCGGTTGCCTCCGGCGGTTTCGGCGTTGCGATCGGCAGCGCCTCGAATGCGAGTGCCGATGCCGGCACAGCAGTTGGCAACACGGCCATTGCCAGCGGCCAGAACGCCTCCGCATTCGGATCCGGCGCGAATGCGACGGGAGCCAATTCACTCGCTGCCGGCGTCAGCGCCAATGCGAGCGGAATCGCCAGCACCGCGCTCGGCATCGGCGCCGTAACCAGCGGCACCAATGCCGTCGCTGTCGGCGTTTCGGCGAGCGCGTCCGCGTTAAATTCCATCTATCTCGGCTCGCGCACCTTTGGAGCAGGCGCCAGCGCACAGAGCGCCATCGGCATCGGCACGGACGTGTCGGCGTCCGCAGCCAACGCCATCGCGGTCGGTCTCCAGTCCACTGCGAGCTCCGCCGACGCCGTCGCCATCGGCACCAACGCAAACGCAAGCGGGGGCAAGGCTGTCGCGATCGGCGCCGGCAACGTGGCCTATGGCGACGGTGCGGTCGCCATCGGCGATCCGAGCTATGCCAGCGGCACCGGCGCCTTCACCGGCGGCGCGAACAACATCGCCAATGCCGACGGCACGGCGAGCGCCACGGCGGCCAATGCGGCCAACGGCGCGGTCGCCATCGGCAACAACAACGTCGCGATCGGCCAGGGCTCCGTGGCGCTCGGCAACTTCAGCCGCGCCGGCGCCGCGGGCGCGCTCGCCTTCGGTGATACGGCAGTGGCGAACAATGCCGACGACGTCGCTCTGGGTTCAGGCTCGGTCACCTCGGTTGCGATCGGCACGCCCAGCGCAATAATCAATGGCACGACCTATGCCTTTGAAGGAACCACTCCGACCTCCACGGTCAGCATCGGTGCGGCTGGCGCTGAACGCACCATCACCAATCTGGCGGCGGGCCGGATCAGTGCGACGTCAACCGATGCGGTCAACGGCTCGCAGCTCTTCGCCACCAACACGGCAGTCGACAGTCTTGGTACGACGGTTAACAACATTAATAATGGTGCTGGCATCAAATATTTCCACGCCAACTCAACGCTCGCGGATTCCACGGCGACGGGAACAGATGCCGTGGCAATTGGACCGGTCTCCACAGCAACGGGCGCCGGCTCGGTCTCGGTCGGCAACGGCGCCACCGCGACCAATGCGAATGATGTGGCACTTGGTTCTGGTAGCCAGACCGCAGTTGCGGTCGCCACCCCCGGAACCACGATCAATGGCGTCAACTATACTTTCGCCGGTACAACCCCGACTTCGACCGTCAGTGTTGGTGCGGTCGGCGCTGAACGTACCATTACCAACGTGGCCGCGGGCCAGATCAACGGAGGGTCGACCGACGCGATCAACGGATCACAGCTCTTTGCGACAATCCAGTCGATCGACGCTGTGTCGGGTCAGCTTACGCACTATTACAGCTACAACGACGGGGGCAGCCAGCAGGCAAACTATGCCAATGATGGCGCGACTGGAATCAACTCATTGGCGGCAGGCGTTGCCGCATCGTCGACCGCAGGAGAGTCGCTTGCTTTGGGCTATAACACTCAGGCAACCGTGCTCGGCGGCGTAGCACTCGGCGCAGGCTCGGTATCGGACCGCGCCCTCGCCCCGGCGACGGGGACGATTGGAACCTTTATTCCTTATAACACCACCGATCTTACCTTACTTGGTGCTGTCTCGGTCGGGAACTCTACCGGCTATCGCCAGATCACCAATGTGGCTGATGGTACCGAGGATAGCGACGCGGTCACGCTCCGCCAACTTAGTGGTGCGCTCAGCTCGTTCGCGACCACGACGACCAGGTACTTCCACGCCAACTCCATCCTGGCGGATTCGCTCGCGGTTGGAACCGATTCCGTGGCAGTGGGCCCGTCGACCGTCGTCAATGGTGATAATGGCATCGGCATCGGCAACGGTGCGCTCGTCCAACAAACCGCTCCGGGCGGTATTGCCATCGGCCAGAACGCAACTGTCAATTTCGCCGACTCGGTGGCTCTCGGTACCAACGCTCAGGCGAACGGCATTCAATCCATGGCGCTCGGCGCCGGGGCGTCCACCACCTTTGCAACCAACGTTGCGCTTGGAGCGGGAGCGCAGGCCACTGCGCAGGCCGGGGATGTGGCACTGGGTGCCGGGTCGACCACCTCGAATGTGGTCGCAACGACCAGCACCACCATCAATGGGACGACCTACAACTTTGCCGGTACCAGTCCCTCGTCAACAGTGAGTGTCGGCAGTGCCGGTGCGGAGCGTACAATCACCAATGTGGCTGCGGGCCAGATCAGTGGGACGTCGACCGACGCCATCAATGGCAGCCAACTCTATGCTACGAACCAGTCGATTGAAGCGCTCACGACCGGAATTGGTGATCTTGGAGACTCTGCGGTCCAGTATGACGAAAATGCCGATGGCACGAAGTCGAACACGATCACGCTCCAGGGCGGTGATCCAAACGCGCCCGTGCTGATCAGCAATGTTGCTGCCGGTGTTGCCAATACGGATGCAGTCAATGTCAAGCAGCTACAAGATGGGATGAGCACGACGCTGACAGATTCCAAATCCTATACCGACCAGGTTGGTGCTACGACACTCAATAGCGCCAACGCCTATACCGACTCCAAGCTCGGGCAGCTCAGTAATGATATGGGTGAGATCCGCAGTGAAGCCAGAGGAGCTGCGGCGATCGGCTTGGCTGCGGCATCGCTGCGCTATGATGATCGTCCCGGCAAACTCAGCGTATCGATGGGCGGTGGTTACTGGCGCAATGAAGGGGCCTTGGCCTTTGGTGCCGGCTACACCAGCGAGAACGGACGCGTGCGTGCTAATCTGTCTGGTGCCACAACAGGCGGCAATGTCGGCGTTGGCGCTGGCATCAGCGTAACACTGAACTGAGACGCCTGGCAAAATGCTACGGGAAAAGTCGTCGGCAATATTGAAGGTCCTGGTTTGCCTGCTCATTATGGGCAATCAGGCCGCCGCCGGAGGCTACAAAGTCAAATCATCAGACGTGTTGGTGCCACAAGGGGTGCCGATGGGTAAGTATCGCCGGATCATCCACCCTTTTGAGAATTGGATTCTCATTTGTGACGAGAACCTGAAGACCAGACGCAAGGTATGCAACATCAGCCAGACCTTCACCGATGAGACGGGAGCACAGGTGTTCAGTTGGTCGCTGGCAGCAAATGTGGACGGTAAGCCCTTCATGATCTTGCGAGCACCAGCGGTGATTGGCGCCGGCAGTAAGATTTCGCTGAAGCTTGCGGGAATAGACCGCGACGTGGATGTCGAGGTGAAGGCTTGCGACGCGTCGATCTGTATTGGCTATCAGCCTGTCGGTCCCATCCTGCGCCAGCAGATTGGAAAAGAGACAACGGCCAAGGTGTCATACTTTATGAGCTCGGGTGAGAACGTCAGCATCGATGCCCCCTTCAAAGGACTTGCGGCTGCCCTGTCCGCAATCAAATAGTGAAAGAATATCAAATTGACCAAGCAATCAATCAATGATCGGATCCTATCTCGTTCGCAGAACAAGACAGATGCGGAAGTTCAAGCTGGCTCAGGTTCACCGCTTATGCGGCGGATCACATTATTCTGCAGCATCGGTGCTTTTCTGGCGGCCGGGGCGGCACTCGCTTTTCAAATCGGTCCCCACATTGGTGCGTTTTTATCTACTGAAGCGACGGCCCAGTCTCAAGTTCCCGAAAGCGCCAAAGGTGATACACCATTCCGGAAACATATCAGCCAGGCCGGCATTCGCACCTGTGCCAATCTTTTCCCGGTGCTCGGACAAGCGCTGACCTTTGGCTCGACCTATGCCGTTAACACCCAGTGGAACAATAGTACTCCCGATGCACATTCCGTGCAGGCCGTTGCTGGGATGAGCTACGACACGCCAGAGTATAAGGAACAAGCAGGGGGTGTCGTCGTTGCCTCACCGACGGCGGCAGGGTGTGAGGGGACTTTTGTCCGAGTAGCACCGTTTCAAAAGCCCTGCCAGGAGGTAATCACCACCTTGCCACAGGGAAGCACGCTTGCTGAAACCCTTTCCGGAATGCCGTTTTACAATCTTGCAAATAATTCCGGTCAAGCCCTGCTGATCCCCTCAGGCAATTCCTGTGTCGTTGTTTCCGTCGGGAGTTTGGCAGGATGAAAACGCCATATCGTTCTCGCATAGCAACACCCAGACAATGGAGCGTTCGTATGTATGTTAACCGCATTCTTTCGATTGGACTGCTCTCAATGGTCATTGGCCTTGCTCCCAGCAGCCGGGCGGCCGACATGTCTGACCCCGGGTCGATCCCGGAGCCGACCCTCGCAGAAAAAGGGATCTGGGGTGCGATCGCCTACTCCACAACGGACAATAGACACGGTTTCTTTTGGGGGGCGGATAAACGAGATGAAGCGGAGAATATCGCCCTCAAATATTGCGAGAACGCAGATGGAAAAAACTGCAAGATCGTTACGGTTTTCCGCAATCATCGTCACTGGAATGACGATGACGGTACCGGCTTCCCCTACGAGCACTGCGCCGCCTTATCTGTGGGCAAGCCTGCAGCCGGAGGAACCTCGCCCTGGGGGGCTGCCTCGGACGAGACCCGACAGAAAGCAGAGGAAAGGGCGACAAATCTGTGCGGAGGCGAGGGGCAGGATTGCAAGATCCGCGAGTGGGTCTGTACCTGACGTCCATTGTCAAGAGGACGGGAAGAACAAAGCCCACCAAGTGAGGGTATAGAGTTGAAAGGGGTTCTGTTGCGAGTTTTACAGGGTCATCGGCCCGCACAGTTAGTCCGTTTTCGGCGGCGCCCTTGTGGATGACCTTACGTCGGGCTTAACGGCGAACCCGTGGCCTTGCCCAATCCAACAACGACGCAACAGTGGAGATCCGTCATGAGCGAAGTTTCTAAGATTCCTGCCGCCCAGAGCGCGATCTAAGCCCCCCGAATACGCGGCTGCGCCCGAAGATCCCGGCCAATCCGTTCCCTCCAGCGCGTCTACCAGCCCCGAGGTAGTGACTCAAGAAGCTTCTCGGGGCCAGCTGGAATGAGCAGCGTAACGGCGAGACCGAAGCCGCTCCTTCCAGCTCGGATGCAGTCGCCCAGGCCAACTCGTCTCACGCCAGCGAGGCCACGGATCAATCGTTTTTATAGTTGAGGAACTCGCTGTTGCAGTGCGATAACTTTCCAAAGTGTCGGAAGCGCTCAGGCCGAGCTGGCGACGCGATCGACGTCAGCGCCACGGTCAAAGCGTTGGCGGAACGAGGATTGCGCTTCGCATTTCTGGTTCAGGCATGGCCGGGTTGGATGGGCACATGACTAGCCAACACCGTTAGCGTACGCCGCTACTTGCTTGTTCAAACGACCACTTCACCTGCTCTGCCAGGAACGCGGCAAACGGCTTCACATTCATATTGCCGCTCGCCTCCTCCAGCCCTGCCAGATAGGCCCTGCGGTCTTCCACCCTGACGACTGTCCAGGGATAACCGCCGGAGGCCAGCATGGCATTCATGAGAAACCGCGCCATCCGGCCATTGCCGTCCGGATAGGGGTGCACATAACCCACGAGCCAGTGCCCGAGCACGGCGCGCACCGACGCTTCTTTCTCCGCCTCCAGTAAATCGAATAGCTCGTTCATCCCATCGGCCACCGCCTCTGTTCGCGGCGGTACATGTGGCGAGCCGCGCAGGTACACAGGTTGGTTGCGATATCCGGCAAGCGCACTCGCCCTGAGTATACCAGCGGTCACGGACGGCGCGAACAGTTCCCGGTACCATTCTCGGTGTGTATCCCGCGTCAACGCTCCCGCCGGCTTGCCGTTTATGATAGCGGCGACCGACTCTTTGACCTTCTGAAAGGCGAGGTAGTAACCGCGCGCGGCAAGCGCATCGCGGTTCTTGCGGTCCTCTTCATCGATCTCCGGGTTCCAGCTTCCTTCTCTCACACGGTCGATGAGCTCGGGTGTGACGCTGTACCCTTCGATCGACAGCGAATGATAGGCGTCGCTCTCGTAGATATCCTCGACGAACTTCATATAGGCGTCCTTGTCGGCCGGCAGGCCAGACGCCTTTGGGAATATTTCAACGACGGCTTCGCGCTGCGATTCCCAGATCGCGCGCAGGCGGGCTACCAGCGGCGGTACCCCCGCCGGGATAGCGGTCACACCAGCTTGTCCCGCGAACGGATCGGACTCGCGCACGTCATACCCGGCCGCTTTAAAGGCCGCCACGATTTCATCCGCGAAGGCGTCGCGCCCTACGCGGCGGAAAGCGCCGGCAAGCCGTCCCGCCACGGCGGAATGGCCGCCATCAAGCAGTAAGGCCAGAACAGTTGAGACGTCGCGCACCGACGCCATTGCGACCTGCATCTCGATCGGCGCGCGCTGGAAAAATCCTTCCGGCACACGAATAAGCGCGGCCTCAACGGTGATTACGCGCTGACTGTTCTTTTCCGTCAGCTGTTCTGGCATTTCCTTGACCTGGAGGTCATAGATGGAAGTGCCAAACAACAGGTCGATTTTGTTGTTCTTGCCCTTGGGTGTGTTAACGACCACCTGCGGCGGAATGGTGGGCGCTTCCGCATGCAGCAAAAGCGACTGCTCTGGTGACAAGAACCAGTCCTTGCCGAACCGCTCATTGCAGTACAGAGAACAGAATTCCCAGAAGCTTGCGTACCAGGGGGTGGTGTCCTGTTGTTGCGCCTGGGGGCCGGTCGACATGACCCAGCCTCTGATCACATCGCGCAGAAAGCCATTCTGCAGCAGGCGCTCGCGGTGAACGCGGGATAGTTCGTCCGACTTGAATATGCGCCGCCCGCCTTCCTGCAGCTTTTTGAGGATGCCTAGGGATTCAGCGAGTTTTTCATGGGGCTTGGCCATGACCGTGCCTTTGCAAGTTTTTGGTGTTGTGCGATTACAAGTATATAATGATGATCTATCACAAGTCAATGATGCCGTGAACGCACAAGTTTTTAGTGATGAGTAATCGCAAGTTTTTAATGCTTCGTGCCCAAATATGAGGTATCCTCAATGGGATTGCTATGTCACTTAAGCGGGTACCGCGGCCTCCGCGCGCCAATTTCCTGGCGCTTAAGGGCATGTTTTATTTGTCCTCAGCAGCTGCCGTCAGTTTTGATTAAATAAATATCGCTGTTCCAATATGTGCTTCGAAAATCGCATAATGGCTCATCCGGAACCGCATTAAAGGAAACCGCTAAAGCGGGCTGCAGTTCGTGTCCTTTCAAGGCGTTCGGAGTTCGAAATCAGATTTCCAATGAGCCGCCGTCCATCAGTCCGCAGTAATTGTATGGAATTAGTAGGTGAGCCGATAATGCATGTGCCAATCTATTCGTCATTATGGCCGTAACGATCACCGAGCCCTCACCATTGAATGACCGAGATGGGGCCGGAAACAGACCGGCAGCTTTCGGCTGAAGGCACCGGTAAGCGGACGTCCTGCTGCCCGACCGCATCGTCGCCTCATCAGCTAATGGCCCAAAGCCGCCGTTCACCACTGTGCTCTCCAGTAGATATCTGAAGTTCAGCTCCGTCAGTCTTGAATAAATTTAATCGGAGGAGCAAGAACAAGGATCGTCCAGCCGGCTCGCGTGGACATACTCACTGCACCATTTTTCAATATGAGTCTTTGCGGACTACCTTGCCGTCGCGAAACGTGTAGAAGTCACATCCCCGGACTTCCTTTCTCGTCCCATCGAGAGTGGTGCCCGTAAGGGTCTATTTTGAGATGCCAGTCTCGGTATCCGAATCTACAAAATGCTGCTCGTTGCCGTAATGAACATCGGGCAGGCCCTCAAAGCGTGTTGCCAGCGCTTCGCGTACGTTCCATTTGCCCTCGAAACGAGAGCCCCAAGGATCGTTTCCCCGCGGCATCTCCAATACACAATCATCAGAAAAGAACGTCATGATGCGATCAAGATCGTGCGCGTTGAAGGCCTCACACAGCTCCTTCAGTGTCGATCGAATGTCCATGGCCGCGTCTCCATTCAGTCGGTGTCGCTGGCAATAGAACCACAGTGGCCCATAGGATTCCATTCGCTCATGTTCATTATGAGAGCTTCGCCCCCCCGGATGAGCTGCTCATCGTCCATCCCGGTATGCTTCCCACCTTGCGCAACAATGAACGTCTCACGCTGTTACCACATCCCGAGTCAGGGGTTTGCCTTGGCTCCTTCGTTGGGCATGGGAGCAGTGTTGCAGCTTTGCTATGCAGCGCTTCCGGCGTAGGATTAGTGAGGTGCCTGGACCCGAGTCCAAAAGTCGTTGAAGGCGATTCTGATCGTTAGGTGAGTTCTTGCTATCATCCAGCCAGCAGTAGGATTGCCCGCCACGCCTTCGTTACAGCCAGTATAATATGGGCCGGGATGATTGTGTGGATTTTGTCGTACTCACACACTCTTCAGCCAAGCCTACCGAAAGACCAGACGCTCACCTGTGGGCGACGCTGTGGACGATTACACTAAGTCTAAAATATTGTGATCCTCAATAATACCTTACGGCAACGAAAAGAGACAGATATGGCAACGAACACCACCCAAAAAAGGCCAATACTGGTCACAGGTGCGGCAGGAGACATCGGCGCTGTCGGCAGAAATCTCACCGCAAACCTTCTCCACAACGGACATAAGGTACGTGCCCTGGTTAGGCGAGAGGACGAGCGAGCTGAAGTCCTGCGGCAGCTTGGTGCTGAAGTCGTCCAGGGCGACCTGACAGACCTCGGTTCGATGCATCGAGCGATCGATGGTTGTTCACGGATCTATTTCGGTATGTCTGTTTCTCCAGCGTATCTGGAGGCTACCGTCAACACTGCCGCTGTGGCACGCCATCATGGCATCGAGGCTTTCGTTAACATGTCACAGATGACCGTGACACAGATGAGCATCACCGAAACTACCGATAGTCCGCAGCATAAGTTGCACTGGCTTGCCGAACAGGCCCTCACTTGGTCGGGGCTGCCAGTCGTGACTGTCCGCCCCACTGTTTTTCTGGAAGGGTTCTTTCTCCGCTTAGCTGCAGCGGGCGTGAAGGCAAAAGACGAGTTGATGGTGCCGCTTGGTAACAGCAAGACTTCGCCTATCTCGGCCGTCGACGTTGCCGAGGCTGTTTCGGCCATCCTTGACAATCCGGCACCGCATATCGGGAAGATCTACAATCTGACTGGATTTGAGTCTGCGGATTTGGACCACTATGCGCAAGCCTTCTCCGAGGCGCTGGGCCGGACCATACGCTACCGCAATGTTCCACTTGATGCCTGGGTTGAAAAGCTTCGGGAGCTTGGTGTGCCCGCCCATTTGATCAGCCACCTTGCTGTGATGGCCGATCTCCACACGCAAGGGCGCTATGATCGTATGACCGACGACCTTTTCAAGCTTACGGGTAAGACACCAACCAGCATGCATGACTTCGTCAAACTTCATTCCGCAGACTTTACACGAACCTAAGTAGGCCCGCGGAGAGAGGCTAGTACAACGTGATGCGCGGTTTCGCAGCACTCAGACTATTGCATGTTCTTCGGTGGTGATCGTGGTGGGAAGCACGCCCGCGCTCACCTGCATTTCATGATATACTCAACGACGAGTATACGAAAACACTGGCGATATAAAAATTCGAATATGAGTAGAACTTTGCGGCAGGCGTTCGAATGTGGCCCCCACATCCGTTATTCCAACCTCATACTGGGCGTTCCGCGGCTCGGGTCAGTTCCCGAGGTATCGCACGGTAGAGGCATTTCAACTGTTCACTTTATGGAGCGATGATAATGATCGACCTGTTGAACAAAGTTCTAGCCGCACATGGCGGCCTTGAGTGCTGGAACTCTTTTGAGAAAGCTAGCACGACGATTGTCTCAGGCGGCGAACTATGGGGGATGAAAGGAATTGAGGCTGATGCAACGCCTCGTCGTGTAACCGCGGCAATTCATCACGAGTGGGCGAACATAGTGCCCTACGGCAATCCCGACTGGCGCATGACTTTCGTACCCGAGCGCGTTGTCATCGAGACCACAGATGGAGCGACCATCGCCGAACGGGACGATCCGCGGGCTGCCTTCGCCAGCCACACGCTAAGCACACCGTGGGATCCGCTCCACCGAGCTTATTTCAACGGGTACGCCATGTGGACATACCTGAATACTCCGTTTTTGATGGCGCTTCCTGGCTTCCAGACTGAGGAAGTCGCGGCTTGGGAAGAAGAAGGAGAAATGTGGCGCGTCTTGCGGACAACGTTCCCCGAAGCAATCGAAAGCCATTGCCCGGTTCAGGATTTCTATTTTGGACCAGATTTTTTACTTCGTCGCCATGACTACCACGTCGATATCTCCGGCAGCTTTCCAGCCGCCCAATATGTCCACGATATAGCGGAAGCCGATGGCATCAAGTTTCCGACGAAACGACGAGCCCATCCGCTGGATGCTGATGGCCGTCCCGATCGTGACCGGACTTATGTATGGATCGATCTTGACGAATACGCCATGAGCTGAGCTTTTTGGCTATGAAGTAATTCTATCCTACGTCCCAGTTTAAGTCGGTTGTTACCGCGAAGAAGGGTTCCTCGCCGCGGTAACGGATAGAGGACAGACAAGCCCGCTTTACCCCCCGCCTTAACGTTTCTCAAATAACAGCATCAGGTGAGTGCTCGGTCAGGAAACTATTGGCTTCCAAAGCTGCCATGCTTCCCATTCCGGCGGAACTAACGGCCTGGCGGAACACCGGGTCGATAACGTCGCCGGCTGCAAAGCAACCAGGAACGGATGTTTTTGTCGACCACGATCCAACCTTGATGTAGCCGTCTTCATCCATGTCGAGTTGACCGCGGAACAAAGCTGTTGCTGGATCGTGACCGATGGCAACGAAGACGCCGTGTGTGGACAGCTCCTTCGTCTCGCCGGTGTTCAAGTCACGGACCCGAACGCCAGTCACCGACTTCGTCGGCTCGTGCTTGCCGAGGATCTCGTCGATGACGTGGTTCCAGACTACCTCAACATTCGGTTTGGCCAAGAGGCGGTCCTGCAGGATTGGCTCCGCCCGGAAGCGGTCACGGCGATGGATGACCGTGACCTTGGAGGCAATCTTCGACAGGTAGAGCGCTTCTTCTACGGCTGTGTTGCCGCCTCCCACAACTACAACTTCCTTATCGCGATAGAAAAAACCATCACACGTTGCGCAGGCTGAGACGCCGTAACCATTGAATGCCTCCTCCGAGGGGAGCCGAAGCCAGCGGGCCTGGGCACCCGTTGCAATGATGAGTGTGTCGGCGATGTACGTGTCGCCGGAGTCACCTTGAGCATGGAACGGGCGTTTGGAGAGATCGACAGAGGTTATTGTGTCGTACACCAGGCTGGTGCCGACATTCTCCGCCTGCTGCCGCATCTGCTCCATGAGCCAAGGTCCTTGAACTGGTTCAGCGAACCCAGGGTAATTCTCGACATCTGTCGTGATGGTAAGCTGGCCACCCGGCTGGATGCCGGTCACCAGAAGCGGCTTCAAGTTAGCACGGGCAGCGTAGATGGCGGCGGTATAACCAGCCGGTCCAGCCCCGATGATCAGGACCTTGGTATGATGCGTCTTCATTGGTTGTTCTCCTTCCTCCACGAGGAAAATGTGTTCAGGAAGTGAGGTTTACGAGACTGTGTTCTGGCGCGATGCGACGACATCGATCTCGTAACGGGAGATGCCAATATCCGCGAGCTCGCGATCGGTGAGTTGCATAAGTTCGCGGGTGATCTGGCGGTAGCGCTGATGGGCGCGGATCTTCGACATTACATAGGTCGCAAACATGAGTATTCCTTTATGTTGAACCGACCGACACGGCCGGTTTGAAAATGGGGGTTGCTGTCATATTTGTATCGGTACGAGGGCCGAGCCGAGGGGGCTCCGCCCTCGTGCTCGGTCAGGCACGGGCTGAGCGGAGCGCTGCGAGCGAGTCGATGGCGATCCAGAGTGAGAGGGCGAGCAGGCCGACGTCCTTGAGCAGGAACTGTCCGGGAGCGACCGAGATCGCCGGAAAGCTGAGTTCCGGCACGACCACGCCGGGGGTCGTCACCATGAAGCTAAGCGTGGTCGCGAACAGCCCAGCCGAGAGCACCCCGCCGACGAGCGAGTACACCGGGTTGAGGAGCCGTGCCGCGATCAGGGCACCGATGCTGAGCTCAAGGACACCGAGGAGGCTTGAGAAGTCACGCACGCTGAACAGGGAATAGGTCCAGCTCAACAGAGGATTGTTGCCGACCAGGCCAGTCAGGCCTTCCGCTTCATAGGCGGTGAACTTCATGCCACCGAACCAGGTATAAATCAGAACCAGCGAGGCATAGAGGCCCACTGCGGCGATGATCCGGCCGTAGCGCTCGACTAGATCAAGGGGCAAAGTGGCGCGGGCCTGAACGCTTGGATACGCCGCGACGCCGTGGATAGAAACATGAGGCATTGTCTTCTCCTGGGTTGTCCGCGTTGGGCGATCCGCCCTGCTGACGCGGGATAAACGATACCGATCTGTATCGAATAGTGAGAGAAGTATACTGATCTGTATCGTTTGGCAAGGTCCATTTGAAATTATTTGCATATGTCCTCGAAGGTCGCTCCTCTCTGTAATGCCATCGCAGGCCAATCGCTCGCTCCCAATTGCAGTGCAGAAGAGTACAGGGCCGTTTCTCAGACGAGGGGTGCGACGTGCTGAACAGGATCGGAACCGCATCGCTAGGTTCGCACGAGAAGAAAGGGCAAAGCGCCTGAAGCGTTGCAAGCGTGGTCAGGAGTGCGCCCTTTGCTAGTCTTAAAAAAAGACAAAGTTGTATCCTATAGAGTCAAGTATCGTAGATTTGTTGGGTCTCTCTTGCAAAATCGCAAGATCCGGCTCGGATGGCCCTTGCCTTTGCCTTGAGCCGCCGCTAAATTAAGATACAGATCTGTAACATTTGTGAGGATGAGATGCGCCGTTCAGAAATCCGGGATCACCTGCTCGACACTGCACTTAGGCTGTTTAACCAGCGCGGCTATCATGCGACCGGCATCGACCTGATCATCGCCGAGGGTGGAGTGGCCAAGACGACACTATACCGGCACTTTGAAACCAAGGAGGACCTGATCCTGGCCGCCCTCGAACGGCGTGACGAGGAAGACCGCGCTGCCATGCGTGCCTTTGTCGGGCAGCATGCGAGCGATCCGGTCGAGCGCCTTCTGGCAACGTTCGATTACCTCGAAACCTCGTTCAACGATAAACAGTTCCGCGGCTGCATTTTTGTGAGTGCGGCTGGTGAGCATAAGGATCCCACCAATCCCGTGTTCCGCGCTGCGGAAATGCATAAGCGCCTTGTGCTCGCGTATTTTGAGGAACTCGCCCACGCCGCGCGGTTTGCCGAGCCGAAGCGGATCGCGGCCGAAATTAACCTGTTGCACGAAGGAGCGTTCGCCGTCGCGCAGATAACCCGCATCGCCGAGCCCGCACGGCAGGCCAAACACATGGCGGGACAGCTGCTCGCCGGGGAAGGAGCATTCTCGGTTGGCACCATTAGCCAGTTAGCGCAGACGTCTGATCTAAAGCGCGGGCATTGAACCTGGCGTCATCAATCGTATCAGACTGTATCTCGCCTGACAGATTCCCGCATTTGCTTACAATCTGACGGGGTAGCAGAAACAATCCATACACGAACAGCGCGCCTTATCCCGCGAGCCGGAAGAGCCATTGGCCACGGCGAAATTAATCAAATCGCAAAGGATGAGATATGACCATACATCAATTGTTGGGGCACGCCGTTGTGGGAACCAACGACTTGGACACCGCGACAGACTTCTATGACAAATTGTTCGCACTATTCGGCGTGGGCCGCATTCTCGAACAGGCCGGACGTGCAGTTTACTTCGGAACAACCAAGCTGGAGTTCGGCGTGATAAACCCCTACAACGGCGACCGTGCCACCATCGGCAACGGTAACATGGTCGCGTTGAGCGCACGTTCCCGTGCCCATGTCGATGAAGTATATGCTTGTGCACTGGAACTCGGTGGTACTGATGAGGGCCGGCCGGGTCCGCGCGGCCCAGACCAGGATGGACCGTATTGCGCGTATTTCCGTGATCTCGACGGCAACAAGGTTTTGGTCTTCCACGCTGGCCAGCACTAAGGCATAGGCGTACAATACCTCATTTATCGCTCGATTATGAATCAGCGGAGCAAGTCTCTTTTCAACAAATGCATACTAAAGGAGGCATAAGAAATGAGGAATTTGCTCTATATCCACCAGCGTGAAAAGTTTACGGGTCCGGCGATAACACGGCGCAGCTTGCTGGCAGCCGCGGTCGCCGGAAGCGTGATAAGTTTTTTCCCCGGCCAGCTCGGGGCATCAAGCGGCCAAGACGCAATTCGACCCTTCAGCGTATCGATTCCGGAAGATCAGCTGGTTGAACTTCGGCGGCGCATTGCAGCTACACGGTGGCCCGAAAAGGAAACCGTAGACGACAGCTCGCAAGGCGTGCCCCTTGCCACGATGCAGAAGCTCGCGCGCTATTGGGCGACAGAGTACGACTGGCGCAAGGGGGAGGCGAAATTGAACGCCTTTCCGCAGTTCATCACGGAAATCGATGGGCTGGACATTCATTTCATCCACGTCCGTTCGAAGCATGAGAATGCGCTGCCACTCATCGTCACGCATGGATGGCCGGGTTCGGTTTTCGAGCAATTGAAGATCATCGAGCCACTCGTAAATCCCACGGCCCACGGTGGCAGCGAATCCGACGCCTTTCATGTGGTGATTCCGTCAATGCCGGGCTACGGATTTTCAGGCAAGCCGACCACGCCTGGCTGGGGTCCCGAACGCATGGGCCGGGCATGGGCCGAACTGATGAAACGCCTTGATTACACCAGCTATGTCGCCCAGGGCGGCGACTGGGGAGCATTTGTCGTCGACCAGATGGGCTTGCAGGCGCCCGAGGGCTTGCTCGGCATCCACACCAACATGCCTGCCACTGTACCGGCTGATGTCGACAAGGTTCTCCAGGCCGGCGGATCGCCGCCATCTGATCTATCGGCTGAAGAAAAACGCGCTTATGAGCAGCTTGTTGCGACGTTCAAGCAAGTCGACTACGCAAGGCTGATGGCAACGCGCCCGCAAACCCTGTACGGCATTGCGGACTCACCGGTCGGCCTGGCCGCATGGCTTCTCGACCACAATGATGCTGGCGGCCAGCCGGCCGCGGCGGTCGCCATGGCTCTGGACCACACGGAGAGCTCCGCGGGCGAACTGACGCGAGATGAGATCCTCGATAACATCACGCTCTATTGGCTAACCAACACCGGGGTCTCCGCTTCCCGTCTCTATTGGGAATACAAGGGCGGCTTTTTCAACACCAAGGGCGTCTCCATCCCCGTGGCCGTGAGCGTCTTCCCTGGCGAGCAGTACGAGGCCCCGCGGAGCTGGACGGAGCGTGCCTATCCAAAGCTCATCCACTACAACAAAGTAGAGAAGGGCGGGCATTTCGCTGCTTGGGAACAGCCGCAACTCTTCGCCCAAGAGGTGCGTGCCGGCTTCAAGTCGCTTCGATAATGCGCCGATCGCGAAAAGGTTCGACCCCGTTCACGTGGCTCGCGTGATCGGGATGCATGTTTCGACACGAACACATTGAGATACAAAAGGCCATGTAGCCAGACACATTCTCAGTACAACAGTTTGGTCAAATGAGCTCGCTGGCTTCGGTAGGGCCTGAATAACACAGACCATCCCTCCAAGAGCACCAGAGTAGTGTTGTCACGCGCAGTCGAGAGACGCCGACGAGGAAAAGGATAAATAGATGAAACGCACTCCGATGATTTTGGCCGCGATGTTTCTCGCAGGCAGCGGCTTTACAATGAATGTCGCAATGGCGCAGCAGAACGGAATTTCGCGCACCGATCTTTTGCAGGAAGCCATCAGCGCGGAGGGCCGCCAGGCGGTACAGGTTCGCGTTGACTTTGAACCAGGCGCGGTCTCAATCAAGCATTCGCACCCTGGCGAAGAAATCGCGTATGTCCTCGAAGGCACTCTGGAATATACGCTTGAGGGCAGGCAACCGATTACTCTTAAGGCAGGTGAGGCTTTGTTCATTCCGTCTGGTGTCGTCCACCTCGCCAAGAACGTCGGTGACACAAAGGCCTCGGAGCTTGCGACTTACATCGTCGAAACGGGAAAAACGCTCGTCGAGCCGGTTAAGTGACCGTTCTTTGGTGCTCGGACAATCCGAAGAATATTTAGGGGTCAGAGATGATTAATCAGCAAACGAAAAAGCCGACCGCTCTGACCCGCCGGGCATTGCTCATCAGCGGAGCGGTGGCTGCAAGCATAGCGGCTTTCGGGTCCCAAATCGCGGTCGTCGAGACGGGCGCTCAAGCTCTGGCGTCAAATGACATCCGGCCATTCCGCGTCAATATACCCGCAGAGGCGCTGGCCGACCTGAATCGGCGGCTCGGCGCAACCCGGTGGCCAGAAGCGGAAACCGTCGATGACCGCTCTCAAGGGGTCCAATTGTCCAACCTTCAGGCGCTCGTTCGCTATTGGGAGACTGAGTACGACTGGCGCAGGGCGGAGCAAAAGCTCAATTCGCTGCCACAGTTCTTAACGGAGATAGACGGAGTGGACATCCACTTCATCCATGTTCGCTCACCCCATGCGGATGCGATGCCGCTCATCATGACGCACGGATGGCCTGGATCGATGTTCGAGTTACTCAAGGTCATTGGACCGCTTACCGACCCGACTGCACATGGTGGCAGCGCACGGGACGCCTTCCATCTTGTCCTTCCGTCCATTCCGGGCTTCGGCTTCTCGCAGAAGCCTCAGGGTACGGGATGGAATCCCGATCGTATCGCTCGAGCTTGGGACGTCCTGATGAAACGTATTGGATACAGTCACTACGTATCACAGGGCGGAGATTGGGGCGCTATCATTTCCGATAGCATGGGTCGACAGGCACCAAAGGGGCTCCTCGGCATTCACGTCAACAGGATCGAGCGTTCAACGACGATTCCGCCGGAAGTCGGAAAAGCGCTGAAGAATGGGGATCCCGCTCCGGATAATCTCAACGACGAAGAGAAGACGGTTTTCAATGAGGCCAGAGAATTTCTGAGCAAGGGCTTTGGCTACGCCGCCGTCATGGGGACGCGCCCTCAGACTATTGGATATAGCCTCGCTGACTCGCCCGTTGGACTGGCCGCCTGGTTTTATGACAAACTCGCCGACTGGGTATTTATCCGCGGAGAACCGGAACGAGCTTTCACCCGCGACGAAATCCTTGACAACATCACCCTTTATTGGCTGACAAATACGGGGCCTTCAAGCGCCCGAATTTATTGGGAGAACGCCACAAACGCTGCAATGCCCGGCATCATCTCCGTTCCGGTTGCGGTGACGATTTTCCCTGGAGAGGTCTATAGGCCACCTGAACACTGGGTTGAGCGGGCCTACCCAAACCTGATCTACTACAACAAGGTCGATAAAGGCGGGCATTTTGCGGCATGGGAAGAGCCCGAACTCTTCAGCGCCGAAGTGCGGGCCGCGTTCACGTCACTTCGCTAAATGCATCGACGTGCGCGGCGCCACTGTAGCGAAGGTCGCTAATGCTTGGGGATTTCATCAGTTACGAGCACGATTTTTCCTTTGGGGCGCGGCCGCTGACCCTCGAGCATCAGGTGTGCGTCCCGAGCTTGCTCAAACCGCAACGTTGCCCCGACGTTCATCTTGAGGGCACCTCGAGAGATCAGTGACGAAATACGGCCCAGGCTTTCTGTGGATACGTCGACGAGAAAGAACGTAGCCAAGATTTCATGCTTTGCCGCCAGAGCTTGGTCCGGGGCGGAAACTGCCGAAATCAACTTTCCTCCCTTTTTCAGCACTTGGAATGATCGCGTTTGCGTTTCTCCACCTACCAAATCTATTACCGCATCCACTCCGCGAACTTCATCCTCAAAACGAGTTTTTGTATAATCGATGACCTTATCACCGCCGAGAGCAACAACACCGTCGACGTCGTCTGGCGAGGCAGTGCACACGGTCTGGAGGCCCGCCTCTTTGGCCAATTGCACGGCATATGCGCCCACGTTTCCTGCCGCCCCGTGGATCAATACCGTCTGGCCCCTTTCCAAGCCGGCCTGATCGAAAAGCGCTTGCCACGCTGTCACCGCTATCACCGGTAGCGAGGCTGCTGCGATGTGCTCAATGGATTCCGGTTTACGATCAAGCATGGAAGCACTGGCGACAGCGTACTGCGCGTAACCGCCACAGAAACGCTTATTGGTCACTCCATAAACTTGATCTCCAACCTTGAACTGGGCCACACCCGCGCCGACAGCAACGACTTCACCCGATATATCTGAGCCCAGGATAAGGGGTAGGGGTTGGGGCAGCGCGCTATTGCCCGAGCGAATCCACCCGTCCCAAGGGCCAACGCCCGCCGCATGTACCTTAACGATGACTTCGTTTGCGCCTGGAGCGGGGGTGTCCGATAACTCCAGTTGCATTACATCCGGCTGGCCAAATTCATGGATGCGCCACACCAATCCTGAGAAACTCGTTGAACCTCCCGACATTTGCTTTCCTTTCGGTGCAGGTGATACTGGCAACGGTTCGCCCCTAACAAAGCTCGGTCCAATAGTGACCTTCTCAACGCAATTCGCGTTGCGGATGCGCAACCACCGCACCCGCGAACGCCTTGCTACCAAGCTATCGTTCGACCGCTGCGTGAGGTGTATTTCGAAAACTGATAGCCATTCGATTATAGCTGTTCATCAGACTGATCGCGATTGTCAGATCCACGAGCTCGCGTTCGTTGAACACCGCACGTGCAGCTTCGTAAGCGTCGTTCGGCACACCAGTTTCCGCTACGCGCGTTACCGATTCAGCCCATGCAAGGGCGGCACGCTCACGCTCGTTGAAGAGATTGCCGGCTTCCGCCCACGCCTGAAGCAATGCGATCTTTTCGATCTGCTGACCCTTCTTCAGAAGATCCCGGGTATGCATGTCGAGACAATAAGCACAGTTGTTGATCTGCGAGACACGCAGGTAAACCAAATCAAGCAAAACGGGCGGAAGACCGCTTTGCATGACGTAACCGTAGACACCGCCTAGCGCTTTCGCGCCAGCAGGAGCGATTTGATAGTAATCCAGACGGTTGGTCATTTTCTTACTCCTTAGTGCCGATGGTGGTAGTCAGTTCCTTGTCGTCGGTGTCAGCGATAAACACCGCAAGCAGCTTTGCGGGCTCTGTCTTGCTGGCGTTGCGGCTCACAGGATGTGTCGAGCCCGGCGTCTCGTAGAAGCTTTCACCGGCACGATAGACCCGCTTGGGTTCATCATTCACCTGCGACTCAATTTCTCCCGACAGGACATAGGCAAAAATGAAAGCTGATTTTGCGTGCTCGTGCGGGAGTGACGCTCCTGCCGGTGGATAGTCCACAACCAGGGCACGAACTGATTTGCCAGGAATATTAGGGATGGCCTGCTCGAAGCTTGGTGTAACTGTTTCAGCGGGTTCATGCGCGGCCGCAGGCATTGCGGTGGCAATAGCGATGGCGGCGAACGCTCCGCCGATGAAAGATCGTATGTTCATGGTATTTCTCCTTTGTAGGTGTTTTCCTTCCCGCTATAAATATTCTTCTACTGGTCCTGTAAAAAGCACCAAGAACTATCAAAAATTATGTACCATGGTGCAATGACCAAGCCGCTTGAGTTGCAACTCGACCGAACGACCAAGACCCCATTGGCCGACCAGATTTGCATTGGCATAACTAAGGCCATCGAGAGCGGTGTGTTGGCAGCAGGTGCGCGCCTTCCTTCCTGGGTGGACCTGGCAGTCCAACTTGGCGTCGCACGTGGTACCGTGCGATCCGCATACGATAAGTTATCAGCAGCACAGCTTATTGTTGCATCGCGGGCGGCCGGAACGCGCGTAACGGAAAGACCGATTTTATCCGTGCCACCGGATCCCGCACCTGAGGCTGGCTCCTTCATGGAGACTTATCTGGAGATGATCTCGGGTCCGGCAATCTTCCAGATGGGCGTGCCGGCGAAGGAGACTTTTCCTGCCACGCTTTTCGCCAGGATTCGCTCCCATGCCGTACGCGCCGAAGCAAGTGCGCCACCGTTGTATCCGGATCCACGTGGAGAACTAGAGTTGCGACGAGAGATCGCTGCCTATCTCGCCATCGCTCGCGGAATTGAATGTTCGCCCTCGCAGATCCTTATCACCGGCGGCTTTGCAAGTGGTCTCGGATTGGCGCTCCGCGCGCTCGGCCTCGAGGGGCGCAAGGTATGGATGGAAGACCCGGGCTTCCCGTTCACACGACGCGGGCTCGAGCTTGCGAGCTTGTTGCCAATTCCCATCCCCGTCGACTCTGAGGGCATCGATGTTGACTACGGCCTGAGATGCGCGCCGGACGCGGGGCTCGCTGTTGTGACCCCGGGTCAGCAGGCCCCACTTGGGGCTACGCTATCGCTATCGCGACGATTGCGTCTTCTGGAATGGGCGGCCCAGGAAGGGGCGTGGGTGATCGAGGATGACTATTTAAGCGAGTTACAGTTGAAGGGGCGCGCCGCGCCAGCACTAGCCTCGGTCGATCGTACAGGGAGGGTCATCCATATCGGTTCGTTCAGCAAGACCATAAGCCCGACTTTGCGACTTGGCTTTGTCCTTGTTCCCCAACGTCTGGCGTCTCGCTTTGTGGAGGTGGCCGCATGCTTAGCACCTCCACCTGGGCCTTCCGTACAAATTGCCATCGCAGAATTTATCAGTGAAGGCCACTATTTACGGCATCTCCGGCGCACTAAGCGTGCATATGCAGCGCAACGAGACGCGTTGTTGCGACATCTTGGAACGTGCGCAAACGAGATTGCTGTGACCACCGCTGGATTGGCTGCTCTGCTTCGGTTCACTGATAGCATGCCAGACGTAGCCATCGTACGGGAAACACTGGCCTTCGGCCTTGCTCCCTCGCCGTTGTCGGTTTGGTACGCATCGCCGTCATCTGCGCAATCCGGTCTTCTGCTGGGAATTGCAACGAGCCCTCAACAGTACGTCGCGAAGTCATGCGACCGACTTCTTGAGATTATTTATCGCTTCACATCCTCCCCCTAAAGCGTCGTGCGGCTGCGGCATGAAACTAACGCACCGCCGCTCGGGATTCTGATCTCACGACAGTTTTTATCTTTGCCACAGCTTCGAGTGTTCGATCGACCGGGCATTTGTCGGCAATTTCGGCAATCTTGCCGCGAAGCTCCTCGGTGACCTCGCCATCGATGGAAATGACGCGCTCGAAACGATCAATCCTGCCGCTACCGCTGCGCTCGGATTCCGTACACTCTTCGCAGTCCTTGGCATGGATTTTGGCATGAGAAACGTCAACGCTGACGCGTCCGAGGGTCAGCTTCTTGTAGTCGGCATATTGCCGAAGCGTTATCGAGGTGCATGCGCCGAGCGCGATCGACAGGAAGTCGTAGGGAGATGGTCCGGAATCGAGCCCGCCCACGTTTTCAGGTTCATCAGCGAACAGCCGATGGCTGCCAGCCTGAACCGAGTTCTGAAACTTGCCTTCGCCCGTTTCCATCACGCGTACATGCTCGATCGGCTCGGTGCCCTGCGGTGCGTCGGCGGCGAGATAACGCGTCAGCCATCCCGAAATGATCCGTCCTGCAAAGGCCGCGTCCTCAAGGTTAGTGAGCAGGTGATCGGCCTTGTCCAGCGAAACAAAGCTTTTGGGATGTCTCGCCGCAAGGAAGATTTCGTTGGCATTCTCGATTCCGACCGTCTGGTCCAGCGGTGAATGAAGGATGAGAAGTGGCTTTTTCAGGGACGCAACAGCGTCTTTGATACGCTGTGCACGCACGTCCTCGACAAATTGCTTTCGAATAAGGAACTTGCGTCCGGCGAGATCGACTTCGGCCGCACCCCACTTCTCTATATCCTCGAGTCTCGTTCCGAAGTTCTTCAACACGTGGCCAACATCGGCCGGGGCACCAATCGTGGCGACGGCGCGCACTTCAGGTATGTCTTTTGCCACAGCCAGGACCGCTGCGCCGCCGAGCGAGTGACCGATCAGCAACGACGGTGCCTGATGATATTGGCGTAAATAGTCGGCCGCCGAGAGGAGGTCGGCAACATTCGAAGAGAAATTTGTCGAGGCGAATTCGCCTTCGCTTGATCCCAAACCTGTAAAATCGAAGCGCAGGACAGCGATACCTTCGCGCGCAAGCTCCGCTGCAATGCGTCGCACTGCCGCCAAATCCTTGGAACAGGTGAAACAATGGGCAAACAGTGCGTAGGCGCGTAAAGGACCGTTGGGTAGGTCGAGGCGGGCGGCCAGGATTGCACCGGAATGGCCGGCGAACTGAAGCCGTTGCGTGTTGAAAGCCATTGTTAGCTCCTTCGCTGTCACGAGTATCCATTTTTACATCAGCTACGGTGTCGACTACTAATTTCGAGCCGGCAGCAAAGGGCACCTTAACAGGCTCGCCACGCCCTATGCAGCTCTGGGTCGCCGCGGGGAATGGAAGGCGTTGATTGCCATCACAACGCCAAGAACGAGCACCATCATTCCGGCGGCCTCCGCAATGGTTGGCAAACGGTGCTGGACCATCAGACCAAAGCAGGTCGCAAAAACGATCTCCGTCATCAGCAACTGGCCTGCGAGCGCAACTGGAAGGCGCTGTGACGCTATCGTCCAAGCCCACGCTCCGCCGATCGAGGCCACTGCTGCCAACATCAAAGCTGGCAGGTAGAGATTGCGGATCGCCCCCAGGCCGAAGCCGATGTCCGGAGCCCTGAACAGTTCCATGCCGTAGCCAATTGGGAGAAACACCAATGTCTGGATGCTTCCCCCAATCATCATCAGCGCCGTCCAGACGCGTGCGTCCATGTTCGGCCTTTTCAGCAGTGCATTTTGGTTGGCGATCCCAAACCAGGTCCACAGTGCTACCGCCGCAATGGCAAAAACGATACCGATCGCAAGTGACCTTTCTCCCTGTACATCCGCCTGCATGATACCGCTGCCATTGACCAACAGCAGGCCTGTCGCCGCCAGAGCAAGGGGAATCAGAAGAGGCCCCCACGGGATGCTCCGCCCGCGAAAATTGCCCGCAATCGCCAGAACAACAGGCACAAGCCCGAGAAAGGCTGGAGGGATCACGGGGCCTGCGTATACGGCGGCAACCATGACGGTGAGGAAATAGCCCACATATCCGATGAACCCGAGTCCACCTGCAACAAACCAATCCTGTAGCGTGAGTCCACGACAAAGATTTGCGCTGGCAATGAGGATTATGACCCCGATCAACCCAGACAGTAGAAATCGACATGCGGCAAGGTCGAAGATCGAATAATCTCCGATCACAAAGGGAGCGACAAAATTCATCGACCATGTGAAAGAAGCAAATATGGCTGCTGCGATACCCGCAGTTGAAACATTTTTCATAGGAGAGTTTGCCATCCAGTTTCGAATAAATCGGTCTTAAATATAAAATTCGTCAGCGGGCAATTTACGATCCGGCGTTCCGAATAGTGTATTGCATTCCAGCAATGAATGCATGTGGCTATCCTCAGCATGTGATTTTCTGAAAGTAGAAAGATGAACTGGAACGAGATCCGCTATTTCCTTGCCGTGGCCCGTCATGGTGGCCTGACGGGCGCAGCCAAGCAACTCGGCGTTAGCCAATCCACTGTTGCCAGGCGTGTCGAGACCTTGGAGGCCGCGTTGGGAACCCGTTTCTTCGAACGCCATACCCACGGATATCTGTTGACCGAAGAAGGTCGGGAAATGATGGAAAAGGCCACCGCGATTGAAGGGAGCATGGCTGAGATAGCGGATGATCTCGGAGAACGCGATATACAGCCATCCGGAATGGTTCGTATCGCAACCATAGAAACACTGGCGAACCAAATCATAATACCCAATCTTCCAGCATTGCAGAACGCCAACCCAGCGCTCCAACTCGGCATAGCGATCAACGCGTCTCTATCACGCCTGCCACAACGCGAAGCCGATATCGCCTTGCGGCTTTGCCGGCCGGAACAAGGACCTTACGCTGTCAAACGTGTCGGCGGCATATCCTTCGGTTTGTATGCGTCCAGCGCCTATCTGGAACGCCATCCGATCGCAAAGAACGCAACCCTCGTTACCGGCCATCGCCTGATTATGTGGGGCGACCCCATGGCCTACACAGCCTTGCCGAGAGCAATGCGCTTATGGACCCGCGGCGGCTTGGCAACACTGGTATTGGACTCTGTCCAAGCGCAGGTGCTCGCCGTGAAAGCCGGAATGGGTGTCGGAATTCTCCCCTGCATAACGGCGGACGATGAAGACAATTTGGTGAGGGTTAATCCTGCGCTGTATCAACAGGATGAAGATATATGGTTGATTGTTCCTAATGATCTGCGACGTGCCAAACGTATCCGCGTCGTTTCCGACTTCCTTACACAGCTCGTTCAACGCAACCAGGGCATCCTGGCCGGGATGTCGACACGGAGCAAAGCGGCTTAGTGAGGCGGGCTGAATCGGCGATCGTGGACAGCAGCCGATTTGATGAGATAATTCCAAGTAGCCGGGCAACCATAGCGGGACGTCATCCATGGACATCAATCAGGTCAGGTACTTCCTCAATCTGGCCGAAACGTTGAATTTCACCGAAGCGGCGCGTCGAAGTCGAGTTTCGCAGCCCAGTCTAACGCGGGCAATTCAGCGTCTCGAGGAAGAATTGGGCAGTCCGCTCATCTATCGCGATGGTAAGGACAGCCGCTTGACGGCGCTTGGTCGGGACGTTCAAGCCGAGTTCATGCGGATCGAACTCGCCCTGCGAAACGTGCGCGAGCATTCCGAAAGTTCGGTATTGGGCCGAAGCCGTATTCTCGACGTCGCCGTTGCCGCGACCATCGGACCGGCCAAGTTCAGCGCATTCTTTGCCGACGTACTTGGCCAGCTTCCCTCCGTAAAGATCAATTTGCATCAATTGTTGGCCGGGGAGAGTGCGGACGAGGTGCTTTCGGGTAAGTACCACGCCTGTATCCTGCCGGGGATGCCGCGTCCCAACCCCAAGCTCAACGTCGTGCCGCTGTTTCGTGAGCGATTCCTCCTGGCCTGCGCGAAGGACCATCCGCTGGCCGGAAATGACGTCGTCGCCACCGAGGCTCTGGCCTCCTACCCATATGTCGACCGGCTGGCCTGCGAGTTCCACACACAGATCACCGAGCACCTGATGGACCACGACGCGGTCATGCAACCGCGGTTCAGTGCCGAGCGAGAGGACTGGGTTCAGCAAATGGTGGCAGACGGCCGCGCGATTTGCATTATGCCCGAGCATTCGGCCGTGATGCAGGGAATAGTAACCCGACCAATCCAGGGCATGTCGCTGGAACGCAGACTGGTATTTGTAACGGTTTCAGGTTCCGGTACCCCGCTCGAGATTCGCAAGATTGCGCAGATGGCGGCCCGGCACGACTGGACTTGAGCGGCCAGAACTGCCGTATAGCGCAGCTATCGAATCTATGCACACCCTGTATTGGGAATCCTCCCAGCCGCTCGCCATATTTAGGCAAGACCAACAATGGAGGTAGCTCAATGAAGTACGCAAAGACTGATGAGGCGGTCAGCAAACTGACGCCTGCGCAATATCGGGTTACTCAGGAAAACGGCACCGAACGACCCTTTACTGGGGAGTATAACGACAACAAGGAGCCGGGGATTTATGTCGACATCGTTTCAGGCGAACCGCTGTTCGCCTCGTCCGACAAGTTCGATTCCGGTTGCGGCTGGCCCAGCTTCACCAAGCCGATCGTACCGGCGAATGTCAACGAACTGCAGGACGACGCGCATGGCATGGTCCGCACAGAGGTTCGCTCGGTGCATGGCGACAGTCACCTCGGCCATGTGTTTGCCGATGGCCCTCAAGACCGGGGCGGACTTCGTTACTGCATCAATTCTGCTTCGCTTCGCTTCATTCCGCGCGACGAAATGGAGGCCGAGGGCTATGGCGCGTATCTCAACCAGGTAGAGGATATCTAAATGACCGAGAGAGCTGTTTTGGCTGGTGGTTGCTTCTGGGGCATGCAGGACTTGATCGGCAAGCTTCCGGGGGTGATTGACACCCGTGTAGGCTACACCGGCGGCGACGTGCCGAGTGCCACCTACCGCAATCACGGTACCCACGCCGAGGGGATCGAGATCATCTTCGATCCCGAATTGATTAGCTATCGGCGGATACTGGAGGTTTTTTTCCAGATCCACGATCCCACTACGAAAAACCGGCAGGGCAATGACGTCGGCAGCTCATACCGATCGGCGATCTACTACGTCGACGATGAGCAGAAGCGAATAGCCGAGGACACCATCGCAGACGTGGACGCTTCGGGCCTGTGGCCAGGCACGGCCGTGACCGAGGTCGAGCCGGTGACGGACTTCTGGCAAGCGGAGCCGGAGCACCAGGATTACCTGGAGCGCTACCCAACCGGATATACCTGCCATT
The DNA here is from genome assembly GCF_002764115.1 of Phyllobacterium zundukense. Classification (NCBI taxonomy): domain Bacteria; kingdom Pseudomonadati; phylum Pseudomonadota; class Alphaproteobacteria; order Hyphomicrobiales; family Phyllobacteriaceae; genus Phyllobacterium; species Phyllobacterium zundukense. Next base: position 158,247 of record NZ_CP017941.1, on the reverse strand, counting down.
TCCCTCGCTCCAACTGGGTGCTGCCCCAGCGGAAGGCGGCCGAATAGTTGGCCAGCCCTCCAGCTGCGGAAATTGTCGCGTTCGAGCCAACTGCTCACGCCTGGTGCATGCGCCGGGCGTGAGCAGGGGCAAGCACCTCATGCAGTTGCCTCTACCACTGATATTCGATGCTGCTCGTCGGCATTCTGCCAAGCTCTCTCGCGTGCCAAGCTACAACTAAAGCAAACTGTTCTCCGAGGCCGAATAAGCCGCGCTGGTCTATCTTGATGGATTGGCCTACTATCATCTTGCGGGATTGTCCGCCCTGCACCCGGCACTTGCTGAGCATTTCTCCCGGAAGCAAGTCGCGGGGAACCGCAGCGACAGTGATCAGTGTGAATCTCTGGACGTGTCTGAAACTGGAGCAGGGCGCGGTGGACGAATTCCTCGTAAGCGTATCAGGGTCAGGCTTCGCAAGCATGGAGATCTGGGCGGGCATGGCTTTGCTCGGGGTGCTGGGATTCGTTCTCGGTTTCGCCCTCAATTATGGATCGATCTGCACGGTTATCGCCACGAGGGAACTGGTTTCGGAGAAGAGGCCGGCGCGATTCATTGCGATCGTTGAATGCGCCATCTGGGCGGCCCTTATCTATGCAATCCTCGAAACGTCACCGACGATGCAGCGGGGTTGGTCGCCCCTCGGGTATATGGTTCCCGCAGCCATATTGTTCGGAATCGGACTCCATGTGAACGGCGCTTGTGTGTTCGGGTCCGTCGGGCATTTCGGCAATGGCGATTCGGAGTTTGCGTTCACGTTTTTCGGCATATTTGCAGTGCTATACATTGAATCTTTGTTTGGGCTTTTTCCGGATCAGCCACCGGTAAGTGCGTCCGTGCCATTTGGGCCGGTGCTTTTCGGAATCGCACTACTGGCAACTCTGGTATTGAGGCTTGGTGTGTCAATCAAATCCGAGTCCAACTTTTGGCGGCTAACGCTGTCGATGGGAACGATCGGAACCACCTTTACCATCCTGGCAGTTTTTGCACCCGGATTCTCCATCACGGCATCGTTGGGATCGATCGTTTCGATACCTGTCGCAGGCCCCATGACTTTAGCCTGCATGTTCGTCGGCAGTCTTGTCTCCGCAAGATTCAGGAAGCGTCAATTCGGGCTGAAATGGCCTACAATTAACACCATAATTTGGAGGACAGTCGGCGGCATACTTATGGGAATGGGTGCGCTGCTCATTCCAGGTGGTAATGATACGCTGCTGATGATTGGTTTTCCCATGGGGGCATGGCAGGCTGCACTTGCCTACATGCTGTTCGTTGCGACGCTTGCAGCACTCATCGCCAAATTTGGTTCGATGGCAAAATCCTGGTCATGACGTTTGTCCGGCGAGCACTGTCGTTCTGGCGTCAACAGCCAGAACATTCCCCGCCCTGCTGGCGTGCAAGGGACATCATCTTATGGCCGCTTTGGCGCAAGGCAGACACTAATGAATATCTGGAATGGGGCGCAAAGCGGACATTGTTAAACGACTGCCATTAGGATGAAACAGAGGCTGGCAGCAATACTAATTGCCGATATACTCGGGTGCTTCGAGGATCGTTGAGACTGACGGCTCCGCTGCCAGATGGCTGAATGAGGTGACTGGGGATAAGGTAATGAGACGGCGATGGGCGCTTATTGCCTCCTTTTGTGTTTTAAGCGGAGGTTCTTTTGCCCAGCAGTTTCCCGTGGCCGTCGATCTGGAATTGGTGATTGCCGTTGATGTCTCTTATTCGATGGATATCGAGGAACAGAGGGTTCAAAGAGAAGGTTATGTGAATGCCTTTCGAAGCCCGGAAGTCGTCAGAGCCGTGCTCGGCGGACCGCTGGGAAAGACCGCAGTGACGTTCGTCGAGTGGGGTGGCTCGGCGGTTCAGGTGGTGCCGTGGACTCTGATTGATGGTCCGGAGTCCGCCGCCCAATTTGCCGAGGAGCTGCGCCGGCGGCCGATAAGACGGATATCCTTTACATCGATCTCAAACGTGCTGGCGTTCGCGCGAGAGCTTATCCGAACCAATCGATTTCGGGCGAGCCGACGCGTAATCGATGTTTCGGGCGACGGGCCCAACAATGCCGGGGCTCCGGTGCCCGTTGCCCGCAATGCAGCAATCGCTGATGGAATCACCGTCGATGGTCTGCCGATCATGTTGAAGACCGGACCGGATTCGGCAGCGATCCATGACCTTGATGCGTACTACGAGGCATGTGTCATCGGGGGAGACGGGGCATTTTTAGTGAAGGTGTCAGACGTCAGTCAGTTTGCCGAGGCAATTCGCAACAAGCTCGTTGTCGAGATCGCGGGGTTCAAGCTAAGCGAAGTTCAGGAGCGCCAACTGGCCCTCGCATCCGTGCAATACACACAACCTTACAATTGCCTAGTCGGCGAAGAGTCTCAGGAACGTGCCATTGGAAAGTGATGGGCGCAACATCAAGATACATCAAAGGGGGCATGACGTCCCGTCATGACATTGATGAAGTCACACATGCCATCTCCTCTTTAACGTCCGGAAGTGGAGCACCTCCCGCCAGTTTGGACAGTTTAAGGTTGCGGAGAGTTTCGGCCTCGGGAGTCGCAAGCTTGCGGGAGAATTTGCGCAAGTAAGTATTCTTGACTGGATCGTTAGTCATCGTCTTGCGCCAACTGGCAGGGTATTTTTCTTGAGCATGCAATGAACACGGGAGATTCAGCAGTCGTGACGACCGGGTCTGGGGCGGCGTCGGTATTGGCGGTTCCTACAACTGGAACGAGGACAAGTATTCGATTTACGGCGAGGGCGCGATCAACACCAGTCCGGCTGACTTCGGCGACAGTTATGCTCTCATGGGAACGGTCGGTTTCAAGGTCAAGTGGTGAACGGTCGAGCCGGTATTGACCCGATTCCGGATTCACATAGCGGACTGGCGCAGAGGGGACTGCCACGAAGTTTTGTCAGCTGCCTCCGTCACATGGCAACCTGATGCAGTAGCGAAGTGAGCTTCGAAGAATTCATCGATCCCCTCTCGAGATGGAGTCACGCAGCCAATTCCTATCGACCGGCGTGCCCCTATCAGTAGTACAGATGCACTATCCGGAAGGCACAGAAACTCCGCACGCCAGCACGGGGCCTGGAACAAATTGGCGCGCTCTCCACACGGACAATCAATCCATTTCTGTAGCGTTTTCTGCACCTTAGTTCATACCTTCACGTAACAATTTGGGAGTGTTGTATGTACAGGTGCTCACTCAACCACAGATTTGGAAGGAAGACGGGTATCGGACGCGGCCACATTTCCGCCTTAATATCACCAATGCTCACAGCTGATCGATCACCACACAACCTGAATTTTTCTTGAGAGGAAATCCAATGCGAGAAATCGACGTTTGTGAAATGGAACAGGTGGCCGGCGGTCTGGCCCAAGGTCCCTTCGAGACTGTTGGAGGTTGGATGGACAATCCATTTACCGCCGCAGGCAGCGCAGTGGACTGGGCTGTCGGTTACTTCGGATCCGGCGCCGAGGGCCCGATTGATTGGGGTAATCCATCCAACTACGCCAACACTTATGGGGCCTGAAAATTTCCGCTGAAGGATCGGTCGGCATTTCAGCAATTTGTTATGCCGACCTGTTTTCAAACGAGCCTGCTGCCAACAAAATACTGAAGCCGTCGGACCTGGGGTAAAATTGCTGCTGTAGCCCGGCGCATAGGGGTTAGCGATTACACCTGTTCACTTGGGCAGTGGCGCGCCGGTCGAGGCAGAACGCCAGGCGTAGCGCCCCTTAATGCCATCTCGCCAAGGCATTCGTTATTTCAAAGAGACGTATCCCTGGATGCTGACCCCAATTAATCTGCCGAGGATTGCGCCATCGAGTTTGTCGTCAGTGATCGACTTTGTTCAATCAGGTCGCCCGCACCATCGAAGCAAAGCACACGATCGGTCATTGCGAGCGTTGCCTCGCGATGGGCGATAATAATGCGGGTGATCGGAAGGCATCGCACAGCTGCATTGATGGCCTGTTCATTGGCATGATCGAGGTTGCTGGTCGCTTCATCAAGCAGGAGCAGCGAAGGGCGCCGATATATCGCCCGCGCGAGCACGACACGCTGTTTTTGGCCACCGGAGAGGGAGCTCCCCATGTCACCCACAAGCGTTTCGTAACCCATTGGCATTGCGACAATCTCATTGTGGATCGCCGCCATTTGCGCGCAGGCTTCCACCCATGCCGGATCGGCCGAAGAATCGAAAGCTGTGATGTTTTCAAAAATCGATCCCGCAAACAGTCTGTCTTCTTGAAGCACGCAGCCGACTCGATCGCGATAGGCAGCCAGTCCCAATGAAGAAAGCGGGACCCCATCGATCAAGACCTGGCCGGTCGTGGGAAGGGAAAGGCCAGCCAGCAGTTTCAGCAGGGTCGTTTTCCCGGAGCCAGAAGGGCCCGCAATGCCGATACATTCGCCGGCAGAAACTGAAAGCGAGATCCCTTTGAGAACACTTGCTTCATTATCGGCGTAGCGGAAATGGACATTCCTGACTTCCAGAGAGCTGGGCCGTCTGTCTGATGTATCGTGCGCACCTGCGGGCCCCAGACGGCGGTCGGTTTCCTCAGGATCAGCAAGCGCGATATCGGCCACGCGCTCACCATGTAGCGACAACATCCTGAATTGCAGGATCGTGTTAACGAAGCCGTTCACACGCGTTGCGAATTGGTCTTTGTAGGCGAGAAACGCGACGAACATGCCAACGGATATGTCGCCGCCCAAAATCGCGCGCACACCCAGAAAAATGATCAAGATGCGATCGGCGCCGAACAATAGAGAGCCGACGGCACTGAACCAGGCATCGAACTTTTGAACCCGAAGTTCCGCGTTTACGCGTTCAACCAGGTGATTTATCCAGGTGCCTCGCCGCCGGGATTCGAGGTTGAGAACCTTGAGGCTACCAATCCCTCTCACCGACTCCATAAAGTGGGAGCTTTCCTGCGCGGTATGTATGATCGTCTCTTCGGAGATGGACCGGTAATGCCCATAGATTGCGGCTCGAATTATTGTGTAGAAGCCCGTGCTGACGAGCGCAACAATCAACAGCCAGCCGCCGTAAAGCCACATCATGAATATCAGGAATACTGACATCAGGCCGTCAAGAAAGGACTGAATTGCACTCGTCGTTAAGGTGCGTTGAACCGTGTCCAGCGAGCCGAAGCGTGACACCACGTCGCCAACATGGCGCTTTTCAAAAAAGCTCAACGGAAGCCGCATCAACTGATCAAAGAGAGAGACCTTCCACTGCAGTATCAGCCTTGATCCAATGACCATCGTCTGGAAGGCACGGGCAAAAGCCGTTACCACCTGCAGGACCAGCATCAAGGCCATGGCAATGACAATCAGTGTCAGAAGATCATAATCAGCAGCCACGACGACTTCGTCGAGAACTAGCTGAAACCCGATGGGCATTGCGATCGTGGCAAGTTCGAGCAGAAGTGAGATGGCCATGACCTGCAGCGCAGCCACACCTATGCCGCTCGTCCGGCGGATCAGGTCCGTGATCCTTATTCGGATCCGTTCGTTCTTCTCTTCGAATTCCTCGGTCGGCCAGGCCTCCAGGGCAACGCCGGTAAACTGTTTCGACACTTCCGCACGAGCGACCTGGCGACTGCCCGTTGCAGGGTCGATTATTGTGATTCGATTTTTCTGGACGCGCGTCAGGACCACAAAGTGGTTGTGGCGCCAATGCAATATGCAAGGCAATCTAAGCTTATCAAGGTCGTCAAGGTCGAGCCGCAAGGCGCGAGTCGCCAGCCGTAATTGGCCGCCAACCTGCACAAGATCCTTCAATGTCGTGCCTTTGATCGATGCGGTAAAGCGCCGCCGGATGGCCGGCAAATCCATTTCATGGCCGTATCGCCCCGCCACCATGGCGAGACAGGCGAGTCCGCATTCGGCTGCTTCGGTTTGAAGAATGACGGGCGTTTTCGAAAAAACGCGCCCGGATATTCGTTTGGCCAGTTCATCGGTAAACATCATCAGTCCACTATCGCCGCATTCGAGGTGAGCGATCCCCGAAGCCCGTAAATTGGCTCAAGGACCCATTGATAGAGCGGGCGTGTATCAACGAGCAAATGCGCTTCGACTTGCATCCCGGCCTGAAGGCGCTCCCGGCGGCCATAGGCAGTGACGAATGGCTGTTCGGGTTGAACGGTGATGCGATAGAAGGTTTGCAAGGACTGTGGATCGGTGCCGCCTGCATTCAGCTGAGCCACTTCTTCCGGACGCAGATTGGCACGGGAAATAACCGATACTTGCCCGGCATACTGTCCGAATTTCTGGTAGGGAAACGCCTCGTAACGAAGAAGAGCCGTCGATTGCTCGCGCACAAAACCAACTGCATTGCTTGGTGCGAGCAATTGGGCGACGAGCGGCCGGTCGGTTGGGACAATTGTCAGCAACGGTGTACCGACCGCAACTGTCTGCCCGGCCTGCGTGATAATCCCGGTCACCGTACCGCTTCTTGGCGCAGTTATCTGGACGGCACGGCGGGCCTCACTTTCGGAAATCTGTTGCTCGATGTCGAGCATCTGACGCCTGGTTTCAGCTGTTTTCGCGTCCGACTGCAGGTCAAAGCCTGCAAGCTGATTGTTCAACTCATCCAGCTTGCCACCGAGCTGAACCCGTTCCCGACCGAGACGCGCGACCTCCGACCTTTGACTGTTAAATGCCTGCAGCCGCGACTCATAATCACGCGAGGTTGATACGCCGCGTTTCAGGTATTCTTCCTGGCGTTTGGTAAACTCATCCAGCTGCCCCATGAATTCCCGTAGCAGTTGAATTTGCTGATCGATTTGAGGAATTTCTTTCTGAAGAGCAGACACTTGATCTCTGATCGCCTGTTTCTCGATATGTTCGATGTGGGTCTGACGCACTAACGTCGCTTGCAATTCAAGACGTTTGTCGCTCAATATTTTTGTGACTGCGTCCTGCGTATTGCCAAGTGCCGTCGTAATGTCGATGCTTAGGACGTAGAGAACGTCGCCACTTTTTACGTTATCTCCTTCCTTGACTTTGAGATCAGCCACCCATCCGTTGTGCGGCGCAACGATGCGCGTCAGGCCATCAATTGGAAGGATCACCCCAGACACTCGCACGCGCCGGGTATATTGGCCAAAGACAAGGAAGCAAATTACAGCAATGACGAAGACGACGGAAAAAATGGCGATTGCCGTGGCAGATATATTGTGAAGTATTGTTGGACGTCCCAGCCACGCATGGCGGCGCGCCTCGAGAGACTCCTGACGAAACAGCGGTTTCTTTTCGTTCATGCTCCCACGGGCTCAAGTCTTTGGCGATGATTGCCGATCACTCGATTCCGACACCGAAACGTAGCAGCGATAGCGCTGATTGAATTCACCACCATTTCTTAAGCCCAGCGGTCCGCCCGCATTTTGAGCGAATATGCGTTGTGCTGAAGGTGCCGTGTGCCGATGTCCATGCCGTTCTCATCCAATTTCGCCATTGAAGAGGCTAGTCACTGTGGCCACGAACTCCACTAGTACAGATGCACTAGGGGAGATGACTTGACGCGAAACGCGGCAGTGCGGCACGATAAGCCATGGAGCAGCTTGATGGAGCCAGCAATCTTCAAGAGCGAATTATTGTGGCCGACGATCATCCTGTCTTTCGCGACGGAATGCGGCGCATCGTGCAGCGATTGTATCCCTATGCCACCGTTCAGGAAGCAGGCTCATTCGACGAGGTGCTGAATCTTGCCCGTGCAGATGTTGCACCGAACACCTTTGTCCTTGACCTGCTTTTTCCGGGCTTTGAGGCGAAGGCATCGATCTGGGCGTTACGACGCGAATTTGATCGCGCGACGATCATAATCGTGTCGATGATCGATAGCGATGAAACGATAAGGCGGGTGATGGCAGCTGGCGCAGACGGATTTATCTCAAAGGCCGTTCATCCCCTGGAAATCAGTTCCGCGATCACGGCCATCCGAAACGGCGATGTGGTCGTGAAGCAGTCGGACGATGGCGCCTTTCCCGCGATAAACGAAAACGATGCGCTCTCTCACCTTACTTTGCGACAGCGAGACGTGCTCCGGTTGCTAGCGCGTGGCCTATCGAACAAGGAAATTGCACGCGCGCTCGACATCTCTCCTTTTACGGTCCGAATCCACGTGTCAGCGCTTTTTCGGACGTTGAAGGTAAGTTCGAGGTCCGCTGCTGCTGCGAAAGCAGTTGAGTCAGGATTGTGACATAGTCATTATGTCATAGCACCACTGGACTCGCTTGCCTGTGGTTTTGATCCGTTATCGAGCTGTTCGAGCTGAAGTTTTCTCGCCAGTATGGCGGCGCGAAGTTCAGCCGGGCGCGTCGGCTTGGACAAGATGGGGATATCGGCGCTGCCGATTTCAGCCTGTACGCGGCCGTCACTATGACCAGTCATAATGATCGCAGGAATATCCCTTCCTAACAAGCTGCGTACACGGGCAATGCAATCGACACCGCTTTCATCGCCATTCAAGTCAAAGTCGGCTAGCAGCAGATCGCACGGTTCAACGTCGAACTGGGCTGTCTGCTGGGCATTGACCTGACAGCCCCACTTTTCGAGCATGGTCTTCGTTGCCATCAATACGTCAGCGTCGTCTTCGACAAGGAGGATCTTCATGCCGCTGATCAAACTGGCCGGAGGATTCGAACGCAATATCCGGGATGTTTCATCTTCTTGCGTAATTTTGAGACCGGTGATCGCAACCGATGTTCCCCGACCCAGGCTGGACTCAAGAATAACACCGAGGTCCATCAGCGTGGCCATACGCCGGACGATAGACAGACCTAATCCGACGCCTTCCACATCTTTACCTTGAATGCTGACACGGTAAAATTCTTCGAACACGTTCGCGCGATCCTGTTCAGATATGCCTTGGCCGCAGTCATGGATATGGATGGACAGAGATTTCCCGCTACGTCGGCAACCGATCAACACAGGCGCGTCGGGCGCATACTTCAAAGCATTGGACAGCAGGTTCTGTAAAATGATGGTCAGTAGATTCGGATCCACCCGCACGCGGAGATTTGTCTTCACAAAGCGAAGATCGACATTTGCCCATCGTGCCGCTTCCACGTTTTGATCAACGATGGTCCTGATGAGCGGTCCGACGGCGACGACTTCCATATTTGGCGAGATTTTGCCGCTGTCGAGCGTCGCAACGTCGAGCAATGAGCGAAAGAGCCGTGAAAGGCTTTGTAGAGACCGATCTATATTATCGACCATTTGCTTGTCATCGGGTGCCAGACCGGAATCCCGTAGACAGGCGGTGAACAGGCCAATTGCGTGAACAGGCTGACGAAGATCGTGGCTTGCCTGTGCAAGGAAACGCGACTTCGCAAGATTTGCGGCAGTCGCAAGATCAGAGGCCTCGCGCGTATCGGTTAGCAACATGTGGGCATAGAGCGGAACAATTATCGTTGTCACTGCCAGTGCGGCAACAATGTACGGCTGCGCTTGCCAATAGCTGCTGCCAAGCATAATAAATCCCAGACTTGCAAGCGCAAGCAGGGTGGCAATTCCCAAATACCGGGAACCGTAGCGCATGCCATATCCGACCGTTACCCAAAGCAAAATCGCATATAATGGCGCTACATATTCCGAACCGATTATCATGGTCATCGTCAGACTGCCGAAATCGAGAGCCATTGCCATCGCGCGTCGGTAATGATTGACACCGGGCCGTCGAAGGATAGCCACAAAGAGAAGTGTCGAAACCAGGAAGAATGCGACAAAGTACACCGTCAAGAACGATCCGACTGGCTTGGAAACGGCTCCCGTCACGACCCCGACACCAAGATACAAAGCAACCACGATGGTGAGCAGCAACCGTACAATTGCCTGAGCTCGCTCCCGATCGCCATGGCCATTCCTGGCGTGGGCTCCGCCGATCGTTTGCCTCAAGGTCCGCATTGCCGCTGCCAAATAAGACCCGATTCCCGCTCTTCCAGATGCCGACATTTTCTCCCCAACAAGTTCGGTCATTGATCTTAACCCAAGCTTGAATGTCATTGTCCGGAATGAGCAAGAACAGCTTTTCCTGACCCCGTATTTCACGATTTTGTTTCGGCGGCCGGAAATGTCGCGTCAAGTGTTATTCCGAACTTTGGCTACAATATCCGCGATCTCCTCTTTGGTCTGCGCGATATGCCGATAGAGCGGCCACAAGTGAAGCGAGCCCTGCCAGGTTGCGATAAATGCAAACAAGGCCAGCGGAAAGCTGGCCTTGTTTCTCATCAACCCAATCCAGCATAATTCAACGCCTCAGCGTAGAATCATACTCGGCTGACGATATTTGCTCGTAAGTTCTTGCAACCGCAGCCACGCATTATTCCATAGCGTACGATACAACCGCAGCCACGCCTACTCCCATCATCGCTATTGGGAACCACGCAGGAGCGGTCGCGCCGGCAGCCAGGATACCAACCCCAATTCCAATAATTGCCAGGTTGGTATTAATAGCAGTATCCTGCGACACACCACCGCTCACGATCCCAAGTTCGTCTGGATTGAGCTCCCGCAGTTCCGAATGTTGATCACGCATCTTTGGCTCTCCTTCTTTCTATTGTTATCAAGTCGATGGCATAATTGGTCGTTTTGACTGTCAGCGACGCCAGCCAGCAGACTTTCGAGCGTCAGCCGAATTGTCTCGGCGATCGTTTCGCCGCGGGGACCGCGCTTGAGTGCATCCCAGGATTCCTATTGGCCGTGAATATCACCACTGGAAACTTGACTGAAGTACTTCTCAGATAGAACAAGAACCGTCATGCTCCGGGATCCTTTCATCGAAAGCTCGGTAGATCGCCCGACATCTCGATGCGTGAAAGCCATAGGACGCCCTTGGAAAACACGCCAACATTAGCGATTTAACGCACGATCAACCTGTTCGATTTCGAAACTAGCGTTTGGGTGGGTCCCTGTCATTAGTACACATGGACTATGGCGGATCGTTTCAAGCGACCACCGAATGTGAATTTCAGAAGAGACGTGCCGGCTCGAAAGGCAAGTGAAATGACGATATGTCTCCCGCAAATCTTATCGCGAAGCGTGACAGTGAATCTTACTCCTACGCAGAACGGGATAGCACATCTGAGCTAGTAGGGGGAAAGCGCGCATCAATCTAAATACAGTTGATCCGGATTTATTGAAGCTGGATCATGTCGAAGTATTGGGGCACGGCGTTTGCCTGACCTCGTTTGTTAAATTGGAGAATACCGAAAAATGCGCGAACTCACTGAAACAGATCAGAAAAGTGTGGCAGGCGGCGTGACGGAAGGGCCAGATGGACGCGGCTGCACAGAACCGACGTCGACGGTTTACCTTCCGAAGACATCGACGACAGAGAAATAGGCCTGGCAACATCGAGCCGGTTATTGCCCACTGCGAATAAATTGAACATAGCCATAGCATCGAAGGGAAAGACAAATGACAACAGACAAAAATACAATACGGGACCTAAACGTAAACGAAATAAATACTGTATCTGGCGGGGAAACCTATACCTGCACAGTGGAAGTGACACCTTCCGCCACGATCGTCGATTGCTATGACTCTCAAGGAAAGCATGCGATCAATACAATATACTATAACCAGTCGTAAGAAGCCCCGCGCGTACTCACGGTCTTCGTCTGGCAAACGCAGTTTTCGTATTCGAGCCACAAAGGATTTTAGAGTGCGATTGTTGCATCAGGTTGGTCCGGAAGCAAAAATCGCGCTCTAACGTTTTTGATCATCTGGGGTGCTTGCAAACCTGAAGAGCCTCGGCACTCTTGCGATGTCGGACCTTTTTCCGACAATCCGTGCCGACAGGGGATTTTCGTTGGATTTCTCATTTTTATTCGTCGAGTGGGTGGGGAAGCCGCTCTGGATGTGGGCAAGCTTTCTCGCCCTCGTCATCGCCATTCTATCGTTTGACCTTGGCATTCTCCATAAGCAGAACGTTCAAGAGATTCAATGTAAGCGGTGTGCTGCTCGCACATTGTCAGTAAATCTTAGATACGATGGCGAGGTAGCGCAGCCTTGAAGGACATGGCAACTATGCGCCAATTGCAGTCATTCACAGAGTGGCTGCTTGCTTCTAGCCGTGCAATAACGCGGATGTAAATCAACTGACTGACCAGCTCAACGAGTGTTTACGCAACGATGATTGCTGGCAGAAGAGGGACAGCGTTGGTAACTCGACCTCGCAATCCAGCCGCTAACGGCACCGGTAACGAACTTAATGTCAGTATACGGCAAAGGCAGGGCGTCTCCTAAAGGGCCGCCCTGTCAGTTTGTTCTTGGGATGATTAGAGCTTTCCCTCCGCAAGCAGTTCGCGTGTTCGTTTCAGCGTCGCCAGGAGGGCGGCCTTGTAGCCGTTTTCGCCGGCGAGCTGAGCCTGCTGGGCCTGCTCTTCAGGTGTATTTGGCTCTTTGCCGCGCAGGCCCATGTAGCAGTAGAAGCGAAGCTGCAGTGCGCCTTCCTCATCTTCGAACAGTTCGTTGATAATCGCTCCTTCGCGCGGACCGGCCGCCTGGAAGAAGGTGATTTTGCTTTCCGCCTCAAGAGTGACGATTTCGCGCAGGTCGTTGCCACCGATCGTGGCTTCACGCACGAAGTGGTTAGCGCTTTCCTCAACAACCTCACAACGGGTGCAGAGACCAGGAACGAGGAACAAGCGGGCGTCGCGTGCTTTGAGTTCGAGACCCTTCCACGTCTGAGCGCGCGTCAACCGAGTTTCGCCTTCCGGGTTTACTGGAACTATGGCGGTCGAATAGATCATGGTGATAGTCCTTTCGAGATAGCTGTTGCTTCCGTTAGGCGGAAGCAACAGTCTTCGAGGCGAAGTCGCGATATTGGCGAAGTGGGCGACCAAGTAGTGCAGTCAGGCGCTCGACGTCGCCGGCCTCGGGGAGCATTCCGTCGGTCAAGAACCGCTCGCCCATCAGGCGCATGTCATAGGCCATCCAGGCGGGCACGAACTGCTTGAGATTTTGCTCAAAGCCCTCGGTATTGTCGCCGCCGTAGTTGATCGGGCGGGCGAGCACGTCTGACCAGATGGCAGCGATATCCGTTCCGGTCAGTATCTCTGGACCGACAAGGTTGATCCGGTCGATCGCAAGCGGCTCTGCAGCCTGTTCGCGGCGCAGCAGCTCAAGGGCGGCGATTTCGGCGATATCCCGGACGTCGATCATGGCAAGACCCTTGGCACCGATCGGCATTGTATAGGCGCCGTAGCCGGTGATGACGTCTTTGACCATCAGATCGTTCTGGATGAAGTAGGCCGGACGCAAGATCGTGGCCTTGAAGGCCATCTGCTCGATCATTCGCTCGACACCGAACTTGCCCGCGAAATGCGGAACGTTCACGTAGACGTCGGCGTGAATTACCGACAGATAGACGATCCGCTCGATGCCAGCCGACCGGGCGACGTTGAGCGCGATCAAAGCTTGGGTGAATTCGTCCGGGACCACGGCGTTGAGGAGGAACAGGGTGGAAACGCCAGACATGGCGTTGCGCAGCGAATCGACATCGAGAAAGTCGCCTTGCACGACAGATACGCCTTCCGGGAGGTTGGCTTTCGACGGATCGCGAACGAGAGCACGTACATCAGCGCCGCGCTTGGCGAGATGTTCGATGACTTGGCGACCAATGTTGCCTGTGGCGCCGGTTACTAGAATGGTCATGATATTTCTCCATGTTGGTTGCTTGACACGTCCAATATGTGTGGTTCACTGACAGTCTAATAGACGGAAATTTTGGACACTCCGTCTCACCAGTGGAACAGACATGGATCTTCTTGCTCTCGCGGATTTTAATCTCGTTGCTCGACACGGCGGCTTCGGCAAGGCGGCAAGGGCCACAGGGCGGCCCAAGGCAACCCTGTCCAGACGCGTCGCGGAGTTAGAAAGTGGCCTTGACCTTCGCCTGTTTGAACGGGGCGCGCGAAACCTGAAGCTGACTGAAGAAGGACGAGCGCTCTTCGAGCGGACGGGGGCGTTGCTTGCCGAACTGGACGAAACGGTTTCGGCAATCGCATCCGGCGGCCACACACCCAAGGGGAAGTTGCGCATCAGCGCGCCGGTGTTTTTCTCGCAGAGCGCAATGGGTAAGATCGCGGCGGAGTTTGCCCTCAAGTATCCGGAAGTGAGGCTGGAGGTCACGACTGAGGACCGGCCTGTGGACATGATCGAGGAAGGCTACGATCTGGTGATCCGGGTCAATCCAGATCCTGACGAAAGCCTGGTCGGACGGGCGTTCCTCCGCGACCGGCTGGTCGTGGTGGCGAGCCCCGATCTTCGCCGCCACCATGGGGAGATTGCCGCGCCTGGCGTTGTGCGCGGGGCAGGCGATCGGCAAACATGGCCCGTGAGGACACCCGGTGGCCGGGCGACAATTACAATCGAGCCCGTCCTCACATTGTCGACGCTCATCATGGTCCGCGATGCGGTGCGGGCCGGCGTCGGTGCAGCACGTCTTCCCATTTCGTTGGTCGCCCACGACTTGGCTGACGGCAGACTGGTCCTGTGGGGGGATATCGACGGTCCCGAGATCGCTCTATGGACACTCTATCCATCTCGGCGGCTGCTTAGCGCGCGAGTGTCGGCGTTCCTGGATTTTCTAAAACAGGCCTTCCCAAATGGGACGCCGGACGAGCTTGCCGCCTATATTGGCAGATGATTACGGAAAGCTCAGCCGCCCGAGGTCGACAGTGAGTATTCGATACGGGCTGTCAAGGCAGTGGAAATGTCAGCTCGCTACGCCCGTATCTGTCATAGGTATCAACGCATGGTTGCTGAGAGATCAATTAGATTTATTCTCTTCGGTTGCGCATATGGCTTAGCGGTGCTTGCCTCTTCTCTTACGGTATCATCCCTTTTACCGGCGATATCGTCTGGCGCTTGACCATCTCCGGCGTTCTCGCCGACAAAAGCGCCCGGTACCGGGTCCTGTCGAAGATGGCGGTGAAGATCCGTCAACAGATTTTGGGTGCCCTTGTTGGTGGTGGGCCAATTTTGCAACTGATGCAGCGATTGTAGCCATTTTGGCACCAATCGGATTCGACGAAAATTCGTCTATTATCGGCATTGTCAGAACTGTACAACGCCTACCGGCGACAGCTACAGCCTCAAACGGCGGGGTTCAGGGGGTGAAGTTCTAGAGGCCGCATGGAAATTAAAGTTGGCCGATGGGGGAATCATCGTGGAGAAAACGGAACCTAACCCGCCGAGGGACATTCAATGAATGTGCTTCAATAAATTGGACCAACTCCGATCCCTGCACTGTAAGTCGCAGTTGGGCATTGTCATGTCTGGATGACGCCCATTTGGCAAGATGATTTTGAGCAATGTTTGAGCTTGGCGGGTCGGGTGCAGTCATGTCTCCGGCCTTTGAGCGCGGTATGTTCATGACCGCTGGCCTTGATGTTTTCCGCTTGATCCGGTCCCTCTCACATTGACGCGCTTTTAATGCGCAAGACAACGCCACGGGTTTTCCGGTTCGTGCGGTCCATTCCGCTTTTGCTTTCACATCACACCATAGTCACTCCGCCAACTGTTTGCCCCAAAAGAGCGAATGCTTTCACGCATATTCTATGCCGTTGTTTGCACAACCTTATGACCGTTGAACCCAGGTTCATAATCACTAACTTTTGCCATGACTGCCCACGCGATGCGCGCCATCTTGTTGGCAAGGGCGACCGCCACCAGTTTGAACGGCTTCTTTGATAACAGCGAGCGTGCCCAGTCAGCCAACGGTGTTTGGGTCTTGCCGGATTTCATCCTGTAGAGCGCGGCATGGGCTCCTACGACGAGTAACGCTCGCAAACGCCGGTTACCCATTTTGGAGATGGAACCGAGCCGCGGTTTACCGCCCGTTGAGAATTGCCTGGGCACGAGACCCATCCAGGCAGCAAACTCCCGCCCACACTTAAATACGCGCGCATCCGGAACGCTGGCCGAAAGACATGATGCAGTGACAGTTCCGATCCCGGGAATGGTGGCAAGCCTTTTGCTGACATTGTCCTTGCGATGAGTAGCAAGGATATCCTTGTCGAGTTTGCCAATCTGCGTCTCGATATCGATCAGCATCGCTGTAACGGGTTGGAGAGCATGACGTGCACTCGCAGGCAGAACAATATTATCTTCATCATTGACGATGGCGGTCAGTTGCCGGGCATTGCGCGCGCCTTGAGCAACCACAATACCCAGTTCAGCAAAATGTCCCCGCAACGCGTTGATCAGCGCTGTCCGCTGCGAAATCAGAAGATCGCGTGTACTGTGCAACATTAATGTGGTTTGCTGCTCTTCATTCTTCACTGGTACGAACCGCATCGATGGACGGGTGACCGCTTCACAGATTGCGGCAGCGTCAGCGGCATCGTTCTTCTGCCGGCGCAGGTAAGGCTTGATATAGGCCGGTGGGATCAGGCGAACGTCGTGGCCAGATGTCATCAGCGTCCGTGCCCAGTGGTGGGCTGTAGCGCAAGCTTCCATTCCGATCAGGCAAGGAGGCAGCTTCTCGAAGAACTGATGCAACTGCCCGCGGCGCAGCGACTTGCGCAGTACAATCTGTCCATGCGCGTCGACGCCATGCAGTTGGAAAACATTCTTTGCGATATCAAACCCAATCGTTGTAATCTCGTCCATGGTGGATGGCTCCTCTCAAAGGTTTTGCAACAAACCTATTCTGGCACACTTGATGCCGCTGGAGGGCGCCATCCACTACATCACGTTGTTTCCGGCTTAACGGTTGAGGCCTTATTCGTTTGGGCATGAGCACCACTGCTATCAACTACAAGAACCACCGTTTTCCGCCGCAGATCATTGCCCGGGCGGTTTGGCTCTATTTCCGCTTTCCATTGAGCCTACGTCTAGTCGAGGAGATGCTTTTGGAACGCGGCATCGTCGTTTCCTATGAAACCATCCGTCGATGGGGCCGGAAGTTTGGTCCCTCCTACGCCCGGCAAATGCGCCGCAAAAAGTCTTCGCACCGGGATATTTGGCATCTGGATGAGGTCGTGATTTCCATCGGTGGCCGAAAGCACTGGCTGTGGCGAGCGGTCGACCATCGCCAGGGAGCCTGCAGCGGTTCATCGCCATCTTTTCCGCTCTCAGAAATCTTTTCGTCCCGCCGCGCTCCAAACACTCAGCAATCGTCATCCACATTCACCGCATCAAAGCGATGGCGGAATGGAACGCCGTGACTGGAATGCTTGCCTGAATTTGCTCATGCAGCTCAATGCCGGCGTTTTTTCAAATAACGTGACAACGCCAAAAATGTGTCAGGTGTCGGTTCCTGGCTAGGAGCTCTAGTCCTATTGATCTAGCCCGTCAAATCACAACTCCCTTTGCGGCGAGGGGGCAGTTCTTCACTGAGGCTGTGGGGCTCTAAAAAAGGAGGCTCGTCGGAGTTGCATTGGTGGTCTGGAGTCTCGACGCCGAGCCTCTACGCAGCTGTGGTGCCACAGCAAGTGGGGCCCAGATTGCCACGGTTTGGACGTGATCAATGCTGAGCCCCTGTCAAGATAGCATTTTTGGAACTAGTCCAACGCTTGTCTCGGCAATAATAAAACGCGCGTCGTGAATGTTTGGTTCCAAAAAAATTTGGTAGGCCGCCGACTTTTTTGCAAGGGAGTCCGACCGCCGATGGGGGCGGCGGCCGGATGCTGACGATGGGCTTTTGGGATGGGGCGCCAGCCCTAAAACGCTGCGCCCGTATGGTTAATAAATGATGAAAGGCGGTATCATCACGGTTTAAATCCCGTTGGTGTACACCGACGAAGCTACGACCAGCATCATTGCAACGATGCTGAGGGATGAGAGGAATATGTCGGTGTTTGGCATGATTGCTTTGCGCCTACGTCATTTTATGACGGGGTCCGGGTCTCCTGCCACGCAACAGGTTATGCAGACCCTGCCATCAGCCCGAAGGCAGTTTAGTGAATAGTTGAAATCTGCTCGAAAGCCAACTCTTGAAACTAAAATGCCCAATCCACCAAACGCACCGCTAGGTAAAGCATCGAAAAGACGAGAAATATCGAGAGTGCAAAACCCATAGCCTTTTCCATCTTCGCTCCCGATGCCGGTCAAAAAGTGAGGCACAGGATGCCATTCTCATGGACGATACTGTGCCTCGATCGAGATAGTTTCTGCAAATAGCCCATGCTATCTCGAATTGGCAAACTCAATTGAATAGCGTTTGGTTCCGAAACCGTACCAAGTGGGGGCCGGCGTCTGTGGGCATTATATAGGGCGCCAGGCCCCGGCTGACCGAATGTCAGCAAAGCTCATACGTCAACATCCGGCATTTGGTTCCGATGCCATGACTCGTGAGGCTCGGCGCAAGGCATGGCAAACCAGTAAGTTACACCGAGCCTCGGCCGGAGAGTTGTGGGCTCCCGACATTGTTTCCAATGCCTGCAGCCAACACATGTTCCGGGTCTAGATTAAACTAGCTAGACGATGCAGAGGGCCGTCAAAACGTCCGCAAAAAAAGACGGTGAGCTGAGAAACCCACCGTCAGTTGGTGAGCCCGGCGGCGCCGTGAAACTGCCAACGGGGTTCAGCCGACCTGGATATCGGCAGCCTAGGAACTTCATTTTTGTCGATTTGTTCCAGAAGTGGGGCCCAGACTGCAAGGTTTGATCGTTGACGATACTGAGCCCCTGTCGAGACTGTTTTTTGGAGGCTTGTCCAACGCTGGTCTCGGCAATAGCAAAACGCGTTTCGGGAGTGTTGGTTCCAGAAAAGTGAGGCTTGGCCTCATTGCGTTTGTGGAAGAATACCTTTCAGCCAAGCCTCTGCTGGCAGGGGGGTGCCAGCGGTCCATTTTACTCTCAATTTACGGGAATTTAAATCAAAATACCGCGCACGAAGGCCTCCTGAAAGGCTCGGCGGAGTTGGTTTGGTGTGGGCACACGCCGAGCCTATGCCGTTGCGGCATGGTAAAAATATGAAATGATTTCTGAGGGATAGCAATAAATCTTGCGTTGTTAAATCGAGCTATGACCAAAGGCACTGAACGAGGCTTGGTCGTCACTCGCTACCAGACGATTGTTTCAACCAAGCCTCGACTGCTCCGAAGAGTCAGCGGTTCAAGTTTTACCCGATAAGCGATTAAGAAAGGCTTGGCCCGCGTTGAGAACAACGGGCCAAGCCTCATGAAGCCTGGTCTAATCTACTTGCCCAAACGGCCACGCTTCGGCTGATGACGGAAATAATCAGCGGAAATACAACGCGCACTGATGGATTAAAGTTCCGGCATCATCGGAATAATTAAGGCCCGATCTACCAGAACGCAAAATACCGGTAAATCGGGCCTTCGCTGACCGGGGGATCAGTCCTTCCACGATACTTAAAAAATCAAGGTTTGTGCAATGCACAATTTCCTCGAGGCCGCGCTTTGGCACGCCTTCGAACTGACGGCACGAATGATGCTGCTGCGCTTCGTGCGGCGCTAAATTACCATCACAAGGAAACACCATGCGTCCAATCAAAGAATTGATTTGGCATTGCACAGCCACGCCCGAAGGCAGGGAGGTGTCAGTCGCCACCATCCGTCAGTGGCACAAAGAACGAGGCTGGTCAGACATCGGCTACCACAAGGTCGTGCACCTTGACGGCACTGTCGAGGACGGCAGGCCAGAAGCAACGGTAGGCGCCCATACGTCGGGCCACAACACAGGCACGATCGGTTATGTTTATGTCGGCGGCTGCGATGCCAAGATGAACCCGAAAGACACCCGCACCGACGCCCAGAAGAAGGCGATGCTTGCGCTAACGCGGCAGGCAATCGCGAAGTACGGACTGAAGAAGGTATCGGGCCACAACCAGTATGCAGCGAAGGCCTGCCCGTCATTCGACGTTCGCAAGGATCCGATCGGAAATTTGGTGTGATGGCTGTCCGCGGTGAACTGCCGCCCAAGGCAAGCCGCACGTTCTCAAAGTGGATGGTAATCGCAAACTGCGCTTTGGCGTGGGGAGCAATCTACGCATCTATCTTTTGGGCGCAAGCGGCGTTCGTTGCGCTTGGCGGCTTCGCAATGGTGGCCGTCCTTGGTGCCGGATACATGGGCATTGGGCATCGCGACTTGCAACTCCTGATGGGCGCGCTAACGCCATCCTCGGTCGCCTATGCGCCACAAGAACCTCCAGAAGGCGAGGGGCAATGAAGTTTCTAGATACCCTAACTGGCGGCTACGGCACGCTCATTGCCTACGGGCCCGCCGCTGCTCTTGTGGTTGGCGCATTCGGCTACACGTACCACCTTGGTGGCAAGCACACCGAAGCCACGTGGACTGCGAAATACTCCACCCTCGTCGCCAACTACGCGGCGGCCGCACTGGCTGAAGGCACGCGCCAAGCCAACGCAAACGCAGACGCTAAGGCGCGTGAAGCCGTGGTCATTGCGACGATCGACGCCCAGTCGACCGCACTCCAAGAACTACACAGGAAACTAAAAGATGAAGCGAGTAGAGACCCTACTGCTAGTGATGATTGCCTTAACGCTACTGCCAGGCTGCGCGTCAATCAGGTCAGGTGATGTGGCGCCGGCACCCAAACCGCAACTTGCACAGGCGGACGGCAAACTGACGGAGCCCTTCGCCGAGCCAGTCGATGCCACCAAGGGTAGGGCGGAAGACCTGTGGATTCAGGACCGCATTGCGCTCGTCGAGTGCGGCGCCGGTAAGAAGGCGCTGGTTGGCTTCTATGCTGACCGTGACGCGCGACTTATGGGAACACGAAATGACCGGACCCGAACTTATGGCCGCAATCGGCTTCTTCATCATGTTGTTCGGCACCATTGCCGGCGTATCGCGACGAGTGGAGAACAAAGTGGACAAGGCCAAGAAGGAAGCGATGGATACCGCCAACTCAGCATCGCTCAAAGCAGACCTTGTGTCGGCTCAACTTCAGGAGCACCGCCTTCACGTCGCGCAGGAATATGTGTCAAAGGCTGGCAATCGAGAACTGATGGACCAAGTGATGGACGCTATTTCGGCCGTTCGTCAATCCGTCGACGGGCTATCAGGCAGAGTGGATCGCATTTTGGAGAACCAGGCCAAAGGGAGTGCAAGACCGCGGGCGTAAACAGCAAACCCGTTCGTCAGACCAAGCTGATTTGTCTTTCAGAAAAAAGACGGTGGGTTAAGCACCCACCGCCAATTTGGTGAGCCCGGTGCAGCCGTGAAACTGCCAACGGGTACAGCCGGCCTGGTTACCGGCAGCCATAGAAACCCTAAACTTTATGGCTTGTTCCGCGCCGCAAAAAAAAGGCTCGGCGGAGCTAGACGGGGGATCTTCGCACTCGACGCCGAGCCATGCTGTTTAAGGGGGCGCAGCACATCAAAGATATACGCCGATTTCGAATAGTTAACAATAAATCCGCCGTTAGAATAGAGGTGCAAGTGAGGCCTGACGATTTGACGGGGTTGGTCGGCCAGGCCTCTGTTGAAGGGGCACTCCAACGCGATTAAAACTTGCACCCATGACAAACGTTCCCGGTGTGTACAGTTGCGGACACGGGCGCCGCGGCTAGCTTCGCCTCGGCTTGCTCTTGTACCAGCGCTGGGTTTTACCGGTTGCTTCCGGCCGTGGCATAGTTTCCATAAAGATGCCAGCCTCTCGCGCCGCCTCGACGAATGCCACGCGGGCAACGGCGGCCGAGCACTCGCCTGCCAGGCACTTCAGGAGGATTGCCTTGCAAATGTAGAGTTTTGGGCCCGCTACCTCGTCGGGCCATTGCTCCAAAATGTATTGCGCAGCATCGTATGCGGAGTTGATGTGCACCGTCGTGCCGTGTTGCAGGACCGAGACAATTGGGAAAGACCTGTAATCTTCATACATAGCCCGGAAACGGTATCAGAGGAGGCCGGTTCCGGCATTCATCCCTTAGAGCTACCATGGATTGTGCCCGCAGCAGCGATGGCGGGCACAATCCTGTCACGGTGTCATTGCGCCAGATATACTACCTTGCGGTCCTTCTTCGTCACGATAACCGGTTGCTTGTCAACATAGACATAGGCGTAATCCGGGCTATCTGGGATCGGTACCAGCTCGACAGTGTCGGGCACGACCGTCCCAATCGCCACGTCACCTTCAATCACTACGGGGTCCGAGGGGTGAGCGATTACATAATCCCGTGCCGGCTGGGGAACTTCAATGATGACTGCGTCTTGCGCAAAAACGCTGCCTGAGGCGGCGAATGTCAGGGCTGCAAATGCGATCAGAATACGTTTCATGGTTATCTCCCTCTGTTTGCCCTTCTGGTCATCAGAACTGGAAACAGCGGGTATTGGTTCCACAGTCGCTTTGCGTAAGTATACTGTGTCCGCAAGGGGAGCCTACTGGCGGGTCATGGGGCAGGGCGCAGCTAGGTGATCACTCTTTTCTAATGATCTGGCCATCATGCATGTCAAAGATGCCATTCTGCCCGCCCTGACTGTTGAAATCACGCTCGAGTTCGCGCCATGTACCCAGATAGGTACCGCACGAACTGCAATGGATTGGCGTACTGAGGGTCACGTCGTCCGGGATATCAAGGTAAATGGTCCCGCAGGCTTTGCAATCCAACTTGTGATCCAGGCGTTCCATTCCGTTGACCTCATGAAGCGATGCTGTGTTCGCGCTCGCTCGCGATGCTGGTCACAGTCAATTCCTTCTCTACCGCTTTAGCGATGAGCAGTTCATCACGTAAACCCTGGTCAAAAAGCTTCATCACCGTTCGCGCGAGACGGTTTGCGTGTTCGTGGGAGTGCGGACAACAATCAAGCGTCAGCGACGCCTTGGCGTGGGCGCGCTGCATCAGTCCCCAATCTTCGGGTGAATAGGAATACTGGCTGAGTAAGTGAAGCATGGTGTTCTCCCCTTTAGCGTTAAGGCGGGAGCACGTTCCATCTCTCAAGCGTCAGCGGCCAAAAGCTGCCTGACGACCGTTTGATTGTCCGCCAGTAGACACTATGAGTCAATCAATTCCCATTTACCGAACAAATTCGGGTGCTTGCCATCCGCTGCCGCGGAACCTTTGCCGCTGGTGGTTGTTTTGGCCTCGAAGGGCGACCAGGCATGGACGACAAAGACGAGAATCCAGAAACCGTGAAGGTGGTCAGGGAGCAACTGAACCGACCAGCATACAGGGATGCGCTGCGCAGTCGCTATAAGCCGATAGGTAAGGACGCAATTTCAGACGATCTGCTAAAGCGGCTGGCCAAGAGAGAGAAGCCCAAAGAATAGAGAGCAGTGAATCAACTCTCTCCGTCGCTTTTGTGCTCGCTGCAGTACCATTCCTGACCATAGCGCTTTTCAAAGCCGAATGCTCCCCACGACTTGCAGCCGAGATGCATACAGTAGTGCTCAAATAGCCCGGCTGGAGCCTTTTCCATATGTTCCGGATAGGCTCGCGGTGGCAGAGGACATGGTTCGTCGCTCATTTGTCATTGCGCTCAAGAATGGCTTCTATCTCGGCGATCCTCCGTCTAAGGCCATTAACCCCCGTTTGATTGCCAAGCGCATTTATGAAGAAGATCTGACTGCTTTCGATCGCGGCAAGATCATCTCGCAAATTCGACAGCTCTATCCTAAGCTCCTTCATTGTCTGACTGTCGCCCATTCTCCCTCCTAACCTGAAGTTATTTCAACCCATTGTGTTAGTCCTGGCCCTCGGGAGGACGGTGTGAGGCCGTCAGTTACCTTTTTTCTTCAATTTCCTCAGTTCCGTTTCCACGGATAGCAGCACATTTTGATGCATCGCCAGGGCGGTGTCATCCGCAACCTCGATCATTGCTGCCAGAACCTCTTCCTTCGTCCATCCCGCCTCAATGGCATCTCCCAACAGTTCAAGCATTCGATCTTCGATTGCCAACCGGCAGTCGCCACGCCGTCTCAGATCGCGGTTGTTCCGTATTGGGGGGAATATCTGCCGTTTACTCATTTTCCAATCTCCCTCATTGATCGAGCAATGGCCAAGCCAATACGCTCATAAATGGGAAAATACTCCAGATGGCGCTCATCCCATTCGGCCGGTGATAGGTCGGTGTCGCCGTCAAAAGCCGAACGGTTCTTCAGGTCAAGCAGCAACTCATCAATGTCATTGGACGTTATTTTCTCGCCAGTCGCCATCGCCAGAAATAAATACTTCATCCAATATTGCGTGGCTCTGAGTTCGATCTGCATTTCCTCGAACAATTCCATTGTCATTCTAACTCCGGGACGTCGCCCGATTGAAACAAGATTGTCGGCGGCCCATAGGTGCTAGTGGCAGGATCAGCATCACGACTCCATGCCAAGACGCCAGCGCAGGTTGCGGCTAAGTACCGAGCCATATGAGTGGCTTCTTCCTCGGTGTTGAACTGCATCGGATCATATGCCGGCAGAAGTCGACCACCGTCAGTACGAGTGAATGCAACTACGACGATGAGGCGAGCGGGATTGGCCATCTTGTAAAGATTGCCTTGCTGTTCAGAGCAGCAAAGGTTGTTCTTCTGCGTTGTCGCTGTCAAGCACAACCAACGCTTCATCGGGCAGGGGTCTTTGCAGCTTTAATGCTTCCTCTGCCGGCGCATTCATCCAAACGTCAATCTCCTCCGCGGTGCGCAGTATGACAGGCATGGCCTGTTCGTGGATTGGCTTGACGACGGCATTCGAAAATGTCGTCAGAAACGCAAAGATATCGGCCTGTATCGGGCCCTCCTTTTTCTTCCGCACACTGTACCAACTCGTCCAAATTCCCGCGAACCAGAACAGCGGTTTCTCATCGTTGAGCGCAAACCAGTAGAGCGGCTTTTTCTTCGTCACCGGATCCGGAACCTTGCCATATTCGGCAAAGCTAGTCAGAGGAACAACGCAGCGATTGGCCGGTCCTATCCAAGGCGCCCAATGGGCGGATTTCGGATTGCGGATGTTGGTCACGCCGTAGTCGACTTGGCCTTTGAGGTACTGCGGCGGTGTCGGCATGCCCCATCGGGCTATCGCCAGCTCGCGGTCTCCATTCGCGTCCTTGCGGCCAATTGGGGCGGGATAGTCCGGGAAGACATCCATCTGTGGCGTTAGGCGATTGGTCAAATCGTTGATGGGCAGGAACAACTGCCGCATCGCTTCAAAGGTCGTGGTGGCGTTATAGAGGTTACACATGGGAATAGATGATAATTGAACGGACAGCCGACACAACCTGCCAGGCCTCGTATTATCTAGGCGTTCCCTGCAATAATGCCTTCATTTGCGCGACATTGTTCGCAAACTCCATGAACTCGTGGCGCTCCATTGGATAGTACTGATAGTTACCACTAGCGATCCCAGCGAGGACAACATAATGCTCGCCCGATTTCTCCTGTTTCAAACGCAGGGATACGGTGCAATTGCCTCCCTGAAGGCCAGTATCAATTTGGTGCAGGACCTTGCCGGAAAGCGTCATTTTCAGTGATCGGAATATTCCAAACAATTTGAACTCTCCCCGGATATGAAATTTTGATAAGTGCCGATTCCAGCAAGCTTTGCAACATTCGATCTCGCATCATTGATCTTGACTCTATGGGAATATGTTCTCATTTTGTTCCTATGACAATCACAATCCGCACATTGGGGCAGGCCGCCAAATACCGCATGTTTTTGCAGGTATGCTGCCGCAAGTGCCAAAAGGAAACGACGTTCTACGCGCCGGACTTGCTCGAGGTATGCAATCCCGAGTGCTTCCTGGTGGAGTTGCCCTTCCGCTGTGACCGCTGCGGCGCCCGAGCGACCGATGTCATGGCGTTTGAAGATGACCGCGACCGCGTCAACAAGAAGCGAACGGTCTGGCGACCGGTGCAGATGTAGCCATGGCGGCGGATGGCGCCACTGTTGGTGACATGATCGACCGCGGCCATTCTCTCTGGGCGCATTGCTATTCGCGCGATTGCCACCATTCCAGTCAAATTGACCTGACAGAATTGGCAAGACGGCTTGGCCGCGACCACGCGGCTATGCGCGAAGACCTGGTACCAAAGTTTCGATGCTCGGCGTGTGGGTCAAAGGACGTGGGCATCACTTCGACGCCTTATTAAGGTCGGGTAGCTTAGTTGCTTCAAATTTGAACGTGTTAAAGCAACAGGATTTTACTTTCTTATGGTGTGTTTCGGCCCTTTAATATGGCGAGACTGGACGGTCTTTCCCAACCGACCAGGTTTCCGTGCTCGGCATTCGTCATCCCCTTCGTGATCCAGACCATCATAGTGATGCATCACTCAGACAGGAACAGCTCCCGCGAGATGCGGAGCAGGTTCGCAGTACTCAATCAGCAATTCGGTGAGGACCCGTATTTTCCGTGCGGGATGCTGACCTGGCGGGCGGATGACATATGCACCGGCCGGAGGCGGTGGATAATGCGTCATGACCGGCATGAGCGCGCCGGAGGCCACATATTCATGGGTGAGGCAATCGGGCAGGTAAGCGATCCCGAGTCCTGCTGCCGCGGCGGCGACTAGAGCAGTTCCGTTGTCGGCCTTAAAGCGCCCCTGCGGACGAACCGTGATGATCTGGTCGCCATCCATGAGTTGCCAGGCTTCGGTTCCCTGCATGAGGGCTTCATGAGCGACGAGTTCCTCCGGCGTCTCTGGCGACCCATGCTCCTTGATGTAATCCGGGCTTGCGACAAACTTTCCATAAATCGCTCCGACGCGTCTTGCGATCAAGTTGGAGTCCGGAAGATAGCCAACTCGTACCGCACAATCGTACCCCTCTGTGATCAGATCGACGAAGCGATCACTGTAGCAGGCGTGGATTTGGAGCTGGGGATGGCGTCGCGCCATTTCCGCGAGGATGGGAGCGAAGTGGGTCTGTCCGAAAGAAAGCGGCACAGCAACTCGCAAGCGGCCACGAAGGTCACCGGCGGGTAGGATCGTTTCCTTGGCCACCTCGATCTCGGCGCAGACTCTGGCTGCATAGTCTCGGAATGTAGCCCCGGCTTCTGTGAGAGCAGCCCCGCGGGTGGTTCGTGCAAGAAGCTGGACGCCAAGTTCCGCTTCAAGCCGGAAGAGCCGACGACTGACGATCGACTTGGAGACGCCGAGCCGGAGCGCGGCGGCCGAAACTCCCCCAGCATCAGCAACTTCTACGAATGTCCGTAGCTCTTCGATATCCAATTCCGCGTTCCCCATTGCGCGACACAGCTTGTCAATTAAGGGTACTACCGCATCAGACATGGGAACGGCAATACTAATGCCAGGCAACATCGCCCCCTGGCGCATGTCTCCCCGTAAACCAACCTCACTTACAACGGCAACATAGGATGTAATAATGACGTTTCGTAACGGCCTTGACTCGCTTCTCCGTCCCGAAGACTCCGTACTCGTTCTGATCGACCACCAGCCTTACCAGCTCGCGAATCTGAACAGCCACGATCCGCAGGCGGTGGTCAACAATTCGACCGCCTTGGCGAAGGCTGCCAAGGCCTTCGGCGTCCCCACCATCCTAACGAGCGTGATTGCCGATCGGGGCGGCCTCCTCTTCCCTCAGATTACGGATGTTTTCCCTGGACAGGAGGTGATCGACCGGACGTTCATCAACACCTGGGAGGATAAAAAGGTGGTGGACGCGGTCAAGGCGACGGGCCGCAAGCAGCTGATCATCGCGGGCCTGTGGACCGAGATATGCGTCGCGATGCCGGTGATCCAGGCGCTCGGCGAAGGCTGGGATGTGACGGTGATCACCGACGCCTCGGGAGGGACTTCGGTCGAGGCCCACGAGGTCTCTATCCAGCGCATGATCGCGGCGGGCGCGAACATGATGACCTGGCTGGCGTTGGCGTCGGAATGGCAGCGCGACTGGGCACGGACCGAGCACGCCGCAGCGTTGACGGACGTGCTGAAGCACCACGCCGCTGGAAGCGGCATCGCGTTCCTGTGGGAGCAGCAGCTGCTCAACACGCCATTGCCTAGCAACGCAGGATGATCTGTGCGGGGGTGCAGAGGTTTTCGAGCGACGCGTTGCGAAAAAGCGATTGCGTATCGAACCTCATCATCCCCGCTCAATAGGAAGGCCGTCATGCTTGGATGCGCGCGACCGGAATGATCCACGCCACTATCCGCGCAGCTTTCTTCACGCGGAGGTCTGCGGCCAAACGCGATGGCGGCACGAATGTACTTTTAGGCTAGAGCAGACATTACTTTGACCCAATTTAGACGGGTCGAAAGCCTATCGGACCACAACAAGTATTGCCCCACGTCCGGCTGCCGTGACAGCCAGCGGACATCAATAATCCGGTGTGCAGCTGCTCCACCGAAGTATCCTCGACATAAAGGATCGCGCTAAAACTGGGTGATCAGTCGCCTGTTGTTCTAGGAAATAAGCTTCAACGGCGGCTTGTCACCTGTCAAAATCCGGGTTTCAATTGTATGGACTCGGTTATCTCCCGACGTGCTCGGCTTAAGATGATTTGGGCCAGTCGTTAAGCGCCGAAACAATCTGAGCGAGAAGTCTGCTGAAGCGAGCTCGAGTTCCACCAATTGTGCGTTAATCCGGAATTAGGTAGCAAAAACCACCAATCCTACATTAACTATATGAAAACTAAAAATATTCCTTAGCTGCTTAGCCATGGGGTTAGGTGGAAAAATATGCCACATTTCTCAGGTTGGCAAAAATTGTAACTTCGCAAACGACTCGAGACAGACGATTAGATGGTCAATCAGGCTGGTTCCAAAAATGACAGTTGCATTGCTGGCGATAACAGTAGGTCTTCTATGAGCACTTACGAGTTGCGAAGTTAGCAATGCTCCGCAATTTCTTTATTATATTGACTTTAGTTTTAGTGTCGTTATTCATATTCTCCATGCTTCATGTAGAGAAAAGTCTTATTGCTTCAAAATTAAACGCTTCATATTTTGAAGAAAAAAATGTAAGTGAAATTATACTTGGAGAGTGGGACATTGTCTGTCCAATTACTGAAACGACAAGGCCGAGAAATGTACTCTCAGAACTCGGTTACGGCAGTTTTGATTTTTCCAAGAGGGGCAATGTTAGCCGAGATATACTTTTTGATGGTGAAACCGGGCTTGTTCTGATCAATTTACGTGACCTCACCTACTCGCTCTTCCTCGTATTCGACCGAGATAAGATTGAGATCATTCCAAGTTACGCGAAGGGTAAGCATGTTTGTTGGCCCTATTCCTCCGCAACCTTGGTAAGAAATAGGATATCAACTGGCAATTGGCTTTACTTATCGCTCTTGGGCGCAGGGCAATGACCGGCTGAGGACGAACCTACAACAGGCAGGTCAGCGTTTATTGGAGAATCAAACGGCATGGCTTATTTTTCGACAATGCAGCAACTGCCACCGTTGGTTGCCTCGATAGTCTATTTTTCGTTTGTCGCATTTCGATCTGGAGCATTACTTAAACTTTGCATTCTAATTAACTTAATCGCACTGCTTGTTATTTTATATATGGATCCTGTTGAGGGTAGTGGGTTTCGTCTTAGTGTGAGTGATACTGGTTCAATGCTATTTTATCTGATGCGAACGATTCCCTTGTTGCTGGCGTTGACTGTATGTGCCCTTTCAGTAATGTTTTATAGAACATACTTGTCGTATGTCTGTATTGCGAGCGGCTTGCTTAGTTTAAGTAATTCTTTCTGGATTGTATCGTTAGACGCAGGTGTAAATTAGACCCATTGCGCATTAACCAAACGCATTTTTCCCGATCGACTCTCGACACGAGATCTGGCATAGAGCCCGCATGTTCAGGATGGCTCGAATACAGCGCTGATACGCCTGCGGTGACCTAAGTGTCGCCGACAGAAACTGTGCGTCTATTGCGAGCCAGAGGAGCCTGAACATGCGCAATCATATCCATATCCTGTCTGCCCAATCACCGCTTTTGACGGTCTTTCGCACGTCTGTCCCTCGTCCCGAGGCCGGGAAATATGCGGCTATTTTGCCGACCGAGCCTGGGAGGGACTGAGCAGTGGCTTCGTCCAAAGATCAACCAAAAGGGCAGCATTTCCTGCTCACACCGGAGTGCCGAACGCTCACGTTCATGGGCCTTGCGAAGATTCGCGAGGGGACTGCCTATAAGTGGTTCATGCGCATGCGCTGGCCCGAAACGGACGGAGAACCCTATTGCCCTGGTTGCGGGACGCTGCGCTGCTATGCCATGACCCGCGGGCGCTTCAAATGCTAGGCAAAGGAATGCAATGCCGTGTTCACGGTCACGTCGGGCACGGTATTCGCGTTCCGCAAGCTCAGCTTCAAGAAGATGGTCATCGCGATCTGGCTGTCAGTGAACTCGGTCAAGGGCAAGGCGGCGCTACAGCTGTCACGCGAACTTGGCGTTCAGTTCAAAACGGCATGGGTATTGCTCATGAAGCTGCGGGAAGCGATCGCTTCGCGTCGGGATACCATGATGCTCGGAGGGGAGATCGAGATCGACGGCAAGTACGCTGGCGGTCACATTCGTCCTAAGAACAAGGCAGAAGACCGCATCGATCGCCGCAAGGCAAAGTATCAGAACCACAAGCGACTGTGCGCGTTGGCGCTGCGTGAACGTGGACTTGGGCGGCCTGGCCAGACGTTCACCCGCATCATCTATGATGAAGACAGCGATGCGGCGTGGGCTGCCGCCAGGGATCACGCCTTGAGGACCGCCAAAATCCTCGCCGACGAGCACAAAAGCTATGACCATCTCACAGGTTTGAATAAGCTTGAGCGCGTCAATCACTCCAAGGCGTACCAGACCAATGACGGCATCAACACCAACCAAGTCGAAAGCTTCTTTTCGCGGGTGCAGCGCGCCTACATCGGCATCCATCACCGTTTTTCACTGAAGTATTTCGATTGGTACATCGCGGAATTAGCCTGGCGTGAAGACGTGAGGCAAACCTCGAATAAGAGCCAGTTCTTCGAGGTACTCGGCCGTGCGCTGACGCGGCCGACATCGCGTTACCTGTGCGGATACTGGCAAGGAAGAAAGCCACCCGATCTCATCTG
This sequence comes from Phyllobacterium zundukense, assembly GCF_002764115.1. Lineage (NCBI taxonomy): Bacteria > Pseudomonadati > Pseudomonadota > Alphaproteobacteria > Hyphomicrobiales > Phyllobacteriaceae > Phyllobacterium > Phyllobacterium zundukense. The sequence goes on along the minus strand of NZ_CP017941.1, from coordinate 127,263 downwards.
GAAGGGGGACGCAGCCTAAGCTGCGATTTCCCAGAGATATCTTTTACTATCGAACATCCCCGCGTGCCGTACGCGACCCTTTTTCATCAACTGATCAAGTGTCGAGGACAAGCGGGTGGCGACGCGGCCAGTTCTCGCGTCTCCGTGGTCGATCCCAAGCTTCTGCAGGAGTCTGACGGCGCAGTCCGCAGTCGTCAGCGGTGCTGCGGCTTCCCGCAGGATTTCAAGAAGTGCATTGGTTGGCTCGATGCTACGCAGCAACGCATCGATTTGAACAGTCTCAGGCGATTTCTGGCGCTTATTGCGGATTTTGGTCCCCGTCCCAGAACCTGCGGGAACATAACTTGGTTCATAGATCGCGATGACTTGATCCAGTGCGCCCATCTGGGCCTCCAGATTTGCTTGAGCCTCTCGGATTTCGACCAGCCTGTCGAGAATCTCGCCTCTTTTTCGTTTCAACTCTACCGTTACATACATTCAGCATCGCTCCTGATCTGCTAGATCAAGGCTACGCCATGCTGGGTTCTAAATCTGGTGGTTTTTGCTACATAATTCCGCGTTAATCAATAGTCACCCCACCAACGGAGCGGTCAAACCACTCTTTTACGCGGGCTGATTTTCGTCGCGCCGATGGGCTGAGAGGCGCCTGAATTCTAAACCGCGACTGGCGTCAGCCAAGGCTGATCGGCCGCTGCCCAAGTCTCGGTATTTCAAACAGTCGAGTTAATTGGAAACATGTCTTCCCCATAGTGATGAAGGCGAGTGTGATGTCGTCGGCATAGCCAACGGACGTGCAGTGGCTCATCGTATCGATCGTGATGTGCGTCGACAGTTTCAATACCACAGACTTCACAGGTCTGTTTTTCCAACTGGCCAGCGTTCAGCGCTCGCTGCACCGCCAAATGCGCATCATATTTTTTCGGGTTCGCACGACGCCAATATGCCTGCCTTGTATCACTCTGGATCAATATATTAGGTCCTTGTCACGTAGTTCGAGCTTGGCAAAAGTAACATCAAACTCGTTCGCAAGATATCCTACCCATGACGTTGGGAGCGTTTCGCTTGGGGCCGGATTACCGACCCTGGGCATAGGCGCCGTCGCCTAGGGTGGGATGCTGCGCTCCAAGCCAAGAATCACGCAGTAGCCTATCGAACGTGAAAACCGTTCTCCGGGCAGGGGTCTGCCCATCGACAGCATCGTTGTCACAAGGAGCCCTGCAATGGGCAAGCGCGTAGCAATCCAGGAAAACCTCGTAAGTTCCTAGAAACTCCGAAACTTCGAAAACTTTCGGGGGAGGCTGGTAGCTAAGGCTCGTTTCGAACGTTCCCCCCAAGAAGTCGCGACCCGCAGGAAATCATTAGCATCGGAAAATTCCTGGCCTAACTGGGTTGTCTCAACTCAATCGACACGCAGACTGTATGGATACCATCAAGGTAACAATTAGTGCAACGAAGGCGCTTTCTTGTCGTCTGGGAATGATGGAGTTGGTGGCGCGCAGGAAGCGCACCGACCGTCCAAGGCCAGTGCGCTTGATCGGTAGTGAAAGCTCGTTTCGAACGTTCCCTCCCAACTAGGAATATGCGAATTCGCGATCAGCAGGAAATCATAAGCGTCGGAAGATTTATCGCATAGCCGAGGGGCTATCGGTTTCAGAACGACCTCCAAGTTTCAAGCTCGGAGACGCTTGATACGTCTGCCGATCAGCCTTCCTACAAGGCAATGGAAAGCAATTGATGCAGCGGGTAAAAATCCGAGGGATAGGAACGAAAATATCACGAACCATTGAGCAGCGCCGCCGCTGTCTCTACCTGACCCATCGTCAAAGAACACAGGCAACATCAACAACATTAAGAAAACGCCGAAAGCTCCAAGCGCGTCGGCTAATTTAGACCAGTTGGATATCTTCACATCATGATAGGACCAAACGGTCGCGGCTATAAGCAAGGGGACATAGTGCACCGTCATTAGGAAGGGCGAAATACCAACAGCATCAAGAAAATCGCCCATGAAATCTAAACTTTCCTGGCCCACTTATCATCGCCAACGTGTTTAGATGAGCAATGGTCCTAGTCACGCCAAACGGCAATACTCTAACAGGAAACGATGTGAACCGTTTCTTAACCCGATGGACTGTCGAGAGGCTTTGATTGCAGCAGCAAAGGAGGCTGGCATAACCGAGCCATGGGTGATGCCGAGAATCTCGGCGGCGGCGGTAAACGAGCCTGCATCGGCCGCGGCGAGCAGCGCGTTGAGTCCATCAAGTGGGGGCAAAGACTCTGAGATGTGCATCATATGCACAAGAAACCATCGAGTTGCGCGCTAGGTCAATGGCGTCGATCGTAGTACTCTCACCATCTGATTTCCAGGCCAACCTGTCTCTCGATCTCCAGAGGAGATGCACCGCGACACCCGCCAAAGGAGCAGAATGATGACAAACCACCCGACCGCAATGCAGACGCCACCGATCGTATCGCCGGAGGAATGGGACGACGCGCGCGAGCATTTACTCGTCAAGGAGAAAGCCCTGAGCCGCGCGCGCGATGCTCTGGCTGCCGAACGTCGGCGAATGCCGTGGATGGCCGTCAATAAGGATTACGTGTTCGAAGGTCCCGAAGGCAATCTGAGCCTGCTCGACCTGTTCCAGGGTCGGCGGCAATTGATCGTCTACCACGCTTTTTTCCAACCGGGCGTGGGCCGCTGGCCAGAGCAGGCCTGCATCGGTTGCTCTATGGTGGCCGATCAAGTCGCCCATCCCGCCCATCTCAACGCCCGTGACACAAGTCTCGCATTCGTCTCGCGCGCGCCACATCCGGACATCGAACGGCTGCAGGCGCGGATGGGCTGGGAGCACATCCCCTGGTACTCTTTGACCGACGATTTCGACGCCGACTTCGGCGTGGACGAATGGCACGCCACAAACGCGTTCATTCGAGACGGCCAACGCGTGTTCCGTACTTACTCCACCACCGGCGGCCGTGGCGACGAGCAAATGGGGAACACCTGGAACTATCTCGATATCACTGCACTCGGACGTCAGGAGTCGTGGGAGGACTCACCCAGGGGCTATCCTCAGACCCCTCCATACGATTGGTGGGTCTGGCATGACACCGGGGAGACGGAGCCTGATCGAGACTGACTGGAAGGCGCCGGATGCCGGAGTGGACGCGTTCCGGAACTGCGTCGATGCGCAAGTGGAGGAGAGAAGAGATGAACGAGGTTCAGACCGATCGATGGCCGACAAGAGGATTGGGAGGACTCGCCGACCGGCTGGCCGCAAGAATGGGGTGATAATGGCCAACATCCCTTTCGCATCGACGGACGCCCCATCTCCCAGTGGCCGCGCTTGAGGGTGGGCCATTCCGACGATTTAAGCCCTAACAGGCGCTGACATTGACCGACCGCAAGACTGGAATGCGCAAGGGGCTCGCAGCACGACTCGCGTTGCTTGAGGCGGAGAAGGAGCTGACGCCGGCAGCGATGAGTGGGCGCGGTGGCGTCTTCTATGCGGAATACGAGGTCAGCGCTCCCATGGTTAGTCGCGCCAGATGACCGCTTTCGGGATCGGCCTCCTGCCTGCTCAACGACCAGAAATGGGGCGCACACCGGCCGAGGTTGGCGCCGTCGTTAGGCCGAGACAGTCAAGTGCAAGTGCGCCTCCGTTGTCTTTTCGACCTCGCGAAATGGGGCCGCGACGGCGCCTGCGAGTTCGCCAAGATGGCGCGCATTAAAGACCCCCTCAATCTGCCTGCATGTAATCCGCCACGCTGTAGCAATGGCTCGCCTGATAGGCGTTCCGCCCCCGGTTCATGTGCGTCAGGTTGAACGTCCGAATGGCGCGCAACACGCGGCGGCTCGTGAGGAATTTGCGGATCGAGACAGAGCCTTGCACATTGATGCCGAAAATGTCGGCACCGCGCGGGAAGAAATAACTGACGTGCTCTGGCGTCGCGACGCTTTGCTCGAGAAAGGGTTCGTCCACTCGGCTCGGCGTGGCTGAACGATCCGTAGTGAAATCCGAAAGATGCATGATGAATCTGGCGCGGATATCGTCGCCCTGGGCATAGAGCGTGAAAAGCTCCATCCAGCTCGCATTGACGCGGACGAGCGGCTTGTCCGAGGTCGACGGCAGACAGGAAACCGACCAGTAGTAGCGCTCGGTCTTGCGCAGGATCGGAATGCAGCTTGGACCGTATAGTCCGAGAATCTCCAGTACTTCCCCTGCTTGCGGGCGACTAAGTAGCTTCTCAAATCGCGCGACATATTTGAAGCGCTGTTCCAGGGACTCCAAGCGATCGCTCGTGTCCGGCAAGTCGACCTTGCCCTCTATCCAGTCGCGCTGCTGCTCAGAATTAAGGAATTGCCGCACACCGGTGGGTCTTGGGCGAGAGGTCGCTACCATGTCAGAAGCCCTGCGAAATTCGTGTGCTCGTCATCGACCACTCCTGCTTACTCGCTTAATCAAGGCAAACTCTCTTTCCGATTCATTAGGAATTCGATGTTTGCAATGGCTGAACCGCATCTTCAATGGTATCCAGCGGGCGTCGTTCAAAATATGAACTTCCGATCGGTTGAGCAGATCAACCGTCGTCTTACCTGCTCATCCTGAACATCAAAGGCTTGAAAGTGACGACGACTCTTTCACAGACGGAACGAAATAAGGCAGATGGAACGGGGCGCGCGCCGACTGGCGGGTTCAATGCTCTCGTCCCGGAACTTGATGTCTTGGATATTGAGATCAGTTTGACGTTCTGGTGCCGATTGCTCGGCTTCAAGGTGGCCTATGATAGACCCGCTGCCAAGTTCGCCTACCTTGAACGCGAAGGCGCGCAAATTATGCTGTGTCAGGTCAACGGAGAATGGCTTACTGGAACCTTGGAAAAACCCTTTGGAAGAGGGGTAAATTTTCAAATTGAGGTGCAGAATATAGATCCAATCATCATCGCTCTCGATAAGGCTCACTGGCCTCTGTTCAGAGAAGCCAAAGAGAGTTGGTATCGGATCGGCGAGGATCAGGAGAGCGGATCGAAGGAATTCTTGGTGCAGGATCCCAACGGGTATCTGCTACGGCTTTCCCAAAGTTTAGGTACTCGCCCCGTCTTGTGACCGTGTGTGCGTTTACAGATCGAGATGTCAACGATCAAGTACTTAAAGCACGTATTCTAGAACCGGTGTCCAATTCGCCTCCGGCTAAAGCGGCAGGGATCGGGACCAACACGCAAATATCAGGCAATCCCGGAAATTCTCACGTATTCCCACATATAAGCCTACAGTCCCGAATAATTATTGTAGGTACACCTCTGCAGCTTCAATGCTTCGTCAGCCGGCGCATTCATCCAAACGTCAATTTCCTCGGCTGTCGTAAGGATAACCGGCATCGCTTTGGGATGGATCGGAGCGACCACTGAGTTGGGGTCTGTCGTGAGGAAGGCAAATATGTCCGCCTGGATAGGTCCTTCTTTCTTCTTCCGCACGCTATACCAGCTCGTCCAGATGCCCGCGAACCAGAAGAGCGGCTTGTCCTCATTGAGCGCAAACCAATGCAGCGGCTTTTTCTTGGTGACCGGATCCGGATGCTGGCCATATTCCGAAAAGCTTGTTGCCGGCACAACGCATCGGTTTGCCGGGCCGAGCCATGCCCGCCAGTGCGGCGACTTCACATTGCGAATATTGGTGACGCCATAGTCGACTTCCCCCTTCAAAAACTGTGGCGGTGTCGGCATCCCCCAACGGGCTATCGCCAGTTCGCGGTCACGTTCGCGTCTTTGCGGCCAATCGGGGCAGGATAGTCCGGAAAGACATCCATCTGCGGCGTCAGACGATTGGTCAAATCGTTCTCTCCCGCAAGATCTGCGAACTGATCGCAGCCACTCCACACTCTATATATGCGGAGGTTTTTGTCGGCATGGGTGGCGTGTTCTTCCGCCGAAAAGCTGTCCCACGCTCCGAAGTGATCAATGACCGAAACGGCGAAGTCGTGAATCTCTTCAGGATACTGCAGCGTCATTATCCGCAGTTCATGGATACGCTTCGGTTCCAGATTACCTCGCGCCGGGAGTTCGAGCGTCTGAAAGCATGCGACGCAGCTACGCTCACTGACCTAGAACGTGCAGCCCGGTTCCTCTATCTCCAGCGGTTGGCGTTCGGCGGCAAGGTCGCCGGTCAAAATTTCGGCGTGAATTATGAAGGTCCGTCCCGGTTCAACATGAACCGTCTGGCTCCGCTGCTGGAAGATGCTCACGAGCGCCTTTCGGGCGTCGTTCTGGAGAACTTGGACTGGTTGGATTTCGTCAATCGATACGATCGGCCTGGAACCCTATTCTATCTCGATCCACCCTACTGGGGATCTGAAGGCGACTACGGAAAACAACTCTTTGGACGAGAGCAATTTGCTTTGATGGCAGAGCGCCTCGGTCGCTTGAAAGGTCGCTTCATCATGTCGATCAATGATGTCCCGGAGATTCGGGAACAGTTCGCAATGTTCAGCCTCCAACAGGTTTCCCTGAGCTACCCAGTAGCGACGGGGAAGGGCACGCCAGCTCTGGAGCTGATCATCACCGGATAGCTTGGACTATGGCAATTTCATCCTTCGGATTTGGCGTTGACGAACTCAATCCAAATTGCAATTGTCGCCGTCCCTTCCTCTCTGTTTCAACAGATCAAATTCCCAAATCCCCCGCCGCTTGGAACTGACGTTCTGAGCGAGAAAGCCGAGTCTGTGATTACTGCAATCCTGAATAAATTTCGCGCATGGTCTCCGGCCCATCGATCGATGATCATCGGCTTTCCGGACGATACTGAAGCTGCGGCAAGGTTCGCGACTTCATCAAACGGCGGTCATCAGATCGTGGCATTCTACACCACGGACTCGATCTACGAACGGGAAGCCCAGCGAATGACCGCCTCGGCACATCGCCTCGGTCTCATGGTGGCCTCGACGCCCGTTGCGAGCGCCGGTAGCTGGGTGCGCAACGCGTCGATGAAGGCGACATTTCTCTCTAATGAACGGCGATCGAAGCGAGGCCCACTGTTATACGTGGATGTTGATGCCGTATTTCATAGAAACCCCTGGCCAGCATTTGACGGACACGACGGCGACCTGTCCGTCTACTACGACGAAGCCGAAAACAGATTGATCGCAGCCACAATCCTAATCAATGACACGCCAGCGGCCGCCCGGCTGATGGAAATCTGGAAAGACCGCTGCAATCAGGACCCCGATATTTGGGATCAGGTAGTTCTCGAAAAGATTATAGCGGAGGACGCTGCATCGAAAACGCCCGAATTCGACGTGCGCCGCCTTCCAGCATCATTTTGCTGGATCTTCGATCGCGTCTCCAACAAGCGCATTGAGACCGTCTATATCGAGCAGTTGCAGGCAAGCCGAGAGACAACCCAAAGACCGCGATCGTTTGGCCGTATCAGCAAGAAGCTCGCGCGCCGTCGTGACCGAGTAGAAGAGATCGACCGACTTCTTTTTGCCTCCCGCACCGCAGACCTTCTTGAACGCCCCGGGGAGGCGGCTTAAACTAAGTGCGTTGCGACCGCCTTTGTTTCAATGGAGACTCGCGATGCGCCTCTGCGACTTAGCCAAATGGCAAATCCTGAAAATCATCTGCACACGTTGCAAGCACGACACTCTCATCGACCCGAGAATAATTCCCGCAATTTCAAAGTACCGTTTGATGCCGAGTTAGCTGACCTTGAGCGTCGGTTCAAATGCAGTTCGTGCGCAGTCGTGGGGCAAGCGAGGATAGTGGTGGCCGCTTATGATTCACCTGGCTTTCTGGTCGGTCCCGCGAGAAGCTTGCCTTTCAATGAAGAACGCCATCGGGACACTTGTTAGATGCCTTTCCGAACTCGACATCAGAAGGAGACGGTTGACGGTGTTATCCTGGATGCCCCCAGGTGAGAAAACGCAGGAAATTCGAGCTTCCTTGGCAGGAATGCGCGCCTTTGTGATCGCAGCTTGTGCCGACGAGTGTGCTCGTGCGAATCGGGCAGTCAGATGTCCCTCCAAGTTTGGTTTGGGCCCGCGGTCGCCACGCTTCGAAAGATATTTGAAGACGTCGCGCATCAACGCGGGATAGGTAACGAAGGACTTGCCGGAAGCCAATGCCTCAATGTCCGCGACATTCTGCGGAAACGCAAATTTCGAATCCTTGATGCTTTGTGCGAGTGTTGCAAGCCCGGCTCTTGAGCCACGCGCGCGTTGATTGATGGCTCTCATGACTTCGCTCCAACGAAATGCGCTGTCTGTCACGATACAGGAGCCTGTCGCCTGCGCCAAATACATCGCCATTTCGAAATTCGGAGCAAGCTTCATCAGGTTGAACTGCCCGCCTTTTTCGCCGGCAACCAAAGAGTCGCCTTGCAGGACGGCCAACGGGTCACGCTCCCGGAGTTGCTCAATTCCCAGCAGAGCCTGCTCTAAGCTCACCCCGTCTAGCTCCGGCGAGGCTTTCAGCATCTGAGACCGCAGCGCGTCTCGGGGCAGCGACATGAGGTTTCGCTTGAAGTCCTCCCTCATGAGCTCTTCGAGGCGAGCGTCTTTACGCGAATCTATTTCGATCCCGGCAGACCGAGACTCCGCCATGTGCATCATCTGATCGCGCAGATGGGTATCGAAGTTGCAGGGATCGGGGATCAGGTTAACCAGACCGCGCTCGACCAACGGCATGACTTTGAGGAAGAAAAGGACGGTCTTGAGAAACTCCTGACGGTAGGCGTTCGGGTTTTCGACCGGGCTGAATTCCTTTTTGACCGTTCCGGCATGTATGAAAGGTTGCTCGATCATCAACTCGCCGAAGTAGAGAGACGCTCCGAGCGCAAACTCAGTGATTGTCGTGGGATGAATGGAGCCGGTATAGACCGCTCGAGCAATCCCATCGGGTTTTGGCAGTAGCTGGAGAAGATCAGTCTCGAGCGGCCATAATGCTTCGTACAGGGAATATATCCTACTGATCTTTTCATCACTCAGGTCGCGTCGGACCGTCACCCAGTCTTTTCCCTGTTCGAGGCCGAGAATTCTCACAATGCCATTGTAAAGCATGAGGTTTCGTTCGCGGATGCTGGGCTCGTTCCATGTTGGACGCAGCGCAATAGGCTTCGGTTTACAGCAAGACTTGAAGGGTAGTCCGGATCCGCAGCCGCACGCATCCCTAGGGCGTAGCGGCCTGACTGGCGGGTCTTTCTTCAGAAAGTCCGCGTTGTTTTTCGGTTCTGCCGAACTCGTCTTGATAGTGGACACGACCGTCCTCGAACCGCGCAAACATCTCGCCGCCGAAGTGAAAGAGTTCGTCCTCGGGTGGCAGAAGAGTCTTCCGCAGCTCACCCCAAGGATCGGAAACGGTCTCTTCGGGATAAAGCCATTCCTTGCGCCCGGCGGCGATATAGCGGCGAGCACGCGCCTTTACGACATAGTTGACGCGTGCGACTTCTTGGCTCGAGAGCTTTCGAGTGCGAATGAACGCGTCGGTTCGAACCATCGAGCTCCGATAGTTGCGCGCAAAGGTCCGCTTGTCGAGGGGGCTTGTCGCCGGGTCCTGTGCGTACTCAAGGTTGGTAAGGATTAGACAGTAATCGCGGTTCAGCGGAAAGATCGTCTGTGAAGCCTTCAAAGCGATCTTCGGATCACGTGGATAGGCGGATGTCCGCGCCTCGGGTGGAACCGCGTGATTGTAGATTGTGACCGGATGGTCGCTGATGATGAACTTCACATCGGCGTCTTCGGCAGAGACGATCTCGCGTACCCCTTCCGTCCATATCGTGCAGTGCATCATGCGGATTCCCTGCATCTCCTGCATCAATTCGTTCTGGGTGAGCGTAGGATACTGAGCTTTCAGCCAATCTAATCCCTTGGGCGTGCGTATTTTCTGGATGTCAATGTATTCGAAAAGGGTTTGGAAATTGCGGTGCCATTGACGGACGTCATTTCCAGCGAAGGCCCTGACAGCATTAGAACCCCTGGCATCGATGTCACCAAACAGACGACGCTCAATCTCGTCGTTGACGGAAGTTCCGAAGAACGTCGAGTATAAGTCCTTCTGCAGAAAGGAGCGGGAGGTGGGTGCGTCGAAGATGGCTCTTTCGGTGATTACGCGGCCGTCACTGAGAACCTTCTGTGGAGGCGTCAGGTCAAGATAGGCAAGCGTATTGCGGCCTAATTCGAAGAAGCCTTCTTGATACCATTGCGGAACATAATGATTCTTTCTTGTCTTCGACATCGCCGCCATTTGTGCAACATTGCTGGTTATCCACGCTACCATGTGCCCAGCATGCATGCATCCCCTTCAGGTGCGCGCACGAAAGTCTGCTCCTGGCGCAAATGCGTCTTCCAGGGCGCCTCAGCTGTGACAGCTTTCCACCAATGCGGTAATATCGCGCCAGGTATCAAGCATCAGTTCATCGCTAGCACGGGAATTCAATTTGAGGCGACTTTGAAAAGAGTTCGAAGCTCTTTCAAAATACCAGTTTTACAAAATGTGCTGTTCTAAAATCGGATGGCAAAAAATCAAAACCGAGCGTCGCGCTACAGCTATTTAAGCCCATTCCTGCAAGCGGATGGAAAACCTTTGAATAACAACGACCCCGTGGGGGCCGTGGCGATGGTAGCGAAGGCTCGTTTCGAACGTTCCCCCCCAACTAGGAAGATGCGAATTCGCGATGAATGCGGATTAATCAGCATCGGCAAATTCCGCGCTTAATAAGGTTGCTAGGGGGCGACGAGGGAGCACTGACCGTATTGGCCCAAAGCGGCCCCCCTAACAGCGGAACGTCTTCATTGCTCGTCGGAAAACTTCACTCCACATTTCTTCGCCGAGAAGGCAATGCTTGGCAAGAAACCGTAACGAACGAACTTCTGCAAACTGGACGAAAAGAGGGAGGCTTTCTCGCTCGGCATCTGACAGAGGTCTGACTTTTTCATATCCGGAAACTAATGCATCGATCAGGTGATCACGCTGCGAGCTGTTTTCGCCGTGGAGATGCCATGCGGCCGTACCGAGGTCGAGAACCAACGCTCCCTGTCCAAAATCGTCGAAGTCGAAGAAACCGACTTTGCCATCATTGACGCGAGCATTGCCAGTCCACGCATCGCCATGACACAAGCCTTGAGGAAGGAACCGTGTCTGAAGTTTTTCAAACGCTGTAAGAAATTCGTGTTCGATTTCTTCCGAGACACCCGAACTTCCTGAAATTGCTTTGATCGCCTCCAGGGTGTCTTTCCCAATTGCGCTTGGGTCGAGGCGGCGAACCGCCCCATCGATTTTCGTAGGCATGGCCACATGCAGCGACGCTAGCGCTTGCCCAAAATGTTTTATGCCATCGGGCGTGATGTCGATGTCCTTTCCCTCAATGGCTCGGAAAAGGCATGCTTGGCGATGGCGATCTTCGAAAGTCAAATCGATCAAAAGTGCTCCGTCTCGCGTTCGAATTGGTCGGGAGATTTCGACTTCCGGCTGCTCTGGAAACACCTCCAGCAGGTCTAGTTCAGCAGCGATTTGCGGACGTGGCCTTCCGAACTCGCGATAGAGCCGCAGATAGGATACACCCATCTCATCATGGAGGCGATAAGTGCGGTTCACGCCGGGTACGACCAAATGCAGATCGGCAAAGTGACGCCCATACATTGAGGAAAGCCAGTCGCAATCGATATCGGTCATGGTTCGAGATTTCTGCAAGGGCGCATGTTCGAAACCGCGATCAGCAGGAAATCATAAGCATCGGAAAATTCATCGCATAGATATGACAACCGCATGCCTAGCGTCATGCCTTTGAGGCAATGTGCCAGAGCACTCCTGAGGGGTCCCACACATAGGCCACACGCATGCCCCATGCTTCGGCGACCGGAGATTTCGGGGCGTTGACGCCGAAGCGCTCGGGTAATGATAGCGATTGGATATGTGCCCACCACGCATCAACGTCCGGCACGATGATCTGCATCATCAAGTTTTCGGCCAAGTCCTTCTGGTAGAAGTTTTGGAGGAGAAATCCCGATTTGCCGTCCGAGGCCACCACGGTGGCAATTCTCGGTGCGACAACGGTCACATTGAACCCAAGCGCCTCGTAGAATTCTTGGCTCAAAGTGAAATTGCGGGCGGGGATGAAGGGCCGCATGATTTCCACTGTGGTGCTTGGTAACTCGGTCACATTCAACCTCTCTTGTTCGTGGAACGGCGACTATAGTAGGTTTATTCGTCCAGACAACTCTCGCAAAATTCACCCGATTTCTGCATCAGCCTATACGCAGGCTTTTGAGACGTATCAAAATTTACGAGTTTTGAAAAATGCGTTGTTCTAAAATCGGGTGGCAAAAAACCAAGATCGCGGCGCGCTACAGCTGCACACGGGCGCGCTACAGGCGCACAAGCCCAACGCGGGCTTGTGCGCTTTGTTCGGTAGCGAAGGCTCGTTTCGAACGTTCCCCCCACGCAAGTTAGGTAAAAGTCCCGATAGATCGGCGATCATTAGCATCGGAAAATTCCGGGCCTAATCGATTGCCAGACGGTCGTGGAAAGCAGGAGCACCGGCCGCTAATGGCCATAGAGCGGACATTACGCTTTTGGCCTAAGATGACGTGGGAAACCAAATGACGGGAAGCTCGATGTCCCATCACAAGCCCGGTGGCCGACAATCGGTCCCAAGAGCCCGGCACTGCTCCGGGCTCTTTTGCACGGGATCAATCCTTCCCCGCGTTGCCGGCCCTACGGATCAGTTTCCGCTCATTTCGGCGATCTTGTCGAGACCGGCTTTGTAAATGCCGCTGATGACGTCCTTGGCCTCGCTATCCGATTTGCCCTTTGCGTCAAAGCTGCTTTTCCAGTCCACCCTGGTCCCATCTCCATCTGCCGAGACGCTGATCGTGGCGCGATAGTTCTCGACGGGAAGCGGAGAGTTGATGATGTCATAGGTGTAGCTGGTACCCGTTTGCTCGACGAGTTTCTCCTTGATTGTGCCGCCATCGGTGGTTGTGAGCGTTCGATAGGTTGCACCACCTTCGTCACTCTGCGCGCACTTCGATACGGCGGGATGCCAGGTCTGAATGGCGCAGAAGTCGCCGATCTTCTGCCAGACCGCATCCGGTTTGCCCGCCACAGTGGCGGAACTGGCGACCTCCAGCGCGGCGGCCGATCCGACCAGAACGCCCATTGCAGCAATAGCTGACGCCAGGGTTCTAAGAGTTCTTGTTGTCATCTGCGTGTTCCTCCCTACGATGCCCCCCTCACCAATTATTTTCTCATGAATGTCGGCTTCCCGATAGGGACGTATGCCCGAAGACCAGTCCGCCGTGCGAAATAGCAACGGCCCGTATTGGCGCAAACCGGACCCCATCTCTCTAATCAATTGCAGCAAGCGGGAGCAACTCGACTTGCTAGAAGCGCACCGGCCCATAATTGGCCAGTGCGCTTTATCGGTAGCGAAGGAGGGATTCGAACCCCCGACACAAGGCGTGGTGGAGATGCGCCAGGTGGTGCCACAGGATGCTGGCCACCCCTGTTGCCACCCACAGCAGGCTCTCTGAAATTAAGTGCTTCTTATCATCGATGGAGTGATTGTAGAATTTCAGGCGACAAATCAAAAATGCGGAAATTCAGCCATTATCGGCATTTTCAAAGGAACGTTTAATCTCAGCCGTTGGCATTGAACAAACGCCCAAATTTTCGCGTTTATGGACCGCAGCAACGAAATCTCACTGTCTCTCGGCTGATGCGACGAGAACAATACAGCTGCTATGGTGGCGCATCATTTCTTCGCAGGTTCAGCTTGTATCGTGCCGTGGGCTTTGTCGTCTCTGGGCTGCCTCCGACGCCATCTCGGCCATTCGCACAACTCAACGAGGTGCTGATTTGGACGGCGCTTGACCCATCCAAAAGTCGCAGTCGTTCGCACTGGCAGATTGCTGTATTGTGAGAGTCGGGAAGATGGTCAGGTATCGGCATACTCGGCAATACGACGAGACCTGGTAGGTGTGGAGGGGTGCTAATGAGATTTGCGCGCAATTTCCTTTGGTGCTCGGTCCTGGTTCTGTTGGTCGTGTATGCGCCCGGTTCCGTTGCCCAGCCTCCAGACGAAGTGATCGAAATCTCTTCGCTCACTCTTTCGGACGACCAGTTTCTGCAGGGCGATATTGCGGGGGGAACAGTGGTCACGGTGACCGGCAGACTACAGGTTCCCACTATCGACGCACGCTTGCCTGTCGTTATCCTTTTGCACGGGTCTGGTGGCCCTACGAGTTCAGGGCCATGGAGCTGGGCCAATTTCTTGGAGCCGCTCGGCGTGGCGACGCTTCGAATTGACAGCTACACTGCCCGTGGTTACAGCGAAATCTACACAGATCAGTCGCGGGTGGGCGAGTTCAATCCCATCTACGACGTCTACAGGGCGGTGGACCTGCTTGCGGCCGATCCACGCCTTGATGCAAACCGCATTGCCATAATGGGCTTTTCGCGGGGTGGATTGGTTGCCCTCTACGCTAGCCTCAGCCGCTTCCACGATCTTTACGGTCCCAAGCGCGGAGGTATCGCCGCTTATCTGCCGTTTTATCCACCCTGTAATTTGGAACTTGTCGGGGAGATGGAGGTGGTGAATGCGCCGATCCGTGCTTTCCACGGTGCGAAAGATGAATGGAATCCATTGCCGCGCTGCCGCGACTATATCGAACGTCTCGCGGCAGCTGGCCACGATGCGCAAATCACCGTGTATCCTGACGCGCGCCATGCTTTCGACCATACCAACAGTCCGGCCTACAACGAAATGAGCGATGCGCAGACCTCGCGGACCTGCATGCGGCGCGAAGAGAATGGCCGGCTAATGAATGTCGCAACGGGCAAACCGTTTTCATGGAGGGATGAGTGTGTCCAACTCGGGCCACCCGTTCAGTACAACGATGCCGCAAATTCCCAAGCTCAGGCGGCGGTCAAGGGGTTCCTGACAAAATTATTCCACCTGAATTAGGGCAACGCCTGAGGCGCAATCAGCATTAGCCGGACGGTTCGGTATTTGTGACCAAAAGTGCTCATGCTCGAGGGAGGCTGGACCCGCGGGGTGTCAAGTTTGTGGACGACAGTTACTTGTGGCGGTTTTCGTAGAACCAAACATAGTCCGAAAGGCCGGACGTCCTTCCATCCTTTGACGTACTATAATTGCCTGGCAGAATGATTATTGTACCATCTATCGGTATCGATCAGGCTGAGGGCAATGGATAATCTATCGCGGACCGCTCTGTCAGCCTTGACGGGGTGCGGAGAAGGTCAGCTTCTACAATTTGAGGCGGCTGGCATAATAGAGAGAAAAACGGATTATCTCCTTGAAGACGCGGACAGGATTCGCGTTGCACTTGCCTTGCATGAAGCGGGGATACCCTTGGACACATTAGCCAAAGCGATTCGAAACAAGGTATTCTCGCTCGACTTTGCTTCTCAGATTATGTTCGATCCGGTCTACCTGTCGACGACATCGATGGAGGGGGAGCTCGACGGTTTGGATGTCACTCCTATAGCACTGAATAATTTGAGGGCTGCGGCGGGCCTTCCTCGCTTGTCAACAGGGCAGGTTCTGCGCGAGGACGATGTCGAGCTGCTTAAACTCATTGCTGAATGCCGCCGACTAGGCATTTCCGACCTGGCAATGACGAGAGTATTGCGGGCCTTTGGACAATCTACACACCGCGTTGTGGAAACAATGCGCGATTTGTTCCGCAGTGAAGTCGAGGAGAGAATGCTGAATGCTGGAATTTCACACTCTCAGATGCTTTCTGCTGCAGCTGCCAAACGACTCGAGCTACAACGGATAGGGTTTAGAGTGTTGTTTATGCTCCAGCGGCGCCTGCTGGAAGAGTCGGTTTTCGATAACATTGTCTCACGTATTCAAGAAGCCCTTTTCGAGAGCGGTTTGGAGACAGGGCCCGATGTCGATTTACCGACCGTTGCTTTCGCGGATCTCTGTGGTTTCACTGAATTGACACACGAACTTGGCGACATGAAAGCAGCCGAACAGGCAGCTCACTTTGAAGCCTTTGCACAGCAAATTGTCTCTCATGTTGGCGGTAGATTGGTGAAGGTCCTCGGTGACGGTGTGATGGTACTTTTCCCAGAGCCAACATCAGGGCTGACAGCCTGTCTTACATTGGTGGAATCGGCCGAAAAGGCGGGTCTCCTGCCGGTGCGCGTTGGCTTGGTCACAGGCCAGGTTGTGCCGCGAGACGGTGACATTTTTGGGCAGACGGTGAATTTGGCCGCGCGGATTACCAGCGTCGCAAATCCCGCACAAGTAGTCGTTTCCGAAAGTGCTATGGTAGCCGTCGCGACCAGCAATCCGGGTATGTTTAATTTCGCGGCCTTGGAACCCACCGTTCTAAAGGGTCTGCCAGGTCGCTTTTGCTTGTTCTCGGCTGACATCGCCTCGTCATACGAATCGTGAGCGAACGCATGCTTGCGCGGCGGTGGACGGGTAGCGGATGGCGTGATGTGAAAATGCTTCACGTGGTTGTTGGAAAGTATCCCATCCCTTGTCACCACGCTTGAGTACTAAACAGCCTGGTGTTTTGGCCAGCATCGCGTCGCGGGGATGTTCATGAGGAGCCCCGCCAAGCGACCTCAGGGCGCTCTGCAACCCTTCTGCCAAGGCAACGAAGCTCTCGCCCGCGTCCTGATGCTTGGCCTACGCAACCGACCCATGGCGGCAGTAACATGACGCCCGCACCGGCACCTCTGCACGTGCCATCGCCAGGTCGAGCTGCAGCTTGATGTGCGGTGCCTCAACCGTCTCGCCGCGCCGCGTGAGACATTCGTACAGCCCGTGCAGGCTCCACACGTTCTGCGGGTGCTGGCAAGCGCGGCTTAGCGTTCCGTCGTGACCGAGATCTGCGCGGTAGACCGCCTCAGCTTCGTCCACCTGCCCCTGCTCCAACAGTAACGCGCCGAGCACGTGCCGCGTCGGGTGCATCCAGCCCCAGGGCTCATCATAGGGCAATGTGTCGTCGAGTTCGACCGCCTTGCGCAGATGCGCGAAGGCGGCTTCGTAGTTGCCCTTGTGGTATTCGAGCTCGCCCAGCATCATCTGCTCAGCCACCTTCAGAATGTCCCGGCAGGTGTTGTTGAACAACATGCGGGTCTCCTGAACCGCGGCGCGGGCGGCAAAGAACCTGTCCCGCTCCGCCTCGGCCCCTGCGATGTCGCCCTTGTTGGCGAGCGCCACCGTCCGGGCGTAGCGCATCAGGGCGGTCGTCATAGAGTAGAGCTGCGGGTCGTCCGGCAGCGGCTGCGCCAGGATTGTGTCCCACATCCCGAAACGGATGAGCACGTGCTGTTTCATAGGGACGAAGGCTTCAAACCAGTCCGCCATCTTGCGCAGGAAAGGCTCTGGCAGCGTCGCGATCAGCTCGTCCGCCGTCTCTAGTGCCGGGGATGGCTGGCCGAGGAACATCGCCCCGTAGATTTTGAAGTGGTAGTTGTGGCAGCGATAGATCGAGTAGAAGTTCTCCGGCCCCTCCCGTTCGAGGAACCGGCGGTCCGCCCCGATCGCGCGTGTATTCCGCTCGACCGCAGTGTGATAGTCCCCGCACAGCACGTCGATATGGGTGGCCATGTGGATCAGGTGGCCCGAATCTGGAGCGAGGACCGCAAGCCGATCACCATGCCGCAGGGCGAGTTCGGGCTGCGGTGACATCTCCATGAGGTGGATGTACATGTGCAAGAGCCCCGGATGGTCCCAGGCGCCTTCGACCTCGCGGAACGTCTGCTCGAGCACTTCCGTCGCCTCGCGCGTGTCGGCCGCTGCTGCAGGCTGGCCGGTCCGCAGGTCCCAGAGCTTCCATGGCGTGCGATTCATCATCGCCTCGGCGAAGAGCGCGGTAATGTCGAGATCATGCCCGAACGTCCGATGGGCGCCGCGCATCGCCGCTGCATAGCCATCGTGGCAGGGGCCGAAATCCTGGACTGGAACCGCGGGCGCCCGGTGCTGCACCGCCTCGATCAGCGCCCGCTCGGCCTCCGAAACGCGCCCGGCGAGCGTGGCGGCCGCATCCGCTGCGCCGCGTGCCGTCGTCATCGCCTCGAACCGCTCCTCTGGCGTAAAAGTCTCCCAAGGCCGGTTGTAGTTCGGCCCCGCCGCATGGGTGACGCCCCAGTGCGCCATCGCGCAGGCCGGGTCAGCCGCGAGCGCCTCGCGGAAACACGCTATGGCCGACTCGTGGTTGAAGCCGTAGAGCCAGACTAGCCCGCGATCGAACCAACGCTGCGCCCGATCAGAGGCGGTGGTGATTTTTCGGCTGTGCTTCCCGAGATCAAAGTAGTCCATGTTACTATCGTCGTCGGCCCACTTGGATAGGCCTTCCGTGGATCGCTGATGCTTCATCGTCGCCCCCGAAATCGTAAATCTGTCTGCTGACCACCAATACACCATCCTTGGTGTGGGAGCCATCTTCAATGAAATAGCCGTAGCAGGTCCATTCGCCGATCACCTTGTCCGGGAACGCCGCTGCGCCTTCCACGGTGCACCACTGGAGGCGGTGAGCGGTCCTTCGGGATAAATGCAGTGCGATACGGCGCCTTCTCAGATTGACCCAGGGACGACATTCGATTGATTAATTTTCAGCCGCCGCTAATCTTTCCAACCTTCTCCCCGGGGAATGCGGGGCGCGAGGAGGATCGGAGATGGAACTGCAAGAGGAGTTGATCCAAATTGAGCGCAGTCTTTGGACGAACGATCCGGAGCGAAGCAACTTATACGCCCGATGCGATTCTAATTTTTCCGGAAGTCGGCAAGATCAGCACGAGCGTCGCGGTCGATGCGATCAGGAAAGAAAGTCCGGTTTGCCATGAGAGATCGTGGCAAAAGAGGCGGTGGTCGCGCAATTTATTACCTCATGATTGCGGATGATCTGGCCATCATGCTTACCGCTTACGCAAAAAATGAGCAGGACGATTTGTCTCCTGATCAGAAAAAGGCAATTCTGGCTGTGTTAAAGGAGTTGAACAATGGCTGACAATGATACCGATCTCGGCGAAGGTCTGCTTGAGGGACTCAAGGAGGCACTTGCCTGGAAGCGTGGTGAACTCGCGCTCGAAACCGTTAACATAGATCCTATGCCTGCCGATCGCATTAAAAGCATCCGCAAAAGGCATGCCCGTTCGACCAAGGAGTTCGAGCGAAAGTTTGGAATCCCCGCTGCAACCATGAACAATTGGGAGCAAGGGCGGCGTAAACCAGATCCTGCGGGACGTGTGTTGCTTAAGGTAATCGACGAAGATCCGGAGACGGTGGAAAAAGCGGCCCATGCCGCATGACACAAGCCTGGCATCGCGTCGGCGATGTCGCACTGCCCTTAATCGTAAGAATGCTGCTGCACTTAACAGGATCTTCCTCAAAGTGTGGTGGCTGGGCGGGAGGAAGTGGTAGTATTTTTGGCTCGTAGAAGTTCTGCGGTTGCGCGACCGCACATGGCGGATTTGAGAGTCTTTAGCCTGTTGACTTGCCCTTCGGTCTGGCCATTGCTCCAGGGTCTCAACGGCATTCCCTGACAGCATTGAGATCTCGTTCAGCGTTCGGATGCACGGGTGTCGAAGACATCTGATGCTGAAATTGGAAAGGCCAGATCATAGTGCCGTCCTGGCGCTCACTTGGTCGAAACAACAGTCGTGCAACTATGAAGGATGTATTTATAGGCTAGGAATCGCGTGAGATTGTTTTTTGCCGGAGGGAATCCATATGCGCTGATGCTACGATATCCAGCTTGCTGCCGATTGGCAATTGTAGACTTTTTGGCACCAATCGGATCTGACGAAAAATCCGCTCTTATCAGCGTGTTTGAACAAAGTTATCAAGATCGTTGGTGAAATGAAGCTGGTTTGATGTGTCAAATCGACTGTCATCAGGCAGGAGCTACTCGGGCGTCTTCAGGTAACTGAGCATTGCATCCGCGATCATGTTGCGATGACGCTCCATGATCTCAGGCTTTGAAAGATCGCGCCGAAATATTGTTCCGAACGTGTATCGGTTTGAAACGCGGAAGAAGCAAAACGCGCTAATCATCATATGCACGTCAACCGGGTCGGCGTTCCGGCGAAAAACCTTGTCCCTTATGCCGCGCTTCAGGATGCCAGCAATCGTTTCGATCACGGAGACGTTCAAATCGCGGATCGCGTCGGATCGAAGCATATGGGCGGCATGATGAATATTCTCGATACTGACCAATCGAACGAAATCCGGATTGGCCTCATCATAATTGAACGTGGTTGAGATCAATGTTCGCAACGCCGCCTCCGGCGGCAGGTTCGTAAGCTCCAAATCCGCTTCAAGTGTTCGGATCTTGCGGTACGATCGTTCTAACACAGCGAGGTATAGACCGTCTTTGCTGCCGAAATAATAATAGATCATGCGTTTGGAAGTTCGGGTGCGTTCCGCGATGGCATCGACCCGGGCCCCCGCAAGACCATGCGTTGAAAACTCCTCCGTTGCCACGACGAGGATATCTTCTTGCGTTCTCTGCGGATCGTTCTTTCTTGCACTCGCCGAACCGTCGGTCAATTCAAGTCCCATCGCATCAAGCAGTTGAATGTAAAAGTGAAAATCCGGGACGTGTGAAATATTCGCCCCGAATAGCCTATCTCGGCGTCTACGAAGTCATATTCACCTTCAATCGATCTTTCAATAGAAGCGCTTGACATTCGAACTGGTTAGTACATTTTAGGACAATATGCAATTTGGCTTGTGCTGGAGGAGCGCAGACCATGCGGACATGGTGCCGGGGTTTTCGGACGGCGCATGCCCTTCGCATGTAAAAAGACTGTTCTGAACAGTTCACTCGCGGGAGGAGCGAATGGCGCGCATAATCGAATTCTGCTTTCTCATGCTGAAGGTTGCAATCGCACTGTTGCTTGCGGGCATGGTGGTACTGGTTTTCGGCAATGTCGTCCTACGCTACGCGTTCAATCAGGGCATCACTTACTCCGAAGAACTCGCGCGGTTGTTTTTCATATGGCTGACGTTCCTTGGTGCTGTTGTCGCCATGCATGAACATGGGCATCTGGGCGTCGATTCTGTTATCCGGCGCTTACCGCCAAATATTGCCAAGGCGGCCGTTTTGGCCGGACATTTCCTCATGCTGGTGGCGACATGGTTATTGATCAGCGGCAGCTGGGATCAGACACTGATCAACCTGCATGTCAAAGCACCGGCGACCGGTATCTCCATGGCTTTCTTTTATGGTGCAGGCCTCGCGTTCGGGGTTCCCGCATTCCTGATCCTTCTTTGGGATGCCTTTTGCGTCGCAACTGGCCGTATCGATCTGGCGACTGCCGAGCTTGTACGCGACTCTGAAGAGCAGATCGCTGACGATGACCACTCAAGCACGGGGCTAGGCCGTCCTGTGAATACTCTGGGGAGCCAAGGATGACGGTAGCAATTTTCCTTGGTGCACTTCTCGGGCCCATGGCGCTTGGCGTCCCGATCGCCTTCGCCCTGATTGTCAGCGGCGTCGCGCTCATGATGTATCTCGGCATGTTCGATGCGCAGATCGTTGCGCAAAATGTGTTGAACGGCGCAGACAGCTTTCCATTGATGGCAGTCCCGTTCTTCATGCTTGCTGGCGAAGTGATGAACACCGGGGGCCTGTCGCGGCGCATCGTCGATCTGGCCATGGCTTTGGTCGGCCATATCCGCGGCGGTCTGGGTTTCGTGGCGATCTTTGCCGCTTGCGTGCTGTCGAGCCTTTCAGGATCTGCCGTGGCCGATGCGGCCGCGCTGGGGACCCTGCTGTTGCCGATGATGCTGAAATCGGGCCACGATCCCGCGCGGGCGGGCGGGCTGCTTGCCTCGGCGTCGATCATTGGACCGATCATCCCGCCTTCGATTGGTTTCATCCTCTATGGCGTCGTCGGCGGCGTGTCGATTACCAAGCTGTTTCTTGCCGGAATATTTCCCGGTCTCTTGATAGCGGTGGCGCTCTGCATCACGTGGCTGATTGTTGCCAGCAAGGAGCAATTCAGCCTGCCCCCACGACAATCCGGCGCTGTCCGGTTGAAGGCATTCATCGACAGCATCTGGGCGCTCATGCTGCCGCTTATCATCATCGTAGGGCTAAAATTCGGCGTGTTCACGCCCACCGAAGCAGGGGTGGTCGCGGCCGTTTATTCGCTCTTCGTCGCCATGGTGATCTATCGCGAATTACCGCCGGCGCGACTTTTCCACGTATTCGTTGCCGCTGCGAAGATTACGGCTGTCGTCATGTTTCTGGTCGCGGCGGCAGCGGTTTCCGCGTGGCTGATCACCGTGGCTGACGTGCCGGGCGATCTCGCCGCGCTCATCCAACCATTGATGGGCAATCAGACATTGCTGCTGCTCGCCATCATGGTTCTCGTGGTGCTCGTCGGCACCGCAATGGATATGACGCCTACCATCCTCATCATGACACCGGTGCTGATGCCGATCATCAAAGAGGCAGGGATCGATCCGGTGTATTTCGGCGTCCTGTTCATCATCAACAACTCGATCGGCCTCATCACGCCGCCGGTCGGC
Source organism: Phyllobacterium zundukense (assembly GCF_002764115.1). Classification (NCBI taxonomy): domain Bacteria; kingdom Pseudomonadati; phylum Pseudomonadota; class Alphaproteobacteria; order Hyphomicrobiales; family Phyllobacteriaceae; genus Phyllobacterium; species Phyllobacterium zundukense. The sequence goes on along the minus strand of NZ_CP017941.1, from coordinate 104,750 downwards.
ACCGTGCTCAACGTCATCTGCGGCATATCGAAACTTTCGATGGAAGAGCTGATGAAGGGAGTCATGCCATTTCTCATCGCTGAACTCATCGTGCTGCTCCTGCTTGTCCTGTTTCCGCAACTGGTAATGGTTCCGGTGAGCTGGCTGGGACATTGAAGAGCAGGTGGCACGTGACGAAAGGAATTCAACCGGCCGTGGGGAGACACCGGCCAACATTGGGAGGAAAAAATGCTGAATAAATTGATGAAAGTCCTTGTAGGAGTGGCACTGCCACTCGCACTGTTGACGACTGGTCCGGCCATGGCCGAGCTCCGCGAGCATCAGCTCAAATTTGCATCGGCCAACAACAAGGGCCATCCGCAGGTCATGGGCATGGAGAAGTTCGCGGATCTCGTGAAGGAAAAGAGCAGCGGCAAAATTACCGTGAAGCTTTTCCCGGGAGGCGTGCTGGGCGGAGACGTTCAGACGGTTTCCGCCCTTCAGGGCGGGGTCATCGAAATGACAGTCCTAAACGCCGGGATACTGGCCGGCAACGTCAAGCAGTTCGGCGCGGTCGATCTGCCCTTCCTGTTTAACAGCGGTGAAGAGGCAGACAAGGTCATGGACGGTCCGTTCGGCACCAGCCTCATCAAAATGCTGCCAGATACTGGTCTTGTCGGGCTTGCCTATTGGGAGCTCGGTTTTCGAAATCTGACTAACAACCGGCATCCGGTAGCAAAGCTCGAAGACATCAAGGGTTTGAAAATCCGCACGATCCAGTCGCCAATTCCCATTGAGCTTTTCAACAGTCTCGGCGCGAATGCGGTGCCCATGCCATATACCGAACTCTATACCGCGCTCGAAACAGGAACGGTGGACGGTCAGGAAAATCCCGCGGCGAATATCGTGAACGCGAAATTCTATGAAGTTCAAAAGTACATGACGATTACGCGCCACCAGTACAATCCGCAGATCGTGCTGATCAGCAAGAAGTTCTGGGACGGGCTGAATGATGAAGAAAAGGCCGTACTGCAGTCGGCGGCAGACGAAGCGCGCGATTATCAGCGAAAGGTTTCGCGTGAGCAGGACGCGGCATCGATCGACGAGATCAAGAAGACCGGGATGGAAGTCACGGAACTCAGCCCGGAGGAAACACAGAAACTTCGCGACGCGGTCAAGCCGATGATCGACAAGTTCAGCGCGGACATTGGCACAGAGACCGTTACGGAACTCTTCAAGGAACTGAACGCAGCACGCGGCCAGTAGAGGTACAAGTCAGCCCGCGCTCTGCCGCGGGCTGACTTGCTCGATAGTCCAAGGTCGCGCCGAGCTCGAACGAGCGGAATGGAAATGATGAGCGAGACATTGTTGAAGCCGATAAAGGCGGGGCTCATTGGGGCAGGCATTCAGGCTTCGCTCACGCCCGCTATGCACATGAAGGAAGGCAGGGCGCAGGGGCTCTCCTATGAATATGACCTGATCGACCTCAATCAGCTTGTTGCATCGATCGACGATCTTCCTCGGCTCCTTTCTGAAGCGGAGGAACGTGGCTTTTCAGGTCTCAATATCACACATCCCTGCAAGCAGGCGGTCATGCCGCATCTCGATGAGCTTTCCGCCGATGCCGACTCGATCGGTGCCGTAAATACTGTCGTTCTGAAGGATGGGCGGCGCTACGGCCACAATACCGATTGGTGGGGTTTTGCGCAGAGCTTCCGTCGCGGCCTTCCCGGGGTCGACACGTCGTTCGTGGTTCAGCTCGGCGCGGGAGGCGCGGGGGTCGCAACCGCATATGCAGCTTTGTCGCTGGGAGTGGCGAAGCTTGCCGTATTTGATCGCGAACGACAGCGCGCCATTGCGCTGAGCAGGTCAATGCAGCAGATCTTCCCCGACGCGCAAATCATCGCCGAAGGTGATCTTATGGAAGCGATGCAGCAGGCGTCGGGATTGATCCATGCCACACCCACTGGCATGTCTGGGTATCCTGGCCTGCCGTTACCGGCGGATATGCTTGATCGGCGCCATTGGGTAGCGGAAATTGTCTACTTTCCCCTGGAGACGGAATTGTTGAGGCAGGCACGCCAGCGCGGCTGTCCAACGCTCGATGGCGGGGGCATGGCGGTATTCCAGGCCGTCGGAGCCTTTCAGCTTTTTACCGGCCTGCAGCCTGATGCGAACCGGATGCTCGACCATTTCAAGTCCATGACCGCATAGAACGCTTTCCTTCATAGACGCAAGGACCCGGCAATGAAGACTTCAATAGCAACAGTTTCAATCAGTGGTGATCTCCCTGAAAAGCTGGATGCAATCGCGAAGGCTGGTTTCAGCGGTGTTGAGATTTTCGAGAACGACTTCCTGGCCTTCGATGCAAACCCGCGCGACGTCGGCAGGATGGTCAGGGACTGCGGGCTGGAGATTACGCTGTTTCAGCCCTTTCGTGATTTCGAGGGGATGCCGGAACCGCATCGATCCCGCGCATTCGATCGGGCCGAACGCAAATTCGATGTCATGCAGGAATTGGGAACGGACCTCGTGCTTGTCTGTTCGAACGTATCGCCAATCGCGTTGGGTGGATTGGATCGAGCTGCGGATGACTTTCGCGACCTTGGCGAACGTGCAAAGAAACGCGGATTGCGCGTTGGATACGAAGCGCTCGCCTGGGGACGGCACATCAATGATCATCGTGACGCGTGGGAAATCGTGCGCCGCGCTGATCACACCAATGTCGGGCTGATCCTAGACAGCTTCCATACGCTGGCGCGAAAGATCGATGTCAATTCGATCCGCTCGATTCCCAAGGAAAAAATATTCATTGTCCAGCTTGCCGATGCCCCGCTCATCGACATGGATCTGTTGTACTGGAGCCGCCACTACCGCAACATGCCAGGGGAGGGGGATCTACCGGTCGTGGATTTCATGCAAGCTGTCGCCGCCACAGGCTACGATGGGTATCTGTCATTGGAAATTTTCAATGATCAGTTTCGGGGTGGTTCACCCCATTCGATAGCGCTGGATGGTCATCGATCGCTAATCTATCTCGGAGACCAGATACAGCGCCGCGCGCCGGAGGGGACCATTGGGCTGCCAAAGATGCCGGACCGCATTCATGTCGATGGCGTGGCATTTGTTGAATTTTCTGCCAGCGAGGAGGAGGCCGAAAAACTCAGCGGGCACTTGCACATTCTGGGTTTCCAAGTCGCGGGTACGCATAAGACGAAGCTGGTTACCCTGTACCGGCAAGGCGAGATCAATCTTGTCATCAACACCGAGCATGAAGGATTTGCTCATTCCTCTTATTTGGTCCATGGCACGTCGGCCTACGCGATCGGTCTCGAAGTGGATGATGCAAAAGCAACCGCGGAGCGTGCACGCGCGCTTATCGCAGAGCCTTTTGAGCAAACCGTCGGGCCGGGCGAGCTGACGATGCCAGCGATCCGCGGGGTTGGCGGCGGTATCATCTATTTTGTCGATCAAAAGTCTGATCTGAAAAATATATGGGAGATCGAGTTCAACATGATTGCCGGCGAAGAGCCGCGGGATGGTGTGGGGCTCCGGCGCGTTGATCACATCGCTCAGACGATGAAATACGACGAAATGCTGACTTGGATCCTATTCTACACCTCGATTTTCAAGGTGCGTAAAACGGCTATGGTCGACATCGTCGATCCTGCGGGCATTGTGCGCAGTCAGGTAGTTGAAAACACTAACGGCCGCTTCCGTCTGACACTTAATGGTGCAGAAAACCGCACTACCCTTGCTGGACACTTCATCGCCGAAAATTTCGGGTCCGGCGTCCAGCATCTGGCGTTTGAGACCAACGATATCTTTGCAACAGCGTCTGCGCTCCATAAAAACGGCTTCACACCACTCCAGATCTCGCCCAACTACTACGATGATCTGGAAGCGCGGTTTGGTCTCGATATCGGACTTTCCGACAGACTGAGGTCGGCAAATATCCTTTATGACCGCGATGAAAGCGGTGAATATTTTCAGTTATACAGTCCAAGTTATGGCGAGGGCTTTTTCTTTGAAATCGTTCAGCGCAACGGATATCGAGGTTACGGCGCATCCAACTCGATATTCAGAATCGCAGCGCAAAAGCGCCATATGAGACCGAAAGGCATGCCGCGAGTTTGATGAAGTCTTGAGTCTTCGACGACGTCAACGTTGTGGCTTGCACCCAGCATAGCGGGTTTTGCGGTTCCTCAGGGTCTTAGAGATTCGTCGCAATGCAAACGCCGCGATAAACGTTTTCGGATTCAGGTGTGTTGGAGCGCGCTGGAACCGTCGTTCGGAGCTAAGACAATATGTTCTCAATCTCATGGCGCTGCTGGGTGTGTTTCTCTGGGTTCTGCTCTTTCAGTTTCGTGAGGTTGAGCAGTTTCCATCTGACGGCCGGCAGGTTTGCCGCCTGCGGCATGCCGATAGTTTCAAAATCCGGCTCGGTCTCATGCAGTGAAAGCAAGAAACGCATAGCGCTATCATCCAACCGTGTGAGTAAGTCGTCGGTCAGACGCACGCGTGCATCCTTCAGTTCACCCAGGCTGACAGGCGCGACGGTCATGCCTTCAAACTCCTTGACGAACGCTTCGTCGAGTTCGGAGAAGGAGGGCTTGATAAGCTCGTGCGGCGGCCGGCCCGAACTGGCGACATAAATGAGGAAGGTGCGAAACAGTGCATCCGTCAGCCCTTCGTTCTCGTAGAGCAGCTTCACATCGAAGAGATCCCGCGGGTGTTGACGATCAACAGCTGCATGAAGCTTGCCACCAAACAGATCCTCAAAGGAGACGACCTGCATTTCGGCGAAGCCGAACGTGTTGGCGACAAGGTCAGTCACGGAAGCTGTTTGGGAACGATGTGACAACCGGGTCGATGCCGTCGGACAGGAACTGCAGAGCGCCGACGCGCTTGCGAACGGAGTTGCTGTCGGGCAGCAGGTTGTCGAAGACATTGATGACCGGCGCCGATATAGCGATCTTCGCGCAGGGGCAGGGAGAGCGAGACCGGGAAAGTACCGCGCCATTCCAGCCAATCGCGCGTGTACTGGAAGTCGATCGCGCCGGTTGACTCGCGGCGCAGTACACCGACGAGGCGGCTGTTCAGGAAGACATTAAAGGGGGACGTGCGCCCGCTTTCGTCCCATCAGAACAGGTCCTCGATGTCGGCGGCGCTGCTCTGGCTGCGCGATCTGACGACGAGTTCGAGATTGAGGCCCAAGAGCGCTCCCATCAGAGTGCGCAACTGGACAGCAGGCTCTCCAGCTTCGAGGCGAGACACCGTTCCTTGTCGCAGATGGATTTGTTCGCCGAGCGTGCCTTGCGTTAGTCCGGCGTGTTTTCGGACGCGGCGCAGGATAGCGCCAAGCTGCTTTTCGGTACGTGCAATGTGCTCGTTCATGGGGCAACCTCCAGGCATCAATATACGCGAGCGCGCATAAAGTGTTAATATACGCGAATGCGTGTAATTGAGGATTATGCGCGAAGGCGTATAAAACAACGTATACGCGAAGGCGTATGCGCGGGCGAGTGGAGCTCCCCGAGAAATCTGATTGAAGATTAACTCTTGGAATTTTTAGCTTTCTCTTCCTGTAGCGGATCGGAAACTGCGGCCTCAAGTTCCTCGAATGCTTCTGCCGCCTCAGGCTTGACGGATTGTCTGGCGGCTGACACGAGTGCCATGATTCCGCAATTAATTTCGAGCGGATTCACATTGTCGGCCTGCATCGTGCCATCCAAAAGTCCATCCGGAAGTTCCCAATGGTTGCTATCACCAATCCCGAACACATCCTCTAGTTCTTCGTTGGTAAGGATTGGCGAACGCACGGCCACGTCGTCAATCGTGACAACATTTTCGGACCGCTCGAAACACTTTTCATCCAGAGCTTTTTCGCGATCGCCCTGCGACATTTCCCCTTTCAGCGCCCTCATATCAACAACGTTGGCGTTCATGTCCTTAACGGGCTGAGGGTCGTTGCATTCGCGTCCTTCACGATCGTCCATTAGTGCTGCCGTCAAATCAACACCAGCTTCCCGCAAGGGGTTGAGCCCAAGACGGTGGCGGAGGCCATCCAGCGTGGAAACATAGATAATTGATCCGTTCTTGCGGAACTTTGGTGTCATATCGATGCCGCCAGTCTCGATGATTTCCATCTTCGGCCGAGAAGGGGCCTTGTACTTCCTGTAGGCACCAAAGCGTAGATCATCGCCTCCCTCCACCTTAAGCACCTTGAATACCGGAGCGCCGGCGACGTGCAGGATCAATTCCTCCGGCTTGAGCATCATCAAATCAGAAACGGACAAGAGATCCTTTTGCACCGGCATCATCGAGACCTGCCGATCGCGGCGGCCATGCCGGTATGTGTAAGACGAGGTTGGCAGCCATTCCGTGGTCTTGCCGGCGATCGTCGATATGTATTGGGCGTCCCTCGGGTTCTGAAAATTCATGTAGAGCTTGATCGTCGATGATCCGGCAATGATCTCACGGCCGGTTTTCTCATACAGCCGTTCGAGCTGTGCACTGTCCTGCAGGATTGACACAAATCGGATGCCGTATTTTCGCATCAGTGGCGCCTGCGTCAGGATCGTATCCAGCCGGCCGGCATTGCCAAATTCATCGAGCATAACCATCACATCATGCTGGTCGTCGCGCAACGGTCCTTGCTTGATAAAAATGTCCATCGTGGTTTCAATGAGCAGAGAAATGAACCGCTCAAAAATGCGCACAGACTGGATATCGACGTCGAGGAAGATTGCCATCTTGCGATTACGGATCTCCTTCAGCGGTATCGTTGTCGCCGACAGCATCGCCTCCAGGTTCTTGTTCTGCAGAACGTCGATCTTGGCGCCGATCTCGGCCGCAATGCCTTCGCCCAACTTCTCATGACGGCCGCGGAATTTGTCGAGCTGCATGCGCGTGGCATCGCTCAGCGTATGTTCGTATTTTTCCATCAACTGCGTGACCGCCTTGCGCTCGTCCGGCATCGAGCCAAGGATCCGTTGCAGTTCACCCAGTGTCTTGCGCGTGTCCGGACATTCGATAATAAACGCCATCAATGCGGTCAGCAGAATTCGAGCGCTTTCCTCCCAAAAATCCGATGTATCCGAGCGAACCCGCTCCGGCATCATCATCAAGGATAGCTTCTGCAGATCAGTTATGCGTTGAGCTGGATCCGTGCTGATAAAGTCAAACGGATTAAACCCATCAGTCTCTTGTCTACCTGGCGCAATCACATGGATGCTATAACCATCCGCCGAAAGCCACCCCGCCATTTCCTTGTAGAGCTCACCGCCAAAATCGAGAACGAACATCGATCCGCCAAACCGCATCATGGACGGTATAACGATGCTGCGTGACTTGCCTTGACCCGGTGAGCCGATTACCAGCACATGCTTGTCGCTGTCATCGACCAGCAACAAACCCTGCTTGGTTCCGAGAACCACGCCACGTTTTTTGCGCAGTCCGAAATCGGCGGCATCGGTCAACGTCCCCAACCGTGCGCCACCATAAACCATCCGGCCGCGCTTCTGAATTGCCAGACCGACGGGAAATCCGATGCCGGCAATTGCGGCTAAAAATGCCAGCACGCCGGCACGCCGGATCTTGCTTGGAGCCTTGACCACTGCGCCGGATGCATCAATCGAACCGAACGGTGTCGTTGCCATGGCGAGTGGCTTTTCGAAATAGAGTTTTGCAAGATCCGTTCCCTTTTCAAATTCGGTCGCCACCACGTAAAAGACGACGGAATAGACCACGACGGCCGCGACGCTAAGAAACTGACCCATGATGGCGATACCCACCAGTCGGCGGGTCGATCGGATGTGCAGCAGGTACAGGATGTGACGCGAGAAGGCCCGCCCGCCCTTGAGCATCCACAAGACCAGGACGGCGAACATTAGCGGTGCAGCGAGTGCCAGGGCGAGGATGAAAATGCCGGCCGTATCGCGCCGTCCGATCAGTCTCCAGGTGGATGTCACCGCCTCTGCAAACGGAGCTGCCAGCGCGTAATCAAAATAGGACACTGTGCCGAATGAGGTGACGTATATGTCATAGAGGAAAAGGAAGAAGAACAACCAAACTGCGAAGACGGTCAGCAACGCAAGCGGAAACGTCAGATAGGACTGTCGCCGGATCCGGCCCCATCGTGCCGGTAAATCAAGCTCCGTGAAAAACCGCTGGCGAAAGTTCGCCAGCGCAGGGGAGACGGGACGCTCCTCTCGCTCAGCGGTGTTTGCGCTTTCCATTTTGATCAACCTCATCGGCGAAAAAGATTTCACTCACGCCTCGAGTGCCATGTTCATCGCCTTTTTTCAGCTGCACGACTATCGGGATAATGGACTTGATGTAACTGATGATGTCAGCCCGATCCATGCGGACACCACTGTTCAGCACCAGTGTCGAAAGCCGGTCAAAGGCATGGCGCGGCGAATTGGCGTGGATCGTTGTCATTGAACCCGGATGACCGGTGTTGATGGCATTAAGAAAGTCGAATGCTTCCTCGCCTCTGAGCTCGCCCATGAAAATCCTGTCCGGGCGCAGACGCAGCGCAGCCCCAAGCAGCGATGTCATGGTAACCTTGGCGCGACCCTGGTCGCCCTTCGATGCGGTTAGGGAAACAACATTCTCCTGAATTGGTTCGAGTTCAGGCGCATCCTGCATCATGACGAACCGTTCGTTTCTCGGAATCGCCGTCAACATGGCATTGAGGAATGTGGTTTTTCCGGTGGACGTGCCCCCACTGACGATCATGCTTCGATGATTGTGTGCTGCAACTTTAAGGAAGTGACGGATGTCACCCGCCTGCAACAAGCGGGACAATTCGATATCGACCTCATCAATGAAATGGTCGCTAGCAACGCGCGTCCGCTTGAACGCCCCGGCATTATCGTAGTCCTCGAGTGTCAGGCGCCGAAGCACCTGCTTGCGGATGGAAAAACAATGGCCGGTGACAGACGTCGGATTAAGGACATATTGAATGCGCTCGCCGTCCGGCAATGTAGCAGACAAAAGCGGGTTTTCCTCATTCACCACCTGGCTTGAATGCGCCGCCGTCCGTTCCGCCATCAAGGCGATCGCGGCGTTTTCGAGCCCCGCGACGGTGTGTTTTTCCATCTCAAGCGTTCCCGATCGTTCAATCCAGACCTCGTTCGGTTTCTGGCACGAGATTTCCACGACTTTGCGGTCGTCCAAGAACTCTCGAATCGGCGCTAAGGCTTCTTCCAGAAAATACCTTGCTGGATTGTTGTGATTGGCATTCATTTTCTATTGCGTGCTTTCCTTAGCCGTTCAAATTCCTGACGCACCGGATCGGGATAGAGATCGGAAAAATCGAGATCGCGGGTTACAAATACGTTGATCTCCGCACCCTGATTGATGTCAATCGTCGGCTGAATGCTGTTGCTGTCCTTGAACGCTTCGGCTGCCATTTGCTGGATGCCGGCTGCGACGGTTTCTGAAACGATCTGCTTTGGATTCTCGCCCGAGGAATTATTGTTGGAGGGAACCGAAATCACATTGCCAGTCGAGGAATCGATGATCGTGACGTTTTGATTGTCATTGTCGTCACCCAGCGCCGCCACGTACTGGGCGAAGCCGCCCACCATCGTCAGCAGGGCAGGGGGACCGAACCGCTCCCAGTATTTTTTGTCAACTTTGCCGGTCAATCCCGAACGTCCCAAGGCGTCTGTGCCATAGGAGCCGAGCTGCACCGACACGCCATCAGCACGGATCATCCGCGTCCACACGATGAAAATCCGTTCCTGGCCGCGGGTAACACCTGTCTTGTAATCGCCGACAAGGGAGGATCCGGCCGGAATCAAGATGCGCCGGCCATCGAACGAATAAACATCCTGACGAACGATCGCCTTCACCATGCCGGCCAGATCGGAATTGATGGCTGTTTCCAGCGTTCCGCGGATCATCGACCCTTGCGGGATCCACGCGTCCGGACGTTTATTTTTGTTCGCTACAGAGGTTTCAAAACCGGCGCCGCCCATTTGCGACAGGAAGGCGCGATCAGCATCGGCAGCACGGCCGCCACCACTGCCACTTGCACTGCCGCCTAATCCGTCTTCAGCTTCCATCCCGCTGCTGTCGCCAGCAGCCGCGTTGCCGCTACCGACCATTGCCTGCATTTCGCCTCCGGTGTTTCCCGTATCAATAACGACAACATTGGAGCGAACGCGCTCAAGCAACTTGCGCTGACGTTCAAGTTCGATACATTTCGGATGGGTTGCCTTATCCGTGGCGTTTTCCTCGCAATCCGGCTCGCGCACTTCCACTGGCGCAGCCGCAATTGCGGGTGCTTGTTCTGCCGATGGGAGCGGAGGTGGAGGAGGGGGCGCGGTCGGTACGGTTACCGTTGGAATTTCTGGGGGTGGGGGCGGCACGAATGCCTGTTGCTGAGGTGACTGCACCGGCACGAATTCCTCCCCTTGCGCAGGCTCCGATGGTTCGATTTCACCTTCGTCGTCAACGAACAAAAAATAGCCAATCGCCCCGAATCCGAGTACGGCAAGGGCCAGCGCAAACGTCCGACCACCACCAACGGACGATTTCCTTACCGCAGCACCCAGTCCGCTGCCGGTCTCCAACGACTGGTAATTTGGATCACTCATCGGCCCGCCCGTCACCTGACACTTTGATTAGAGGATGATTGAGGGGGCGTTCCCGCTCCAATCCGCCGTGGCGCGACAGCGCCCTCAATCGGCGCAAGCACATCAGCCGGCACCGTGCGCAAATTGAACAGGCAGGTGTCCGTCTCGGTTCCATAACGAAGCGTCCACTGACGGGAGACGGCATCGATGACGATGTAATCGCCTTCACGTCTGTAATTGATCAGGCTTTCGCGCCGTTTCCCGTCCACGGTAAAAATTGCGGGGACATCTCCTGTGAATTTCATGAAGGTCTTGATACCGTCGTCGAAGACCCAAGTCGGCTTGGCAGCGTCGCCGCCTTTGAAACCATAATCGAAATTCACCTTGTCCCGGCGAATGTTCTTCAGGTTCGGGCTCTTCGTCGCCTGCTCGGCCTGACGCCACATTTCGGCGGTACCACGCAAGCCGGCTTCCTCAGGATACGTGAATCGCACCTTGTAGGTCTGTTCTCGCTTCGAATTCGTCGTATTGACCTGCAACTCAAAGGAATAAGTGCGTTTCGACGTGATGACCGACATATTGGTCGGCGCATCCTTTTCGGTCGGCTTGAGGGTCAATGCCTTCCTGTTGGCGGCAACGACGATCTGCCACGAGATCGTATCGCCTGCCGTTACGGTCAATATTTCCTCGTCGGCACCAAAAAGTATCGTAGTGATCAGGCCGTACGTTCCTGTCACCACGACCACCTGTTCGGCTGAATAGGGAACGTTGCGAACCCGCGGATCGGAGCGCCCGGGCTGAGCGACCAGTTCGGCAGAAGCGTCGCACAGACTAAAAGCCAGGATGAAACATACAAGACTGGTTCGCTTCATTGACCAAGCCCACTTGGCATGCTTTCAGGCACTTTCACATAATCGGTAACGACAAATCCAAGCGGATTGAACAGCCTGACGCGATTGGATGCCGGCAACTGCAACTGCCTATAACGGATCGTTGCCGACCATCGATTGACGACAGTGCCGCCCTTGACCCGTTCTTTGGTTTCGAACCGCACACTCATGGTGTTGGCGTTCAGGGGATTGACCGAAAGGATTTCAGGCCGGATTTCGCCATCAGTGCCGATCATGGCAATTGGTCCTTGTGGATTGGCAGGGTTCATGAGCTCTTCGTATGCTTTAAAGGCTGAACCATTCGGATCTGACCACAGCCCAACCATGTCGTAATTATCGGCTACATAGCGAGGATCATAGATCTCACGCCGCAAGACGTAATTGCCCACAAAAGCTGCACGCACGGCTTGCTGTTGCGTTACCTTTTCGCGGCTTTGATCGAGGGTTGTCACCGTCTCCATGTAGCCGGTGTTCTTATCGACAATGAGCGGCACCACTTCCGATTTCACCAAGGGAAACATCTGTGAAATCGTGAAAGCCATGATGCCCGCTAAAATCCAGCCCGCGATCGCCACGCCAAGCAGAATTACGGTGATTATTCCTTTCAGGCGACTATTGCGCGACTGCCACGTCTCGCCTTGCCTATACATCGCCTCTAAATCCGCATTGTTGGCCACATTGACCCCCGAAATTTCACCCCAGCTTTTACATCCGAGGATAGAAACGAATCTATAAGCCACACATAATATCAAACTCTAGTTGTATATTGAAATAGTTCCAGATGCCAGAAAAATTCAACACGTGTATCGTGTATGGTTCATGTTAGGTTTGATCGAAGACACGCGGTGCGGTGACGGCGGAAGCCCACGTACCGCTGTTCTATGCACGGGGAGAAGCTTACCAGTTCGACTGGAGCGACGAGATCATGCTGATCAACGGAGTGACGACAATCGTAAAGGTCGCCCATGTTCGTCTCTGTCACAGCCGGATGATGTTTGTTCGCACCTACATGTGCGAAAGCCAAGAGATGGTGTTCGATGCGTATGACCGGCCTTCGCGTTCTTTCGCGGCAACTGCTCACGCGGCCTATATGATAATATGAAGACAGCAGTTGAGGCTGTGTTTGTTGGCAAGGAGCGCCAGTACCCGTTTCCTACAGATGTGCAGCCACTATCTGGTCCAGCCTGTTGCCTGCACACCCGCTGCCTTACCGTTCCTCGCGCGTGTGCCATACGCGTAGCACGCAGATGGTCGTTTCGTGAATTTCGTAACGCATTTAGTGGTGACCGACGAGTATACGACGGATTTCACGCGGCTCGAATTCTTCGAGTTTTTCACCGATACGGGGATGTTCGAGCAGCCGGGTTGGTGCTGCCGTCAGGGACTGTACCGTGCGCGCGGCCGCTTGCCGACTGACAGGTGCGAGCAAATGATAGAGACGTGCGAGATCCGGCAGTGCCTTGCTCGTCCATTTCAGTTCCATCAACGTGGGACAGGTAGTGGTGCATCGGTGTCAAGACTATCTGCCCACGCCTGCACGGCATGATGATCGACGACGCGACCGACATCCACATCAGACAGCGCTTCAAGCGTCAGGCGCCGCCGTTCTTCTTCCTGATCGATCCAGGCAGCTAGGGCTTGCTTGACGATCCAGCCTCGCGAGCGTTCGAGACGAGTGGCCAGTTGGTCCACTTTCTCCGCAAGCGGCAGCGGTATATGCGCGGTCAACACTTTGGTTTCCATGGTGTGCACCTCTTTTAATCAACCCCAATCGTAGCGATTAGAAATGATTAAGTCGAAATGTGTTTGCATCCATTAGCGGTTGCAGTTCAACCTTAGAAAATTCTACCCATTGCGTCCCCGGACGCGCGCGGTCAGCTGTCGAGAAAACGTGGTTGCAGCCCGGGCACCTTGTGCGACACCTCTGCCCATTGTCCCTGCTCCAGCCGCCATGGAAGCACCGACGGTTTTTGCCGCCAAGGCCGTGGCGACGGCGCCTTGAGCGACCCCCATCGCGCCACCGCCACCTATTCCGCCAATACCGAGTGCAGTGCCAAAAGCAAACGTCCGCGCAAAATCCGGCACCCTGTAGACAAAGAATCCGATCAGCAGCAAATAGCAGGCCAAAGCGACAACCTTGGCGATAACGCCGGTGTTGTCATAATCGATGCCGCCAATCGCCCCCATGATCTGATCGAGGAACGAGAATGACAGACCCAAGATGACATAGGTGAAGAGCATCATGAAAAAACCGAAAGCCAGTCCCTTCAGCCACGATTCAAATACAAATCGAGTTTGAGAATAAAAGTACGCCATGATGGCAAATGGCCCGATAGCAAGCATGATTGCGGTAATGAATTTCCCAAACAAAGTGACCCCGGTCAAAATAAGCAAAAGTGGTATCAATCCGATCAGCATGACCGACATAGCCAACAGGCCGACGATGTTCAGTGAGACCCATGAGTCGTTTGCCCGCATAATATCGGATGCGAAATTGTAGCTCTTCACCGCTACATTTTTGACGAGACCAGCCATCCCATTGTTTGCGATGTCGATGCCGCCCATTTTCGATGCGATAGCCGTTCCGATCTGCTCCGGCCCTTTGATAAGCACTTCACCGATAAGATCGTTAAAATCTGGCCACGACGTAATCAGCGAATATGCAAGCACGACCTTTAGAGCCGAAACGGCCGCATCCTGAATGCTACCGCGCGTATAACCGAGCGCGACGCCTAGAAAATAAAGCGAAATAAACAACGTAAAAAGCAACGTGACCAGTTGGCGATTTTCCGCAAGTACGCCCCAGGCACGGCCGATACTTTCGCCGTTGACCCTGTCAAAAAAAGTCATCGCATCACCGTAGAATGTAACGAGCAGGTCCATGATTGAGCACCAAATCGGCTAGAGGGTCAGAATTGATTGACAGGACGCATGGCGCCGCAATCAGCCCCGGCGGCCAATTTCTCCTGCGCCTCAAACACCCGCACTGATGGTTGCTTTTGTGATTCATAGTAGGCAGTAGCCCGAACCGGATTTTCATCCGCCGAGCACTTCGCCAATTTGTCCCTGTGCGCTGCGCAAGATGAAACCACTACGCAGCACACGATCAGAATAATCGCTTTTTTCATTATTGACTTTGCTGCTCCTGAAATGCCTTCAGCTGCGATCTGACATCATTGCCTTGCGGCTGCCTGCCTGAGCCAGACACGCTGATGGGAGCCAGCGCCTTGTTACGCTCTGACATTGCAGCAACGCCAGCTCGTTGCTGTTCCGAGAGCAAATGAACCTGATTGTTCAGGGATCCCACCGCTTCATTCGTCGTCTGATTTCCCTGCAAAACCATTTGCGTGTTTTGCTCAAGAGCGCCCTTCAAGTCTTGAGCCCGCCCAATCTGTTTCGTTGCATCCTGGAATGAATTCGTCCGCTGCTTTGCCGATGAATTCATGGCATCCGTCAACGCCGTCATCGTTGTCAGCGTCAGCACCGCCTGGTCATAGCTCTTGCTATTGGCCGTAGCGCCGCCCTCAAACTGATCGACAAGCGATTTCACCAGATTGAGCCCATTGATCAGTTGCGCGGCATTGTTCTGGAACACGCCGCCAATGCCGCCGAATGACGACTGGTTCCCCTGCAGGATGGATGCAAAATCCGGGGCTTGGCCCATCGAGAACCCTTGACCGGTTGCGAGATTCGAGAACTGCGATGCATCCTGTGTGCGATCACCTGTGATCGCCTTGAAGGTCTTTGTCGTATTGTCCTTCACAATCGAGGTGTCCGACTGAATCTGCCGGGACAGTTCCTTGATCTGCATTGACTCCTTGATGTTCGCGGCATCAGTCACAGGAACCTGCGCATGTACTGCGGTTCCCATCAGGCCGAGAATAGCCAAGGCACTCAAAATACGTCTCATTATGCCATCCTTTCTAAGGTGAAGAATAATGCTCTCAACCCTGCGGCCGCGTTTCGACGATCGTAACCAACCCGCCCGTATTACCTTCCTGCACATCGAAAGTCGCAACGCCGTTGCTTGCCTGCGCCTGGCGTTGCAACTGAGCCAGCCATTCACGCACCTGGTCTTTCGACATAACCGTCGGCATGGAATAGCAGCGCGTTGATCCGAGATTAAGCACACCCGGCGGACACTGAATTTCGAGGGGTGTCATTGCGCCGAACCCGGGGTTCTGGTTGCTGCTATCCGCACCCTTGATGCTGTTCGACATGCTGCGCACCCCTTCAAGTGACGCTTGATTGTATTTTTGATTTGCCTCGAGCGATTTCTTGACCAGATCGTTGATGACTTGCGCGCGCGCCTGTTGGGCTTCGGTGTTACGATCCCAGGCCTTTTTCAGCTGTTCGCCGCAACCGCCATAGCCGTTGCCGGAAACGGTCTGAGGTGTTTCCGATCCGCTTGGTCCCAAATCACCATTCTTTGCCTTGAATGAATTGTAATTCGCCGAGACTTTGCGCACGTAATCCTGCGTTTCCGGAATATTCGGGACACGGCCTTCACGCAGGGATTGCCGGTTGGGGCCGGCATTGTAAGCGGCTGCCGTAAGATCCATGCGTCCGCCGAACTTGTTCACATTCTGCTTCAGGTAACGCACGCCGCCACGAATATTGCCCTCGGTATCATAGGGGTTAACGCCCAATTCCTGCGCCGTTCCGGGCATCAATTGCATGACGCCGATTGCACCGACGGGAGAGCGGGCATTCTGGTTGAACCGCGATTCCTGCTGCGCGATCGCCAAAGCAAAATGTGGATCAACGCCTTCTTCCTGTGCAATTCGCTTTACCATATCAGCTACTTCCTGCCGGCTTTGCGGTACGTTCGAATTGCCGGTAACAGAGGAAACACCGCCCATGCCGGCATCAGAACAGGCGTCAGGCGAACCCGATTCTTGACCAGGGACGAAACTGTCCGTCACACCGCCAGAACCGCTTTTGAGTTTGCGCATGTCTTGGGTGTAGCGGGTGTACCAATTCTTCGTCTGCTGCTGGGTGTTCTCCCGAGAACCGTCAATGACCGGCACCTGCGCATAGGTTGTATGCACCGCTGAAATTGCAACGGAACAGACCACTAAGAAAACAGTTTGCTTAAAGCCCACGGCGTTCATGGTCACCCTGTTGTTTCTTCCGCCCAGCCGCAAAACCTGGCCAGCCAATTTTTCGGATCATCCCCGTACATTTCGCGCAGCTCTTCGCATTCCCTGACGGTCGATTCCCGGCCGCTCAGGACCTTCACGAAATCCATCATGTGCGACATGTCGAGCCGCGCGATCACCGAATCCTTCGCATGCTTGATCAGCATGAACCGGCTTGCCGGATCAGCATTTTTGACCCACTCAAATTCCGCCTGGGAAAGCCCGAAATGCTTGGCATAGGAATTCGTGTCGGCCTTCGAATTGCCGAAGAAAATGTTGGTGGATGTCTGCTCGATGATGGTCCGCCCGACCTTGGAATCCACCACGTCGGAGGCAGACTGCGTTCCAAAAATTACAATGCCGTTGCGTTTGCGGATCGTCTTGAAATAGTCCTTCATGAAATCGATGAAGACTTCATCGTCGAGCAGTCGCCACGCTTCGTCCATCAGGTTGATGACTGGCGAGCCGTCATAGATTTCATCCAGTCGGTGGAACATATACAAAAGCGCCGCCGTCCGCACAGTCGGCTCTTCCAGAATGCGGGTCATGTCAAACCCGGTGCAGCTCGATGACAGATCCATATCATCGGTTTCATTGTCGAACAGCCAGGCGTTCGGCCCGCTGCCAATCCACTTGTCGAGCCGCGCTGAAAGACCGCGATCCGTGCGGTCGCGCCCCTCAAAAAGTGTCTTCAGCGACGACAGCCGCCGCATCGCCACATCGCGGGTTTTCATAATGGTCTTGAGAGAGCTTTCAATAATGCTCTCTTCCTGTGCCGTCAGGTTCGTCCCGTTCTCCGGTTTCAGCATGTAGCTTAACAACCGCATCAGGAACGACCGGTTTTGCGGGGTATCCGGCAGCATCAATGGGTTCCAGCCCGAGGGGTGACCTGGATCGAGCGTCATGTAGTTGCCGCCCACAGCCCTTACCATCGGATCAAGACCGCGATCCTTATCGAACACGACCGTCTTCAGTTTCCGATCGACCCGGTGCGCCTCAAGGATCAGGAACCCCATCACGACGGTCTTACCGGAGCCAGTTGGGCCGAAAACCGTCGTATGTCCGACGTCGCGTTCATGAAAATTGAAGAAAAACGGCGTTCCCGAGGTTGTCTCGAAAATCGTGATCGCAGGTCCCCAATGGTTTCCGTCAGGACGACCATAGGGATAGGCGTGGAAGGAGGAAAAGCCCGCGAAATTCAGCGTCGATATGACCGCGCGGCGCGCGATATAGTCGTGGTTGCCCGGCAGCTGCGCCCAATAACACGGCTCACAATTGAAATCTTCGCGGATATAGGAGGCTCCGATCGATCCCAATTGCGCGCCGACTTCCGCCACAGCCTCATCGAGCTTGGGAACAGAGCGCCCAATTGGCATCACTGTCAGATGATGTTCGGCAAAGGCGACTTCCTTGCGCGCCAGCTGGTCGCGCGCAATCATCAGATCCTCTTGCACCGTGGATCCGGCTTCGTCCGCTTTCGACAATTGTCGATCCAGACGGTCGATCCGGCCGCGAGCCACCACATCGTCAAGGAACGACAGGGACTGCGTAACGATCATTTCATGCGGAAGCTTCAGAACATAATCCAGCATACCCGCACCCGTTTCCGGGGGATACTCCTTCAGCGATACGATCGCACCGAAACGCTCATCCTCGGCCAAGAGGCCCTCCAGGCGGATGGTGCGATTGCCAATAGAGGTGCGCTGTGCCGGCAAGAGCTGGTCGACGGGGAGGGCGCCGAGGCGCATCGGGCGCACGCTGCCACCGTTGAGCAGCGTATAGAAAAACTCCGATTGCTCGGAGAACCAGTAGCGTTTGGTTCCCTCTGGCAATTCCTGTTCCGGCACGACATCGCGATAGAGACGCCTGCCATCTCCAAGGACGACCTCATATCGCTGGACGTCATGCAGAACTTTGGGACCATAGGCATCAAGCGCTTTTACAAGTGCCGTCGTTGCCTCGACCAGCTTGTCCCGCATCGTGCGCATGGACCGCTCCTGCGATCCCTTGCCGGTTGAGAAAACTTGCGACAGTGCCGATCCTTGTTTGAACATCGGCCGAATGACAAGCGTCACGTAGATGTCGTTGACGAACATCTCATTGCGCCAGATATGACGCTGATAGACCTCATCCATCCGGGTTATGAACGGGTCAGAAAAATCCGAGGCGAGCGACGGTTTCACCTTGTGGCGGACCACATGGGTGTAGATCGAAAAACTGCCAATCGACGCGATCGAGCGAAACGCCGTGTTCCGGTTTTTCTGCAACAGATTGATAGTGTCGATGTCGGCGGTTTCGAACGAAAAGCCGTTCAGCTTGATCGTTGAAACGAGACAGCCATTCTTGGTCCTGACGATCCCATTCTCGATCGGACGTAGATAAGGCACATGCGTTGAAATCGACTTGTCCGCAAAGACCTGCCAGCCCTTCACTAATGATGATTTCAACGCTAACGAGATCATGTTATCCCCCGTATGTCCGCACGCCGCCGCCGATCTTGCGACCGACTGGATTGATCCCGCAGGCAGACTGTTTGAACAAAATATCGAAGAACCACAGGTCGCCCTTCACGCACAGGACGTACAAAAGCGAATGAAAGACTGCCAATGCTGCCGGCAGCCACAGGATCGATCCCATGACGAGATAGATCATCATCGCCGTGAAGCCTTCTAAGCACACATAAAGATACGGCACACCGAGGATCGTCGGCGGCCGTGTCAAAGCAAGAATGATGGGGAACGTCGCAATGTGTTCGTCCGCCTCCTCATTTTCATTGTAATAGCGGTCTGCCATTTCCCCGCCCGTGTCTCTTAGTTACCGGCAAGGAAGCCGACGAGTTCCGCAGCAGCGAACATGCCGGCAAGGGCACCGCCCACCCGAAGCAAGGCGCCCCAGGACCAGAAACCGAAAGCTGCGGCAAGAAACATTCCAATGAAGGCCATGGCGCCAACCGAACGACCGAACTTGCCGGTGAAGAACTGGACGAGCCTGTCCGCGGCGCTCTCCAGTTTTTGCAGGCTTTGGGCCGCCGCAGGATCGGTGTGCGAGAGGAACAAAATCCCGACGCAGAGCATCAGCATGAAACTATGTGCGAACATCCTTCTGAACGCCATGGATCCAAAAACTGCTTTCATTGTCTTTCCTTTTCGATAGGCACCGGCCCTGATGGGTCCGAACTTGCTTCCACAATTTCCTCGACATCGCGCTTCTCATCCTCGCCGGCCGAATAGACCAGTATTGACGATGAAACCCGGGTAACTTTCTCCGCTCGCCGCTTCAGGGGAACGATCATAGATTTGCCTGCGGACGCGAAAACCTTGTCGGTTCTAGGGGAAGGGGCAACGCGCGCTGGGGTATATGAATTGGTGTAGAGGCCGACGACCTTGGTCACGTAGTCCGCTGTCTCCCGGATCAAGGGGAGCGATGTGCGGACATCAACTTGCGGCTCTCCGGCGTTATAGGCGCTGGCGATCAGAACCGGATTGCGATACTTCCGGGTGAGTACTTTCAGGAACTTGGCACCGGCGCGAATGTTTTGTGCCGGATCCGTCAAATCTTGCGCGCCAAACGTCTGACCGGTCGTGGGCATCAGCTGCATCAGTCCGATTGCACCCGCAGGACTGACGGCAACCGGATCAAATCCGGCGTTCTCGGCATGCATGATAGATAACAATAAATTGACATCGACGCCCTCTTGGCGCGCCACATCCTCGATGATCTGTGCATACTCTTCAGGAACGCCATTCAGCAAATCCGCCCGTGGCTGGAGTTGCACCCTTTCCGGCACGACAGAGGCGATCAGCGCCGGATCAATCGTGAAAGATGCACTATCGGCCGTCAGTTGTGGCCGAGTGCCAAGCCCAAACACGGTCATATCTGAGCGGATTGCCATTTCCTCCCGGCGTTCACGTCCGGCAATGTCGCCGCGGCCCGACGATAGGTCGGTACTGGCCGGATCCAACGCGGCGGTGACCTTCACGGCGGTTGCAGTACCCGCAGGTGCAAAACGCTCTGCTACCGGGAAGGAAAGCGCTTTCGGGAGCCCTACAACCGCTCTAGTTGGCGCAAAAGTCGCAGCGGCTTGGAGTCTTCGCGGATCCTGAACCTGCGGGCCCAATGGCATCAGCGGCGAAACCGAGGCAGTAGCAGCCAAATTAGCAACCCGCACGATGTCCTGACCGTGAGAGCCGGCGAAGCCGACCAACAGAACTGGTGCGAAAATGCTGGCGATATGCCCTTTAACCACTCCACCCACCCATCGTATCGATTTCGCATGGTTGAGATGGCGCGCCTTGCCATCTTCGTGTGGGTCAGAAAAACATACTCTAGTTTAAAAAACAATCAAAAAAAAGCAACTAGAGTGTTAATACTTTTGGCGCAAGGCCGTGTCCTCGACGCAATCAGATCCGCATTTCCTGCGCAATACCTACCCGTTAACGCGGCTCCAGGGATCTTTTTTCCAGCGGTAGTCCAGTTGCTGGATGTCCCCAAAATGCTTTGCAAGCCTGACAGCGGTTCCGCCCTTAACCAACACGGTTCCAGTCGACAAACCGCCGCCCATCTCCGAAATCTCGCAATTATAATTTGGTAAATGAGGAACAGCCCACTGCAACGGTGCGCAGCCAAGAACCTGATACTGATACGCGGACGGCCGTCCGTTGCTCTGGACTGGACCGAATGAAACAGGGCCATATTGCGTCAGCAGCATCAGACGGCATTCGGTGAACCCGGGATATGCCTTGCAGTTCCGCAACTGCAAATTTGCATAGGGTTCAGGTGGCAACATCCTATGGACGGGCTGCGATGCACATCCGGCTAAAATCCCCAGAGCCGCAATCATACTGCAAGCTGCCCAACCTTGTTTTTTCAACATTGCTTTCCCAGTTTTCATAGATCAGTTTCCTGCCCACAAATCAGCCACTTCACATTCAATCTCGGGGTGGGCAATAAGCAAACTCTAGTTATATTTTTTGCAATACAGACGCCACGAAAAAATTCACTAGCGCATGTTGACATCGACCACTGCCATCCCAGCTGACGCGAGCAGAACGCGGACCGGGTTGCCTGAACGAGTGGCGCTATGGCTTGATCGTTTGTCCCACACTCGATACGTTGTCGTTTTCCAGAAGAGGGATCGAAGATGGCTACCGGTACAGTTAAATGGTTCAACTCCACCAAGGGTTTTGGATTTATCCAGCCTGACAATGGGGGTGCTGAGGAGTTGTCAACCTAATGCAGTATAGGACTTCTGGGGAGCTTTCAGCCCGATTGTCGTTGCCGTAAGCCATTGATTTGCTTACGCGACGATTTTCCGCTTGACGAGTAGAAGGCAGTATTTCTCGTTAAGTTGACAACTCCCGGCAACCTGCTACGAAGAACCGCTCATCCATGAATTTCCAAACCGACTCTAAGGGTTAGGAGCGCATGCCATGCGAACCGCTTTACAAAGGGAAGCGTCAGAACTACTGAATCGACAGCTTTGCCAACTGTGTAGACGGTCTCCGAGATGCTTCGCGGCATCAGCGCGCTTCCTACGGAACACAGGCCGAAATATTCCACCTGGACATTGCTGAAATAGCGGCGAGCCAACGCGAAGTCCGAAGTTAACAAAGGATGTTCATCAGCGGTGCGGATGAGGGGTGTCCGTCTTCTGTAGGCATTCAGGAGAGGATTGTGTCCCATCGGCTCGAAGAAGGACGCCACGCCGTTCGGCTTCAAGACACGGACCACCTCGGAAAAGCACCGATCCAGGTCCAGGTGATGGATGATCCCGCGTCCATACACCAGGTCGAACTTGTTGTCCTCGAAGGACATGGCTTCCGCATTCATCGCCAGGAATGTAGCGTTCGTGCTTCCAAGCGTGCTCGCCCGTTCGTTCGCCTTGTTTACTGCTACTTCCGAAATATCGATCCCCGTCAGAGATCGGCAAAGATCGAGCAGGTGCAGGGAATGCAGGGACCACCCGCCATCGGAACAACCGTACTCGAGCACGTCAGCGTTTTTCGAAAGGCGTTTTATTTCCTCGTCTTGACGTTCAGCACCGTGGCGAATTGTTCGATACCACTTGTCCAGACTTCCTCTTGGATCCTCCTCCTGACTAAATCTGAGATTGTGAAATTCTCTTTCTCGATTGACGATCTCGTCCCTTTCACTGTGCATGACAAAGTCCTCCTCGGATTTGAGAAACGTCGCCGGCTTTATCTGTCGAACATAACACGCAACCGAATAAACATGCCCCGCTGTCTCCCGCTAAGCGTCTTACGGATTTGATGGGCGGCCTCTGCGGCGCTCAAGGTCTCGCCGAAATGGCAATAGCAGATGACCCTGTGCAATTGGTGATCGGTCAGTTCGAAGAATCGCTTCGCTTCGCCGTAACTGTCGTTTTCCAACCCCGCTGCGCGGAGGACTGGATCCGCGAAAGCGACCGAGATCGGCGAGCCATTGCTGCGCATGGCTGCGCGCTCCCTGGCCGGCTGGTACTCGGTCTGGTGCAGCGTCGAGAGGCGCCGGCCAGGATTCCGTTCCAGGAGCTCCACCCAGCGTTCAAGACGTTCAGTGCGCGACATGGCCCTGCGCGGATAGACCTGATCGACTTCGGCGACGGTCTGCAGTTGCTCGAGTGCATGGTGCTTCATCTTGGCCTCCTATTCAGATGACAGTTGGTCCGCCCATTTCCCACTTATACCCGAGCCAAGCGTGACTCCAACGGATCGTGAAGTCCAATCACGATGATGCCTGGCTGGAGATTCATTGACGAAAACGTGCAGGCTCCGCAAAGGCGCGCCTGTTTTACAATATCGATTTGACGGACGTGTCGGTCGAGATGAACTACGCGCACAATGACCGTGTTCTTGAATTGCTCGGCGATGGTCGGATGCCGGTTGGGGCAAAAAAGAAATCCTCGCGGCAGTCGGAGCGGTAGCTGACAACATGTCGCGCGCATTGGATGCACAGGCGAAACGGTCGTTGGAATTCTATTTGAAGAAATTACTGACGTGACGCGATTGACGCGACCAGGCACATCGAGGCGCCTGATCACACCAGGAATATGAGCGACAAAATGAGCAGGATCGCGCCAATGAATAGTGTGATCGAGTAGCCAACAATAATGTTCTTTGATTGCGGTGCGGGATCAAGCGGTGGTCCCAATCATATTTCATGGCAACTTCACTTCTCATTGAAATCTCATGAAGCGCGCGTACGCAATACTAATCGCGCTGCGCTCAAACTCGGACATCAGAGTGAACATTGAGTTAATCGGTGGGCAAAAGCTGTCTCGTCGATAGTCTGATTTGATATAACGGATCTGGCTGGCCGACATTCATCGATGCGGAAGGACTATCGACTGAATGCCGGACCCAACGGCCAGACCGATCGGCAGGTCAACAGGTTGAAGACTCCAAGATCGGACCGCCTTACTTAGCCTTCCAGATAACAGAAACGCTCCTCGACGATCTTTCCGTTCTTGACCGTATAGATTCCAACTTCGTCCATGCTCATACGTTGGCCGGTGGCCTTTGGTGTTACGTCCATCGTGAAGCGCACCACGAACTGGTCGCCGTTGACGTACGGACCTTCTATCAAGGCACCGTGAACCTCATGGTTCTCCTGCCACCAATCACCCTTCTGCTTGACGGTATCCTTGCCCCGGCAGACCGCCATCGGACCATCCATGGCCTCATAGCTTACGATGTCGTCGGAATTGTATTTTGCGGCGGCGCCTTCGTGATCGTTCGTTTTGAGAAGATTGGTGAAATCCTTGGCAAGTTCTAGCGTTGTCATTTGTTGGCTCCTTGTTCAGCGAGTACGCGGCCCCCTCGCCACCATACCATTCACCGCCGATGGCGGACATATGGGTTCAATACCAAGCGTCTGATTTAATCCAATAGGCAAAGCTGCGCTTTCCACTTAGCGCGACGGTCGCCGGAAAACGCTGTCAGTCTTCGACCTGCGCTCCTGAGCCATCGTGCGAGCCATCGCATAACCGATCCCCCGACTGTGCCCATCAAGCGATCATGGGGCAGATTGTTTCGACGCGTGCTTGCGCGTCACAACACAACCGGATTCGTCGACACAGTCGGACCCAGATAGCCGAGAGCACGCGGTGGCCGCTTCGAGGCCGGCGCCCGATCCCGCGGACCAAAAGCCCACTCGTCGTGGCTACTCCTAATGAGGCCAACAGCCATTTCGATTGAAGGATTATGACCTGGCTGCAATCAGCTCTGGTCGCCGGCGGCGTCGCGGTTTTTCCTGTCATGGAAGAATTTCGCACCGCCGCAGCGCGGGCAGGGGTTCTGTGCAATGTCACCGGCATTGTCCGTCACGACAATTCCGGTGCCTTCGCACGTCGCACAGGCCGTCACGCTCTCTCTTGCCAGCCGCCGCTCGCTTGCCCAAAGCTCCAGTTCGTGCAGCTGCTTGGCGCTCAGATCGGTCATGGCAACAGAACATCCCCCGATGTCAGACCAGTCAGATAATACTCGCATGCCAGTGGCTTCGCAAAGCGCGTCTTTTTTATGCTATAGTGGCATCCACGGCAGTAACGCTCTCTGGAGGCTGAGGACAAAGCAAATGACTGTCGTTTAGCGCACTATCTATTCGCTTGCTTGCTCGGGCGAGGGTTGATTACGTTGATAAAATCCAAATGGGGAAGATTGGCGGGCAACGTGGTAGTGCAAAGATCATCATAGATGGTGAGCCCCAAGTTGATGTTGGATACCAAGATCGGGAACACATTAAGCGGAAGCGGCCAAATCGAGACCACACACGAAGTTCTATAAGATGCATTCGCGAGGTCAGATGTTTCGCTTCAATTTAAAGACGGGTCATCAATGCAAATTGTCATCAAGCAATTCCATCCCAACGGTCGAGGCCCTTTCGTTGTGAACGGCGTTATACCGGGCTTCCGAATAAAACCGTTCAATTGACTGCCTCAACCCCGGGAGACCAGATTGCCAGAGGGTGGCAATTACACCGAGCGGACGCGGATACCCGGACCCAAAGTTCAAACGTCATTCATATCGCCGGTCCACGGTTGGCCATTTGGTTAGCGGCATTTTCAACTCAACAATTGTTGTGCTTACCCCATTCGTACATAGCTGATTTACGCACGAGCAGACTTCGGCTTGCGTCCGAGCCCGATTCGCTTTGCCAGCTCCGATCGGAGTGCCTTGTAGTTTGGGGCAACCATGGGATAGGTCGGATCGAGATCCCACCGCTGGCGATACTGGTCCGGCGTCAGGCTAAACTTGTTCATCAAATGACGCTTCAGCGATTTGAATTTCCCCCCGTCCTCCAGACAGATGATGTAATCGGGGGTAACCGACTTCTTTGGGTTCACCGCGGGCTCGGGCCTGCTGGGCGCAACTGGCGGCTCTTCTTTGGTTGTATCGAGATTGGCCAGCGCTGTGTGCACGTTGTCGATCAACGCCGGAAGGTCCGCGGGACGCAGCGCGTTCTTGCTGACATAGGTGGCGATCAATCCTGCGGTCAGTTCGACGAGAAGATCATTTTTCGCTTCTCGAGCAATCATACAATCCATTCCTGATTCCAATTTCGCGCCTGTGAAAAACTTGGTATCTCTTGGACACGATTTTCACCGACAATACAATTGTGACAATTGAGCCTGTTTTACTTTTATTCATCATTGCGAAATAGCACGCGATCAATTTTCATGGTCATCCCTCCCAGTCGGTGAGGCAGACTATACGGCCGACCGAACGCGGTGATCCTTTTTGCTCTAGTCGCCAGCAATGATACTCTCCTTCACACAGTATCGAACATTCGTGGTCGTGCGTAGTTCCCGCGAGCGTAACGGGTGATGTGGAAGACGATGGAAATTGGGCGCGGCAGCGAGCGCTCAGAAAATTACCACACAGGCCCGCATCATTGACAAAGTGTCAGCGACAACTGTTGAGGTCCGGGAAGCCACCGGGGCTACCGTTTCGCTGGTTCACAAACTTTCTGAGGTAAATCAAAGGGAGCACGCATGGAGGAGACCACAACCGCATCGGACAGCAGTCCCGAGAGCGAAGGGCCTAACGAAACCCCTCCCAACGGGAAGCCATCAGCCGCGTCCGATTTTGCGGCGTTCGCGCGGACAGGAAGAGCGCTTGCCGAACTTGGCCGGGCACTGCGGGACGACTTGGCTGTTGCGTCGCATCTGGCGACCAAAAAGCTCCGCGCAATCGGCAGCGCGGGCTTGTTGCGGCTGCGGGACATTGATTTTCGAGCCGTGAAGATTAGAGCCGACGAGACGGCGGCCCGCTCTGCGGCAGTTTGGTCGCGCGTGAGGGCTTGGCGGTCGCACTCGGCTGATACGCAAGCCGCCGGAGAGAAGCGGTCCCGCTGGCGGGAGTTTGTGTTGCGGACCGCCGCGACAGCAGGTGTTGCAAGTCTTGTGCTCGTCGCTGTCCTCTTTTCTTGGGCACTAAGCGACGTGCCATGGGAAGAAATCGCGGATGGCTCGCTCAAGCCGGTGGTGTTGCTCGAAACGGCGGATGGCAAACCGCTGGTAAGACAGGGGCCGATCCAGGGACCCTTTGCGGCGAGAGAAGAATTTCCCCGCTATCTGATCGATGCGGTGCTCACCAGTGAGGATCGGCGTTTCTACGAGCATTCAGGCATCGATCTGAAGGGCATTCTTCGCGCTCTGTTTAGGAACGTCCGCGCCGGCGAGGTCGTCCAGGGCGGCAGCACAATCACGCAGCAACTTATAAAAATTCTCTATCTCGAGCAGGACCGTACCTGGAAGCGGAAAATCCAGGAGGCGGTGATCGCATTCTGGCTGGAAAAGAAGCTGGGCAAGGACGAAATTCTTACGCGGTATCTTAACAACATCTATCTTGGCGCAGGTGCAACCGGCGTTCCAGCGGCGGCCCGCATCTATTTCGACAAGGAGGTGCGCGACCTCAATCTCGGTGAATCCGCGATGCTTGCAGGCATCATCCGGGCCCCATCACAGCTCAATCCAATCAGCAATCCGCAGGGCGCTCGCCGACAGGCAAGCCTCGTGCTCGACGCGATGGTCAAGCGCGGCAAGACCACCGCCGAACAGGCAAAGCTCGCGACAGCAGAATTTGCTGAACTTCATCCGACGAAGCCTGCGGCAAGGTCAGGAGGTTGGTTTTCGGACTGGGTGATGCAGGAGGCGCGCGAGCTTGCCGGCCCTTATCGAGGCACGATAAAAATCAGAACCACGATGGTGCCGCGGCTGCAGGCAATTGCCGAAAAGGTAGTGGCCGAAGCACTCAATCAGGAAGGGGCGCAAGCAGGCGCATCGCAGGCTGCCCTGGTTGCAATGACGCCCGAAGGCGCCGTGGTCGCCATGGTTGGCGGGCGCGACTACGCCAAGAGTGCGTTCAACCGCGCTGCGACAGCCATGCGGCAACCCGGCTCGGCCTTCAAGCTGTTCGTCTACTATGCCGCGCTGAAGGCGGGCCTCAAGCCTGGCGACTGGGTCGAGGATGCGCCGATTGAGCTGAACGGATGGTCTCCCGAAAACTACGGCGGAGGCTATCGCGGACGCGTCACCATTGCGGAGGCATTCGCACGGTCGTTGAACGCGGCGACGGTGGCGCTTGCTATGGAGATCGGGATCGACCAGGTCATTGCTGCTGCGCGCGAATTGGGTATCGACGCAAAGCTGGCGGAGACACCAAGCTTGGCGCTCGGCTCTTCGGAAGTAAACCTGCTCGACCTTACCGGCGCCTATGCCTCTATTCGAGCAGGCATTGCTCCGGTTGAGCCGTGGGGGGTTGTGTCCTTCCATGCCGACGGCCAGCCTCGCGCCTTCCGCGTCGGGCCGATCAAGCAGCCCACGGCAGATCTTCGCCAGTATCAGCCAGACATGGTGGGCCTGCTGAGGCTGGTCGTCGAACAAGGGACGGGTCGCGAAGCTGATCTTGGAGTCATTGCCGCGGGCAAGACCGGCACCAGCCAAAACCATCGTGACGCCTGGTTTGTCGGCTTCACGGAGGCGCTGGTGGTGGGCGTGTGGGTTGGCAATGACGACGAGACGCCGATGAACGAGGTGACGGGTGGTAAGCTGCCGGCCAGAATCTGGCGGAATTTCATGCGCGCCGCCGCTGCCGTGCATGACGGCACTGCGCGATACAGCGAGCCCGATGTCACCGTGGATAGTTCCTCCGCCGATAGCGGGGGAGGAACACCGGTCACCTGCAATTTTCGAGCCTGCGCGGGTGCGTATCGTTCGTTCCGCCCCGCCGATTGTACATTTCAACCCTACCGTGGGCCGCGTAGACTGTGTGAGAAATAAACAGATCGTGATCACGCCAGCGTTCATCTCAGGCAGACGCGCCCATGCGCGCCGCCTTCAATCGCCAAGGATCAATGCAGCCTCGGAGGGACGCCTACTGATTCACTTTGGCGATCAGGGCGTCGCAAGACCGGTCCCCCGCCGCGCGGCATCGACGCTCCAGGCGCCGCCTCCCGCGAAGAAGAAATAGAGAAAGATGAAGCAATAGAGGATCGACGAATCGCCTTCATTGAGAACGGGAAAGAAGTTTCGTGGCGCATGTGCCATGAAATAGGCGAACGCCATGTTGCCGGACAAAATGAATGCGACCGGCCGCGTTAAGAACCCGAGCGCAAGCAGGCTGCCACCGACAACTTCAATGACGGCTTGCGTGCCGCTCAGCGCTGTAAGCCCTCCCGGCTCGGCAGCTGGCGGAAAGTTGAACAGCTTCTGCGTTCCATGCTCCAGGAACAGGAACGCCGACATGATACGGAGGACACTCAGCCACTGTGGCGCCCAAGCCGAAACTTTATCGAAATTCATTGCGTCGCCTCCTCGTTCGGTACCGATGATCCCGCTCTTTGAGCTGGCCTTGGTTACAGGGTCCCGGGGTTCGCCAGTGCATCAATGTTGGATGCTGGCGGGCTGCAAACCAAGCCTGCGCCCTTCACAATCGCGTGCACGTCTTTTCTGGGGGTCAACCGATTAGGCTCTGAACCGAAATTCAGACACCCCACGACCGACATTAGCGGCATATTCCAATTTTGTACTACTCGGAAGAACAGTGGGGGTAAGCCGCTTCGCGGGCGCCAAATCCAATCATCCCAGGACGCACCGTCGAACGATCGCTTCTGGTGCAATCCTTTCCGAAGACTTGGGCGACGGACCGCCTTCCACCCTGATCGGACTTTTCAGGGGTGGAACGGCAGCTTCGGGCCGACAGTCTACAAAAGGGCCGGACCCCAGGTCCAGCCTCTCGTTGGTCGTGATTAAACGTTGATTTTAATCGACGCTCAGTTGATCAGCCGACGTCTTGCCTGTTCTCTTGTCCTGCACCATCTCATAGCTGATTTTCTGTCCATCATTGAGCCCACGCAATCCTGCGCGCTCGACAGCGGAAATATGCACGAATACGTCCGTGCCACCGTTGTCAGGCTGAATAAATCCAAAACCCTTGGTGGCGTTGAACCATTTAACTGTACCTGTAGCCATCTTCACATGCCCTCTGTTGGAATAGACAATCTATCGAGGGTGCGGCAACGGATCAAGCACACTGCACGCCCTTGAAAAGTGATTGTAGAATTTCAGGCGCCAGTCGAAATCTGGCATTATCGGCTGCTGCCTCTGGGTTTGTACCGACAAAAAAACGGTTACATATGTTCGGTAGCCTTAAGGACTGGATGGGAAGAGACCACTTCCGAATGCGGAAGCCGCGGAACGTCAGAACGGAAATGAGCCTCCACATCCTCGCCTATAACATCAAGCGAGCCATCGCCGACCTCGGCGCTCCCGCTTTCATGGCGACAATGAGAGAGTGAAACGGTCTCGACTTCGCGCGGTGCAACCTTGGAGATTCAGCTCCCGCCCAAAAGCGCGTTTCCACACAGCTCCACCCGTTGCAGACCTTGATTTGAAGCCGCAGACTGTCGCCGCAACCGCCTCGAGTTGCGTCCATTTGTTGAAAGAAAGCTGCCGGGGGGTGAGGTAACAAACATTCATGCAAAATAGCTGTTTCCGCGTTATCCTTCAGCCTTGTGAAAAAGGGAGGCTGAAAGTGGAGCCAGTTGAACGCAAGCCGATCATTCTTGGGCTCAAACAGGGCCGGGGCTATGACTGCGGCACGATGAGCGCCGTTTTCAAGGCCGACGGCATCGAATCCGGTGACCGCTACTCGGTTTCGGAGTGGTGGCTGGAGCCAAATTCCAAGGGGCCGGGCGCGCATTCTCATGACGAGAACGACGAACTGTTCCTTGTCATCGAAGGTCAGCCCAGCATCCTGGTAGGCGAGACCTGGTACGAATCGCCGGCCGGCTCGTTTCTGATGATCCCCGCGAAGACGATCCATGATTTCGAGAACCGCAGCGCAGCGCCCGCCGGGCTTTTCAACGTTTTCATCCCCGGCGGTTTCGAAAAGAACATGCCGAGTATCGTGGAGTGGTTTCAGCGGGGCGCGGTGGCCCGTTAAGCTTTGGTTACCACGTAAGTGCACCATTTCTCTATGGAAGCAACGGAAACATTCGGCTCCGATCATCACGGCTTAAGGCTCTGGTTCGAAAAGCGGCTGCCGATGATCTCCTCCGGCTCTGCTTTGGCCTCCGACATTCGCTACGCGCTCGCGCTGCGGCTATGGCGATGACGCGTGATCCCGGCGTTTTTAGAGCGGCGATCGTTGATTACGGCGTAATGGATATCGCTTACCAGATGAAAAACAACCCGTTTTCATGGGGTCTGCACCTTGATGACGTGAAACTTCGGCGATCCTGACAACCAAGCCGACCTGAAAAAAATTGCGCGCTCTCTCCGCAAGCCGGCGTCAATAACGTACAATGGGCTATCTTTATTACCGCAGGCAAGAACGACGCGGAACCGACGACCTTCGTGATGTTCAAGGTCACGACGACCCCCTGAACAAGCAGAAGGCCGGCGGCTGGACCTAGCCCTAGCAACCTCAGAGCATCGCCGCAAATCACATAATTGCAATTCTCTCCAATTTCTAACCTGAATCTCCCGTATCCTTAATCGCCGGTCCCCTAGTGTGTGGTCCGTGCTACAACAGCGCTGTGCAAAGTTTCCGCCGACCGGCGTTCGCATTATGGCTCCTTCGGCCACGGACGCATGGGGTGCTGTATTTCGTGGACCCGCGCAGTATCGGGTTCTCAACACAGATGGACACCGATGGGTATCAGGTTTCGCATTCTTCTGTTTCAGTTGATCGTCATCGGGTCAATCTTGATGATGGCCGCTGTCGTCTACATCACCATCCGCGCGACAACCTATTATATGCAGCGTGTTCAATGGGCCAACAACCAACTGGAAGCTGTCACGGCGCTAACCGTGAATGCCAATCGATATTCCGAACAGATCGCCGAGTTCCTGTTGATTGGCGAACCCGAGCGTCCTGACTACGATAGCGCCCGCGCCGAACTGGAGGCAGGATTCGATGAGCTCGAGAAGTTGACCAGGGGCGAGGCCGAGTTCCTGGTGGGCAGCAGTCAACAAGAGGACGATGGGGACGAAATCTTTCGTGTCACGCGGATGCGCGAGCTTTACGGAGAAATCACCAAGGCCACTTCTGAAGCAATCGATTTGCGCAGTCAGGGACGCCAGGAGGATGCGATCAGGGTTTTTCGTCGGGATATCGAGAATCGCTTCGACGCCGAGTTCGAAAACATTCTGGAGGCCGCGAGGCGCGATGAAGCGGAAGAGGTCGCGCGGACGGAGCTGCAGGCGGAAGCATTGTGGCAACGCCTCACCTGGATGACCGCGGCGCTTGCGTTCGCTTCCGTGGTCCTCTGCTTTGTCGCTGCTTTCCTTCTCGCCCGATCATTGATGCGCCCGATCGGACTTCTGACCCAAGGCGCCGAAGCGATCGGCCGGGGTGAACTGGACCATCGGATCGGCTACGACAGCCGGGACGAACTCGGCGCGCTCGCGCGGAGCTTCAACGCGATGGCAGCCAATCAGGAGGACCAGCGCCAACGGCTGCTCGACGCACGAACGGATCTTGAGCGGCAAGTCACGGCGCGCACAGCCGAACTCGCCGCGGCGAACCAGCGGTTGACCGACCTTGACCGGCTGCGTGTCCAGTTCCTCGCCGACATCAGCCACGAACTCCGCACGCCACTGACGGCTCTTCGCGGCGAGGCGGAGATCCCGCTGCGGCACGGTTCAAAGCCCGAGGCGATCTACCGCGATGCGCTCGAACGGATCGTCACGCAGAGCCTGGAGATGGGCCGCCTCGTCGACGATCTGGTTTTCTTGTCCCGTTCGGAAACCGATACAATCCGCTTCGAGCCCCGCCGAACGGACCTCGTGACCGTTGTCGCCGATGCGGTCCACGAGGGTGAAATCCTGGCGCGCACCAAAGATATTACGGTCAAATCGAACTATAGGACCGATCCGGTCTGGATCACTGCCGACGCACAGCGGCTCAAGCAGGCTCTCGTCATCGTTCTGGACAACGCCATCAAATATTCCCCGCGCAATGGATCGGTGAACTTGACCATGACCGTTGCGGACGGACGTGCCGAGATCGTGATACGTGACAAGGGTTTAGGTATCCCAGCCGAGGAAATACCCAAAGTGTTCGAGCGATTTTACCGCAGCCGAAGCCCAAAGGCGTCGCGCCAGCCCGGCAGTGGCCTTGGACTGGCGATCGCGAAATGGCTCATCGAGAAGCACCAGGGGGAGATCGCGCTCACGAGCGAGGCCGGGTCTTTTACCGAGGTCGTGATCCACATTCCATACACGGACGCAAGCGCGGCTTCGGGTGTGAGCCAAGGCGACGCCCGGTCGTTCGAAAAAAAAACGCCTCGCGTGAAAACCGGCACGGAATAAGCTGGGACCTCATCCGTTTCCCGAGGTACGACCGTTTATGGGACGCTGGGAACCGTACGCTGGAAGTTCGCAGGCTCCCGCGACAGGAATCCGGGGTGGAGGTGGTGTGGCATGGCAAGAATTCTACTGGTGGAGGATGACGATCGCATCGTTGGCTTTGTCAAGCGAGGGCTCGAGGCTGAGGGCTACCTGGTTGACCTGGCAAACAATGGCGAAGATGCTCTGGCGATGGTGCGGGAGACCCCATATGCGCTGATCATTCTCGACCGCCTGCTTCCCGGAATCGACGGTCTCGAAGTGTGCCGGATCTTGCAGCGCGAGCGGCACGAGAATCTCGTCCTGATGCTGACGGCAAAAAGCAGCCTGCAGGACAAGGTCGACGGGCTGAAAGGCGGCGCCGACGACTACCTCACCAAACCCTTCGCCTTCGACGAATTGATTGCGCGCATCGAAGCCCTGCTTCGTCGCGGCCCCGGCGCTATGTCGGATCCGGTGCTAAAGGTCGGCGACTTGACCCTCGACCCGATCGCCAAGAAGGTTCGGCGGGGCGAGCGCGAGATCGGACTGACGGCCAAGGAATTCAGGCTTCTCGCCTATCTGATGTCCCATCCCGATGCCGTAATCAGCCGAACCCGGTTGCTAAATAATGTTTGGGACCTGAGCTTCGATCCGGAAACGAAGGTGGTCGATGTTTACATACGCTATCTCCGCCGCAAGATCGATTGCGAGGGTGAGCCGCCGCTTATCAAGACCGTACGCGGCTTCGGCTACGTGATCTCGGCTTGAATAAATTTGTTGCACGGCACGGAAATCTGATTGCACACGCTAGTGGTGAAAATCTAACGTTAGGTACCCTAAACTAGCTGCCGCTAAGGGTGGAAAGCGGCTGTTTGTTTTGTCCACCCGAACGAGCAAGGAGCGCCATTCCCGGCCCTTGACCGTGGAGGTCGCATCACAACCCGGATCGGCGTTTGGTGGGGCGAATGGCGGGACGAGAGTTGGTTGCTAGCCGTTCTGCGGTTCCAAGCGGGGGACCGCCTCCAGAATGGCGACGGGGGAAGCCGTCGCGATCACGCGTGTGAGGTCGAAGCCCGCACCGGACAGCAATTCGCGAAACTCGGCCTCGGTTCGCTCGCGCGCGTTGCCGAACATGGCCATCATCTGCATGTCGATCATGTATTCCGTTGCTGGCCCGCGCGACGGGTCAGGATCGATGAGCCCTTCGACCACGAGCAAACGGGCGCCAGTCCGCATGGCTGCCAGACACAATCGGAGAATCCGCGATGCGTCCTCATCCGCCCAATCGTGCAGCACGCGAACAAGCAGGTAGAGATCAGCATCGGTCGGCACGCTATCGAAAAAGCTGCCGCCCTGGGTGGTTATGCGACCATCGGCGAGCTCGTCAGGCGGAATGGCCGCGACCACGTCCGTCCTGTCAAAGATGATGCCGCGCGCTGCAGGGTAGAGAGCTAGTATGCGACGCAAAGCCTCGCCATTGCCGCCCCCGATATCGACAATCAGATGGGCCTTCGAGAAGTCATAGGCGGCTGCGACGGCACTGTGGCGGTTATCCGGAAAGTTGGCCATGAACGCGTCGAAGACGCGGGCCTCGTCGGGAGTGTTGCGGAGGTAGTCGAAACGACTCGTCCCCCACGCCACTTCGTGCGGAACCTTGCCGTGGAGCGCGGCGTCGAGGGACTCCCAAGCGCGCCAGGATCCGGCGCCCGTCCAGAAGCGCGCGCCGTAGTGCAGGCTGTTCGGCGCGTCAGAGCGCAGCAGTAGGGATCGCGGCGTATGGGTGACCGTGCCGTCACTACCAATGCGAAAGATTCCGAAAGCAGCGAGAACGCGCATCGCCCGCAGCAGTTGCTCCGGCAGGACACCGCTCGCTGATGCGAGCTCCGCGACATTGGAGACCGCTTCCGGCAATATCCTGTCGGCGATGCCCAAGTCGGCCACGAGCCGGATCACTCGCGATATTTGGAAACCCCGAATGAGGAGGTCCAGCGCCAAGCGGTCGTCGTCAAGCCCCCCCATTGTCCTTGCGCCTCCAGCGTGCAGGAACGCGTCACGCGACCTTCCAACTGACGATACGGTAATTCCGGCCGAAACTCTATGGCGACGGCTAAGTCTCGGCTGCATCGCCGGATCGACACAGAGATCCGCAGCAATCGGTCACGTCCCGGCATGAAGGCCCGAAATGGGTCATGGGTGTGAGTTCAACCGAGGGCGAGCGAACTTCCGCTTGGGGTCGGAACCGGTATTCCGCTTAGGGTACCAAGCGTTAGATTCTCACCACTAGAGCATTTGGAGCACAGTCGATTGGCTTGGAATGGCGGCCTGAAAAAGCAAAAAACAATGCAAGCCATGTATTGTTCTCCAATAACAAAATATTGTTCCACCAGTTACAAAATCGATAGAAGGTAAGAGCACGGATATAGCAAGGTTAAAAATTGGAAAGAATTCACTTTAGTTCTGACTATTTCACTATTTTCACGTTATTCTCAGTGGTCGTAAGGAAACGACCAGGTCACGTCGCACCCAAGCGGCGATGATAGAACGGAGATAATGTCATGAAAATGATTCACAGAATTGGTCCGATGCTCGCCGTTGCAATCACGGCCGCAACAGGTGTCGCCGTAACTGGCGGTGTGCAGGCCGCCGCGGCGCCTGAGAAGATTGAGACCGGCGGCATCAAAAGTATCCTCCGCACGCAGGAGACTGCGGCGCCAGCGCTGCCTGGAATGGCGCAAGCCCCAGAAGAGAAGTTGCAGCAGTTCGCCGGCAACAGCTCGTCGAACTCAAGTTCGAACAGCTCGTCCAATTCGAACTCCAACAGTTCGTCCAATTCGAACTCCAACAGTTCGTCGAACTCGAACTCCAACAGCTCATCGAACTCGAACTCCAACAGTTCGTCGAATTCGAATTCCAACGGCTCGGATTCGGATCGAGGTCGCTGGCGCTGGCGCTAATCGGGCTCTTTTTTATGGAGGGTCGGGTCCGCCCGGCCCTCGCTTTGAATGGATGAACGAAGCGGCAGCGACCGCGTGATTGGCCTGGACCGAACCGTTCCGGGCGGCAATCGTGCCTCAGCACCGCTCAACCGCAGGTAACAGCCATGCTGACGCGCTTCAACAAGCCTTCGCCCAAAATCAGCTTTCTTTGCCAGCCGTCGGATCTCGGCGTCATCGCCGAACCACGTCCGGCCAAGACCGTGCTGCCGGAGTGGTTCCGCAAGATCGCGCCCATCGATCTGGAGCATGTCGGGGCGCGCGACAACGGCATTACGATCAAGCGCTGCATGCCTTTTCTCGACGCTCTTTCCACCGGCTGGATTCTGCCGCTGGCAGCGGAGGTGCGCCTCGAAATCAAGGATGAAGGCAAGACCGTCGACTCCGGCTGGGAATTCGACAGGACCATGGTCAGTAATCACAGCCCGCACCAGATAACCGGTCATCCAAGTATGCCGCGGCCGCCATGCAAGCTCCACAACTATTGGGCGATCCGCACGGATCCGGGATGGAGTTGCCTGTTCGTGCCGCCGCTTAACCGGCCGAACGGCGTGTTTGAGGTGGTCGCCGGTATCGTCGATACCGACACCTATTCGGCGCACATCCATTTCCCGTTCTTTCCGACTGGTCCCGACGGCGTGCACATCATCGAGAAGGGCACGCCGCTGGTGCAGGTTTTCCCGTTCCGCCGCGCTGACGCAGCGATTGACAGCGAGATGCGGGCGGAGACGGAAGAAGAGGCAAGCGAACGAGAAAGGGTCTACCGAAACACCATCGCCGGCACGGGCTGGTACCGCAAGTTTGCGCGTGCGAAACGCTGAAACACCGGCCTTGGGGGCAAAGGCATCGCTGCTGGCAGCAACATTTGACTTTCAACGGTATTGAGCCAGCCAGCCTTTGCTGTCATAGAACCACGCGATTGCACGGCTCTTTTCACCCCCGGGCCAACAGTTCATGAAGTTGGTTCTGCGGTTTGGCCAAAATCGCAGCTTCGGGCCGACTAGGCCGAGTTCCCAAGTTGAACGATTCTGCCTGGGCGAAGGCAAAAAAGGCGAGCGGCGCAAGGTCGCAGAAGGGTGGTTAGCGGTCCTTTGCCCAACTCTTCGGACATGGCGGATTGCGTCTGTTTCTAACGGATCGTCCCGGCGCGCGCCGCTGTTCATCGACGGTTCAGGCTCGATGGCTTAATGTGCTAGCTAGCGAAGGAGAGAGCCATGCGTATCGAGTTTGTCCTGTTTGCTGTTGCGGCCCTGGTTACCAGCTCGGCCCAGGCGGGGAATCAATCGTCGAATACGAGCTCGAATAGCTCATCCAACAACGGCGTGGTGCGCGAGCGGATTGTCGAAACTTATTGCGACGACGGCTACTGCGAGCGCTACGTTAAGCGTCGGGTATATATTGAAGATTGAAGCGGTGATCGCGAACGCGAACGCGAACGCAAGCGGAGCCGCCACCGGGATCGCTATGACGATGAAGATGACGATGATTAATGTCATTGCTCAACTCGGCCGGAGACCGTCTTGAAGGCGTCGAGGCACTAGCCGCGGTGATCCGCATCAAGTGCGGCAACTTCAGGCTCATGGAACGGCTCTTCGCGCAGATGAAAAGAATAATGGCGCTCAACCGGGTCGAGAGGTTTCCTGCGAGGTTGTTGATGCAGCGCAGGACTGCCTCGTCATTGGGCCCGGAAACTGACAATTATCTCGAAGAAAAGGCCGCCAATTATCTCTGACATCTACACACAACACCGCACGGCGAACTTCTCTTTTCGATCTTTGGTGCTCTTGCGCAGTATGAACGCGCATTGACCAGGGAACGCGTCGTGGCCGGCCTGGCCGCTGCGAAGCGCGTGGCCGAAAGGGTGGCCGTCCTCTCGCGTTGGATCCTGAGAAGATACACGCTCCGCCGTTCTGTTCCGTTATGCCGAAGGCGAAGAGCCGGGTTATCATTCGGCGGACGACGCCAAAGCGCAAGGTGTGACCATGGCCCGCATCCACGCGGCTTCAGGCAGGTTTCCGCGATGGAATTCTGGTCGATACGAACTTGACCTGAACCATTTGCTGCACCGCCCGCTCGCGTCGGTGTCGGCCTTGGGGATATTGGCGGCAGATTCGCAGAAATCATTGTCGGACCTAGCGGTGCGGCTATCATCGGCAGTCACTGCCATCGAAGGGCTGACACAGGTCCGATGCCACGGCGATTGTCATGGAGGCAATGCCCGGATTGCAACGGATGGTCATTTCAAATGGGAAGCGATCTTCTTTGACTTCGATGATGGCGGGCCAGGCTACCTTGCCTATGATCTTGCCGTATTTCTTTGGTCAACGTCCCTTCAACGGGACGGTTATTCGCTGTGGCATGCCTTCGTCGAAGGGTATCGGTCCGTCCGGCGACTAAACCCTATCGACTTCGAGGCGGCCCATTTTTTTGTGCCGATACGGCATTTCTGGCTGATGGGCGAATACGCCAGCAGAACGGTGGAATGGGGCAGGGAAGCTCTTTCTGAGAAATGGCTTGGCCGACAGCTGGAATACCTGCTCGCGTGGGAACAAGAGAAGCTGATGCCGAAGTTACTATGATCACGTTGGCGTCATTTAGCGGCGAAAGTTGCGAATTTAGTAGATGAGGTTGGCCATTCGGCACACCAACAACAAGCAGGAAGCAGCATGTCAGACTCGCCGATCTTGGTTCGCCGACCGATGAGGGAGCCGGATGGCAGGTTTCCAAGCCTGACGACGAAGGGTTTGACGCCGAGTTGCTACACATCGCGACCTATCTGCTTGTTGATGCGCCGCACGATCTCGTTGGTCTGTTCAACGAGGGGCGCCTGATCTTCTCCAACGTGTACGATAGTCTCCTTGAACGCGATGATTCTTGCCTCCGTCTATCCGGTCGCTTCTGTTATGAATCCTTGTATATTGCAAATTAAGACCGAGGGTTTATAACGTCCATTATGATTGCCCAAACCCACCGAGATCGCGCCCTGGAGGTTGCACGTCGACAAGGAATCGCGCGGGGTCGCGATTTCGATGCCGCCGGCGTGCCGCGTGTTTATCTGCAAAGGCTGCGCGACGAGGGAGTTCTCCAGCAGGTCGGTCGTGGCCTCTACAAACTGGCGAGCGCTGAGGTCGCCAGTGCCACCAGCCTGGCTGAAGCCGCACGCATACAGCCAAAAGGGGTCATCGGCCTGCTGTCGGCGCTGCAATTCCACAATCTCACGACCCAGACGCCGCATGCCGTGTGGATGCTGCTCGGGCCAAAGGACTGGGCGCCGACCAATCCATCGGTCTCGCTGAAGATCGTCCGCGCCAGCGGTGAGGCGCTGAGGGCCGGCATAGAGACCCATCAGATCGACGGCGTGCCTGTGCCAATCACGTCGCCAGCGAAGACCGTCGCCGACTGCTTCAAGCACCGCAACAAAATCGGCCTCGATGTTGCGATCGAAGCACTGCGGGACCTCATCAAATCGCGAAAGGGGCGGGCCGGGCTAAACGAGCTTTGGCGTTACGCTGAGATCGATCGCGTCCAGACCGTAATGCGTCCCTACATCGAGGCCATGGTTTCATGAAGGTGCCGAAAAATATCGGCGTCTCTGTACGTGATCGGCTGACTCAGCGTGCTCGCGAACGTCGTGAGAACGCCCAGCTGCTTATGACGCGTTATGCCATCGAGCGTGTGCTCTATCGTCTGAGTGTTTCGCCGTACCGGGATCGCTTCGTCCTCAAGGGTGCGATGCTGTTCAGCCTGTGGGCGCCTGTGCCCTACCGTGCCACCGGTGACCTAGATCTTCTCGGTTTTTGGGGAGAACGCTCCTGCTGCAATCGCCGCCATATTTGTTGAAATCCTTGCCACACAGGTTGAAGATGATGGGGTAATCTTCCGGCCGGAGACGCTGCGTGCCGCCCCGGCACGCGAGCAAGACGAATACGCTGGCGTGCGGTTGGACTTCGTGGCCGAACTCGCTGGCGCGCACCTGCCCATGCATGTTGACATTGGATACGGCGATGTGATCACACCGGAGCCGGTCGACATCGAATATCCTGCACTTCTGGGACAGCCAGCGCCGCACCTCAGAGCCTATCCACCCGAAACTGTTGTGGCGGAGAAGTTCCAGGCCATGGTGGCGCTGGACATGCTCAATTCGCGCATGAAGGATTTTTTCGATCTGTGGGCCATCGCGGGCGCCTTCGCCTTTGAAGGGGAGGTTCTGGCGCGAGCGATTCGAACGACCTTCGAGCGTCGTGAAACGCCGCTTCCCATCGAGACGCCGTTGGCGCTGACGGCAGATTTTGCACAAGCGAAGCAAGTCCAGTGGGCGGCGTTTCTGAGGCGAACCGAGATCGCCCTCGCACCTGAACCGCTTCCGGAAATTCAGGCGCGCATCGCCGAACTCGTTATGCCGCCGACGATTGCAACGAATGAGGCTGCGCCTTTCAATGCGCGTTGGGCGGCAGGCGGTCCCTGGATCGACGGATAGATTTCAAGGTTGAGCATAGAACTCTACGCGCCACTACGGCAGTCTATGCGCAACTATCAAGGCGGTGCCGAGACGATGGCATCGGTATTCTAAGCGTGATATGATCGAAGTGACGGTACTTTTCGAGGCAGAGGCAGGTGCACCGCCGAATGATCTGACGGCAAAAAATCGTCCGACTGGTCCCGATAGTTAGCGAAACCACAAAATAAATTTTGTGACGATTTTCCCTTTAAAATCAACAGCGTAACTTTTTGACGGCCTCGGTGTCGGAGTTTGCGCGCGGTCAGAATAAATTTGCCAGTGATTTCAATGCGTTATATGCTGCTTAAACAAACGAGTGGGAGTGACCGATATCATCGGCGGCGATAGCGTAGATTTGGCGGTGTTCACTACCACCTGATTTCGCGCCGCTTTTGGCCTCCGTCCGGTTCTTCCGCCATGTATCCAACGCCGTCTGTGGATTAGAGCGCGGTCGAAGCAGGCCGTAAAGTTCATTTAGGTAGCTGGAGCACCATAGCGTAGTCTGGCGTGCAATTCGGCGGGGTCGATCACTGGAATACACCGAACTGAACCCAGCTATCGCTAGCTTTCGAAGCCGAACTCTCGATTAGCCGCCGCGGCGCTCCGCGACCCTAATCGACGGATTCAGACGATGCGAGAATGCCGGGTTCTGTTGCAACGGCTGAGTTGGGTTGACGAAGGCTGATACGATAACAGCTATGCAGTGAGGATCGCGAACTGCTCAGCCAAGGATGGATTCGGATTGAAGGCGTACCTCGCCTGTCGTTTGCGCATCATGTGGACCATTTCGATGCCGGAGAGGATGATACGGGCGGTCGTCTCCGATTTGAAGCCGAGCATTGTCCGCACACGGCGCTTGATGCGCCGATGATCCTGTTCGATGCGATTGTTATCAGGCATGAATAGGCGCGACGCGCCAATCCGCATTTCCTGAGATGGATGAATTGAGTACGATCCGTCTACCGGGATTGGCGTGTCGGGAGCACGCATGGCGGGCAGGCCGAAGTACCATTTGCCGGTGACGCAACGTTTGCGCCGGTTGAAGCGCTCCAGCAACAAGGGCGAATAACGAACGGCCCAGCGGTGGATGGTCGTGTGATCGACCAGAATGCCGCGTTCGGCCATCATTTCCTCAAGATCGCGCAGGCTCAGATTGTAGGCAAGATACCAGCGTACGCAGAGCAGGATCACAGATTGGTCGAACTGGCGGCCCTTGAACATCGAAACCCTCTGAAAATATTCGACGGTTTCCTTGCCATGCTGCCAGTAACCAAAACGGTGCAACAGATCCTTGGAACCAGGGGCCATTCGGCTGCAACCCAGCTAGTCTGCTCCGTCGGTCTTTGCGCGCTCGATGAATTTCCCCGCGACTGCCTTGCCGAGTACCACACCAGTCTGGTTGTCCATTTCGTAGTGGATTCCGGCCCAGATGCGGGAGTCGCCTGCCTCTTTGCCAATCGCGCGGATGAACTCGGCGTGGTTCGGGAACAGAGAGGCCAGAACTTCGCATCGCGCGGTCGAGAGCGTGGAGTGGTTCGAGGGATAGCTGGGAAAGTTCGGCGCTGGGAACAGCGGGGTAATGTTCGGGTCAAGCTGGTGCGGCCGCAGATACCAGTATGCGTATTTGCCATCGTTGCTTGCGATGAACGCGTCATGATAAACCGATGCCAGCATCGCATAAGCGCGTGCGGCGCGCGGAGGATCGTAATCCGTCTTGTCTTCAAACATCCACTTGCTGGCATAGTCATACCAGCTGGTCATCAACCCTGCTGGGCTCTGCCAGTAGAATGCTTTGTAGTTGCTCAGGAATTTTCGCTCAAACTGTTGAACCGCATCGGCTTCCGCCTTCACCGTTGCCGAGTGGCAGTCGGGAGGGGCCGGCGGCCTGAATTCATCGGCAGAGGCCAACAGGATCGGCTTCCAACCTGGCATGGTCACATTGCCGGGTTTTTCGCCGATCCACTTGCAAGGCCCGGTTGGAACCGTGCCGGTCCAGACTGCGTCGGAGCCGTCGGTTTTTGCTTTTGCAATCACCTGGTCAGCCACGCGCTTTCCCAACGCCAGACCGGCGGATGCGTCGCTCGGAAACTGGAGACCGGCCATCACACGCGAGCCCGCGGCTTCCTCGGCCATGGACTGGAACGACGAAGCCTCGTCCGGGAAGAAATAGGAAAGCACCGCAGCGGCGGCACCGGCTGCTGCAGCATGCTCGGAGGGATAGGAGGGGCTTCGCGGCGTGGGTAGGACGGCCTTAAGCGTTGGATCCATTTCGGTGGGTCGCGGACGACTGTAAAAGGCCTTCGACTCCCACGCGGCGATGGTCGCGTCATAGATCGCCATCGTCATATAGGTGTAGATGCGGTGCGGATAGGGTGGCAGCGTCTGGCCCGTCAGGTAGCGGCTGTTAACGAGGTCGATCCATCGATAACCGGGCGAACCGGCATCCCAGAAGATGATCCTCTCGGCCGACTTCGCATCCTTCTTGGCCAAGAGATCCCGGACCTGCGCCAGTTCCGCTGCCGCAGCGGCGGCATCGGGGGGCGGAGGGACCCGAAAATCCTTACCCGATGAAATCACCCAGGTCTTCCAGTTTCCGGCGTTCGGCTCAATCAGGCCAGGCTCCGCCAAGGCGATGTTGAACAAACATAGCACGGCTGCAAAAACGGTGAATAATGAACGGATCATGGCAGGCCCCCTCCTGGTCGACGTGTGTCGACCTGGATATCGGACTCGACGAGACGGTTGCGAATGCTTCGGTCCCCGCGCCAACAAGAAAGGACATTCAGTTCCCCATCCGCTGTTCAAACAATAGCGCGTCGATACCCGTGCTTCTGCCAAACAATGCATTTGCGGCCAAGCCGATCAGATATCGAGTGGGTCGGATACCAATCCATAAAATACTCCCTTCCGGCCTCCATTGCCACTATGATCCGTGCCGCGAATACACTGAGCTTGCCCGTTATGAACCACGACCGACGTAACCGAGGCGATCGATCAACTGTTTGGCCTCGATGAGGTCGGGGTATCAAAGCCTTCGGTAAACCAGGCGTAGACGGGCGCAAGCAGGCTCTGCCCTCTTCGTAACGCCCGAGGTGGAGGCGCGCGAGGTTCATGACCGCTCTCAGCAATGTCAGTGCGGCAAGATAGAAATTCATGCCCATGTCCGCTCCGGTCGCGGCAATTCCCGCGACGCCCTCGCGCATGTTCTTGATGCCTTCGTCCATATGTCCCAACTGCCCGAGTGCCCAACCGAAGTAAAAGCGTCCTGTGGCAAACCAAACCTAATTGATTCATCACGCTGCTTTTCGGCCCACTCACGACCTACCTCAGGTTCCCGCCGCGTAAGATGGACAATTGCCAAGTTCGCCTGGACCGTGGCCAAGGTAACGGAATGAGACTCTCGCTCAGCCAGAGCC
Source organism: Phyllobacterium zundukense (assembly GCF_002764115.1). Classification (NCBI taxonomy): domain Bacteria; kingdom Pseudomonadati; phylum Pseudomonadota; class Alphaproteobacteria; order Hyphomicrobiales; family Phyllobacteriaceae; genus Phyllobacterium; species Phyllobacterium zundukense. The sequence continues at coordinate 60,410 of NZ_CP017941.1, read as the reverse complement.
ATCGCCTCTCGGCCGCGCGCAAGAGACTGATCCGGATAGCCGCGTATGCAGAGCATCAGAGCAGAGAAATTCCGGCAGCAAACGCCGGGATCATGGCCCGTATAGATATAGGTCGGTGATCCCTATCGGGATCTGAAACCTGATCATTCGCGCTTGCCACCGGTGCGTGTTGCGATCAATTTTAACTTATGGAAGTGAACCCCGTGCCGCAATTGTAAAATGGGACGACGGCCTCCAGTGCTGACGTACTGAGGAAGAGTTCGCTGGATCATTGCATATGCAGGAACTGTTTTCCCCCTTGATACGGCAGATGTTATGGTTGCAGTGGAAAAGCAGCTGCAGGAACCCGTCTGAGGCTTCGCACAAGAGCCGCGATTTCATTCTTCGCACCAACGAGTGCACCGCCGGTGATTAGAACGGCAGCTGTTGCAATACGCCAATCCAATATGCCCCTGCAACAATCAGAAGGATTGCTGAAATCATTGGTATGAAAAACGCCATCCCTCCTAGCAGTTTGATGTTGCCGTGCTTCAAACCGACATCCCACACCTCATCTGCGCCGTCCGTCAGATCCACGGCAGGAATCAGGGTGCAGTTTCATCCGCCATGGAGGAAACGGTTGGATGACGCCCGGTCTTTCGAACAATATCTTACGGCAAAGTCGTTGCGGCTGAATACAATCAGTAACCGGTCATTTCGAGGTATCCCCGCCCTGTATGGGAGCCTTTGAAGCTTATTGGACCTTCCCAATAGGGCGTCCGCGTCGCCATCCACGCCTCGCGGTTGAGCGCGGTCGTGGTAATATTGAGATTGCGAGACGGCAATTCGATGCGCCATGCAACCGGGATATCGCGACCGGCCACACGCGCGGTGTCGAGCGGCGTCAGCTTCAGTGTCCCTGGAGGTAGCGGCGTCGGCTTTCCTTCTGCGGAAATCCATGTTGTGGATGTAAATCCGCTACCGCCATCCCGCAGGCGAAAGCCCATCAGCTTTTCACCGCTGTCGAGATGCAAAGAGAACCAGTCCCATCCGGTCTGATCTGCTGCCAATGGCTGTGACGACCATTCCCGGTCTAGCCACGCTTGCCCTGTGACGGCAACCTCGCCTTCCGGCAGAACAAGCTTGCCCTCGACGGAGTAGAAAGGCTGCGAGTAATAATAGCTTGCCTGCCCTTTTGCGGATTTCACGGAGTAGCCGTTCTGGCCCTGCAGAACGAGAGGACCGGTTGCGTGAAGCCGTAGATCGTAGCGAAACTTCGCACCAGCGGCCTTGATTTCGATATCCGACAGCCCGTCTTGTTGGCTGCCGCCCACCAAGCTTTGCATCTGCCAATCGTCGATCCAGGCCGCAAAGGGCGAGGCGGTCACGCCGGCCTGGCCGACTCCACCACGGGCAAGGCGCTCGGCAACATACTGCTGCCTTTGCGTCGTCATCGCCGCGTGGCCCATCCAGACCTGCGGGCTCGACCAGCCGGTCTTCTCGCCCGGTGCAAGTGCTGAGCGAAAGAGCGTCCATTGTACGCCATACTCCGTGCCGTCGGCGGATTTCAGGTTTGCCGTCAGATACCACCACTCGATCCGATAATTCGGATGCGACCCATGATCGACCGAAAAGTTCAACGCGATCCCGGGCTGAGGAACCGCAAATCCCTCCGCGGTCGTACCAAGGCCGGCAAAGCCCTGGGCACTAGCCGTGCCGCCGAAAGCGTTGCAGAGCATAATCACGGCAGAGAATGTCGACAGCACAGATCTAGCGTTCATTGGCGAAGACCTTCAGAAGATCGGTGGGCGTGACCCGCGCGAGACGCCTCAGGGGGATCAGCGCCGACAGCAGCGCGGCGGCAAGCGCGATCGCCCCAAGCCGCAGCCAGTCGGCCGGGAACAGATGCATCGGCAGTCGCCATCCGAATGCCTCGACATTGACGATCGCGAGCAGTACCCAGGCAAGCCCGATGCCGACCGGTAGCGCAGCAAGCAGGGTAATGACGACGAGCACCATGGCTCGTGCCAATTCAAGAAGGACCAATTGCCGCCGCGTCAATCCCATTGCCCAAGCTGGTGCCAACTGCGGCAGCCGCATCCCCGACAGGGTCATCAGGCTTGCAAACATCGCCAGGCCCGCAACCGCAAGGGTCAGCACATTCAGCGCCGCCGTCACAGCAAAGGTCTGTTCGAAAATTTGAATCGACCGGCGTTTGAGACTCGCCTGATCAACCACGTTCTGCTCAGGAAGATCGAACTGCTTGCGCAGCTCGCTGCCCACTCCGGCGACCTTTGCGTGGGCCAAGCGCAGACCGTAGCGAAGCCGGGAGACGCCCGGATAGTGCGATGTCAAGGCAACTATGCCGACGATGACCTGTCCGTCGGATTGCCATAGTCCGAATAAACTCCCGCGATCACTGTCGTCCAGCCGCCGGGCAGGATGAGAGGATCGCCGATGTTCAGATGATGGCGGCGCGACAGCTGCTCATTGACCAAAGCGGCCTTGCCGCGGGCCACACGATCCCAAACGTCGGACGCCGCCTGCAACAGGGGCCAGTTGTCGCGATAGGTCGCATCATCCGCTACGCCGAAGATCTGCACTGGCTGTCCTTGGACGTCGCCTTCGACATTCCAGACCGGGAGGATGGCGTCTACCCGAGGTGTGAGCCATTCGCGAAGGGCGGTAGCCTCAGTCTCGGTTCGTGCCGTGACGTAGAGTTCGGCAGCCAGTCGCTGATCGAGCCAGCCGGTAAACGTCAAGCGGAAGCTTGACACCATCGTTCCCACGCCGACATTTGCGGAAAATGCCAGCAAGAGTGCCATCAGCGCCAGCGAAAGGCCGGGCAATTGCTGGCGTGTGTCCGCCCAGAACCACGCCGTCACGGGTCTCGCCGACCAGCGCTGCATGACGAGCAGGAACAGCGCGAGGAGGACCGGCAACATTAGCGCCGCTCCCAGAAGCAGGCCGCCGAGGATGGAAAACCCGGCGATCAGCCCCGTACCCCAACGAGCGAGCGCAAGCGTCAAAGCAAAAAGCGCAACCGCGGCTATCGCCTGGATGCGAAACGCACGTTCCGACGCCCGCGCCCATGCACGCGGTTGGGCCGGTGCCAGCAGAGGCATGCGCCAAATGCGCCAGAGACTTTGCGCGGCCGACAAAAGTGTTCCGAAAACCGCAATGCCCAGTCCCGTCGCCCACCATGTCGGGCGCAACGTCAGCGCCCCCGGAATACTGGCGCCATAGAGACTTTGCAGGGTTGCGGCGACTCCCGGCAGAAGAAGCGATGCGACGAGATAGCCGAGCGCCACCCCGGCGACGCCTGCCGCCAGCGCCAGCATGATCAGTTCCGTCAGCAAAAGACCCGTCAGCGATCGCGCCGACACACCGAGCGAACGCAGCGTCCGGAAGGTTGAGCGGCGCTGTTCGAAGGCTAGCCCGATTGCGGAATAGACGATGAACAACCCGACCGCGAAGGCCAGAAAGCCGAACGCAGTCAGGTTCAAGTGGAAGCTGTCGGTCAGTCTCGCCAAATCGCCCTGGGAGTCCGGTTTCTTCAGCGTCAGTTGCGGCGCAGTCGTCGCAAGCGTGGCACGATCGACAGGCTGATCCGGCGAGACGATCAGGCGGCTGATCTGGCCGGGCTTTCCGAGCATTGACTGGGCTATCCCGATATCGGTGATTGCAATTCCCGGCAGCAGGTCTTTTGCGATCCGCAATGGCGGCGTTTGCTGACCTGCCAGCTGTTCTACCGTGGCTGGCGAAACGTAGAGCAGCCCCGGTGGGGTGATGAACGGCAGAAGACTATCGCCTCCCGCCAGATCCACCTGCTGCGCTTCGCGCGGCAAGCTCACAGGATCGATGCCGAGGACGTGCAGCCGCGCGGCGCCGAGACGCAGCTGACCCTCCAGGACTGGAGACACCCGCCAGCCAGCCCGGCTGAGATCGACAAAGACCTGCTGCGGGATTGTTGTCCCGTCTGCCGATACCAATTGTTCGAGGCGATCCTGTCCCAGCATCGACGCTGCACGATTGTAGCTGGCGCGCGCCTCAGCATTGATTGCCTGAACACCCGACCAGAGGGCGGTCGCCAGTGAGAGACCCATGAGCAGCATCGCCAGTTGCATCGGCTGCCGGCGCCAATGGGAAAGCAAGGCGGACATGCTCGCATAAAACATCAGGCGATCCGCCCGGCCCGAAGGTGCACCCGTGCATCGAGCCGTTCGGCAAGCCGCGTCGAATGCGTCACCATTAATAGAGCTGCCCCGGTCTGCACCACCAGTTCCAGCATCAGCGCCAGCACCGCATCACCGGTCGCCTCGTCCAGATTGCCCGTCGGCTCGTCGGCGAGCACCAGCTTTGGACGCGCAGCCAGCGTCCGCCCGATCGCCACCCTTTGCTGCTGGCCGACGGAGAGCTGTTCGGGGTAGCGCTTCAACAGGGCTTCAAGCCCAAGCTTCTCGACCAATTCCGATTGCCAAGCCGAATCGTAGCGTCCCGCAAGGCGCGCATGGAAGGAAAGATTGGCTCCTACATCAAGCGAAGGGATCAGGTTGAATTGTTGAAACACCAGTCCGACCACGCCGCGCCGCAATGCGGCGCGGCCGACGTCGTTCAGCTGCGAGATATCCTGACCGGCGATTTCGATGCGGCCGGAGTCCGGATGGTCCAGCCCTGCCGCCAGGTGCAAAAGTGTGCTTTTGCCGCTGCCTGACTCTCCGGTCAAAGCAAGGGTTCGGCCGACTTCCAGCCCGAGATCAACCTCGCGCAGGACCTCCAACGGCCCTTCTGCTGTCCGATAGGATTTACTCACTTTTTGAAGCGCGATGAGCATTGGCTCCTTCGTGGTCAGGGCACCACGCAGATTTCTTAACGACTGATCTAATCGTCCCTAGAACGAATAAAAGGCGATACCGGAAATTTGGCGCACGTTCGGGTGATCTGCATCGGTTGATTACGTCGCATATGATAGCCGGGAACTGTAAGAGCGAATAGAACGTTTACAGTACAAAATATCGTGGAGGCTAGACATGTGCGATCAGCATGATCTTAAAGCCAGTGCGGAAAGCCTTTGACCGGTAGCATGACCCGTTGTCGGTCATTACGCGCTCGATACAGATACCCAGCCTCGCATAGTAGGCGACGGCGGCCTCCAGGAAGGCAACGGCGCTCTCTTTGCGCTCATCTGACATGACCTGCACAAAAGCGACTCGCGAAGCGTCATCAATGCAGACGTGAACGAACTCCCAGCCGATCCCCAGATGGCGGTTGACAACGCCCGTTTGCCGTCCGGTGATGCGATGTCCCAAGGCGGCCGAGCGCAAAGCCTGGGCCAACATCCCGCCGAAGGCAAACCGCAAGGGCTCTTTCTCATTCTCGCGCTGGGTTTATAGGCAACGAAATCTCGTGGAGAGATTCTTCAACAAGATCAAACAGTTTCGAGGCATCGCTACACGCTACGACAAGCGTCCAGAAAACTATCTCGCTGCTGTCAACACGTCGCGGCAAGGATCTGGTGTCAGAGTTTATGAGTCGACGCCTAGCTAGGCACGCGGGCAGATTGGCGAAGAACGCAGCGTTTTTCGCATGATCACCTTTCCTTGCACGTCTACGCCGTGAACTTCAAAGACATATTTCGCTAGATCCAGACCTATCCGAACAATTTGCATGGCATCCTCCTTCATCGCGTTGATGGTCAAGATTCCACCTCAATGGGAGGGCGGGGTCCATACCATTGGCGCCCGTTTGGCAAGGTGATTGTGGGCGATGGCGCTACCTTCGGTTGGGCAATCCACCGCGTGCAATCGCCAATGCAGCTGGTCTCGCTCTCTGCGACGGGCCCATTCGCAGCCCGTGGACCTGCGGGAATCGACGCCAGCAACAATGGTAAACTCGCCCTTGCTGCTCATCAGGAAAAAATTCATCCTTTGAACGCTTTACGTCGCGAACACTGCTGTGTAAGCTTGATCTCGTTGCGAACCGAATGCGCTAGTGTGAGGTTCCGAGGGCAATCTGGAGCCTTGGGCGTTTCCTTGAGATTGCACCCAGCCGTTGTCGCCGAAGCCTCCCTTCTAGGAAGCTGCCACACTGGTGTGTCCGAATGTGCCGCCTGCTGCCGCCGATGCGTCGTTGGAATGGGGCAAAAAGGTGGCATGGTTTGGGAGACAGGAACAATGAGCTTGACGCGCCGCGATGTATTGATCGCCGCCGGCTATGCGGGGAGTGCAGGATTTGCCGGTGTCGTGCTCCTTTCGCCGCAGGCCGCGCGTCCGAGCGATGAAGCGCTGGAACTCGTCAAACAGCTCACCGGGCGGACGGCCACGGAGTCGGATCGCCTTCACCTAATAATGCCGGCGGTCTTCCCAACCGGATACACCGTGCCCATGAGCCTTGACATCGACAGCCCCATGACCGAGACCGACCATGTGAGGCAAATCCGTGTGTTCGCGCCGCAGAACCCGCTTATCGAAGTCGCCAGTTTCCATTTCGTTCCGCAACGCAGTCTAGCTCGCGTGTCGACGCGCATCCGCCTTGCCAAACCACAATACGTCGTGGCGGTTGCCGAGATGAATGATGGCACATTGCTCATGACAAAGACCTGGGTCCACGTCGCCACCAATGGCTGCGCCTGACATCCGGGAGGGAGGCGGACAGTGATCACCCCCACACCACGCGTGGTCGTACCAAGCGCTGCGGCGAAGGGCGACGTTTTTCAGGTCAAGACCATCATCAGCCATGAGATGGAAACAGGGCTGCGCCGCGATGATCAAGGCGATGTGATTCCGCGCAAAATCATCAACAAGTTTGTCTGCCGCTGTAACGATGCCGTGGTGTTCAGCGTCGATCTTCACGAGGCAATTGCCGCCAATCCGTTCATCGAATTCTCCCTGCGGGCGACGGAGAGCGGCCGGCTCGATTTCCTCTGGGAAGAAGATGGCGGCGCCATCTATGCGTTATCGCACCAGCTCACGGTCACTTGATCATGGCTGTGCGACGGACACCTCTCAGTTTCCTTGGCGCGCAGCGGATGCGCCAGATTATTGCGCTGGCGATCACCGCGACCTTGGCCGGTCTCGGTGCGGATCGTAGCAGCGCGCAAGACATCGACCGAGGGGCGCAGCTCGCCGCGACCTGCGCTTCCTGCCATCGCCTCGACGGCGCCGGCACGGGTATCCCCACCATAATCGGGCTCGGTGAGGAGAAGCTCACGAGTGCCCTGCTTGCCTACCGGGCGAGCGAGAGTCCAAATCACATCATGCACGCTATCGCGCTCTCGCTCAGCGACGAGGAGATCGCGAGCGTCGCGCGCTATGTCGCAGCGCAGGGAAAGTAACTCGCCATGAAATCCTGGACGCGTCGCGAGTTCGGCTGCTTGACTGGAGCAGCGTTGCTGACAGCGCTCGGACCGCCGGCGGCGCTGGGCCAGGCCAAGGCGCGTGTCGTTGTGATCGGCGGCGGCATCGGCGGCGCAACGGTCGCCAGATATCTCGCCGCCAGCGCCACGGCCATCGACGTGACCCTGGTCGAGCCGCGGCGGATCTACACGACCTGCTTCTTCAGCAACCTTTATCTCGCCGGGCTTCGCTCGCTCGAATCGCTCAACCATGGTTATGATGCGCTGACAAAACAATACGGCATCACCGTCGTTCATGAGTCCGCCGAAGCGATTGACCCGGCGGCGAAGACCGTGGCGCTGAACAACGGTTCGAAGCTTAGCTACGACCGTCTGGTTGTTGCGCCGGGCATCGCATTCAGGGATCGGGCGCTTGAGGGCTATGATGAAGTGGCGATGGAGATCATGCCGCACGCCTGGAATGCAGGGCCGCAAACCAGGCTGTTGCGCCAGCAACTGGAAAGCATGGAGGACGGCGGGCTTTTCGTGCTCGTCGTTCCGCCGAATCCGCTTCGCTGTCCGCCCGCCCCCTACGAGCGCGCTTCGCTCATCGCGTCCTATTTCCAGCGCAGCAAACCCAAGGCCAAGATTCTGATCCTCGATGCGAAGGACAGCTTCACTGCGCAGGACCTGTTCCAGGACGCCTGGAACCGCCACTATCCGGGAATGATCGAGTGGCTGCCGGCCCAATTCACCGGTGGGGTCAAAGCGGTCGACGCGAAGACCCGATCAGTGATCACCGCGGGCGAAACATTCAAGGCCGCGGTCGCCAATGTCATCCCGGCGCAAATGGCCGGGCGCCTGGCGCAGCAGGCAGGCCTCGATAACCAGTCGGGCTGGTGTCCGGTCGATCCGGTCACCTTCGAATCGGCGCTGCAGCCCGGCGTCCATCTGGTCGGCGACGCGATCATCGGCGGAGATATGCCGAAATCCGCCTTCTGCGCCAACAGCCAGGCCAAAGCCTGCGCCTTTGCCATCGCGGCCGATCTCACCGGATCAGCACAATTTCCGGCGCATTTATTCAACACTTGCTACACTTATCTCGCCCCCGACGATGCGTTCAGCAACGCCATCAGCTTCAAGCCTGTGGAAGGGAAGCTCAAGAGCGTCCTGAGCTTCGTCAGCAAGGTCGAGGAAAGCGCCGAGATCCGCCGCCAGGCGGCGCGCGCGGCGGAAGGCTGGTATGACGCCTTCACGCACGACGTGTTTGGCTGAAGCGAAACTCAACTCCGCTCGACGGCCGGGCCGGCCAAGACGGAAGTGCCGGCGCCCTGGCGGGCGCTGTCCGCCTCGGCGCCGGATTGCTGTTGCGCGATCGGCGATGGAACTGGATCAGGCAGCCGTTCCAGTCTCAGCGAATTCATCACCACGAGGATGCTCGATCCGGCCATGACTGCCGCCGCCAGGATCGGCTGTAGCAATCCGAGGGCCGCGAAAGTGAGCGCGACGAGGTTGTAGCCGAACGCCCACATGAGGTTGGTTAAAATGGTCCTGCGGACCGCGCGGGCCACGTCGACGACCCAGGGCAGCATCCACAATCCGTCCGCGGGCAGCACGATTGCCGCAGTCTCGCGGGCGAGATCGGTGGCCGAGCCGACGGCGATGCCGACATCGGCGGCGCCGAGCACCGGCCCGTCATTGAGGCCATCGCCGACCATCGCCACTACATCGTGGCCGTGCCGGAGTCCGCCGAGGACCTCCCATTTGGCCTCGGGCGAAAGACCCGCATGCACGGCCTGGATCCCGACCATGGCCGCGATCCGCTCCGCCGCCGGTGCCAGGTCGCCGGTCAATAGCGCAACGTCGAGCCCGCGCTCACGAAGTGCCGCAATGGTCGCCTGCGCCTCGGGAAGCGGCGAATCGTCAAGCGACAGCATGGCACGGACCCGCTCGCCCCAAGCGACATAGACCAGCGAATGACCGCTCGCCTCGCGCGACCGCGCACGCTCAACCAGCGCCGAGGGAAGCGGCCAGCCCAGATCATTCATCAATCTCACGCTCCCCGCGGCCACGGGCTCGTCGTTTGCGCTGCCGCGGATGCCACGGCCGGGAACCGTCCGGACATCACGGGTCGCGAGCGGGGTGATGCCGCGCGCAGCGGCTGCCGCTGCGATTGCCAGCGCTAATCCATGTTCGGAATGGCGCTCCAGACCGGCGGCGCGTGCCAGCACATCGTCGATGCCGACCCCGTCGCGGTCGATGCCGACGAGACGCGCTTTGCCCGCCGTCAAAGTGCCGGTCTTGTCGAAGGCGAGCAACCGCACATGCGCGAGGCTCTCGAGCACGCCGGGGTCGCGGACGAGGCAGCCGTGCCGCGCCAGCCGGCCGATGCCGAGCGATGTCGCCATTGGAGCGGCGAGGCCGGCGGCGCAAGGACAGGCAACCACCAGCACCGAGAGGCCAATCAGCAACGCCCGATCGAACGGCAATGACTGCGCCCAGTAAACGATTGTCAGCCCGCCGAGGGCGAGAACGAGGGGCACGGACACGCCAACGACGCGGTCGGCAAGGCGCTGGGTTGGACTGCGACGGCCCAGCGCTTCGCGCACCGACCGGCAAATCTGTGCCCAGCGCGTTGCGGTTCCATCACCGCTGCTCTGGATCAGGAGCGGGCCGTCGATATTGATACTGCCGGCAATCACCGTGGAGCCGGCGCCCTTTGTCACTTGCCGGCTTTCTCCGGTGATCACGGCTTCATCGGTGTCCGATTCTCCCTCGACAACCACGCCGTCGACCGGAATGCGGTCGCCGGGCCGGACCCGCACCAGCATGCCCGCCTTCACCTCCCGCACCGGGCGGAGAGTCTCTGCCGCGCCATCGACAACAGTTGCGCTCTCGCTTTCGGCGGCCAGGAGCGGTTCGAGGTCGCGCGCCGCCCTGGCGCGGCCAACAGCCTCGAGATAGCGGCCAACGGTGAACAGCATCAGCACCATCACGGCGGTGTCGAAATAGACGTGCGTGCTGCCCTCGAACGCGGCAAATGCCGAATAGAGATAGGAGGCAGCGACGCCAAGCACGATGAGGGCTGACGATGTCACGCGTCCCTGAATGCCATTGAGCCACATTTCGCGCAGATAGGGTCCGCCGAGGATCACCACCGCTGGCGTCGCGAAGATCCAGAGCAAAAGGTGAATCCACGGCAGCACGCCCGCATCGACGCCGGTGAATGCGTCCGAATAGAGAAGGAGGCTGAACATCATGATATTCATGGAGAGAAAGCCGCCCACGCCGAGCTGAATCAGAAGCCAGGCGGCCTCCCACTCTTCGTGTCTGCCGTTCTTCACCTGAAAGGCGATACAACAGCCATAGCAGCAGAACGCGCAAGCCTCGCCGTTGATCCTGCGCTCCATCGGGCGCAGGCCGATGGGCAACAGACAATGGCTGCACAGGATATTGTCACACGCGGTCATGCGGGAAGTCCTCCCAGCCAGGCATGGCCGATATGAACGTCCGAGGGCAGCAGACCACGGCCGAGCGTGATGAGGCCGAGCAAAAGAATAAAGCCGCCGGCCAACCGGACGCCGCGCTGCCGCCAGGCTGGCCGAAGAACCTGGCCGACGCCGCCCATCATCAACATTGCGGGAAAGGTTCCCAGTCCGAACGACGCCATGACGAGAAAGCCGGGAAGCGCTCCGGCGGTGCTTGCCGCCTGGGCGGCGAAGGCATAGACCAGCGGACATGGCAGGAAGCCGTTGAACACGCCAAAGGCGAGCGGCGCAGTGCTGCTTCGGGCTGTCATCAGACTGCGCAGGGACATCGCAAACGTGCTGCCGCCGAATCCGATCGCCAGGCGATGAAAGACCTGCAGCAAGCCGAAGAACTGCAACGCCATGGCAATCATGAGCAGGCCAGCGACAATCGCGAGAATTCGCTGGGCGATGTCGAGGGAGCCGTCCAAGAGCGGCGCGGCCATTGAATCTTGCGTGGTGCAGATGACCTGACCGAGGGCGCCCGCGAGCCCGCCCACAAAGCAATACGTTGTCAATCGGCCGGTATTATAGAATAGGTGGCGAAGTACGGTTGCGCCGCCCCCTTGCTGATCGCGGCCAAGCGCGCAGGCAAAGCCGCCGCACATGCCGATGCAGTGAAAGCTGCCCGCGAACCCAGCGGCGAAGATCATGAGGTAATAGGTCATAGGCAGACCTCCTGTCGATGCGCCGCTCATTCAACGAAAAGTGTTGTTCCGCGCCGCTATTTGCGCACGAGGTAAGCCACCCATACGAAGAAGGCGATGTGCGCTATCGCGCCGCCGATAAAGGCGATCGTTTGGTACGGACTCGCATTTGCGAACGAGAAAACGGTATCCTCAAGCATAGGCCTCCTCCTGGTCAGCCGAAATAAACAAGGGCAACGTTCATGGCGAGCGCGGCGAGCAGCAGGAAAAGATTCAGAATCGCAACTCCCATTAGTATCTTAGCTACCAGCATCTCCTGCTTCCTCTCTCAACTCGTCAGCCATCCTAGCGTGCGCGACTGTGCTTCCTAACCGATCCGTCCCGGCCCGACCCCGCCCCAATAATGGTAGGCGTAATAGAGCCCCCAGATGAAAAGAACCGCGTAGACGACCAGGAGCCATACCGGGAGATACCCGTGTCGAGCCTGGATGGTACCGCCGGCATACTCCTCCAGCTCGTGGTCGTGGTCCGAACCTTGATCCGAGCCGTCATTCTCCGGTGTGCTTGGCGTTGTCATTTTCCACTTCCCTTTCGTAGAATCTGATGGCCGCGTCATCGGCGCCGTGGAAGGCGCCTGAGAGCACGCCCCAAACGAAGACGCAAAGCGCACCAAGGCTCATCAACATGGCGCCCGCATAAGGTCCGGTGATCTCAAATCCGAGCATAACTCAGCCTCCTTCGGTAGTATTTCGTTTGCCGGTCACCGGCCCCCCGTTACCTTCATCGAGTTCGGAAGCCTTCTGCGCCGGGTCCGTGCCTGGAACATAGGCCTTCGCCGGGGAATCTGCCTCCAGCGTCAGATCATTAAGCGCCGCGCGATCCGTGTCGCTGATCGTCAGCGTTTGCAATGTGAGCGGGTCTTTGTAGGCGGAAAGTGCGAGAACGTAATAGGAGAGCGCCCAGCGGTCCTCCTCGGGCAACGAGTCTCGGTAGGAGGGCATGGGCGTGCCGCTCATCCCAGTCGTCATGGTCCGAAAAATGTCTTCGACCGTTGCCCCTGACTTGAACTGGCCACTAGTGAGGTCGGCCGGCACAATGCCAAAACCGAGATCATCCTTCAGCCCGGCGGCTTTCTCGCCGTCGCCCTTTCCGGTCATGCCATGGCACTCCCAGCATTTGGCGACCTGCCAGACTTCCTTGCCGCGGTCGAGGATTTGCTGGGAAGCCTCGGGCGGTTTTGCGATGTACAAAGGAGCACCGGGCGGCTCCTCGACGAAGAACGCATAGGGCTCGGCCGGGTCGGAGCGGTCCACCGCCAGCTCATACTTGATGTATTGAATGACCGCGAGCCTATCGTTGAGCGGCAGGTCGTACCAAGCGGGCATCGCCGTGCCGCGAACTCCGCGAGTGATCGTGCGCAAGAGGTCACCGTCAGTCGGCAGCGGCTCCTTGGTCAGCCGGAACTTGAACACCGCCGCAGCGAAACTTCGCGGGCGCTGATTGAACATGAAGGTCGCCGCGGGCCCGTTGCCGTCGCCCGCTATCCCGTGGCAGCCGAGGCACCGCCGCTCATAGACCTCCTTGCCACGCGCGATCCATTCGCTTGAGCGCGGCATCGTCGCGTCCATGACTTCAAGTTGCTGCGGCTCGAACAGGTCGCGCCACTTGCCGCGATTCATGCCGAGCTTCTGGACATAGGCGATGAGACCTTCCAGGTCTTTCGTCTCGGCGGCGATCTTGACCGCGCCGCCTTTGTATTCCTCGTTCGGGATGACAATGACTGGAACCTTGCTGCTCGCCTCCAGCGGGACGAACAGGAGCCCGTCAGCGTTCGGCGTAAGCTGGATCCGTTCCTGACTGGCGAAGTCGAACAGCCGTTCGGTGACCTGCGTTCTTTCCAGCGTACGATTGCCGGCTCCGTCGTCGATGATTGCGACCGGCTGCGCCGGCTCCTCGAACAGTCCGCGATACGGCGCCATGATCGAATCCGGGGAGAGCATGCGTGGATTCCAGAAATGGGCAAGATGCCACTCGTCGCTGAACTTAAGTCCGACCCGCATCAGATCCGGTCCGATGCGCCGTGTGCCGAACAAGTGCGGCACGTCGTAAGCGAACTCGCCTGACTCGGTCACCGGACCCCAGCGGCGCGTCTCGCCGGTCACCGGACGCACGTACTGGGAATGACAATACCAGCAACCTTCTCGCAGATACACGTCGCGACCGAGCTGTTGCAGCGGCGTGTAATCGGTGGCCTCGGTCATCATCCATTTGAGCTGGCCGAAATCGGTGCGGACCACGGCGGTCACCCGGCTTGTTCGCGCCGAAGGTTCGAAAAATGGCAGGAAGCCCTGGGTGACGACCGCGGCGAAGAAGAAAAAGATGCCGGCCACCAGGGTAACGAATCGCGCGCTCATCGGGCTGCCCTACCAGCTGGAACCGCTGGCGCACCGAATGCCCGACCGCCCACAGTTTCGGCGGGCCGGGTCAGCGCCGTCATCATCAGATCAATGACGAGAAGCGACATTCCAATGTCCATACTGATGCCGCCGACGGTACGCACCAACCAATAGGGTCGCATCGAGAGCACCGTGTCGAGCCATTCGGTGCCGGCCATCCACTGGAAGCCTTGCTGCAGTCCAGCGGCAGTCAGCACCAGGCCCATGGTGGAGATACCGACGGTGATCAGCCAAAATGCCCAATTGCCCATCGTGAACGACCAAAGCTCGCGCCCGCAGGCCCGCGGCCAGACATAAACCAGGCCGCCCATTGCCCAGACCACGAACGTTCCGAACACTGTGAGGTGCGAGTGCGAGATGACGAAATCCGTGAAATGGGTCGGTTGCTGGATCGAGCGCAAGGCCTCGGTCGAGCCCTGGAAACATCCCACCAGATACATGAGCGAGCCCATGATCAGAAACTTGGCCGGGAGGTTCTTTCCGAAGGCGTCCCAGCGGCCCTTCACGGTGCCGAAGAAGTTCACCAGCACCGTCCACACCGGAATGATCAGCAGCATGGACGTGACGATCGCGATTGTCTCGGCCCAATCGGCGATCGGGCTGTAGAGATAATGATGGATGCCGACGAAGGGGTAGAACAGGGCGAGGGACCAGAAGCCGACGAGCGAGAGCTTGTGGCCATAGATCGGATTGCGCACGCTGATCGGCAAGAAGTAGTAGATGAGCACGTAGCCCGCCGGCGTGATCCACAGTCCGACGATGTAGTGAATGTAGAGGCCGTGGAAGGCCGCGCTGTTGATGCCTGAGATCGTGTAGGGCAGGATGATGCCCAGTACGAGATTCATCGTCGTCCACACGAAAGCCCCGATCAGGTACCAGAGTGCGACATAGAGCGGCGCCTCGAGGCGCCGGGAGATGGCTATCAGGAATTGTGCGGTCGCCACGGCAACAACGAGAAAGATCGGGATTTTGGCGAACAGCGGGAACTCGCCCGCTTCGAGGCCGTGATTTGCGCCGAACGGCAATGCGATAAGCGCAGCCGCCACGGTGACATTCCACAGCCAGGCCAACGGTACCCCCCATTGCGGCCATGGCACCCGCACACCGCAAAGGCGCGGCACCAGGTAATAGCATTCGCCGATGAAGAGGGAGGAAAAGGCGCCAAAGATGACGCCGTTGACGTGGACCGGGCGCAACCTGCCGAAGGTCAATCCCAAGGTGGTGCCGAGGTAATCGGGATAGTTGAAAAGTCCCGACAGCGCCACGCCGACGGAAGGTGCGACCAGGAGCCAGAACATGCCCCAATAAAGCCAAGTTCGCACGACCGGCCAATCGACCAGATCATCTAGGTCGACGCCGGCGAATCTGCCACGCAATGTTTCTGCCACGGCGTGCCCCTCCCATCACGCGCGCTTGAGCCGCGCGACTCTTCAGCACTCAACTCCAAACTTCACCGGCACCGGGAACCACCCAATGCCAGTCGCCGGTTTCAGATTGCTTCCGGCGCAAGTCGTCTTCTATGCAGCCGCGCCAAACCGAAAAAAACTAATGCTTGCCAGGGACCAATACCGAGCCGGCGTTTGACCAGTGGATGTACGCTTCCAAAGCCTTCATCGCTTCCGAATCGAGATCGATCTTTTCGCCCTGATTGGGTTTCTCGATGCACCAGTTGATCATGTCGCGTAGCGTCGAAAATTTGCTTATTTCTATCTGGAATTTCGGGTAGGACTGCGGGTGGGTGTCGGAGGCCATGGGATGGCACATTGCGCAGGCCATTCCCGTGGTGGAGAGGACGACGTTCATCTGTTTGGCGGTTGCTGCATCGCCGTGGAACAAGAGGTCGCCCTTCCTGACCTCCTCCATGAACACATCTTCGTACAGTTTCAACTGCTCCGGTTTGTGCGGTGCCTTGTGGGCACTGGTGGGGCCGACGAGGACGGCGACCGTCGCAATCGCACCGGCGAGGGACGGACGGCACAAAACGCCGAGAAATGTCGCTCTGATTGTCATAGCCATTCCTCCCTTAGTATGGCCACATATTGTCCGCCATGCGCGGCCGCAACTTCTCAGGTTGACTCAACGAGGAATCCGGGTCCGATTGAACGAAAACCTCCTTGCGCCCCCACATGATGTACTCGACGTCGACCCTGTCGTCGGCGTTCACGTTCACGGTTTCCCAGCCGACCCCATCGAAGTGATCGCCGGGGTCGACCCGGATCATCGGCTTGGTCAGCTTGGGTACGCCTTCCGGGGCATAGGGCCACGGCCAGGAGGTCGCCAGCATGCCGATCGAGCGCATGCTGCCGATCTCGTTATAGAGCACCTGGTGGACGTGACCGTGGATGTTGGTGACCTTGGTATATGGCTTCAGCACCTCGTTCACTTCGCGCCAGTCGCGCACCCAGAAGTTCCAGGGCGGGTAGTACTCGTAGAGCGGATTATGGCTGAAGATGACGATCGGTTTGGACTTATCCCAGTCGGCGAGTGTCTTCTGCATCCAGTCGAGCTGGTCGCGGCCGACGCCGGCCCACGCGCCGGCAACCGTGCCGTCGAGGGTCGCCATATGGCCCATGCGCTCCTCCGGTGTCATCTTCTTCACTGTCCAGTAGTCCGGACCCCGGCTGACCGTATCGAGCCCGATGAAGCGCACGCCCTTGTGGTCGAAGGTCCAGTTGGGCTGGCCGAACAGCTCGCCCCACTTCTTGCCCATATCCAGATACCAGTCGTGCTCACCCGGAATGTAATACTTCTTGATCGACAGATCCTTGAGGAGCTCGACGCCGAGCTCGAGTTCCTCAATCTTTCCGAGCTGGGCCAGGTCGCCACCAAAGATCAAAAAGTCGGCAGGTGGATCCATGGCCTGGACCTCTTGCACGGCGCGCACCACCTTGTCGACGAAGCGCGTATTGAGGGATCTCTCGTAAAGGTGGGTGTCCGAAATCCAGGCAAACTTGAAGGGCGCTTCGGCGGCGTGAGCGACGTCGATGGTGTTGAGCAGCGGCCACCACGCGAAGGTCTGGCCGACGGAAACGGCGCCGAACAGCAGCGATCTGTGAATGAAGGTGCGACGGGTGAGTTTGAGCGAGTCGTCGGGGCGTACCCCAGGTTGCTGCAGCACCGCATGCATTTCGCGCCGAATGCGGTCAAGCTCGTCGGACATCAGAGTTCCTCCTCAGTGCAGACCGTTTCTTAAAGCGTCGGTCTTTTCATAGGAACGCGACCCTGTTGGGTCAGTGGGTCGCCCATTTTCTTATTTTTTCAGTTCAATTGTCAGACTGGTGGGCTGACTTTCCGCTACCGTTACGGGCTGCTCGATGGGTCCGGTCAGGGGGTGGATCGCCACGAGCGTGTAATTGCCGGGCGGTACATCGGGGATACTGAACTTGCCATCGGCGCCGGTGATCGCGTAGTAAGGATTGTCCACCACATAGACCCAGCCTTCCATCCACCCATGCGCGTCGCAGTCGATGCGGACAGCGCCGGCACGATTCAATTCGACGGGTATGCGCTGTCCCTGGTTGGGCAGCGCCAGGTTGAAGGCAGTGCGCTTGCCATAATATCCGTGGGTGTTGTGGAGCATTGGATCGCTGTTGACAACCACCAGCGAACCGGCCGGTATCACCTGAACCTGAGGGTCGAAGCGGCATTTGATGTTGTTAAGCTCAGGCGGCTTGCCGGGCTCTGCCCAGGCCTTTCCCTTGGCCACCTCGACCAAATACACGACTGCACTCTCAACGGCTTGATCGGTGCCGACCCGGATCAGTGGGTCTTCGCGGGGTGCTCCGCACACTTCGACATCCTTGGTGGGGATGATCTTTGTTGTCGGTACATCGCCGCGGTAGACGATCGTACCCTCGATCGTTCCGCCTCCTGTGACCGGACTCACTTCGTAGGCTTGCGCAGGCGCAGACATCGTTGCAGCGAAAACGATCACCGCGAGCCCGCTGATCCAATTGATCGTCTTCATCGACGACACCTCCTCCGAGGGGATCATATTCCGCGTGGAATAAACTTATGGATCATAAGGCGAAATGAGCTATCATGTCTAGGGTGTGAACAACTAAATACGACAAGATCGGCACACCCGGCCGAAGGTTACTTGGATAAACGTCGTGCTCGGGAACGTGAGGCGCATCTCTCGATACACCGGAGGTACCTGATGAAGCGACGGTATGGACTCCTCCGCCCCTGGGCTCATTGTCCCCATGCCCTCTTCTGCCTCATAGTTGCCGCGGCCTTGTCGGTTTTCCAACCGCCGGCGTGGGCTGGCACGGCGCCTGTGACGGTCGGCGGCCCATTCACGCTCACGGCGCCGGACGGAACGACCGTCACCGATGCGACGTATCGCGGCAAATGGCTGCTGGTTTTCTTCGGCTATACTTCTTGTCCCGACATCTGTCCGACGACACTGTACGAAATTGACGCGGCGCTTGAGGAACTTGGCCCCGACGCCGCAAGACTACAACCGATCTTCATCACCGTCGATCCTGAACGCGACACGCCCGAAGTGATGGGCAAATACACCGGGGCGTTCGATCCACGGATCATCGGACTCACCGGCAGCCCGCAGCAGATCGCCGCGGTTGCGCGGGAATATGGCGCCTACAGCGCGCGCCACAAAACGGGAGCCGGCGTTGAAGATTACACCGTCGACCACAGTACTTACATTTACATCATGGATATTCAGGGCAAATTCGTGCGAGGCTTGGATTCCGACACGCCGGCTGGTCGCATTGCCGACACGCTGCGCAAAATCATGGCGCAGTCCGATGAATGAAGGAAGCCATAGCTGGAATTGCACATAGGACAAATTGTGTGAGGTGTAACCAAAGGTCGGCGCGATGGGAGAGTTCGAGATCTGCGGCGACTGGAAATTGGGGGGAGCATGAGCGATAGCCGATGGCACTCCCGGGAGGCCGGCCTCCCGGGTTATGATAGGTTCTTCGCCGACGCCATCGCGCAGCTGCAGGAGGAGCGGCGCTACCGGGTCTTCGCGGACCTCGAGCGGATCGCAGGCCGCTTTCCCTACGCCGTGTGGCACTCCCCGCAAGGACCGAAGGACGTCGTCATCTGGTGCTCCAACGACTATCTTGGGATGGGACAGCACCCGAAAGTCGTCGCGGCCATGGTCGAAGCGGCGACCCGGATGGGGACCGGGGCCGGCGGTACGCGCAACATTGCCGGCACCAATCATCCGCTGGTCGAACTCGAGGGAGAGCTTGCCGATCTCCACGGCAAGGAGGCGGCGCTGGTCTTCACGTCCGGCTATGTTTCGAACCAGACCGGCATCTCGACCATCGCCAGGCTGGTCCCCGATTGTTTGATCCTGTCCGATGCTCTCAACCACAATTCGATGATCGAGGGCATCCGCCAGTCCGGCATGGAGAAATGCATCTTCCGCCACAACGATGCCGATCATCTTGAGGAATTGTTGAAGACGGCGGATCCGGATCGGCCGAAACTCATCGTCTTCGAAAGTCTCTATTCGATGGGCGGCGACATTGCGCCAATCAATCGCATTTGCGATATTGCCGACCGTTACGGCGCCATGACCTATCTCGACGAGGTCCATGCGGTGGGCATGTACGGCCCTCGGGGCGCCGGACTGGCCGCGCGCGACGGCGCCATGAACCGGATTGACGTGATTGAAGGCACGCTCGCCAAGGCCTTCGGCTGCCTCGGCGGCTATATCACAGCAAGCGCTGTGCTGATCGATGCGGTCCGTTCCTATGCTCCGGGTTTCATCTTCACGACCGCATTGCCACCGGCGATCTGCGCCGCCGCCACGGCGGCGATCCGGCATCTGAAAACCTCTGAGGAGGAGCGCAAGCGCCAGCAGGATCGCGCCCGACGAGTTAGGGCGGTGCTGGGCGCGGCGGGCCTGCCGGTCATGCTCAGCGACACCCATATCATTCCGGTGGCGGTCGGCGATCCGACGCAGTGCAAGGCGGCAAGCGACCTTCTGCTGAGCGAGTACGGTATCTATATCCAGCCGATCAATTATCCGACCGTGGCGAAGGGAACCGAGCGGCTGCGCATCACGCCGACACCCTGCCATGAGGACATCATGATCGATCGGCTTGCCGCGGCTCTGGTCGATGTCTGGAATCGGCTCGGGCTGCCACGCGACAATCTCGCTTACGTGGCCGAATGAAGCCGTGTCGTCGCCCCATACGGTTCCTCGAAGATTGAACCTTAAGGATCAAAGAAATGGCTGCCAAGGAAATCAAATTCTCGTTCGATGCTCGCGACAGAATGTTGCGTGGTATCGACACCCTAGCGAGTGCGGTGAGGGTCACACTTGGCCCCAGGGGACGCAACGTCGCAATCGAAAGGTCGTTCGTTACACCGCGGGTCAGCAAGGATGGCGTGACCGTCGCCAAAGAAATCGAACTCGACAACAGATACGAGAATATGGGCGCCCAACTGGTGCGCGAGATCGCCTCCAAGACCTCTTATCAGGCTGGCGACGGCACGACGACCGCGATCGTGCTCGCTCATGCGATCGTCAGGGAGGGTGCCAAGGCGGTGGCCGCCGGCATGAATCCCATGGACTTGAAGCGCGGCATCGATCTTGCGGTCGAAGCCGTCGTCGCGGAGCTCAAGAAGAACGCCAGGAAAGTCATCTCGAACGTCGAGATTGCACAAGTCGGCACCATCTCGGCTAACGGCGACACTGAGATCGGCCGCCACCTTGCCGAAGCCATGAAGAGGGTCGGCAGCGACGGCGTGATCACCGTCGAGGACGGGACGTCGCTCGAGACCGAACTCGAGGTCGTCGAGGGCATGCAGTTCGACCGCGGCTACATTTCCCCTTACTTCATTACCAACCGCGCCAAGATGCGGGTCGACATGCAGGATGCCTATATTCTCATCAGCGAGAAGAAATTGTCCAGCCTGAACGAAATACTGCCGCTGCTCGATAAGGTGGTTCAGGCCGCCAAGCCACTGCTCATCATTGCCGAGGATGTCGAGGGCGAGGTGATGGCGGCGCTGGTGGTCAACAAGTTGCGCGGCAGTCTCAAGGTTGCCGCCGTGAAGGCACCGGCCTACGGAGACAGCCGCAAGGCGATGCTGCAGGACATGGCGCTGATGACGGGCGGAACGGTGATCTCCGAGGATCTCGGCCTCAAGCTCGAGAACGTTTCCCTCGATGCGCTCGGGCGCACCAAGAAGGTGATGATCGACAAGGGAAACACCACGATCGTCGGCGGCGCCGGCAAGAAGGCAAGCATCGAGGCCCGCATCGCCGAGATTAAGCTCCAACTTGCGGAAACCACCTCCGATTACGACCGCGAGAAGCTCCAGGAGCGGCTGGCGAGGCTCGCTGGCGGCGTCGCCGTGATCCGCGTCGGCGGCGCCACCGAAGTCGAGGTCAGGGAGAAGAAGGATCGCATCGATGACGCGATGAATGCGACCAGAGCCGCGGTCGAGGAGGGCATTCTCCCGGGCGGTGGGGTCGCCTTGTTGCGCGCCGGCAAGGCGCTCAAGAAGCTCGAGGGCGGCAACTCTGACCAGAACGCCGGCATCGCGATCGTCAGGAAGGCAATCACCTGGCCGGCCCGGCAGATCGCGAACAATGCCGGCGTTGAAGGCTCGGTCGTCATCGCCAACATCCTCGAAAACGACAACATGGCCTATGGCTACGATGCCCAATCTGGCGAGTACGGGGATCTGGTGTCGAAGGGCATCATCGACCCGGCCAAGGTGGTGCGTACGACGCTCCAGGGCGCGGCCTCGGTGGCGGGCCTCCTCATCATGACGGAAGCCATGGTGGCGGAACTGCCGGGCCCACCGCCGCCAACGCTTCCTGGTCACGATCACGATCACGATCATCATCACGACATGGATTTCTGAGCGTCTTGCGGCGGCGGAATAGCAGAAGTGTCCGGGTTGGATCGCCGCGCCAAGCCCGCTGGAACAATTGATCAGACACAGGGTTTCATCATCGACGTTACCGAAGGAGGAACCAATGACCGCCGCCGACAATACTTTGAACGACTGGTTGCGTGACGCACACGCAATGGAGCAGCAAGCCTTGACAATGTTGAAGGCGCAGCAAAGCCGGCTCGAAAACTATCCGGAGGTGCGCAAAAGAATCACCGAACATATCGGGGAAACCGAACGCCAAGCTGAACTCATCCGAGGCTGCCTGAAGACCCGGGGCGAGGACATCAGTGCGGTGAAAGATACTGGGGGTCGCTTGATGGCACTGGCTCAGGCGCTGGGCGGAATCTTTTTGAGCGACGAAGTCGTCAAAGGCTCGCTTGTCAGTTACGCGTTTGAACACTTCGAAGCCGCCAGCTATCGCATGCTGATAGCAGCATCAAAGCATGTCGGTGATCAAAACACGCAACGTGTCTGTGAAGGGATCTTGGCGGAAGAGGAAGCGATGGCGCAGTGGCTTGCTGAACACGCCGACAGTGTCGTCGATACGTACCTCACGCGAGAGGCTCAGGGTTCTGCCGCTGCCAAGAGATGATGCTGGAAGCACGATTGGCCGATGATCGAAACGGGCGAGCCCCGGACCATGCAAAGTGAGGTGGACCATGATCGATGACTTCAGGACGTTCATTGAAAGGCGCAAGATCATTGCGCAGGCCTATGTCAACGGAGATGCCGAACCGCTGGCGAAAATCGCTATCAAAAATTCTGCCGCGACCTTTTTCGGTCCAATGGGCGGTGTAGTCGAAGGCGCGGCCGAAGTTATGTCGCGGTATGAAAGCGACGCCCGCTCTTTCGATACTGGCAGCGGGAGTGACCTGGAGATTGTGCACATGTCCGCTAAGGGCGAAATCGGTTACTGGGCGGGCTTTCAGAATGCCAAAGCGCGGCTGAAGGGAAGGACCGAGACAATCCCGATGCGTTTGAGAGTTACAGAAATTTTCCGCAAGGAGGAGGGTGAGTGGCGCTTGATCCACAGACACGCTGATCCTCTTTCAAAGGAGAAGTAAAGCTCTCTCTGTCCGCACCGCCAAGCCGAATTTGGCGATTGTGATATTCAAAAACCTGCTGGAGGGCGATGCATCGGTGGTGCTGTCCTCCCGGCCGGTGACCACGCAAGGGCTTTTTCCCAACGGCCGAGACGAACGAGATGATGGAGGCGATGGGCAGATTTAATGACGAGCTTCGCGATGCCGGCATCTTGCTCGCCGCCGACGGCCTCAAGCCCTCCTCGGCGGGCAAGCGTATTGCGTTCGATGGTCCCGGCCGTACGGTCATTGACGGGCCTTTCGCCGAGACCCGCGAGCTGGTCGCCGGCTTCTGGCTCTGGGAAGTCAAGGACATGGCCCAGACGATACGCGCGTACGGCACCATGTTACGGCTGGTATCGATCCATGTGCATCAGAAGGGGCTGAAATGATCTTCTTACGTATCATATCATCACAAAATGATACTCAAACAGATCAATAAAGGGTTGACATTTGCGCTGGATGAGATACCTTTGCGTATCATTGCATATGGTAGTGAATCGTATAGGTATCACGATGAAGTCTGAATCCGGAACGCTGCACGAAATCGGTGAACGCCTCAGGTATGCGAGGCTCGCTGCTGCCATGACTCAGGAGCAGGTCGCTGATTTGGCAGGCATATCCCGTCCCCGCTATCGCGACATCGAAAAGGGAACCGCAGCCGCGCGGGCGACGACGCTCATGAATGTCGCTCGCGCGCTCGGTCTGGAAATGATGCTGGTTCCGCAAGCCATGGTGCCGGCTGTCCAGGCTCTATTGCGTCCGCATGATGACGACGACCTGCCCGCCTTTGTTTCTCAACCTGACGATGACGATCATGGCTCCAGTCTTCCACGCACTTAGCACGATCCCATCGCTGGACGTCCTTCTGAACACGCTGAAGATCGGAACGATCGTCAGGACACCAGGCGATTTCAATGCGTTCAGCTTCGATGGGACCTACCGTGCGACAGGCGGTTTCCCGGTTCTCAGCCTGTCGTTCCGGGCAGCGGCAGGAGGATTGCGGAAAGATCCGAAGCCTTCTGCCGGCGCCTTGCCGGCATTCTTCGCGAACCTCCTGCCGGAGGAGAAGTTGCGCGAGGCGATGGAAAAGCATCACGAAGGCAATGTACGGCCGGGCAATGATTTCGATCTGCTGGCGGTGCTCGGCGCCGATCTGCCGGGGGCAGTGCGGGTATTGCCCAGTGACGGAGCGATAGCGGTTCCGCAGGATGCTTCAAAGGACAAGCCCAAGGCTCGGTTTTCACTTGCTGGCGTGCAGATGAAGCTGTCGGTCATGAAGAACACTGGAAAAGGCGGCGGCCTGACCTTGCCGATGGACGACGAGCAGGGCCGGTACATCGCCAAGTTTCCTTCCACGGAGTTTCCGGGCGTTTCCGAGAACGAATTTGCTAACCTCGCGCTGGCCGCAGCGATCGGCATGGAGGTTCCTGAACGCGAACTGGTCGAGAAGTCCGATTTCGACGGCATTCCCGAGGAATTCGACACGTTGTCGGAGGGCAAGGTGCTTCTCGTCAAACGCTTCGATCGCGGCGCTGAGGGCGATAGGATTCACATCGAGGATTTCGCGCAGGTCTTCGGCGTCTATCCCTCGCGCAAATATGAGGGCGCCGCTTATCACGACATTGCCTCGGCGCTTGGCGTGGCCGTGTCGCCTACGGCGGCACTCGAATTCGTCCGCCGCCTGGCGTTGACCGTCATCACCGGCAATGGCGACATGCACCTGAAAAACTGGTCGTTGATCTATCCCGGAAATGGCGACAAGCCGGCGCTAGCACCAATCTACGACGTCCTGTCGACCGTGCCATATATTCCCGCCGACGCCATGGCACTTTCCCTTGGAGGGGAGCGTTCGTTCAAGGCGCTGACGGCGGCACGATGGAAGGCATTTGCGAACCGTGCAAGGCTTCCGGAGCCGGCCGTCCTGAAGGTAGTGGTCGAGACAGTCGAACTCGTCAACGAGCACTGGTGGCATCTGCCTGAGCGCGACGTTGTTCCGGCGAAAGTGCTCGATCGGATCGATGAGCATGTGAAAGCGATGACACCGATACTGAACTCCTGCGCCGAAAAGTGAGCCAAACTCCCATGGCTTGGTGAGAGGGGTAATGACGACTGGCGGCCCCGGCTCGGCGGCCGGAGATTCGCGAGTAGAGTGTCAATCCCTACTTGTGGGCGGGCGACTTGTGGCTGATAACATTGGACGAAGATCCGAGGACACTAACTCATCCGTGCCTAGCCTTGGCGCGGGGGGACTGCTACATGGGGTGACGGTACTTTTCATCGCCAACGCCAAGGCGAAGGCTCGCAGGAAAATTCTGTCCAGAGAGTCGATTGACCCCGATAGTTGCTGAAACCACAGAAAAATTTTTGTGCCGATTTTCCATTTAAAATCAAAAGCTTAAATTTTTGACGGCCTCTGCGTCGGAGTTTGCTCGCTGCCAGAATAAATTTGCCAGCGATTTCAATGCGTTATATGTTATTTAAATAATCGAGTGGGAGTAACAGGGGATAGTTTCGGATAGCGTAGGATGCTGTGGCGTAGGTTTTTCCTATCGATAGCACGGAATAGTAGTCGGGCTACTGCGAACGCTTCGCTAGCACCTTGATCGTCGGTGCGCATAAAGGCCGGATCGTCGGTCGTGATCATTGCTCTCGATGGTGAGATTGGGGACTTTGCGGTCGGGCAGCTTTCAAACCGCGAATGTCGATACGGTTAATGACAGGCAACTCACCACGTTGCAACTCCTAGCGAAGCTAAATGTGGAAAGTCAGACGTCGAAGGCAAGCACCATGGCGCTGGAGAAGACCGAGCTGTCTCCACGCGAGCTGGCCGTATGTTTTACCGACACGGAAAAGTATTTTGTCTCAGAGGCTTCGGTCTACCGGCTGCTCAAGGCCCATGATCTGATCACCTCGCCAGCCTTTATCGTCATCAAGGCTGGCGAGGAGTTCACGGACAAGACCACCGCGCCCAACCAGCTCTGGCAAACCGACTTCACCTATCTGAAGGTCACTGGCTGGGGCTGGTTTTATCTGTCGACCGTGCTGGACGACTTCTCGCGATATATCATTGCCTGGAAGCTGTGCACCACGATGAAAGTCGGGGATGTCACCGAAACGCTCGACCTTGCCCTAACAGCATCCGGCTGCGACAGTGCGAGGGTCGAGCACAAGCCGAGGCTGCTTTCAGACAATGGTCCGTGTTACGTCGCTGGAGAACTGGGCGAATGGCTGGAAAAGCGGTCTATCAAACAGGTTCACGGCGCTCCGGGACACCCACAGACCCAAGGCAAGATCGAGCGGCACCAAACATTGAAGAACCGCATCCTTCTGGAAAACTACTTCTTCTCGGAAGACCTCGAAGCTCAGAGCGCCGCATTCGTTGATCACTACAACCACCACCGATATCATGAGAGCATCAGCAATCTCACCCCTGCTGATGTCTACTTCGGCCGTGGCCACACCATCCTGCTACAGCGAGAAAGGATCAAACGCGACACAATCAAACAGCGGCGCTTGCAACACAGACGGCAAGCCGCTTAAATCCACAACCAGGCGAGCCAGAAACTCCAATCTTCCCAAAGCCATCTGGTCTCAAATCATTTGATCACGGACAGTCCTTTGCTGAAAGTGCCCCATTGGTCCGACTTGATAGGTATTCCGTCCGACGAAGAAGGGTTGATCCGGCATTTTACACTAAGCGGCGAGGATATTGATCGTGTGCTTGCCAGACGAGGCGAAAATAGCTCCACGGCTGCGCAATCTGAAATCCAGGAGCTTCCATACCATCGACAGGGGGGACAATTATCCTCTCCTCAAAAAGCACATCGGCCCGTCCATCAATACCGCACTCATCCGGGAATGTTGGGATGAGATCCTGCGGCTTGGCGTTTCTATGAATGAGCGTGTCGTCGCTCCATCCACGATTTTGAAGAAACTGGCCGCATCAAAAAGACCAAGTCAGCTTGCACGTGCTCTGCGTGAAATCGGTCGTATTGAGCGCACTCTTTTCATGATCGAGTGGTATTCCGATCCGGTGCTACGCCGTCGTTGCCAAGCTGGCCTCAATAAAGGTGAAGCCGCCCACAAGCTTAAACGCGCCGTCTACTTTCATGAGCGTGGTGAGATTCGCGATCGTTCACTCGACAGCCAATCATTTCGTGCTTCCGGTCTCAATCTCGTCGTCAGCGCCATTATTCATTGGAATACAGTCTACCTTGCCAAAGCCGCCGTTCATCTCAAGGCTCAGGGCCGCGACATACCAGACAACCTTCTTCGCCATGTGTCGCCGTTGACTTGGTAGCATATTAATCTGACAGGCATCTATTCATGGACAGGCGATACCCCGGAACCCGGCGATTTGCGGCCATTGCGTGAAACAGACACGTTACTTCATCGAGCAGCATGAGCCGACGTTCGTACCTGTTCACGGTTCGTCCAAAGTCCCGTACGATTTCGCGGTGTTCTCGTCATGGCCCCTAGTAGTTCGCGTGGTAGTGCGGGCGCAGACCAGGCGCACCATTATCTTTGCCACCCGCCTCCAGAGCCGCGCGATAGAAGGCTTCGACTTGCTGGCGATTCTCGGCCGTGAACGCCAAGTGAAGATGCGCCGGCTTCTCCTCGGTTTGGTACAGGCACAATGAAGCCTTGCCCTTTGGACTAAGCTCGACGCCGTATGTCGGCGGCCCCTCCGATACAACAGCTACGCCGAGTGGTTCGAGTGCCGTGAGGAAGAACGCTTTGCTCGCTTCATAGTCGCTGACTCCGAATTTGACGTGGTCGAACATGAGTTCTCCTGAAATTTGTGGGCCTGCCTGACGCAGAGGCAATCTTAGCGTGCCTGTGCTGCGCATTTTGCAAACTCTGCCTGCGCTGCAAAGCGGTCCTTCGCGGCTGGTTTTGCGTCTCAGCCACTGATGGCAAGGAACAGGGGTGGGAGTCCAGAGAGCAGCGCCCCTTTGTGTAAGCCCGCAGGGCACGAGCTGAGAGTGCCGCGATAGACGATGTGGCGCGCGCAACGTCTGAAGCGCCGAATCCCACATTGAGCAGGACTCGCCAAGTGACCTACTCGGCTGCCTGTGTCAGCCCCAATTCGACATCGGTTGTATAGTTCTCGCGCATGAAGTCGATAAAATTGTCGCGGAACTGGCGTGTATGTGCATGAGCCAATTCATCCGCACGCTGGACATCCTTCGCCCTGATCGCTTCAAGCATGAGTTGATGCTCATCCGTCAAAAGGTACCCGTCATGGGTGCGTTCGAGATACTCGAAATGCAGATGGAGCATTCTTTGGCCCTGATTGAGCAGGCGTTCATAAAAGCTTGCAAGATAGGGATTTCTGCCAGCTGCGGCGATTGCCATGTGAAACTGCTTGTTGGCTTCCGACATGACGAGGTGATTGCCGGATTTCACCGCTGCCTCAAATTCTTTCTGGCGGCGAGCGATGATTTTCAGATCAGCATCGGTCCGAAGTTCTGCCGCCAGTCGCGTGTTCATGCGCTGGGCTATATCCAGTGCTTCAACATATTTCGGGAAGATGGCGACCTCTATTGGCGCAACGATTGTGCTTCTATTGGCAAGCGTTACGACCAGGTCGTCTCCGGAGAGGCGTATCAGGGCTTCGCGGACGGGCGAGCGTGACAGATCAAATCTTTCTGCGAGCGTGGTCTCGTCCAATAGTTGACCCGGTTGCAGCACGAGAGACAGGATCTCGTTGCGCAGCGTTTCATAGACGCTCTTCCAGCTGGCACCCTTGGTGCGCCTCACTTCATGCTCGTCTGTCACGCTCAATTCTCCAGTCAATCCAGTGAATTTAGTCATACGCTCTGCGTCGTGCGTTGTCGACACATGATTTTTTTACTTGACATTGTCGACACAAAGACGACATTAGATAGCGTCGACACACAGTCGACATAAATTAGAAAGATCGGCCAAAGCCGACAGGTGGAACCGCGCTTAGCGCTAAACAAAAGGATGTTCGATGTTCTCGAGATTGTTTTCGTCCGCACTGCGGACTGTACCCGTATTGGCGGTAGTGGCAGGACTTTCGACCTCGGCTGCCCAGGCGCAGACGCCCGAAGGTTATTGGCAAGGCGTGCAAAAAGCTGGGGTATTGCGTTGCGGTGCCGCAGTCGCTCCGCCTTACGTTATGCGTGACCCGGCTACTGGCGAATATACGGGGTTCTTCGCCGATCTTTGCCGCGGCTTTGCTGAGTCGCTCAAAGTAAAGCCGGAGTTTGTGGACACGACCTGGGATAATATTGTCGCCGGACTTCAGGCAGGGAAGTGGGACGTTTCGCTCGCGCTTAACCGCACTCCGGCCCGTGCCATGGCAGTGAACTTCTCCATCCCGGCGATGGAGTACCAAATTTCACTGGCCTACAATAAGGAAAACCCCAAGATTCCAGCGGGTGCAACATCGGTAGCCGATATCGACAAAGAGGGCGTCACGCTTGCCGTGATGTCGGGCACCGCTCAGGACAAGGCAATATCCGCTGCCGTCAAGACTGCACAAATTCTCCGCTTGCCAGGTAATGACGAGACCCGCCTTGCCGTAACGTCAAGGCGCGCTGACATCCTGGTCGACGCCTCCGATACCAACCAACTGTTCACGCAGTCGAATCCGGAATGGGCTGTCGCACTCAATCCGACGCCAGCGCTTGCGAAACAGGGTGTGGCGTTCGGTTTGCCTCACCAGCTTTCGTTCTCCGACGTCGAAGTTGTAAACATTTTCCTCGAAGAGAAGGTGGCCACGGGTGAAGTGGACAACATGATCAAGAAAGCTGTCGACGAAGTCCTCAAAGGTTCGAAATAAGGCCTTGTGCGGGCCGATGCAGATCGTGGCGGCCCGCATTTCCTTTCCGACGTTGCAAGGAACCTCGCCATGACGCTTCCGATGATGACACCGCTGGTAAAAGTCGACGGCCTGCACAAGAGCTACGGCCCGCTTATTCCGGTGCTTAAAGGCCTCGATATCGAAATGAAACCCGGCGAACGGCTCGTGGTCATCGGCCCCAGCGGTGGCGGGAAAAGTACTTTGCTGCGAGTGATGATGGGGCTCGAAAAAATCGACAGTGGCTCGATCACCTTTGGCGGAAAACCCTATATTTCGTCAGACGGCTACGATCGGAAGACGCTGATCGATAACAGTGTGCGCCGATCCATCGGCATGGTCTTCCAGCACTACACGCTTTTCCCGCATCTCAACGTCGTGCAGAATCTTATCCTCGCACCGTGCAAAGTGCGGGGCGACAAGAAGGCCGATGCCATCGAGCGTGCCCAATCGTTACTCAAACGGTTCGGCCTGGATGCGAAGGCCAATGCTTATCCCGCACAGCTTTCTGGCGGGCAAAAACAGCGCGTTGCAATCGCACGAGCGCTGATGCTGGATCCGAAACTCATGCTTTTCGACGAAGTGACGTCCGCGCTCGATCCAGAACTCGTAGGCGAAGTTGAACAGGTAATTCTTCAGCTCGCCAAACAGGACATGCCGATGATGATCGTTACACACGACATGTGGTTTGCGAAGAATATCGCGTCACGGGTGAT
This sequence comes from Phyllobacterium zundukense, assembly GCF_002764115.1. Lineage (NCBI taxonomy): Bacteria > Pseudomonadati > Pseudomonadota > Alphaproteobacteria > Hyphomicrobiales > Phyllobacteriaceae > Phyllobacterium > Phyllobacterium zundukense. The sequence goes on along the minus strand of NZ_CP017941.1, from coordinate 29,948 downwards.
CTTTTGCGCTGGCGGCCTTGTGGTTGAGGACGGTCCACCTGAGCAGGTTTTGGGCTCACCCAAGGAAGAGAGAACGAAGGACTTCATCGACCGTGTGTTCCACATACGCCAATGAGGAGGTCGGCATGAACTATTCTTTCGACTTCGCGTCCGTTACCAACAATCTTGGCCCGCTGCTCAAGGGCCTCGTTGTTACGCTCCAGCTGACGGCAGCAGCGAATCTGATGGGGCTGACACTCGGATTTATCTTAGCGCTTTTGATCATGAGCCGCTGGTCGGTCATACGGCTTCCGGCGATGCTGTTCGTCGAGTTTTTTCGCTGCACGCCGGCGATCGTTCAAATTGTCTGGTTTTTCTACTGCGTGCCGATGCTCTTTAATGTGTTCCTCGGTTCGATGACGATGGGGATACTTGCCCTCGGATTCAACCTGACAGCATTCAACGCTGAAGCGTATCGCGCGGCCATTCAGAATGTTCCCCGCGAGCAACTGGATGCGGGTATCGCCCTCGGCCTCAATCCGCTCCAGCGGATCCTTTATATCATTCTGCCGACGGCCTTCCGCGCATCAATTCCTGTTCTGCTGACCAACGGTATTGTCATCTTTCAGCAAAGCGCGCTCGTCGCAATCGTTGCCGTCCAGGATCTGATGTATCAGGGCAAGACACTCGCAACCGAAACCTATCGGCCGATCGAGACATTCACGATCATCGCGCTGATCTATTTCGCGGTTTCATTTCCTGTCACGCAAATCGTCGGTTATCTCGAACGCCGCCGTCAGCTTCTGACGAGCTGAAGGGAAAACAGCTATGGAACTCGACTTCAGCATTCTCTTTCGCTTCAAGGACGCACTTCTGCTCGGCCTCTGGATGACCGTCAAACTGACCCTAATCTGCATTGTGCTTGGGTGTACCCTGGGGTTTTTGGTCGGGCTCGCCCGAACGTCAAAGAGCATATTTCTGAGGGGTATCTCCAGCGTTTATGTGGAGTTCTTCAGGGGCACTCCGGTTCTGATCCAGCTGTTCTGGATATTCTTTTGCCTTCCGCTGCTGCTGGGATTTGAACTTTCGAATCTGGCGTCCGGCATCATTGCGCTGACCCTCTACATGGGCGCAATTGCGAGTGAGACGTTTCGGGCATCGCTCAAATCCGTCGGTCCGGAACAGCTCGACGCGTGTGTCGCTTTAGGCCTTCCACGCTGGACGCAGGTGACAAGTGTCGTTCTGCCTCAGGCCATCCTGAGAGCTGTGCCGACCCTGCTTTCCAACTGCGTAAGCCTCTTCAAAGAAAGCGCGCTGGTTTCTGCGGTCGGCATGGCCGATCTGATGTTCGTTGGCCAGAACATCTCAAACAACACCGCACGGCCCGTCGAAGTACTGACAGTCGTCGCGCTGATGTATTTCGCCATAGCCTTTCCGCTCACACGCGCGGTCACGCTCATCGAGCGACGTATCCTCACCAAGCTCGCGGTCTGACACGATCTATTACATAAAAAAGGAGATACCCCATGAAACTCACAGGCGTTATGCCGGCTCTCGTCACGCCGTTCGACAGCAACGGAAAGATAGATTTCAATTCGTTTGAAAGGTTGCTCAGCAAATTGCGGGATGATGGGGTCAAGGGCTGGGTTCCATGTGGTTCGACCGGCGAATACAATGCTATGACCTCTAATGAGCGTGTATCCGTCCTGAAGTTCGTAGCGGAATTTGCCAACAAGGATGAACTGCTCATCGCCGGCACCAATGCCGGATCGACGTGGGAGGTAATTGAGCACACCAAGCGCGCGCGGGACGTTGGTTACGACACCGTTCTATTGTCAGCGCCTTTTTACGCCACTCCCGCGCCAAACGAACTCATCGCACACTATCAGTCTGTTCTCGACGCAGTCGATGTTGATATCATCCTTTACAACTATCCCCCCAAGGTCGGCGTTGAAGTGGGCCTCGACGTACTCGATGCGTTTGTGGACAATCCACGGGTGATCGGCATCAAGGAATCGAGCGGCAACCTGCTGCGCGCGATCGACATCCGTTCTCGCTACGGTGATCGTTACCAGGTCACCAACGGCTCCGACGACCAGACACTCGACTTCTACCTCTGGGGCGCGACGTCGTGGATCTGCGGTCCGGCAAACTGCATGGCCAGGGCCTGTGTCGATCTCGTCAATACGATCGAGGCTGGCGACTGGCTGGCGGCACGTGACAAAATGCAGGTGATCTATGATGCGATGTCGAGCCTCGAGAGTGGAAAGTTTGTGCAGAAGGTCAAGTACGGCTGTGAACTCGCTGGTACGCCGGTCGGGTTCGGCCGCCAGCCGCTGCTCGAATTGAGCGCCGACGAGAAAGCCGCCTTCAGACAAGCAATGGAGCCGGTTCTCGGTTAACCATCATGTCGGACAGAGGGCATTCGAACAAAATTGCAGTGGTGGGCGCGGGTATTATCGGCGTCGCCATTGCATTTGAACTGCAACGACGCGGCAAGCCAGTCGTCCTTATCGACCGCGATGAGCCGGGGCGTGGAGCGTCTTTCGGTAACATGGCAAGCATTGCCGTAACCGAGTTCATGCCCGCATCGCGTCCTTCTGTCTGGGCGCAAATGCCGAAATGGTTGCTCGACCCGCAAGGACCTGTGCGGGTCAGGCCAGGCTATCTGCCCAAACTTACGCCCTGGTTTCTTCGCTTCCTTGAGGCCAGCCGCCCTTCGCGCGTGAGGGAACTTGAAGCGGCGGGAGCTGTCCTTTGCCATCGCGTTTACGAAGACCTGCTGCCACTACTTGATGCGGCTGGCCTTTCAAGCGCGCTGAGCCAGGAAGGCTGCCTCAGTCTCTACACCGACGAGAGAGAGTTCAACGCCGATCGCGAACATATCGAAGTGCTGAAACGCTTCGGATTTGCTCATGAGTTTTTGGGTGGCAACGCAATTCGTGAGCTTGAACCGGCTATCTCGACAAAGATTGGCCGGGCGGTTCTGTTCCCGCAGAACCGTTCGGTGCGGGACCCATTTCGTCTCGTCACGTCATTGTTCGATCGGTACCGCGCGCTTGGCGGCCAGTTCGAGAGCGGGGAGGTCGTCGGATTCGAAAAGGTTGACGGAACCTTGTCCGCGTTGAGGTTCAATGACGGACGGCAAGTCGCTGTCGCCGAGGCCGTATTGTGTGCAGGTGCTTATACCGGCCGGCTCTCCGAACGGTTAGGGGAGCGGATACCGCTTGAAACAGAGCGGGGCTATCATACCCAGATTATGGCTCCTGGTATTTCCATGCGCCACTCCATCATTTGGCCGGCCCGCGCGTTCATGGTGACGCCGACGGCAGGTGGCATAAGAGTCGGCGGGACGGTGGAAATCGCTGGACTGGATGCACTCCCTGATTACCGGCGTGCCCGGGTGCTGGTCAGTCGAGCCAAAGAAGCGCTTCCCGATCTCCAGGTAAAAGAGACCAGTGAATGGATGGGTCACCGACCGGCGCTGCCGGACACGGTTCCGATCATAAGTCCATCCGCGAAGACGCGCGGTGTCTTCTATGCCACCGGGCATGGACATCTTGGCCTGACTTACGCTGCCACGACCTCACGGCTGATTGCAGACCTGGTAACACAACGTACGCCGCCCATTGATCTTGTGCCCTACCGGGTCGATCGGTTTTAACAGGAAGCGCAACGATTGTTTCATCTGCCGGGCACAAGCCCCCACCTCTGAGTACTGGAGATAGCAATGCAAAGTGAGCTGTATATAGATGGCCAATGGGTGAAGCCTGTGAAAGGCGGCAGTTTCGAGGTCATCAATCCCGCGACCGAGGAGGTCATTCACCGCGCCCCGGCCGGGACAGCCGAAGACGTCGACATCGCAGTCAAGGCAGCCCGTAGGGCCTTCGATATCGATGGTTGGCCCCAGAAAACCGGCAGCCAGCGTGCCGTCCATCTTCGTGCTATCGCTGAAGGCATTCGAACGCGCCAACAGGAACTCGCACGTCTCGAAGTACTCGACAACGGCAAGCCATTTCCGGAAGCCGACTGGGACGTCGCAGACGCAGCTGGTTGCTTCGACTTTTACGCAGGCCTCGCAGAGCAGCTCGACGACAATCCGGAAGAGCCGATCGCCCTGTCCGATTCCCGATTCACCTCCAAAGCGGTCAAGGAACCGATCGGCGTCGCCGGTGCAATTATACCCTGGAACTATCCGCTGTTGATGGCAGCCTGGAAGGTGGCTCCGGCACTTGCTGCGGGCTGCACCATCGTGCTCAAACCAGCGGAACTTACGTCACTGACAGCGCTCGAACTCGGTGCCATCGCCGAGGAGGCAAAGTTGCCGCCGGGCGTACTCAACATCGTCACCGGCTCCGGTTCTGTTGCCGGTCAGGCGATCATCGATCATAAGGGCGTCGACAAGCTCGCATTCACCGGTTCGGGCCCTGTCGGTTCCAAGATCATGGCGACGGCTTCTAGAGACATAAAGCGCATCAGCCTTGAGCTTGGTGGCAAGTCTCCTTTCGTGGTCTTCGAAGATGCCGACATCGAGCAGGCGGTCGAATGGATCATGTTCGGTATTTTCTGGAACCAGGGTCAGGTCTGCTCTGCGACGTCGAGGGTTCTCGTCCAGGAGGGGATCTACGATCGCCTTCTTCATCGCTTGATCGAAGAGACAAAACGCATCACCATCGGCAACGGACTTGACGAGGGAATCCTTCTTGGCCCACTGGTCTCCAAGCGCCAGTACGAGCAGGTCATAGCAGCGATCGAAGCGGCGAAGGTGGCAGGTGCGACCGTTGCCTGCGGAGGGCGACGTCCTGAGGGTTTCGAGAAGGGCTACTATCTCGAGCCGACCGTGTTGACCGGCGCGCCCCTCGACAGCGAGGCCTGGCGCGAGGAGATCTTCGGCCCGGTTGTCTGCATCCAACCCTTCTCCGACGAGAACGAGGCTATCGAGCTTGCGAACGATTCTCGCTTCGGTCTTGCCGCTGCGGTTATGTCGAAGGACGAGGTCAGAGCCGAACGCGTCGCCGCAGCGTTCCGCGCCGGGATTGTTTGGATTAACTGCTCGCAGCCCACCTTCACCGAGGCACCATGGGGCGGTTACAAGCAATCGGGCATCGGTCGCGAGCTCGGACGGTGGGGCCTCGACAACTATCTTGAGACCAAACAGATCACCCGGTTCACGAGCGACGAGCCTTGGGGATGGTACATCAAATAGGTGGAGGATCGCATGAACTGGAACAGATCAATCAAACTTCTCCAGGTCCATTGCCAAGGTGAGATCGGCAAGGTGATCGTGGATGGTGCTTCGGAGATCCCTGGCGCTACGATCCTCGAAAAGATGAATCATATCAACGAAGTCGACGATAGTCTTCGGCGCTTTGTCACATTCGAACCGCGTGCCAACGTTGCGATGTCGGTAAACCTTTTGCTTCCACCCACCAGGCCGGGCGCTGACGCGGGATTTATCGTTCTGCAAGCTGACAGGGCGCATCCCATGTCCGGCAGTAATTGCATCTGCGTTGTCACTGCACTTCTGGAGAGCGGCCGCGTGGCGATGACCGAGCCTGATACGATGGTTCGTCTCGATACCCCCGTAGGGTTGATCGTTGCGCGGGCTCGCTGCTCGAATGGCAGGTGCGTGTCGGTAAGTCTCGACAATGTGCCATGCTTCGTCGAAGTGCTTGACCAAATTATCGAGACGCCGCGCTGGGGTACGATCAAAACCGACATTGCTTTTGGAGGCGTCTATTATGCGATTGTCGACGTCGAGCAGATCCAGCTGGATATCGCTCCGCGCAATGCACGTGAACTCGCCGAGGCGGGAATCGAGTTGAAATCCCTTCTCGCAGAACAGGTCTCGGTGCAGCATCCCGAGATCAGCACGATCAATGAAATTGCTTACGTGATGTTCCGGGGACGCGAAGCGGATGGTGCTGTTCGCACATGCACGACATTGAAGCCTGGCCGGGTCGATCGATCCCCTTGCGGTACGGGCAGCTCGGCAAACCTCGCGGTGTTACATGCCCGTGGCGAAATCGCGGTCGGGGACAGCCGCATATCCCGGTCGATCATCGGCGGTGAGTTTCTGGCTGAAGCGATCGGCGAAACCACCGTTGGCGGGCACCCGGCAGTACTGCCACGTATCACTGGACAAGCCTGGATCTACGGTGCCGAGGAACTGCGTGTCGATGAAAGCGATCCCTTCCCATCAGGCTTCGCCCTTTCGGATACTTGGGGTCCTCAGGTCGAGGAGCTTAAGTGACGGAGAATGCCGATGAAAGAACTTGCGGGGCAAACGATACTCGTAACCGGTGCATCCGGGGGGATAGGCGCGGATATATCCGACAGCCGATCATGCGCCGATCTCAAATCCAAAGTAATGAACAGACAAGGTCGTATCGACATCCTGGCCAACAATGCCGGCATCAATCGTCGTGGCAATCTGCTCGCACTTACGGAGGATGATTGGCATGCCAGCTTCGCCGTCAACCTGAATTCGATGTTCTATCTGTGCAGGGCGGTCATTCCACACATGATCGAGGCGGGAGGCGGGGCAATTGTCAACACTGCTTCGCAATGGGGTCTTTACCCGGCTCCCAACCACATCGCCTATAATGCTACCAAAGCGGCAGTCGCATCGTTCACCCAGAACCTCGCGCGGGATTATGCCCCACACAAGATACGCGTCAACGCAGTTTGCCCCGGTGAGATTCACACCCCGATGCTGGAAGCTGGAGTCATGCGCGCTGGAAAGACCATTGCAGACCGGCGTTGGTGCGCGGATATGAAATCGAACGCATTTCGGCCTTTGATGTTGTCGGTTATGCCTGCCTGACTTGATGCCGGACAGACTCCGGGCGTCCACACGCCAGCATGCGGTTGAGAACGATGCAACCGATGGCAACTTCGGTCTGCTGAGCGGCGAACGAACGAGCCCGCAAGCGCGATCCGATCAGTCCCTTGTATCGTCCGATGGCGGTTTCGATCAGAGCACGCTTGCCATAACCAGTGGCCGCCTGCCATTTCAGCCGACCATTTCTTGCTATCGCCGCGATGTGCTTGTCCCGTTGACCGGGTGGTCCAGTGTCACCGCTTTCCACTGCCGTCGAACGGGGTGGAATAACGACGATCGCGGTGCTGCTATGCCGCAGAATCGTCTGATAGGCCGGCTTGCCATCATAGGCTCCATCGGCTGTGAACCGGTCAATCTCGCCGTCGATCTGGCTAAGCAACGGCTCCATCTGTGAAGGATCATCCGTGTTCTGGTCTGTCAGTCTATGAGCAATGATTTCGCCACGATTGGCATCCACTGCCAGGTGGAGTTTGCGCCAGTTGCGGCGTGATCTGGCGCCATGTTTCTCCTCCAGCCATTGCCCGGCGCCGTAGACTTTCAATCCCGTGCTGTCGACCAGCACATGCAGCGGGCCGTCCGGCAGAGGCCGGTTTCGTCTGGCTGGCAACTCCCACGTCCGTGCCCGGCGGCTCAATGTCGTATGATCGGGAACTGGCAGGTCAAGTCCCATGAGATCAAGCACCGAGCTCATAAACCCCTCGATCTGGCGCAGCCGCATTCCGAAGACGCAGCCCAGTGTCAGCGCCGTTTCGATGGCAAGATCGGAATACCGGGCTTGGCCTCCCCGGGTCTTGCGTCGGGGAGCGCGCCACCCGGCCAGTGCTTCCGGCGTTACCCATAGTGTCAGGCTACCACGCCGGCGCAGACCAGCCTCATAAACCGCCCAGTTCGTCACCCTGAATTTCATCTTTCCGATGTGATGACGACGATCTGCGTTGTGTTGTACGGCATGGCACCCGGATCAAGCTGATTTCGATCCTGCCTGCCTATCGCCAAACCGTTGACAAAGGATCGATGCACCAATGCCCTGCTGCTGCAGAAATCAAGCAAGCGTTCCAGTCACAGCTTTCCACTCCGTCATGGCGCGCAGGCGGTGGAGGTGGACTGCGAATGCTGACCGTTTGGAGTGCGGCGGAACGAAGAGATTTCTGAGGGCCGAAAAGAGCTCGACGAAGCGTTGTAGTGATCCTGGCGATCGAAAGCCCTGCATCATTCGTTCTCGCTTTCGCAACGGCACATGCGAATTCTCCGCCCGGTTGTTAAGACCCTTGTGGGAGCGATGTTCGACACCCGGCATGACCTGACGCTTTGCCGCTCCGTATGAGCGCAACTTGGGGCGACGACAAGACTGTTCCAAATCATACGCTCTCATGCCCGTCATGCAGCGTCAGCCATAAAAGCGCCAGGACAGCGTCGTCGATCTTGTCCTCGTCGATCTCCATGCCGCTAAAATAACATGCCCGCGATCGAAAATCCTGCGGCCTTCAGCGCATGCGTACTATAAAGCACAACGCCGACAGCATTCGGAACGTGTCCAACACGATCTCGCAAAGGCCCGCCTTACGGTATTCGCATCGAGGTCAGTTCCTACGAACCTGTCTCCATATGCTTAACCGCGTGCCGGACAGAGGACGTGATTATCGATGTAGGCGCTGAAGGCGGGCCGGTTTCCTTCGAAAGCTTTTCCAGCCTCGGTATCTGCTTCGCGAAGCCACTCACGTTCGCACCAGTGTCGAAACCACACCGGGTGTGCGTACAGCAACAACACTTATCCCGACGCCGATGGCCGCTCGTTCTCGATACAGTTCACCTATGAAATCGCTTGATTAGTAACCTTTCCAAAAAAAAACGCGTTGCGGCGAAGGACATTTCGCAGAGCGTTACGCTGGTCTGTGCCCGAGGGTGGCCAAGAACATGTTGCAACAACCGTTTTAAACTTTGATACATAGGTTTGCCGTTCGACCGAATTAGAGTTTTAGAATTTGGAACGGACCATCCGTAGCGGTGACGTTATCTTCCATGACTTGCTTGACCGCATTAAGTCTAACTCGGCTTGCACGGCAGTTACCTTGCCTTCTCTCTCCCTCGATTTCTCTTCGGCAATAATAGCCCTGGCTTCTGCCGCCAAGAATTCTGCGTGGGATCGTTCTGCCTGCTCTTGGGCGGAATGAAGAGACCCTTCGATGCGATGCAATTCACTTCTGACGAGTTCTAACTCTCGTTCAGCGTTATCGGCTCTGCCTGCCTGAGCCAAAAAATTCGCCATCACAAAATTATCGAAAATATTGGGTGGCAAGCGAAACACACTCTTAAGACTGCTGTCGTGTTCTTCAGCAACGTACCATTCATTGAGCCCATCGAACCACCGCAGCTTGTAGCCAGCGTCCTTGATCACCTTCTGAAATCTGTGAGAACTGCGTTCTGGAGTAGAAGGGCGAGTCGCCTCGACAATGACTACCCAGGGTCGGCAATGGCTGAGGTTGGCGCCCTTGATCACTTCCAGTTCAGCGCCCTCGACATCTATCTTCATAAAATGAACGGTATCGAGAGCGTATTTACGCCATATGCTCTCGATTGTTGTGACTTCGATTTCCATATCCTGCGGCGATGGAAATCCTGCCTTCTCATGTTCTGCTGCAATCTTGGCATCAAAGGTAGACAAACCAGTGCCGGCAATTCGATGAATGACAGCTTTGCCTTTGTGCGACCCAATCGCTAGTTCTAAGTTGATATCACGCGGCCGGCTCGCCCTAAGTGCTGCAGCATAGTCTGGCTCGGGTTCAATATTAATGCCGCGCCAACCCCGGTCATAGAACGCACGCGTTACGGATTCTTCGTCGGGGTGAGCGGCTCCGACATCGATGTAGAAGCCAGCTTCGATGTGCTTTAATGCCCGCCAAAGCATTACATCTTCGAAGTTCTGAGCGTAGGAAACAAAGGTCATGCAGCACCATGCTTGCGCTTTGTGACCAAATTTCTAATGCCTCTCAGGCATCGGAGTACAAAGAGAGCAGTTGCTAAAGCGGCAGGGTTACGACGAATTGCATTCGCAGCCTCTCGAAACGGTTGAGTGTAACGAAGCGAGCGAGAGTTGCGGAGGGCGGCCAACTCACGTTCATACCTGCTGGCTTGTTCATTAAGCTCCTCCATGAGAACATCAGCTTTCTGATTTCCGTAAGAACCTGTCCATTCTACAATTTGGCTCGTCAGAATCGCGCTTGCACGAGTTGATTCCTTCTCAACCACGTTCTTAAATACAGCCGATCTTCCGTTGCTCTGGGAGCTCGCTGTCACTGGCTTTTTTAACGCCAAATGAACAGAGCAGAAGAGATATCCGTCGTGAAAAAGAACCAAATTGGGATAGGCATTTCGCTTGTCAGCCAGCGACGACACTTTTTTGGCCTTGTCCAGGAAATCTATTAGAACCACACGACTGTCATATGTCGCATCCGACGTCGTGTATTCGGGAGTTCCAATGACTTCTAAACCTGACGGCCCGATAATGAATTCTTGCAATAATGATGGCGTAAACAAGATGCAATCGTCAGTAAACCATCGCTTATCCATTGGGCCGTCCAAGCGAAACTCGGTACTGATCACCGCAACTCCACCGGGCTTCAAGATCCTGCCAATCTCTTCTGCCGATGCTGCCACTGCTTCCAGTGAGCCAAAATGCTCAATAGACCCCGCAGAGTAAACGCCGTCGAAAAAATCCGTTGGGAGTGAGAGAACACGCGCGTCTGTATGAACGGGAATTACCGAACCACGTGGGTAGTCATACTGAGAAAACTGGGCAGGGCGAACCATCATGCCGGCCGGCGCTACATCCGACCAAGGTGTGTTCTCAAGGTAGCGATCGGTCGGAAATACGACACAACCCTTGGCAGCCAACGCGAACGTCGTTTCTTCGGTACCAGCCCCAATGCCTGCAAGGAGCGCTCCCGGACGAATAAGGCCGTGATCACTCAGGGTGCGCAGCATCATTGCGCATTCCCACTGTTTGGAATCTGGAATTATCTCTGCCTTATCCAACCCAAAGCGAAGCATTTCACCCCGAGCAATGTCCTGCAAGTGCGGTAACAAGACGGGGTTACTGAAGTCGGCGATATCAATGATTTTTGTGTATGGAAGATTGTTCATATTCACCTGTCGCGAAGCATTTCATCAAAACTTTTGTCACCACGATGGCTAGACTCGTAGTGCTGTCTGGCATGGCGGCGCATTTCAAGCAGCTTGGATTTATCCGCTATCAGGTCGATTGCTGCGCTAACACCATTTATAACGTCGTCTTCCTTGATTGTCGTCCGGGGATCATAACCATAACCACTGCGTTCATTTACGAGCACGGGTGTACCGAGCGACAAGGCGCGGACAAATATGTGCGAGAGCTGACCGCGAGTCTGTACTCGGAAACATGCGACTGCATCACATGCTGCGATCTCGGCATCGAAGTCGTTCTCGAACGCAGGATTGCTATGGATCAGTCGATCTGCCAGTCCCGCGTTGCGGAATTCGGCTCTGATCCTTTCAAACAAGTCTTTGTCAATGACCTTTCCTACCAGAAAGAAGAAGACCCGCCTGCTGTCTCGCCTGTCACGCTCTCGATGTGAGGCAGCAGCGACCACCGCTTGGGTTACGTCCCAAAGCCGCTTCAAGTCGTTTAGGATGAGCCCATAGTGGCCGATAACAATATCGTCCATCTGCACACCCCGATGGACTCGCAATAACCGTGATGCACGATCGACTGCAGGATTGCGGCGGTCATCAATGCCGAGAGGAACAAAGTCAATATCGTCCTCAATCGCCTCCATATCATTGATGATTGAACCTGGGTTTATGGATTCCTGCCGATCCAGCTGTTCGATCACAGCGGGTGGCAAGTGGGAAACGGTCCGAACTGGCAGAGATCTCAACCATTGCGCTGATATCGGCGCCCTTTCGTTTCGGACGTGTTTGTATCGGTTAAACTCCGGACGAAAAACGAAATCTATCGCCAGTTTAGTTCGATCTTCCTCTGTTCCAGCTCCGGCCACATCCAACAGTAGTTCATTGACACCATTTGCCCACATATGGATGTAGCGAAAGCCATCGAAATAGCGACGCTCATGTAAAAGAAGTACATCGCCGGCTCGCGACGCCTTGCGTGCTAAATCGAGGCCGGGATGCAAGGCCGTCGAAAATGCAAAGTTGAAAAGACCTTTTACATCCTTAAACTTGGCTGTGAATCGCTGAAAATCATAGTGCGTAAATAGCTTCACATTCGTAAGGTACGAAATGTTCTCCTGTTCACCTTCTGAGAAGAAAAACGCAATGTTCCCAGCGGCGCTTCGAACATACGCCACTGAGTAGTCGGCGACGCCGCATGACGTACCTGGAATTGAGGAGAAGATTTTCGCTTGAATGCGTTCCCACCAAGCTGCATATCCAGCTTCAGCTTTTCGCAACGCATCGGCAATTAGCTGTGCCGATGCTCCCCAATGTGCGAGATAGGCTTGGCGAATAGCATCGTGGAATTGCGTATCGACAGGTGCCTCTAAAAAGCGCTTGAATGCGGGGAGATTCAGAGTTTGGTTCTGCGGTGGAAGCCAAAATACTGCAGACTCTCGGCCGACTTTGGCCGCCTCAAGGAGTTCGCGGTTTATGGGAATATCCAAGGCAAGTACTTTTCTACCCAAGAAAACTGCCTCTAAGAGTGGAATGCCAAACCCCTCTTCTATTGACAAATGCGCGACAACGCCGGCGCCGGACTGCAGCTCGAATTTCTGCTCGTCTGTGATATCGGCAGAGACAAATGCGTCGTTTGGGATCAGTTTTGCGTTGCGTAGGCTATCTAGTTGGTCCTGCTTTGGAGCATTTAGGCGAACCTCAACCAGATCTGATGCCAGCAGTTGCTTGTATATCTCAAGAGACCCTTCCGGGTTTTTTGATTTATGCGATCCAAGGATAGTAAAAACGTAGTTGGACGGGTCGGCATCTGGAAATTGCTGCACCGAAAGATATCGCTCTTCGAGTGTAGGGCACATCACCGTAACATTTTGATTTGGAACGCCCAGATATCGAACTACCTGATCGCGGACTGTTGTTGAAATGGATATGATATGGTCAGCCTTCACCAAACGGGCCAAACCGTTATAGTAAATTTGAGGTGCGCCTTGGTAATTGCGCAAATAGAAATCAGGATACCTCAGCGGAATGAAATCGTAGCAAACTGCAATGACAGGACACGAAAAAATGTCGAAGCGGCGTGGGGCCAGAAACGGCGTTGTATCGACGTAAGAATCGTAAGATTCACTCTCGAGCAGAGCAGATAGATACGCAGTGAATTCGTGGGCATATAAATTTTCGAGTGGCGAATAGTTTGCAAAACGGATCGCGTAGTCAGTCAATAGCTTTGAATCTGTGCTGAGTTCGCAATCTCTGTATAGCAAGATGGTCACTAGACACCCTGCTGCTTCCAATTGCTCCATAATGTGGGTTACATAACGGCCCATTCCTCGGTCGAATGCCGATGACGAAAATACTCGGCCATCGACCAAAACGCGCTTGGGGGCAGGCTGATGCTCGGGCATATCTAGACGATCTCGATTCCTAAAAGACAAGCTGTGAAAACCCACACGGCATAGACGACCCTAAACTGGAAGTCGAGTCTTGCGGTTCAATCGTCATACTCCGCGTCTTATGATCAAAGCAACGGATGTGCTGGTGTAGCCCAACAATTGGAGTTTGAGGTGAACGGGTGCTTCAAACGGTGGGGTGTCCACGAAGAAATCCAGAACATGCGCGTCTGGTGCGACCTTTATCGCTTCGACATGATGTCCCCGCAAACGTAAACGTTCCGCGAAGGCGACCATATCTTTCAATCGATAGAGCACAGTCGCGCCGCTCTCGATCGTCGCATCGTTAGATGAGAGATTGAACTCCGTAGTGTGGATCGCGATACCGCCAGGCGCGAGTGTCCGTTCGACACTCTCCTCAACAAAGCGAAGGCCAGCTTCAATGTCACCCAGATGCTCAAATGAACAACATGACCAGCAAAGATCAAACCCGGTTAGCGTCGGATCAATATTGGTCATATCGCAAGCTTGGGCTGAGGCCAGTTTCTGATAACTGTCCCAATCGATTAGATCCGGCTTGTGCGTTTCTGCAAGTCCAGACGCGTGTTCGTTCGACTTGCGCCATCCCTTCTCTTCACCCACGTCCGGCGGCGCATCCGTTGCAACTACTTGTGTTCCTAAAGCTGCAAAAGCGGAAGGTAAGGGCTCTTGGCCAACCGCAAAGCCAAGTGCGCGCCGACCCTCTCCAACGACCCCCAACCGTCTAGCGTGGTGTAGAACGTAAGCCCACTCCCAGTATTTGCGATGAAGCAGTGGCGTTAATCCGAGTTGCAAACAGAGCTCGCGGAAAGTTGGATGATAAAAATCCGAGGCGCTGACTGTGGAGTAATCCATGAAGGCGTCATTCATCGGAGGGTGATTGCCTAAATCTGGAATATGAAGATTTCGCTTCCAGGGTTTGGGATCGAGGGCAACGGCCATCTTTGATTCAAGTTGCTCGAGTCTTTCACGGAGAGATGCTGTCTCGGCAATACTTTGTTGCACCGATACAGCATGAGGGCCGCTCATCAACCTTGCCTCAATCGAAGAAGATACGCGATCGGCTAGGAAGCGGCGCCAGAGGGTTTTGAGCATTTGGACATTCCAGAATTGAGAAAGGGATAGACAGGCACATCGGTGCGCTACTCAACACGAGCATCAGGAATAGTCAACCGAACCCGTCCATATCCCCCATCGTCCGCTCCAATTATTCGCACGGCGATGCCACGGTTAACGCTTTGAATCGTCATAGTTTTTAGTTTGCTCGCATATCCCCCACAATCTGAGAGTGAAACCAATCGCCAATTGGCGAACTGTACTGCGCAAAGCGTGGTTAGTGCGCTTGATGCTGCTTGCCAGCTGCCGTATGCAGTAGAGGACGTGTTGCAGTTACTCGACGGCGTTCTCCCACCCAGCATGGCATCTTCGCCGCGCTGATCTTCCTTGCAATAGGCGGTGCAATCGTTGCTCGCGGGATTTTCTAAGGGCTTTCATAGACTATCTCTTCATGCTACCGCCAGCTTCCTATGCTGTTGATGGAGCTCAATGCCGCATAGAAGCGCAACGACAACGGGTATATAGCCCACCGCTCAATACGAGAGCTGTTACGAACGTATCTATAGAAAGACTGTATTCAATGACCATAGCGAACTCAAAAAAAATAACCGCTTGGGAAGACGTAACTGGTGCGGTACGCAACTTTCGTTTAGCGGCACTGTTGGGCTGGCAGGACGTAGCGCAGCGTTATAGGCGTTCCAGTGTTGGAGCGTTTTGGCTAACAATCAATATGGGTGTACTCATTGGCGCTATGGGGCTGATTTTCGGAACAATTTTTCGAACGCCCATGTCGGAGTTTCTACCTTTCATTTGCGTTGGTATCATTATGTGGGGATATTACTCTCAACTGATAAATGAGGGTTGCACTAGTTTTATATCTAACTCTGATACAATGCTTCAACTTCCGCTACCATTTTTTACCTATATATTAAGAACTTGGTGGAGAAATTCGATAATTCTATTTCATAACATCATAATATTTCCTGTTATTTTGCTTATTTTTGGCAAATTCGTCGGCTTCACCGCATTGTTGGTAATACCTGCCTTCTTTCTCGTATCTCTCAATTTGCTCTGGATGATGGTTATACTATCGATTGTATGCACTCGATATCGTGATCTAACCCAGATCATACAGAATATCATGCAGGTCGGCATGTACATTACGCCTATCATGTGGCAACCACACCAACTGCCGGCTGACAAATCAATTCTCATACTGGATTTCAATCCGTTTTATCACCTGGTCAGTATAATCAGGGATCCATTGCTCGGTGGGACAGGTACACTACTCAATTGGGGGGTAGTGGTCGCAATGGCAATTATCGGGTGGGGAATCGCCCTGCTCTTCCTCAACCGCTTTCGCTCACGCGTTACCTACTGGTTGTAAAAGCACCTTTTTAATCCGCAAAGGTTCGACATGACTTCAATGGCACTCGAAAATGTCACTGTAGATTTTCCTATCTACAACGCAAAAAGCAGATCCCTTAAGAACCAGGTGATGAGCCTGGCGACAGGCGGTACCATTGGCTCGAACGCGGAAGGGCATGTAGTTATTCGCGGCCTCGAGGACATCAATCTCAGTCTAAATGAGGGGGACAGGCTTGGATTGATAGGACACAATGGGTCCGGAAAAACTACACTTCTGCGAGTCATGAGCGGCGTGTACTATCCATCAGGCGGGCGTATAGCGATTAATGGGAAATGTACGTCCCTTATCAACATTTCGCTCGGAATCGATCCTGAGGCAACAGGCCGAGAGAATATTGGCATACGTGGCGCTCTATTGGGGTTTTCGAAGCGCGAGATGGCAGAGAGACAAGTCGAAATTGAAGAGTTTTCAGAACTGGGAAACTTTCTCGACATGCCAGTTAGAACCTATTCTACTGGTATGCAGCTTCGATTGGCGTTTTCAATCTCGACTGTAATTCGGCCTGAAATTCTTATTATGGACGAATGGCTCGCTGCAGGTGATGAATCCTTTCAAAATAAAGCAAATCAGCGGCTTCATGATCTAGTGAACGAGACCAAAATCCTCATCATCGCGAGCCACTCGAAAGAACTTCTCGTAAAGAATTGCACTCGTATCGTTTGGCTTGAGCATGGAAAGATAAAAATGGACGGGGAGGCTGAAACGGTTGCCAACGCTTATTTCGGCCATCAGTAGTCCGTTTTGAGAAACCATGCGGATGCCATGGGCTGTCCGTCATCAAATGATTTGAGACCAGATTGGTCTGGGAAGATTGGAGTTTCTGGCTCGTCTGGTTGTGGATTTAAGCGGCTTGCCGTCTGTGTTGCAAGCGTCTGAGCTTGATGGTGTCGCGTTTGATCCTTTCTCTCTGTAACAGGATGGTTTGACCACGCCCGAAGTAAACGTCGGCAGGAGTGAGATTGCCAATGCTCTCATGATATCGGCGGTGGTTGTAATGATTGACGAAGGCGGCGATCTGCGCTTCGAGGTCTTCCGAGAAGAAGTAGTTCTCGAGCAGGATGC
This sequence comes from Phyllobacterium zundukense, assembly GCF_002764115.1. Classification (NCBI taxonomy): domain Bacteria; kingdom Pseudomonadati; phylum Pseudomonadota; class Alphaproteobacteria; order Hyphomicrobiales; family Phyllobacteriaceae; genus Phyllobacterium; species Phyllobacterium zundukense. The sequence goes on along the minus strand of NZ_CP017941.1, from coordinate 12,985 downwards.
GGTTCTTCAATGTTTGGTGCCAGCGCTCGATCTTGCCCTGGGTCTGGGTGTCCCGGAGCGCCGTGAACCTGTTTGATAGACCGCTTTTCCAGCCATTCGCCCAGTTCTCCAGCGACGTAACACGGACCATTGTCTGAAAGCAGCCTCGGCTTGTGCTCGACCCTCGCGCTGTCGCAGCCGGATGCTGTTAGGGCAAGGTTGAGCGTTCCGGTGACATCTCCGACTTTCATCGTCGCTGGCAAAGGTCAAGAGCTTCTTCTGGCAACCGTTTCCAACAACTTTAGATATCCCGACGGGCTCGCTCTTCTCTCCGGAATCGGCACTTTGGCCCTTCCATGATGGGTTCAGATGAAACAAGTGGAACAATCTTCGGGGCGTTCTTACTGCCGTGTTGGCAGCAGAACTGAGAAGCAAACGAACTCACTTGTTCTCCGTCCCGTGTGGGACATCATTCCGCTGTTGGCGGAATTCACTTAATATAACGGCGGTATTGTCAAATCCTTGCCGGCAGTTCCTCTCTCGTCCAGCAAAATTCTGTCTCATTCGTCCACATCCGGTGCATGATCACAGCCATTCTGCGTGCAAGTGCAACAATGGCCTTTTTCATCCCTCTTCGTTTGGCGACATTCATTGCCCAGGCTTTTAACCATGACCATTGCTTCACGTTGGTCAGCAAGGTCTGAGCACCTTCATAGAGCAAGGTTCGCATGATGCCATCACAACAAAGCGAGGTTCGACCTACACGGTGACTTTCCCCGGATTGTTTCAGTACAGGCGTCAATCCAAGAACTGGACCCACTGCTTTGGATCTCTTGAAACGGGCGGGAATGTCTATGGTCGCCGTATAGGCCAGCGCTACAACGGGCCCAACGCCTGGAATTGTCATGAGCCGTCGGCAGACCGTATCGCCGCGCACGATCGTCAGAAGCTTGCGATGGAGAGTAGCAAAGTGTTCACGCAGCTTCCTGCGCGCGTCAAGCAGTGGCTCCATGATCTCTAGCAGGTCCGGAATATCGTCAATGAGTTCGCGGATGCGTTCCTCGTACTTGATCGTGCCAATCATCCCGACTTTCAATCCGGAGGAACGCCTTCGTGTGCCTGGTTTCAATGCAGATGACAGGGAGCCCAGCTCGGGCGAGGCCCTCGAACAGCCATTGCGACAACGGGCCAGCTTCAAGGCCAATTCGCTCAATCTGCCACTGCGGATCCTTGAGAACCTCAATCAGGTCATCCGGATGGCTGACGACTTTCACTTCCCGGCAAATATTGCCTGTCTCATCAACAATACAGATCGCTGTCTCTTTCACCGATACGTCGAGTCCCGTGTAATATTGCATGCTGCGCTCCTTTTCTGAGGTTTGTGGCTCTTGCAAAACAAGATCACGTTCTACCAACAGCCAGAAGCGCAGCACCTCCACAACTCACGAGGTATCGAAGATGAGGCTCGTAGCCGAATATCCCATCTTCGGGATCGGCCGTTTGGCCCTCCCAGTATGGGATCAGAGGAATGAGGCGGTCCAATCTGTCTCGCATCCTAATTGCGAGGCCGCAACTGGTATGGAAAACCGGGCGAACTTACCTCATCCACCGTCCCGCGAAGGACGTCTTCCACCGGCTGGCGGAACTTTATTGTCTCCTTTTGATGGCTATATATTTCGGCGGAGCGGTCAGGCGGTCGCCGGCATGCTGTTCTCCCTTTTCCAGCGGAATTCGGTGCCATCGCTCCACATGCGATGCATGATCACCGCCAGTCGGCGGGCGAGCGCGACGATCGCTTTTCTGAGGCCACGCCGTTTTGCAACGTTCATCGCCCAGGCCTTCAGCCACGACCATTTCTTCACACGCGTCAACATGACCTGAGCCGCCTCGAAGAGAAGCGTTCGCATCATGTCATCACCGCACAGCGAGATGCGGCCGACGCGATGGCTTTCGCCCGACTGGTGGAGCACTGGGGTCAACCCCAGGGCCGGCCCGACAGCTCTGGAGTTCCTGAAGCGGGCAGGAACATCAATGGTGCTGATGAAGGCCAGAGACACCACAGGTCCCACACCAGGAACCGTCATCAAACGCCGGCAGTCCTCATCGTCCCGGACGAGTGATACCAGCTTGCGGTGGAGAACCATGAAAGTCTCACGGAGCATTTTCCGGGCGGACAGCAAAGGTTCTATAATTGCGCTGAGGTCGGACAGTCCGTCGATGAGCTCACGAATACGATCATCAAAGGCGACCGTCCCAACAATGCCGACCTTGAGGCCGAAATTGCGCAGCAGTCCGCGAATGTCGTTCTCGATGGCGACCGCCTTCTCCTGCAGCAGCTTCCGGGCGGTCAGCAGAACACGGCGCTTCTGGCTCAACAGCGTCTTGACATGAACCGGCCGAAACAGATTGACCCGCATCATCTGCGCAATGCCCCGCGCGTCGTTGCGATCCGTCTTGTTTACTTGGGCCTTGAGAAAGGCCTTCGTGTGACGGGTTTCGATACAGACCGCCGGCAAGCCCGCTGCCACCAGTCCACTAAACAACCATTGCGATAAGGGACCGGCTTCAAGCCCTACCCGAGCAAACTGCCACGCAGGATTCGTCAAAACCTGGACGAGATCGTCCGGATGGCTGGGCACTTTCACCTCACGGCAGACCGCTCCGGTTTCGTCTACAATACACACCGACGTCTCTTTCACCGAAACGTCCAATCCGGCATAATACTTCATGCTGCGCTTCTCCTTCTGATGCTTGTGGCTGTTCCACAGACCACGTTCTATCATCAGCTCGACGCGCAGCACCTCCGTACATAATCGCCAAAGATGGGGCTCTAGCCGAATACCCCATCTGTCTCATCTACGCTTCCTTTAATAGAGCTACGATGAGCCGGAAATCCTCTCTTCCAAGTTAACCCAATTCTGTCACACACGCGCTGACGGCGGACAATCACGTCTTCGAAGTTTTGCGCATAAGTGATGAAGGCTATCAACGAGAACACGTTTCGAAATAGCATGCTCGGGAATACTGAGCATAAGTCAGATGATCTCGATTTCCGGGAACGGGAAGATGAATTTTCCTCCAGCGTTCAGATACTCGTGTTCGCGCCTCAAAATGCCATCCTTAAAGTGCCAAGGAAGAACAAGAAAATAGTCAGGATTCATCGCGCGCGCCTCAGCTTCGGAAATGATAGGAATTCCTGAACCTGGCGTGAAGCAACCAAACTTCTCGCTGTTCACCTCTGCAATAAATGGCACCTGTTTTTCGGTAATGCCACAAAATTGGAGCACGACATTCCCTTTGGTCGACGCTCCATAGCCGATAACTTTCTTACCGTCTGCGACCAACGAATCCAAAAGTCTGATCAAATCTTCGCGGTGTCGAAAGACTCGCTCTTCGAACTCGCGGTATGGCTTCGGCGTTCCTAGGCCGAGACGGTTCTCTTGCTGGAGCATCCACTCAATTACCGGTCGGTTGACCTTAACGGTGCTGTTGGCTTTTGCTGCTGTGACTGCGAAGCTGCCACCATTCACAGCATTCATATGAACATCAACTATTTTCATCCCTGCGGCCTCGACAATCGCCTGGACTGCCGTGAGTGAATAATATTCCAAATGTTCATGACAGATCGTGTCATAAGAACAGAGCCTAAGCATGGATGGCATGTAGCTTTGCTCGAAATGCCAAATGCCGTCCGGGGCCAAAATTTGCTCGATCTCCTGAGCAAAAGCGACGGGAGCGTCAAGGTCGTAGAACATTGCAATTGAGGTGACGAGTTTCGCCGGACGCGCTGAGACGGTTCGGAAGCTCTTCGCTGAAAAGAAATCGGGCACCAACACGATGTCATCAGGATAGTAGGAGCGAAATTTCGCGCCGGTTGGATCTATGCCGATTCTAAGCAGATTTGTTGTCGAGTAGGCTTTGAGGCTCGTAGCGTCGTTGGAGCCTATGTCCAGAACCACATCACCCGACGTTAACTCCGCGTACCGCTCGAGGTGACGAATTTTACGAGTTAAATGTTCAACCATCGACTGGTTCAGACCGGATCGATACCCATAGTTTTTTCCATACATTTCACTCGGGTCGTACGAGTGGGCCAACTGAAGGAGTCCGCTATCGGGACACCAAACAAGCTCCAGTGGCCCATTGGTAATATCGTCGGCTCTATTTGTAGGAAATACACCCGTAAGAGCCTGATGGCCAAGGCTCAGCACCGGAATTAAGTTTCTGCTGCCGCTAAGTCGACAGGTTTCAAGTTTTCTGTAACCAGTAGGGGACATGAGTTGAGTCTCTAAGCAAAGTGTGAATCGTTCGCATTAGGTTACCCACGGGCATAGACGACCGCAACCTAGAAGTCGAGTCGTTCGACAGCAGTTTGCGCGACGAATCTCTTCCGGAGTCTGGGCTTGGATCGGGCGACCTCGCGATGCCTCCAATGATTAACGTCTCATCTCACGGAAGTGTCGAGAAGGAGTTGCGATCTGTCATTAAGAGAGTGGGGAAAAAATGCGGAGCAGACCGCAAACGCCGCCATGCATATTGCCATTCCATCTCGCGTCAAAGCAGAGATGCCGTCCCTGCCCATCGAGCGCGGCAAGCCAGGACCAGGGCTTGTCGAGCATGTGCTGGTCGCCAAATATTGCGACCATCTTCCGCTCTATCGGCAGTCGGAGATTTATGCGCGTGAAGGCGTCGATCTGTCCCGTTCGACCATGGCGGACTGGATCGGCAAGGTGAGCACTCTGCTCGAACCGCTCGTCGCCAAGGTGCGCGAGCATGTCTTCGCCGGCAGCCGCCTGCATGGCGATGACACGCCCGTCCCGGTGCTGGAACCTGGCAAGGGCAAGACGAAGACCGGGCGATTGTGGGCCTACGTTCGCGACGGCCGTCCCTGGGGAGACGATAATCCGACTGCAGTCTGTTACTTCTACAGTCCGGATCGCAAAGGCGAGCATCCAAAAGCCCACCTCGCAAGTTTCTCGGGAACGCTGCACGCCGATGGCTATGTGGGGTTCCGCGACCTCTACCAGCCAACCAAGGTCGGCGAACCCGCGTCGATCCAGGAGTCGGCTTGCTGGGCGCATGTCCGCCGCAAGTTCTTCGATCTCACCACCAGTTCTGGAAGCCATCCAATTGCCGAGGAAACGCTGATCCGGATGGGCCAAATCTACGACATCGAGAATTCCATTCGTGGAGCGCCGCCGGACCAGCGTAAGACCGTCCGTCAGAAGCAAACCAAGCCGAAGATCGAGGCGCTCAGGCGGTGGTGGGACAAGATGCTCCTGGAATTGCCGCGTTCGGCCAACACGGCGGAGGCGATCCGCTATGCGATTGCCCGTTGGAACTCGCTCTGCCATTTCCTCGATGACGGCACTATCGAGATCGACAACAATGCTGCCGAGAGGGCGATCCGGCCGATCGCCCTCGGGCGAATAAACTGGTTGTTCGCCGGATCGGACAAGGGCGGGGAACGGGCTGCCGCCATCCTGTCGCTGATCGAAACGGCAAAGCTAAACGGTCTCGATCCGGAGGCCTAGCTTCGCGACGTCCTCACCCGCATTGCCGATCACCCCATCAATAGGGTCGATGAACTATTGCCGTGGAACGTGTCTGGGAGCTTTCATAAGGTCTGACCGGACGCTTACGAAACGAATACAATTGTCGCTGCCTCTAAAGGAGCCCTTCTGCAAACTTGACCATATTCCAGTACGACAGATCACGACCAGTGCCTTTGCGTTGCATGTCGGCAAGGATGTCGTTGAAATGATCATCGGCTCGAGCGTCATTTAGATTCTGTTCGATTTCGTTAAGGCCGAACTGCAGTCGATAGTAGAGGTCTCGTTTCATTAACGGACAGCCCATAAAGCGCTGATAAAGGAATGCGCCAGTATGGATTTGAGAACGAATTGCCACCAACTTGCACAGCTCGTCCACAAGCTCCGGCTTCGATAGTTTTTCGAACTCGCCATCTTTTCGGCGTACCAATCTCGGGAGATAACGATTGAGCCTTTGCAATTCATCGAGCGATAGGCCAAGCAAATAAGGCCGCAAATGATCGGGCGTATAGACGACATCGACGCTCTCGGCTATTGGAACGATGGCGCTTGATAAGCCCTTTTCGCCATTGTCGATCGCCCAAAGCCGGGAATTGACCGGAAGATAGTTCTGCCAAAAAGTTTGAAATTCTTCACTACGGAAAATTCGATTGCTTACACTGAAGCAGAACGATTGAATATGGTAAGTGTATTCGTGGTTTTCGAATGGAGCAGCGATATCAGCAGTGGAATTTGCCAATTTTTTGAATAATTCTGTGAGACCTTCTCTGAAACAATAGATGCTGTCGTTGAGATAGCAGACGCGGCTGGGTCTCAGGGTGTCTTTTATAAAGAGCGTAGCATCCCTGTAACCCCCAATGTCAAATCCAGCATTGTCCCTAATGAGAAGGTGGGCACAGTGCTTTTTAAGTTCGGCCAAACGCTCATCGTTCAAGGTGTGATTGACCACCGCAATCACATTGATGCCCAGTTCATTGAAGGCCGATAATGCGTTCTTCACATACCACGGCAACTGCTTTGGCTGCCAGATAAGGTAAACCGCGTAGACGTCTCCAGCGGCGTTTGTTTTCTCTCCAACGTGGTATTCGATTATCGAGTGTTTTGACAACAATCGACGCTCCGACCAGGTTTTGAATACTCTTAAATCGTGGTAGAGAAATCGCACAAACCTCCGCAGCGGAAGGATCGCCACTTTGTTCATCACTTTGTAGATCACAAGAACTCCAGTGCAGACACGCGGGCTGGTCGCATTAACTACTTCCCAAGAGCAATGCAAGTGACTTGCGGCGTTTCAGCCATTAATTCCGTGGGATTGTCATTCCCTTTTGATATATGCTTGCTAGGCTTAACGACCATTTCTAAAGTCGGAGTTCAAGAATAATGTTCGGGTCACCTGCAGTGCCAACAATATCGCCCATTGTAAGCCAAAGGGAGACTACCTTATCGAAGTAATTTCATTGAGGCGTTTTTCTACTTCTGCGCCTACCGACGCCATGCCGTACTTACGACCGACGAGAATTTTGCCGGCGGCGGCTTTACGTTCCCGGACACAAGTATCGGTGAAAGCAAGTCTAAACGCCTTAACAGCAGACTCCAAGTTGGGTTCCGCCCAAAATTGATCCTTCGCCCACACATACTCATTTGGCTCGATTGGTCTCAATTCATAAGCAACAGGATAGCCTGTATCCTCAGAAAGGAAATCCGTACTTCCAGAATAGTTTGTTGCAATGACAACATTTCCGAAGCTCATCGCTTCTACCATACCGAGTCCAAAGCCTTCGGCGCGGTGCAGAGAGACATAACAGTCGCAAGCTCGGATCAAGCCTAATACCTCGTTGCGTTCCATAGTTCTGTCTATAACTCTAATTCTTGCATCAGCCTCTGCAGCAAATCGAATTCTCTCTTTTATCTCAGGATGATGAGTTTCAGCGCCTGTTGATTTTAATATCAAACCAACATTCTCCTTGGGATCGGGAAAGGCCGTTTGGAATGCTTCGAGGACCCCTAGGGGATTCTTTCGATAAGGCGATGAGTAGTAATCGAATGAAAAAAGGAAGTAAAACCGCCCACTATCCATCCCCAATGCAGCGCGATCTGGATAGTCTGCATCTTCAATAATAACACACGGAGGAATGATAGTAATTGGACCGGTAAAAATGTCCTTGAAAGCATCGTAGACAAATTGATTGGGTGCCCAAATTTCATCAATCCCATGTAACATCGCTGCCCATTCTTGAGGAGCCTTAGAAAGCTCCCAATATGTTCGCAGAATATTGTAGCTGCCGGCCAGGTGTCGTGGATCGACTGACCTGAACACCATGGGCACCTGGTCCACCGCCAACTCAATAATGTTAATATCGTATCGATGCTTGTGATCGTATAGCTCAGGCATGAAGTCCCCGACGATGCGCGATTCTACCCCGACCCTGTATGGATAGATACCAAACTCCAATCCTCGATTGGCGGCCGCTCTAATCATACCTCGCAATGATTCCGCCAAACCAAGTCCTGCTTGCACATACCCTATGAACAGAATGCCCTTTCGACGTGGAAGGGGCTTCAGCCGCCCAAGCAAGTGCTTTTTGAATATTTGACCGATTGGTTTCTTAATGCGCGACAACCGAGAATAGACGGAAACTACCAAATTCCAGTTGCCTCGATGCTCACGTTTTTCGGGAATGAGATTTGCCAATCGTTTGAGCATATTTTGGAACACTTCTTTTTCGCAACGCTGGCCTAAAAGGTATATGGGAGAGACGTTCGCGGAAAGCCTCGATTCTCCGGCACATACGCTGCAGAAACAAGTCGGCAAATTGAGTGTCGTTGGCTGGATTGTCCGCTAGGTGATCAATCGCACCCAGTCTGTCAAGGGGTCTGCCCGGGGAAGGGCACGGAGAATTACGCTTGGGATATCGCTCGTCTTTTAATGCGATGACGCAAGCTCCCAATTAGAAAAGTCGGCACGCAGTGCTCTGCGAGTGCTTGCTTTGATAGTTGGAGTAACAGGCTATCAACAAAGTCCGCGCAGGGGGCGCGATCATGTATCGCCCCACGACAGGTTTGGCAGAGTTTTAAATCAGTTGCTGACCGTGTGCGTCAAATATATCACAGGACCATCCAATGGCGCCAAATCATAATTGATTTGATCTTCCTTTGGCATATTCTCAGGTTTTACAGTCTTGACTGCGCAGCTATCTTTTTCGCGTTGGATTGTGATCGCTTCACTGGGTTCGATTTCAATGGTGTTCGCCATGAACGACTCCTCTGCTTTTACAGCCTTGTTTTTATCCTCCTAGGAGAACACAACGAAAACGCCGAGTCTACCGTAACCCAGGGCATCACATCGGCTGATAGCATGCGCCTTTTGGACAATTTCACCGATCCATAATTTCAGCTTGAACAATCGGGGATGGTCAAACGTATTGTGGACATACGAGTGATGGCGGGTACTTACAGGGAGAATTTGAGCTCGGCGCCAAGCGCCGTCTGCTCCAAAACTTCCTTGTGGTGGTTGTAATGGCCTTTCAAAAAGAATAAACGGCCCAAGCTGTAATGTCTCCGGTTGGCGCCAATGTCGTGAAGCATATGTGCCACTCAATAAAAAGCTTGCACCGTATATGGTTACACAATGAGTACATTGAAATTTGGAACGAGTGGCCTGCGGGGTCTGGTGACTGAACTGTCCGATGCGCTAAAGCTTAAAGCTCCCGCCATAATGGTTACGGGCAGCCACATTCCGGCAGATCGCAATGGTCTGAAGTTCTATAGGCCTGACGGCGAGATTGATAAGGCAGACGAAGCGGGTATCCTATCGTCGTTGCTTATGAAGGCTCCGGAATCCGTCTCCCAGGCCAATCAACTCGAGATCGCGCATGTCGCGAGTGAGGGCTATGCCGAGCGCTGTGTGGGTGTGCTTCAGCCAAATGCTTTGGCAGGAAAACGTATCGGCGTCTATCAGCATAGCTCTGTGGCCCGCGATTTAATTGTTGGTGTTTTGGAGGAGTTGGGAGCCGATGTGATCGCTCTAGGACGATCGGATGTTTTCGTCCCTTTCGATACCGAGGCATTGCGCCCCGAGGACGTTGCATTCGCTGCAGAGAGCAGAAAATGGCACCTTGACGCATTGGTCTCAACCGATGGTGATGCAGATAGACCGCTTATTGCGGACGACCGCGGTACTTTCCTGCGAGGCGACAGCGTTGGCCTTTTGACAGCCCGTTTCTTGGGTGCGGATGCTGTTGTAACGCCCGTAACGTCCAATACAGCTGTCGAACTCAGTGGCCTGTTTACGAAAGTATATCGGACGAAGGTGGGATCGCCCTATGTCATTGAAGGAATGGCGAAGGCGATCCGAGACAATTTCCGTCGCGTCGTGGGCTTTGAAGCCAATGGGGGCGTACTATTGGGTTCCACCATCCTTGCGGATGGCAGGCAAGTTGACGCGCTGCCAATACGCGATGCCCTACTGCCCATACTCGCTGTGCTCGGGATGGCGGCAAAAGAGGCCCTTGCTGTGTCGCAGTTGCTGGACAGCCTGCCACAGCGTTTCACGCGTAGCGGACGTATCGAGCATGTGGAAGCAACGGTAAGCGGACCGTTCCTGCAGAGCCTGGGCAATGAACGTCACCGAGACGATTTCTTTTCGCGGTTGGGAGCGATCAGCGAATATGATGCTATTGACGGCATCAGGACCGTTCTTGCGACGGGTGAGGTAGTCCATTTTCGTGCCTCTGGCAACGCACCAGAATTGCGTTGCTATGCTGAAGCGGACTATGACGAACGTGCCGAATTTCTTTTGCAATGGGCTTTGAAACGCGCAGAAGATGTCATGGAGTTAGACAATAGATGAAGATTATACCGACGATTATGAGCGGCGGTGCTGGTGCACGGTTGTGGCCTGTGTCGCGCGAAGCGCATCCAAAGCCGTTTATCAAGCTAGCTGATGGCAAGAGCCTGCTTCAGCACGCGTTTTTGCGCGCAGCTTTACTGCCGGACGTAGAGCAGATCCTGACCATTACCAATCGCGAACTTTTCTTCAAGACTGAGGATGAGTACCGGGAGATCAACGCGTCAGGCATTGCATGCACCTACCTGCTCGAGCCTATGGGGCGCGATACGGCAGCTGCAACGTCGATCGCTGCGCTCCATGTCCAGCAGGCCTATGGCGACGATGCGATCATCGTCCTTTTCCCTGCCGACCACATGATCCGCGATCTCGACGCCTTTCGGGCTGCTGCCGTGGAAGCAATTGAACTTGCCGCACGCGGGCGCCTGGTTACGTTTGGGATCAATCCCAATTATCCCGAGACCGGTTATGGCTATATCGAAGCGGATGGGCAAGATGTCGTCCGCTTCGTCGAAAAACCGGACGTTGCGCGGGCAAAAGAGTATATCGCCTCCGGTAAATTCTACTGGAACTCGGGAATGTTCTGCTTTTCGGCGGGGACCATGGTCGAATTGATGCAGCAGCATTGCCCGGAAATCCTCGATCAATGCCGCAAGAGCCTACTCGCCGCACACCAATCGAATGCAGTAAGTGGAACCCAGGTGGCGCTCGATCGCGATTTGTTCGCGCAGGTTCCTAAGAATTCCATCGACTACGCGGTACTCGAAAAGGCCGAACATATTGCCATGGTTGGCTGCGACATCGGCTGGACCGATATCGGTTCATGGAATGCGCTCTCCGAGCTGATCGAGCCTGACGGGTCGGGAAACCGGATCAATGGTGACGCTATGCTTATCGAGACAGAGAATTGCTTCATCCAAAGTAGTGAACGGCTGATCGGCACTGTCGGTGTCCAGGACCTGGTGATTGTTGATTCCGCCGATGCCGTCCTGGTTGCGCACAAGGATCATGCCCAAAACGTGAAGCAGTTGTTTGCGCAGTTAAAGGCAAGCGGCCACGAGGCGCATAGCCTGCATCGAACGGTTCATCGGCCGTGGGGCACCTATACAACCCTTGAGGAGGGTCAGAGGTTCAAAATCAAACGCATCGAGGTCAAACCTGGCGCCAGCCTGAGCCTTCAAATGCATCATCACAGGTCAGAACATTGGGTAGTGGTCAGCGGTACGGCGAAAGTCGTCAATGGCGAACAAGAACTCATTCTTAACACGAATGAATCGACTTATATTCCCTGCGGGCATAAACATCGCCTTGAAAATCCCGGAATCATGCGCCTTGTGATGATCGAGGTGCAGAGCGGGGACTATCTCGGCGAAGATGACATCGTCCGGTTCGAGGACGTATACGGACGAGAATAGATTTCAGATTCAGGATTGGCAGCACCATCTGGTTCAACTGGGACATTACTTTTCGCTTACGCGAAATTACCGACGACGGAGAGATCAATTGGCTAAGAAAGCATTGGTAACAGGTATAACGGGGCAAGATGGTGCATATCTTGCACAGCTCCTATTGGACAAAGGCTATGAGGTTTATGGTCTGGCACGACGTTCCAGTACCTCTGACGTGAACTTGACCCGGCTCGAATGGCTCGGGATCGAGGGCGATGTCCGGATCATTGATGGCAATTTGCTTGACCTTTCTGGCCTCATTCGAACGATGAGGGATGTCAAACCTGACGAGGTCTACAATCTCGCCGCTCAATCATTCGTCAAGTCGTCTTGGCAGCAGCCTTTTTTAACGGGTCAGGTTACTGCTCTCGGCGTCACCAACGTTCTTGAGGCGGTTCGGCTTGAAAAGCCCGATGCCCGTTTCTACCAGGCCTCGTCCTCGGAGATGTATGGACTTATTCAGGAACCGATGCAGTCCGAGACCACACCCTTCTATCCACGCTCACCCTATGCCGTAGCCAAGCTCTATGGTCACTGGCTCACCGTCAACTATCGTGAAAGCTTTGGCCTTCACGCATCCAGCGGCATTTTATTCAATCATGAATCCCCGCTTCGGGGGATCGAGTTCGTCACACGCAAGGTCACGGATGCCGTCGCGCGCATCAAGCTTGGATTGGCCAAGGAACTGCGCCTTGGCAATATCGATGCGAAGCGCGACTGGGGTCATTCCAAGGACTACGTCCGCGCCATGTGGATGATGGTGCAGCAAGACGTTGCTGACGACTATGTCATTGCGACGGGCCGTACCACGACCGTCCGCCATATGTGTGAGATCGCATTTGGCCATGCGGGTTTATACATCGACGACCACCTCGTCATCGATCCCACACTCTTCCGGCCAGCGGAAGTGGATGTCTTGCTAGGCAATCCAAAAAAGGCGAAAGACACATTTGGTTGGGAACCCAAAATCTCGCTCGAAGAAATGATCACCGAGATGGTCGAAGCGGATTTGAAGCGGCTCAGCAAGTAAACTCAAATTGTTCGAAAAGTGTTAAAAAATGACAGCAGGCACGTCGTTTGAACATCGTATTCTCATAACCGGCGCCAACGGATTCGTCGGCAAGTGGCTTCAAAGTGAATTGAAGTCACGCCAGTCTAAT